>NZ_CP072113.1:633880-1267761 GCF_017654605.1 Yimella sp. cx-51
CGTACGCCATGAAGGAACGCGCCCCGCAGACCGCGGTCGAGCCCGCTGCGACGGTCGCCGACCAGCCCGTCCCGGTGCAGGACCTCCCCTTCGACGGCCTCGCGCTGGACGAAGACCTCGAAGAACTGCCCGCGGTCTACCGCGCCGGCTGACCGATCAGAAGTCGAAGAAGGGTCCCGACTGGGGGCCCTTCTTCGCGTCATGCCGGTTGGGCCGCCGTGAGGAACGAGCGGCGCATCGAAACCCGCCGAATCGAACCAGCTAGGTTTGACGGCGATCAGCTCATCGCTCCGGCAACTCCGGCGGCGGAGTCGCCGGCCGCAGCGACGAGCGGGAGAACGTGACGGGATGCCGAATGCCGCGCGGATGCTCCGGGCCGAGATCGACGGTCGGCTCCAGCCCGAGATCTTCGGCCAAAGCGATGGCCGACCCGATGTCGCCCACCCGCCCGGCGGCCACGCCGGCCACCCGGAGTCGCTTGAGCCATACGTCGGCGTCCTGCTGCGTCAACGCTCCCTCGAGAGCTTCGATCAACTCCATGCGATGCGCGACGCGCTGTTCATTCGTGGCGAACCGCGGGTCGGTGCTCCACGACGAGTGCCCCAGAGCCGTTGCCAACCGGGCGAACTGGGCGTCGTTACCGCACGCGACCGCGATGTGTCCGTCGCGGCAGCGCAGCGTCTCGTATGGCGTGATCGACGGGTGCTGGTTGCCCATGCGTCCAGGGTTGATGCCCGTCGCGAGATAGGCGGACGCCTGGTTGGCGAGCGAGCCGAGCAAGCTGGTGAGCAGGGCAACTTCGACGCGTTGTCCGCGCCCGCTGCGGTCTCGTTCGTGCAGCGCCGCGAGGATGCCGATCACTGCGTCCTTGCCGGTGAGCACGTCGACGAGGGCGACCCCGACTTTGGTGGGCTCGCCGTCCGCGTCGCCGGTGATGCTCATCAAGCCGCCGACCGCCTGCACCAGGAAGTCGTAGCCGGGGAGGTCGGCCCCGGCGGCCGATCCGAAGCCAGTGATCGAGCAGTAGACCAGGCCCGGGTGGGCGGCCGAAAGGTCGTCGTGGCCCAGACCGAGGCGGTCCATCGTCCCGGCCTTGAAGTTCTCCACCACGACGTCTGCATCCAGCGCCAACTCACGTGCGCGCGCCACGTCGTCCGGATCCTTCAGATCAAGGGCGATGCTGCGCTTCGAGCGGTTGGCACACTCGAAGTAGGAGGACGAGTGCTTCGTCCAGGGCGGCCCCCAGTGTCGGGTGTCGTCGCCAATGCCCGGCCGTTCGACCTTCACCACGTCGGCGCCGAGGTCGGCCAGCGTCATCGTGGCAAGAGGGCCGGCCAGGACGCGGCTGAAATCGGCCACCTTGATGCCGGCCAGCGGAAAGTCGGTCGTCGAAGCATCGGTCGCCATGGCCTCACCCTACGAGCGTGGCGCGCCTCGCGATTGGTGGCGCGCATCGGCGCAGTGTTATCGTTTCCTTCGCTCTGGGGCTATGGCGCAGTTGGTAGCGCGTCTCGTTCGCAATGAGAAGGTCAGGGGTTCGAATCCCCTTAGCTCCACCAGACATTGAGGGATCAGCAGGCTTTCTGCTGGTCCCTCAACTTGGTTCTCGCACTTCTCGATACGAGCTGGCGCTGTCAGTTCGCCTCTGCAATACGGGATTTTCCTGGGGTGGAGTGATGAGCGAGGACAGAGAGAGTTTCGTACGTATCGATCGACTCGACACCAGCGAACGGTTCCTCCAGGAACGAAAGTTGATCGTCCCCAACACCGCACGCGACGATCTGATGAGCCCCAGCGAGTGGGAAGCCGGTCCGCGCGTGAAGGACGCCCTGCAGTTTCCCCAGGACTGGGGCCCGATGGCCAACAGCGGTGTCGACATCAAGCTCGACCAAGGTCTCTTCGATGCCGTCGAGAACTACGCGCCACCGGCATGCCCGGCTTGCAAAAAAGCGTTGGACGAGGTCGGCCATTGGGACCTTCTGGAATGGTGGGCGCACAACGGTGAGCCGGCAGTCGAGTGCCCGGAGTGCGGCACCCGTAATCGCCTCGGCGACTGGCTCGCTGACGACCCGAATGTGGTCGGCGCGCCTTCGGTGACCTTCAACAACTGGCCTCCGATCAAGGAAGAACTTGCCGCGGAGCTGTTGGCGCTGCTCGGTGGCCGGGCGCGCCAGGTGCGAGCGCATCTCTGACTTCCGCGGACGAGCTCAGGACGCCAGCAGCCATACTGCGCAGGCACTTTCGGGGCTCGATCGACCCACCCGGTGAGCGCAGAGCCATGAAGCGGTTCGGCTGCGGGCGTACCCCGGGCGCATTGATAGGCTCGCGCCGAACTTTCCGCATCCTTTCGCGCTAATCCAGGGAGCAGACACTAGTGGTGGACTTCAACGAGGCCTTCGGCCCGGGCGACGTCGACGGCGGCCTGATCAACGTCGTGGTCGAGATCAGCAAGGGCAGCACCCTGAAGGTCGAGTGGGACCGCGTGAACAAGGTCATGAAGCTCGACCGCGTCGAGCCCCAGGTCTTCACCAAGCCCACCAGCTACGGCTTCATCCCGCAGACGTTGGACGAGGACGGTGACGAGCTGGACGTGCTCGTGCTCACCGAGGAGCCGCTGCCGACCGGCCTGGTGATGGAAGGGCGCGTGATCGGCATCATGAAGTTCATTGACGACGGCGAGGTCGACGACAAGGTCGTGGTCGTGCCCTCGGACGACCGCAACACCGGCGACGGCATCACCACGATGGATGACGTCAACCCGCAGCTGATCAAGCAGATCGAGTTCCACTTCAACAACTACAAGGCGCTGAAGAAGCCTGGCTCGACCAGGGTCGACCACTGGGGCGACGCCGCGGAGGCCATCGAGGTCATCCACGAGTGCGCCGAGCGCTGGAACAACAAGTAGTCGATGACTGACTCGACGGGGCCGGCCACCCTGCTGCAGCGTGAGCCGGCCCATCGTGTTTCCCCGCGGGCGAAGACGATGTGGCGCACGATCGAGGCCATCACCGCGGTCATCGCGTTGGCGGCGGTCATCTTCGTCCACACCCGTGACTGGATCCCGTCGCCGTGGGACACCGTGCTGGTGGTTCTGGTCGTGGTCGAAGCCCTGATCACGATTCCGGTCGCGCCGTGGTGGCGTTACCGCGTGCATCTGTGGGAGGTCACCCAGGACGCCGTCTACACCCAGCGCGGTTGGCTGAACCAGGAGCGACGCGTCGCGCCGATCTCGCGCATCCAGACCGTCGACACCGGGCGCGGACCGATCGCGCAGGTCTTCGGCCTCTCCAGCGTCACGATCACCACGGCGTCCGCGAAGGGCGAGCTGAGGATCGATGGGCTCGACCGGCATGAAGCAGACAGTCTAGCCGAGGAGTTGACGCGGATCGCTGCTGCAGACGGCGGGGACGGCACCTGAGCATGGAGCACCTGGAGAGCGACTGGCGCCGCCTCGACCGGCGGATGTTGTTGATCCATCCGTTCCGCGAGGTGGGCACTTTCCTGCCGGCATTGCTGGGTGCCGCGTTCGCCGGCCGAAACTTCGCCGGAGGTCTGCACCAGGTGCTGTGGCCGGTGGCCGTGCTGGTCTTCGTGATCGCCGTCGCCGTGTTCAAGTGGTTCACCACCACCTATCGGTTCACCTCGCAGCAGGTGCAGTTGCGCACCGGCTTGCTTCAGCGCAACACCTTCGTCGCGTCCACCGACAAGGTGCGCACCGTCGACGTGACCGCGTCGTTGCTGCACCGGTTGCTCGGACTCGCAGCAGTGGAGATCGGTACCGGCGCCGGCGACAAGCCCGTGCACCTGGACGGTCTGCCCCAGCGAGAAGCAGACGTCCTGCGCGCAGAACTCTTGCAGCGCAAGGCAACTCAAGCCTCTGCGGCAGTCGACGAGGCCGGGTCGGCGTCGGAGCATCAGCGAGCCGACGCCGTCGATGGGGAAGAGCCGGCAGTATCCGATTGGGTGGCTCAGACGGAGCCGGACGAGGTGCTCTACCGGCTCCAGCCGAAGTGGCTGCTCTACGCGCCGCTGGGCATCACCGGATTTGCCAGCGCCAGCGTGATCTTCGGATTCTCCTTCCAGCTGATGGATCAGTTCGGTGTCTTCGACGCGGACACCAAGGTGCCCGGCGCGTTCTCATGGCTGCAGGACGCCGGCATCGTGGCGATCATCCTCATCATCGCCACCGGCATGTTCGTCACGGTGTGTGTCCTGGCGATCCTCGGATCGGCGGTCAGCAACTTCGGGTTCTCGCTCAGTCGCGATCACCACGGCCGCACGCTGCACCTGAGTCGGGGCCTGCTGACCACCCGGTCGACCTCGCTGGAGATCCGTCGACTGCGCGGCGTGGAAGTTCGTCGCCCCATTCCGCTGCGCTGGTTCGGAGGCGCCCGACTCGTAGCCGTGATGACCGGGCTGGCGCGGCACGACAGTGAGCCAGGCATCGCATCTCTGCTCGCACCCGCTTCGCCAGCGTCCGTCATCCGCGAGCTGGGTGATGAGATCGTCGGCAACCCAGCCCTGCACCAACCACTTGACTCCCACGGACGAGCCGCCACAAGGCGCCGGTACGTGCGCGCGGTCGGGCCGGGCGTCGTCCTTGGGGCCGGTGCGGTGGTCGGCGGGGTCGTAGCGAACCGGACGATCCTCGGTGTCGTCGTCGCGGCGCTGCTCGTGGTCGCTGGAGCACTGCTCGGACGCTCGCGGGCCCACCACCTCGGACACGCGCTCACCGACACCGATCTGGTCACCCAGAGCGGATCTCTGGCATTGAGCACGGTGGTGCTCGAGCGCGACGCGACCGTCGCGGTCAGCGTCCGGCGATCCTTCTTCCAGCGACGCGCCGGCCTGGCCACGGTCGAGGTCGCGACGGCGGCGGGGAGGCAGGGCTATCGGGTGTTCGACATTCCCGAAACGCAGGCGTTCGAACTCGCCGGCGACCTACTGCCTCGCTGAGGTCGACCACTCACGACCAGCTGGGCAGCCACATTCGGGCGTCCCACTGGCCGTACGGAATCACTTGAGCTGTGTAGATCGGCCAGAAGAAGGCGAACATCGCCACGCAGGCCACCACGATCGCTCCCACCGCCATGAGGCCGTATTTACGCCGTTGTCGCGATGCCTCGGGGCCGCCGAGCATGAGGCCCAGCACGAAGACCACCGCGAGCACGACGAAGGGCGCGAACGCGACTGAGTAGAAGGTGAAGATCGTGCGCTCCTGGTAGGAGAACCACGGCAGCCAGCCGGCGAAGATGCCGGCGAGGATCGCCGGTGCTCGCCAGTCGCGGCGCAGCAACCAGTGGAAGACCAGAATCACGATCGCGATGGTGCCGATCCACCAGATGAGCGGGGTGCCGATCGGATTGATCACCTTGGCGCACTTGGCGACCGTGCAGCCGTCGATGCCCTTGGTGGGGTATTCGGCGAAGAAGAGCGTGGGACGCGATTGCACCATCCACGACCACGGATTCGATTCCCAGTTGTGCGGGCTGACGATTCCGGCCGCGGAGTTGTACATCTCCACGTGGTAATGCCACAGCGAACGCAACGCGTCCGGCATCCAGCCGAAGAGCGAGCTGTCGGGGGAGAGCCCCGAATCCTTGTCAGCCGGGTTGGTCGCCGCCCAGTTGCGGCCCCACGCGTCCTTGGACGCGAACCAGCCCCACCAACTCGTCACGTAGGTGACCAGGGTGAGCGTCACCATGATCGCCATCGCCGGCAGTGCGTCCTTGATGACGGTCGCGCTCACCCAGCGTTTGACGCCGACGGCGCGGCGCGCGCCGAGGTCCCACCAGACCGAGAGCAGTCCGAAGAAGACGAGATAGAAACCGCCCGACCACTTCACCGCCATGTCGAGCCCGATGCACAGGCCCGCCACCCAGCGCCACGGGCGCAACCCGAGGAACGGCCCGGCGAGTGCGTTCTCGTCCCAGGTGCCGGCGACCTTCATCCGGGCCACCTTGTCGGCCAGGATTCCGCGGGTACGTTCGCGATCAGCAAGCAGCGCGACGAATGCCGCCAACGCGAAGAACATCACCATGACGTCGAGGATCCCGGTGCGCGACATCACAAATTCCTGGCCTTCGACGGCCAGCAGGATCGAGGCGATGATCGCCAGCAGCGGCGAGCGGAACAGGTGCCACGCGGCACGTCCGACCAGGTAGATCGCGAGGGTGCCGACCAGCGCGACGGCGAAGCGCCACCCGAAGCTGGAGTCGATGCCGAAGAGCCATTCCCCGCCACCGATCATCCACTTGCCCAAGGGTGGGTGGACGATGAAATCGGCCTCGGTGCCGTAGACCCCCTGCTGCCACTGACCCATGGTGAAGAGCGAGTCGGCGGCCTTGCCGTCGGAGACCACCTTGGTGGGCTTCATCTCGTAGCCGTACTGCATCATCGACCAGCCCTGCTTGACGTAGTACGTCTCGTCGAAGACCAGCTGGTGCGGACGGCCCAGATCCCAGAACCGCAGGAAACCGCCGATGACGGTGACGATCGCGGGGCCGACCCAGGCCCACAACTTCTCCTGGGCGGTGCGGGGACGGCCGAGGAGGCGTCGGCGCAGAACCTCGCGCTCGGCAGTCAGGGAAGGCACGTGCCGAGGGTATAACTACGCTGGCGCCCATGGCTGAGGGCGTGCTGGTGCTTGCTGCAACACCGATCGGTGATCCGCGGGACGCTGCGCCCCGGCTGGCGCAGGAGTTGCGCGCCGCCGACGTCATCGCTGCTGAAGACACCCGCCGGCTGCGGCGCCTCATGGATGCGCTTGAGGTCACCACCTCGGCGAGGATCATCAGCTATCACGAGCACAACGAGGCCGCACGGTCGGCAGACCTGGTCGCCACGGTCGCCCGCGGCGGACGCGTGGTGGTGGTCACGGACGCCGGGATGCCCTCGGTCTCCGATCCCGGTTACCGCGTGGTGGCCGACGCCGTGACCGCCGATCTGCGGATCACCTGCGTCCCGGGGCCATCGGCGGTGTTGATGGCGCTGGCTGTCTCGGGGCTGCCGGTCGACCGGTTCTGTTTCGAGGGCTTCCTGTCGCGCAAGGCCGGCGAGCGCGGCCGGCAGGTGGCCGCGTTGGCGGATGAGAAGCGGACGATGGTCTTCTTCGAAGCACCGCACCGGCTCGCCGAGATGCTGCAGGCACTGGCCGACGGGTTCGGCGCCGACCGGCGCGCGGCGGTCTGCCGTGAACTCACCAAGACCTACGAAGAGGTCAAGCGCGGCGGCCTGGCCGAACTCGCGCAATGGGCGCTCGAGCACGCACGCGGCGAGATCACCGTCGTGGTGGCCGGTGCCCCCGCCGTGGCGGCAACGGTGGAGGAAGCCACTCCGCGGGTGCTCGAACTCCTCGAATCGGGCGTCCGGTTGAAGGACGCCGCAGCCCAGATCGCGGGCGAGACGGGGTTGTCGAAGAAGGCTCTCTACGACGCCGCACTCGCGGCGCGCTGAGCGCTCAACACGCGCTCAACACCAAGGGTCGTAGGGGAGGCGCAGGGTGGCTGCCGACGGGTCGTCGATCTCGTAACACACCCAGATCGTGCGGCCCTGCCACTCGAAGGCGGCCTTGTTGACGGTGCCGGTGGCGGTGCGCTGTGCTCCGTCCGCGGAGTACTTGACAGTTAGTTTCAGGGAGTCGCCGTCCGGCTGACTGGCGGTGACGGAGCCGGCGGTCATCAGGCGCGGGGTCGGTGTTCTGCCCTGCCACCACCAGGAAGCTCCGGCGGCCAGCAGCAACACCAACCCGGCGATCAGCAGAAACCGGGGATTGACCTTATGCAACAGCTTCGGCGTCCCTTCGCCTGCGCGCGAAGCGTCGGGCGCGCCGCACCAACTTCCACATCAGCCAGGCCAGGACGGCCAGCGCGACGATCACCAGCACCGGCAGGAAGACGGCGATGAGGGAAAGGCCGACGGAGCCGACGTCCTCGGCCGTCGACACCAGCGGTGCTCCAAAACCGAGGGACGCGGTGTTGATCACCGGGCGGGCGCTCGCCTTGGCGGTGTGCACCAGAGCGGCGATGAGTCCGCCGCCGATCGCCGAGATCCACGGGTTGTCGACCATGAAGGACGACTGGTCGAGCGTGCCGGCCGAGCTCGTCGCTGCAGCGACAACGCCACCGATGGTCGGGCGCACTGCTGTGCCGATGATGTCGTTGAGGCTGTCGATCGCCGGAATCTTGTCGAGCACAACCTCGGTGAGTAGCAACACGCTGGCACCACCGATCGACCACCACGACTCGATCCACGAGAAGTCGCCGGGGAGCGTGATGACATCGCTGAACTTCGCGACGAGTGCGACGAGCAGAAACGGCACGTACGCGTTCAGTCCGGCTGCGGCCGACAAGCCGGCCCCGGTCAAGGCTGCGAACATCCGCACTCCCAGATTTCAGGCGACCACCCAGATCGTGGTCGATTTCCGATGCAGTCAACGTACTGGCATCGCCGACTCATTCCGGTCAAGCGCTGCGTGTGCACAATCGTGATGTACCTCCGTCCGAGCCACCTCGGGTGCGGATGCAGGCGATGGGGCGGACGCGGTCTAATGCCGGTGCATCAGCCTCCTAGACTTGCGCCCCATGAAGGTTCTGTCCGCTGTTGCCTGGCCGTACACCAACGGTCCCCGTCATATCGGCCATGTCGCCGGCTTCGGGGTCCCTTCCGACGTGTTCAGCCGCTACATGCGGATGGCCGGGCACGACGTGCTGATGGTCAGTGGCACCGACGAGCACGGCACGCCGATCCTGGTGCTGGCCGACAAGGAAGGCATCGGCGTCCAGGAGATCGTTGACAAGTACAACGCGGTGATCGCCCAAGACCTCACCGAACTCGGGCTGAGCTACGACCTGTTCACCCGCACCACCACGCGCAACCACTACGCCGTGGTGCAAGAGCTGTTCCGCGGCATCCGCGACAACGGCTACATGATCGAGCAGACCACCCAGACCGCGGTGAGCGCGACGACCGGACGCACGCTGCCCGACCGTTACATCGAGGGAACCTGCCCGATCTGCAAGTTCCCCGAGGCCCGCGGTGACCAGTGCGACAACTGCGGCAACCAGCTCGACCCGACCGATCTGATCAACCCGGTCAGCAAGGTCGACGGCTCGACGCCGAAGTTCATCGACTCCAAGCATTTCTTCCTCGACCTGCCGGCGCTCGCGGAGGCGCTGCAAGCCTGGCTGGACGAGGTCGACACCGCCGGCACCTGGCGTCCCGGAGTGATCAACTTCGCCAAGGGCATCGCCAAGGAAATGCACCCGCGCGCCATGACCCGCGACATCGACTGGGGCATCCCGATCCCGGTCGAGGGCTGGGAGGACAAGCGCTTCTACGTGTGGTTCGACGCGGTGATCGGCTACCTGTCGGCGTCCATCGAATGGGCGCGACGCCTGGGCGAGCCGGAGAAGTGGCGCGAGTGGTGGAACGACGAGCAGATGCGGTCGTACTACTTCCAGGGCAAGGACAACATCACCTTCCACGCCCAGATCTGGCCGGCCGAACTGCTCGGCTACATGGGCCAGGGCGCCAAGGGCGGCACCGCCGGGCCGTACGGCGAGCTGCAATTGCCGACCGAGGTCGTGGCCTCCGGGCTATTGCACCTGGGCGGTGGGCAGTTCTCCACCAGCCGCGGCAATGTCATCTACGTGCAGGACATGCTGGCCCGCTACGGCGCAGACGCGCTGCGCTACTTCATCTGTGCCGCCGGCCCGGAGACACAGGACTCCACCTTCACCTGGGAGGAGTTCGTGCAGCGCAACAACTCCGAGCTCGTGGCCGGGTGGGGAAACCTGGTCAACCGCACCGCCGCGATGATCGCCAAGAACTTCGGTGAAGTGCCGGCCCCCGGTGCGCTGGAACCGATCGACGAGGCATTGCTGGCGCAGATCCGCGGCGGCTTCGACACCGTCGGCGACATGCTCGAGCACCAGCGGCAGAAGCCGGCCATGGCCGAGGTGATGCGTCTGGCGCGCGAGGCGAACAAGTACGTCTCCGACACCGAACCCTTCAAGCTGAAGGGCGACGACCAGCGCGAGCGCCTCGCGACCGTGCTGCACACCCTCGCCCAGGCGGTCGTCGACCTCAACACGATGATGGCGCCCTTCCTGCCCCACTCGGCCAACCAGGTGGCGGCGGTCTTCGGCATTTCCGAGTTCATGCCGATGCCGCGGCTGGAGCAGGTGCGCGACCTGGACGACGACTCCCGGGCCTACCCGATCATCACCGGCGACTACTCCCAGACCCCGAAATGGGCCACGCGCGACGTGATCATCGGCACACCGATCGCCAAGCCGACCCCGATTTTCACCAAGCTCGACCCGTCGGTGGTCGAGGAGGAGAACACCCGCCTGGGAGTGACTCCGTAGTGGGTTCGGGCCACCAGAGCGGTTCACATTCGGGCCCGCCTCCGGAGCCGAATCCGCTGCCCTTCGCGGTGGTCGACAACCACACCCATCTCGACATCAATCGGGAGGGGCAGGGCGCCGTCGACGTGGCCGCCGCGATCGCTGCGGCGCGACGGGTGGGAGTCGATCGGATGGTGCAGGTGGGCTGCGACCTGGATGGGGCTCGCTGGACGGTCGAGGTGATCGATCAGCATCCCGAACTGCTCGGTGCGATCGCCATCCATCCCAACGAGGCGCCCAAGCACGCGGACGCCGGTGAACTCGACGCTGCCCTCGCCGAGATCGAGCACCTGGCCGCGCACCCGCGGGTGCGGGCCATCGGTGAGACCGGACTCGACTACTTCCGTACGGGGCCTGACGGCGTTGCAGCACAACAGGATTCGTTCCGTTGGCACATCGACCTCGCCAAGCGCACCGGCAAGGCACTGCAGATCCACGACCGTGATTCGCACGCCGACGTTCTGCGCATCCTGAAGGAGGAGGGGGCGCCCGAGAAGGTGGTGCTGCACTGCTTCTCCGGCGACGTGACGATGGCGCGTGAGTGCGTCGACCGCGGCTACTTCCTCAGCTTCGCCGGCACCGTCACGTTCAAGAATGCGCGCGGCTTACGGGACGCGTTGGCGGTGACTCCGCTGGAGCAGATCCTGGTCGAGACCGACGCGCCCTACCTGACTCCTTCGCCGCACCGGGGAGCGCCGAACTCGCCGTACCTGACACCGGTCACCGTGCGCCGGATGGCGGACGTCCTCAACGTCGATCTGCCGACGTTGTGTCAGGCGATCTCGACCAACAGCGAGGCCGTGTACGGAGCCTGGTGATCGGCCGACGCCCGCACTGCATGTGGTGAGCGTCACCCGCAAGAGTCGTTATCAAAATTTGACCTGAGCGCGATCGTCAGTCACCTTTGATGAGTAAGCCCAATGGCGACGAACGTCTTGGAGGCCCGGTCACGTGTGGCCGACTCCCCGGAATGTCCGGTGCTGAGTATGCGAGTGGGTACGGCTCGAAGCCGCACTGACCGCGTGTGTCCAGTCGCTGACCGGGAACGTACAAAACCTGGAGTTTCTTCTTGTTCCGCACGCTCACCCGTCCGATGACCATCGCTGCTGCCGGTTCCGCTGTCGCCGCTCTGACGCTCACCGCCTGTGGCACCGGCGCCGACAACACGGCCGCCAACACCCCGCTGGCCACTTCCTCTGCGGCTTCCAGCACGAGCACCAGCTCGCCGGCCTCGTCCTCCACGTCGACGTCCTCCTCGTCCACGACTTCGTCGAGCACCAGCTCGCCGGCCTCGTCGTCGACGACCTCCTCGTCCTCGACGAGCGCCGCCACCCGCAGCGCGGCAACCCAGGTCGCCCGTTCGCAGGACCGCCCGACCTTCAAGACCGTCACCCAGACCCGTCCGGTCGCGTTCGACACCGTGCGCAAGACCGACAGCACGCTGGCACGCGGCACCACGAAGATCACCCAGGCCGGCGTCGCCGGTTCGGAGCGCGTGACGCTCACCCAGACCGTCGTGAACGGCAAGGTCACCAAGCAGGTCGTCACCAAGCGCGAGACGGTCAGCGCGCCTGTCTCCAAGATCCTCGTGGTCGGCACCAAGGCAGCCTCGACGCCGAGCGCCACCGCCAGCCCGACCACGTCCACCGCCACCAGCACCGGCAGCACCGCCGGTCTCGACACGCGCCGTTCGGCCATGTGGGACCGCATCGCGCAGTGTGAGTCGGGCGGCAACTGGTCGATCAACACCGGCAACGGCTACTACGGCGGTCTGCAGTTCGCCTTCGCCAGCTGGGTGGGTGCCGGCGGCACCAAGTACGCCCCGCGTGCTGACCTGGCCACCCGCGCACAGCAGATCACCATCGCCAACAAGCTGTACGACCAGATGGGCCTGCGCCCCTGGGGTTGCGCACACGCTGCGTGATCACACACACCATGTGACCGATTCGTCGGTACAGGAAGTGGCCATCCTCGGGTGGCCACTTTTCTGTTGCCCGACACTGTCGCGAGGCTGCACTAGGCTCCGTGAGCGTGACTGAACAGAGTGCGCGCGACGAAGCCCTGCTGGGGCCGGTGGAGATCCGCGAACTCGCCGCGCAGCTCGACATCCGCCCCACCAAGCAGTGGGGTCAGAACTTCGTCATCGACAAGGGCACCGTCCGCAAGATCGTTCGGCTGGCCGATGTCGGTGCGGACGACGTGGTGATCGAGGTCGGACCAGGTCTCGGATCGCTCACCCTTGCGCTGCTGCCGCAGGTGCGTCACGTGCATGCGATCGAGATCGATCGCCGGCTGGCCGAGCAATTGCCGCTGACCGTCGAGACGATGGCCCCGGACGTGCGCGATCGGCTGACGGTGACTCAGCAGGACGCGCTCACGGTTACGTCACTACCTGATCCGCAGCCGACGGCGTTGGTCGCGAACCTGCCCTACAACGTGTCGGTGCCGGTCGTGCTTTCCTTCCTGCAGCGTTTTCCGAGCATTCAGAAGGTGCTGGTCATGGTGCAGCTGGAGGTGGCCGAGCGCCTGGCTGCCGTGCCGGGTAGCAAGGTCTACGGCGTCCCGAGCGTCAAGGCCGCGTGGTACGCCGACGTGCGCCTGGCCGACAAGGTCGGGCGCAATGTCTTCTGGCCGGCGCCGAACGTCGACTCGGGGCTGGTCTCGATGGTGCGCCGCGATCCGCCGCGCGACGACGTGCCCGCCGCCGAGGTTTTCGCCTGCGTCGATGCGGCATTCGCCCAGCGGCGTAAGACGCTGCGCGCGGCGCTCGCCGGCTGGGCCGGGTCGCCTGCCGCGGCCGAGGAAGCACTCGTCGCAGCCGGGATCGATCCCACTCTGCGCGGTGAACGACTTTCGGTGCACGACTTTGCAGCGCTTGCGGCAGCCCGCACCGCATAGGGTGCAGACATGGCCGCCATCGATGAAGGGGTAACCGTTCGCGTCCCCGCCAAGGTGAACCTCAGCCTGGCGGTCGGACCGCTCGACGAGGACGGCTATCACGGTCTCGCGACGGTGTTCCACGCCGTCGACCTCACGGACGACATCCACGTGCGCCCGTCCAAGCAGTGGGAATGCACCATCACGGGGCCGTACGCCGACAAGGTGCCCACGGACGGTGCCAACCTCGCGATGCAGGTGGCTCACCGGCTCGCGCAGGAGTGTTACGAAGCCGGACCGGTGTCGATGACGATCGACAAGTCGATTCCGGTCGCCGGGGGAATGGCCGGTGGTTCGGCCGACGCCGCGGCGGCGATCATCGCGATCGACCAACTCTTCGACCTGCAACTGACCAAGCTCGACCACCTCGACCTGGCCCGCGACCTCGGGTCTGACGTCCCGTTCGCGTTGACTGGCGGGACGGCCCTTGGTTCGGGTCGCGGCGACGAGCTCGCACCGGTGCTCGCGACCGGGCGCTACGAGTGGGTCTTCGCGCTGCAGCACGAGGGACTGTCGACACCGGCGGTCTACGCCGAATTCGACCGGCTCAACAAGCGCAGGAAGCCGCGCCGCCTGGAAGCGCCGGAGGAGATTCTCACCGCGCTGCGCACCGGTGATCCGTACGAGTTGGCTGGGGCGATGTTCAACGACCTGCAGGAAGCGGCGATCTCGCTGATGCCGCGGCTGCAGGACACCATCGACGTCGGTCTGTCGCAGGGCGCTCTGGGGGCGATCGTCTCCGGCTCCGGCCCGACCGTCGCCTTCCTGTGCGCCGACCGAGCCGCCGCACTTGATCTCATGGTCGGCCTCACCGCCTGCAAGGTGGCCGACGACGTCGTCTCTGCCAGCGGCCCGCATCCGGGCGCTCGGGTGGTGCCGAACAACCGCCTCACCTGAGCAGCCGGCGACCAATTCCCGGCGGTTGAGCCGGGCGCGAGGGACGAGCGGCCGGGCCCGAAACCCGGTGACTGACGCACCGAACTGACCAAGTGTTCACCGACTTCGCTCCGCAGTCGCACCGTGAAAGACTCGCAGGCGCACTACTCACGGCGGCCGACTGCGGCAACAAGAAGCACACACGAGGATTGATGGCGAATCTCATTTCGGCAGAGCGCATTTCGCTCGCGCTCGGCACGCAGCAACTCCTCGACGAGGTGTCTCTCGGCGTCGGTACCGGTGATCGCATCGGCATCGTCGGACGCAACGGTGGCGGCAAGACGACGCTGCTGTCGGTGCTCGCCGGTCGTCAGCAGGTCGACTCCGGACGCCTCACCCAAGTCGGCAGTCTCACCGTCGGTGTCCTCAGCCAGGACGATGGCCTCGACCCTGAATCCACCGTCGCGCAAGCAGTGCTCGGCGATCGCGCGGAGCACGAATGGGCCGGCGAAGCACGCGTCCGCGAGATCCTGGACGGCCTGCTCGGCGGCGTCACCCTCGGTGCGGTCGGTGGCCACGACACGATCGTTGGGCCGCTCTCTGGCGGTGAGCGTCGACGAATTTCGTTGGCCCGCTTGCTGATCGACGATCCCGATGTGCTGATGCTCGACGAGCCGACCAACCACCTGGATGTCGAAGGCGTGCAGTGGTTGGCCACTTACCTGTCGTCGCGCCGCGCGACCGCATCGAACGCGTTGGTCACGATCACCCACGACCGGTGGTTCCTGGACGCGGTGGCGACCATGACCTGGGAGGTCATCGACGGCAAGGTGGAGCAGTACGAAGGTGGCTACGCGGCGTTTGTGCTGGCGAAGGCCGAGCGGTCACGGGTGGCGGCGGCCACCGAGGAGCGGCGGCAGAACCTTCTCCGCAAGGAGCTGGCGTGGCTGCAGCGTGGCGCGCCTGCGCGCACGTCCAAGCCGAAGTTCCGCATCGATGCCGCCAACGAACTGATCCGAAACGAACCCGATCCCCGCAACGACGTCGAACTCGTCCGCTTCGCCACGACGCGCCTCGGCAAGGACGTCATCGACCTGCTCGACGCATCGATCACGTTGGGCGACAAGAAGATTCTGGAGAAGCAGACCTGGCGGCTGGCGCCGGGGGAGCGCACCGGCATCGTCGGTGTCAACGGCGCAGGCAAGTCGACGCTGCTGCGCGCGATCACCGGTGCGCAGGAGTTGTCGTCCGGGAAGCGCAAGGAAGGTCGCACGGTCCAACTGGCCTTCCTTACCCAGGATTTGCGTGAGCTGGCCGAGGTCGAAGGCTTGAAGGTGATCGATGCGATCACCGAGGTGAAGTCGTACATCATGCTCGACGGCAAGGAGACCAGTGCGTCCTCCTTGGCGAAGCGGCTGGGGTTCAGCGGTCCGCGACAGCAGACCCGCGTTGCTGACCTCTCCGGTGGAGAGCGCCGCAGACTGCAATTCCTGCGCCTGCTGATGACCGAGCCGAACGTGCTGCTGCTCGACGAGCCGACGAACGACCTCGACATCGAGACGCTGACCTCCATGGAGGATGTGCTGGACGGTTGGGCCGGCACGCTCGTCGTCGTGTCGCACGACCGGTACCTGCTGGAGCGCATGTGCAACCGGCAGATTGCTCTGCTGGGTGATGCCCGCATCCGCGAACTTCCGGGCGGTGTCGAGCAGTACCTCGAACTTCGTGCTGCTGGAGCCGGATCTGCCACCGGAGGGGGCTCTGCCAAGACGTCGAACAGTTCGTCGTCCGCACCTGCTCCCGTGTCGTCCGGCCGCTCGGCGGCCGAGGTACGCGAGCTACGCAAGACCGTCGCACGTTTGGAGAAGTCACTCGCACGCAGTGCCGAACGCGAGGAGCGCCTGCACCAACAGTTGCTGGAAGCGGCAACCGATCACGTCCGCGCTGCCGAGCTGGACGCGCAGCTGCGCGAGATCCACGCCGAGCGTGAGCAGCTTGAGATGGAGTGGCTCGAAGCTGCCGAGCAACTCGACGACTGACCCTTTTCGCTGGTTGATTCGCCGAATCTCGCCGGTTGAGCCGCTCGCGGTCGCTGGTCGGGCCTCGTCGGTGAGAAACCGTCCCCGGTGGTCGTGCCGCGTCGGTGAGAAACGAACCGGCGCGTGTCGAAACCCGCCAAGACCAGCAATCGCGCTGCGCCACAAGCGATCTGACTACCCGCGCCGAGTCAAAATCGCCCTTGCCCAGGACTGCGCCACAGCCGTACAGCGCCGGCGGAGCGAGACTGCGCGTCTAGTTCTCCAGTGCCGACAACAGGCTCTGCAGGGCGTCCGCCAACTGGTTGCGGTCGGACTGTGGCAGCGCCGCCAGCAGGTCACGCTCTTGGGCCAGCAGATCCTCGAATGCTGCGTCGACGACGGCGCGGCCCTTCTTGGTCAGCCGCACGAGCACGCCGCGGCGGTCGTTCGGGGCGGGGCGCCGTTCGACATATCCGCGTGACTCGAGCCGGTCGACGCGGTTGGTCATGGTGCCGCTGGTGACGAGCGTCTGCTGACCCAAAGTGCCCGGCGACAGTTCGTACGGGCTGCCCGCTCGCCGCAGAGCCGACAACACGTCGAACTCCCAGGCGTCAAGGTCGCGGCTGGCGAAGGCGGTGGCACGCGCAAGGTCGAGCCGGCGAGCCAGGCGAGTGACGCGGGAGAGCACCAGCAGCGGGTCGCTGTCGAGATCGGGACGCTCGCGTCGCCACGCGTCGACGATCAGCTCGACCTCATCGGTGTGCTCCACGGCCATGTCTCAACTATAGTCGATGTCAAGTATCTTGACATCAAGATAAATAGGAGGGGCAATGGCCTGGGACGCAATGCAGTACGAGAAGTTCGACGATCACCGCACTCGACCATTTCGAGACCTGCTGGCCCGCGTGCCGCTCAGTGACCCGGCCAGGATCGTCGACCTCGGGTGCGGCAACGGACTCGCGACACTGCTCATGGCGCGGCGCTGGCCGGATGCACGAATCACCGGCGTTGATTCCAGCCCGCAGATGTTGGACGCTGCCCGCGAGCACGACCTCGACGACCGGGTCGAGTGGGTAGAAGGCGATGTGGCGCAATGGAACCCGAGCGAACGCGATCCCGACTTGATCGTCACCAATGCCACGCTGCAGTGGGTGCCGGGCCACGAGGCCATGATCGAACAATGGCTGGACGCACTGCCGGCCGGCGGCGCGTTCGCCATGCAGGTGCCGGGCAACTTCTCGGCGCCGTCACATCGCATCATCCGTGAAGCCGTCGCCGACCACCCGCGGTCGGGCGAGCTCAAGCCACTGCTGCGGCATGAGCCGGTGCTTTCGCCGGAGGGTTATGCCGAACTGCTCGCCTCGCGCTGCGCACACGTGGACGCATGGGAGACCACCTACGTCCAGATCCTCGATCCTGCTGGGACACAGGCGAATCCGGTGCTCGAGTGGGTGCAGGGCACCGCGCTTCGCCCGATCCTGGCCGCCCTGGACGACTCGGAGCAGCCGGCGTTCCTCGCAGACCTCGACGAGCGTTTGGCGCAGGCCTACCCGCGCCGCCTGTTCGGCGTCCCGTTCCCGTTCCGTCGGATCTTCGCCGTCGGCGTCAAAGGAGAGTGAGCATGGCTGTGCTCGGAATTCACCACGTCCAGATCGCTTGTCCTGCAGGGGCGGAGGATGACCTGAGGGCGTTCTACACGGGTGTGCTTGGCTTGCCGGAGATCCCGAAGCCGCCCGCTCTCGCGGCGCGCGGCGGCGTGTGGTTCCAGGTCGGCCCGCAGGAACTGCATTGCGGTGTCGAGCAAGGATTCTCGCCTGCGCTGAAGGCTCACCCGTGCCTCCTCGTCGACGACCTCGAAGCGATCGCGGCGAGGGTGCGGGACGCCGGGGGAGAGGTGCGACCCGATACGAACATCCCTGGGGTGCAGCGCTTCCACACCGACGACCCGTGTGGCAACCGCATCGAGATTCAGCAGATCTGAGCCCGTCGGCTAACCTTGTCGCCGCACGCTCTCGTGTGCGTTCCCCGGTTGCTCTGCTGGTAGGGGCCGCCTGACTTTGAATCAGGATTAGCGACGAAGGTTCGATTCCTTCCCGGGGAGCTCTGTTTAGCTCCTAGCCTCGCGGAACGCAGCATCCACCGAAGTTCCCGAACGGCCTACTCGCAGGCGACTCCGTCACGGTCAAGCTTCTTCGAGTACCCGGGCTGCCCGCGATAAAGAGGCGCGGCACCTGCAGCACGTGCCGCTGCACAACTCCGGTAATAGGGCTCTTCGCCGTTGAGCGTGGGTCATAGGTTGAGTCCTCCGCCGATCAGGAGCATTCGGAGGCGGTAGTTGTCTCTGTTGTGGAAGCCGCGGGCGATGCGGCGGTGGAGTTCGATGAGCCCGTTCATCGCTTCGGTCCCACCGTTGCTCGCGCCGTGGGTGTCGAAGTAGCCGAGGAACTCGGTGCGCCACTGCTTCAGGGTGCGGCCCAGGCGGGCGACTTCACGGATCGGGCACGAGGTGAAGGTGTCCAGGATTCGTTCGGCGACGCGCCGGCCGGCCGCGTGAGTGTCCTGGTGATAGACGGACCGGACCTGCTGGGCGCACTGCCACGCGAGTTCCACCTCGAGGTGTGCCTCGTGGGCGGCCCAGGCCGCCGCGAGGCGGGCGCGTTGCCGGTCGGTGAGGTTCTCTTCGCCGGCGCGCAGGATGTTCCGGATCCGGTACAGCGGGTCGCTCTTGCGGCCTCGGTGACCGTGCAGTTGCTGCTGGACGCGGCGACGCACCTCATCGACCATGTGGGTGGCGAGTTTGACGACGTGGAACGCGTCGAGCACTGCTTGGGTGTCCTCGAGACGGTCATCGATCGCGTTCTTGTAGCCACGGAACGGGTCCAACGTGGCGATCTGCACACCGTCACGGAACGCTTCGCCGCGCTGGTCCAACCAGTCGGTGTACGCCTTACCTGATCGTCCTGGGACGAGGTCCAGTAGGCGAGTCCTCTTGTCCCCGTTGGTATCCGGGGTGAGGTCGACCATGCCGGTGAGTTCTTTCGGGCCCCGACCGCCGTGCTCGACCGGTTTGGTGCTGACGTGGTGCCACACGTGTTCGTCGACGCCCAGGATCGTGACGCCGTCGAACCGTGCGGGGTCGTCGGCCGCGGCCCGTAGCAGGGGTCGGATCGATTCCCACCCGGTGCCGAGCTGCCGCCGGATCCCGTTGATGCTGGCGTGTTCACGCCGCAGCTGCTCGATCGCCCACCAGCAAGCCCGGGTCGTCAACGTGCACCGGGGTGCCGCGACCCGATCGTCCTGCTCGACGAATACGACACGGGGACAGGATGGTTCGAGGCATCGCCAACGTCGCTTGCGCCACCGGATCCGGACCGGTCGCCCGAAAGCCGGCGCATCGACCAGCCACACCTCGTCACGGCCGTGCCCGACCGCGACCACCGCGCATGTCGGGCACCCGACCGGGCCAGGCGGGGACTCGACCGTCACGACCACCCGGTCGGCGGTCTCGTGCTCGACGTCGATCACGTGCAACCCAGGCAGACCAACGAGCAAGTCGCACCGGTCGCAGTAGTCGTCACCAGCGGATCGGTGGCAGGACGTAGGCTCATCCATGTCGAGGTCCTTGCGGTCAGATGAGGTAGAAGTCCTCTGATCCTCAGGGACCTCGACCCATACCCACCGCACCCACCCCGCTCGGCGCGTCGCCTACTCACCCACGCTCAATGGCGAAGAGCCCCAAAACCCAGGCAGAGAACGGCGTGCACCCATGCCAGGCGCGCTCAGCACCCACGGAAGAATCACAAGAGCCGGCAATTGCCGCGCTCAGGTCGGTGACCGGGGCCCCAACGGCTCGTCCTCGATCTCCCTGAAGACTGGTGGCCCCGCCGGCGGAACCGTGGGTGGCGTCATCGTCGGCCAGTGGCTCCGTCGGCGCTCCAGCCACTCCTTGATGCGTCGTCGCAGCTGCACTCTTCGACGGTAACTCCGGACCCACACAACCGTCCGGAAATGCCGCGGATGGTGTCTTCGCCATGCCGATAAGCGTGCGGTGCTGAACTACCCGATATTCAGCCACTCGCAGGGCTCGCCAGCCGCCTCCGTCACCTGGGTCGTGACTCGCGCAAGGAAGCCATCGGCGTCAGGCAGGTCACCCTCTACTGTTACGAGCCATCCAGGCTCCTCGCCCGAGAACGACACCTCGGCCTCGCCGCAGCGAAGGTGTAGGTCGCCCCAGCCATCCACCACCTGGCAGTCGTATCCCGTGGGCACCAGGACATCGGTAAGGCGCTCTCGGTGGACCGCTGGCCACTCGTGGGACGCCTGCGTACGAATCAGGTAGTCAGTCATGGGGGGATTCTCCCTGACGAACCGACCGCTCATGCCGCAACCAGTGAAGATCCGTCGGTGATGATGTGACCATGCCGGCGACCCTTCTCGACGAGCAGCAGACTTCGCGACTGCTCGCGGCACCCCTGTCGTTCACGCGGGCTGCAAGGTCCGAGGGTGAGGCACCGGCCGGCTACAACCACCTGAGCCGTTCCGTCACGCTGACTCGTCGGGACTTCGACGGCGCAGCCCGCCACCTTTTCGAATGGCAGATGCACTGCAAGGCCGGGCTACGGGTTCAGGCCTCAGACATTCCACTGCATCAGGACACCGTCGTCCTGATGCAGTGGGGACCTGCCCCTCTCGCACTGAGGATCCCCTGCCGCGTCCTCGAAGTCATCGACGAGCCGCGCCGCCGGGGCTTTGCATACGGCACCCTGCCCGGCCACCCAGAGGCCGGCGAAGAGCGGTTCATCCTGGAGCAGCTCGAGGACGGCCGCATCCTGTTCACCATCACCGCCTACTCCCGCCCTGCCTCAACCCTGGCCAAGGTCGGCGGCCCGATCACCCGAGCCGCTCAGAACTTCATGACCCACCGTTACCTCACGGCCTTGGATCGCGTGTAGCAACGTCCGGAAATGCCGCAAGCAGGGCGACCCCGCCCGACTGAACTGGCGCACGTCCGTTGTCCGTAGGGGATGTCACGATGCCCAAGTGCCAAGAGATCTTGAATCGCGTGCAACGTTGGACCTGCAGGACCTCCACCACCGCTGGGAGCAGAGCGAGCAGCTGCGCGTTCTTGTAGCCGCGGAACGGGTCCAAGGTGGCGATGTGGATTCCGTCGCGGAAGTCCTGACCGCGCTGGTTCAGCCACTCGGTGTACGCCTTGCCCGACCGGCCGGGAACCAGGTCCAACAAGCGGGTTCGGTTGTGCCCGTTCGGATCTGGGGTGAGGTCGACCATCCCGGTCAGTTCCTTGGGGCCCCGTCCTCCGTGCTCGACCGGTCGGGTGCTGACGTGATGCCCCACATGCTCATCAACACCGAGGATCGTGACACCCTCGAACCGTGCCGGGTCATCAGCTGCCGCCTGCAGCAGGGGTCGGATCGATTCCCACACCGTGCGCCACCCCGTGCCGAGCTGACGGCGTATCCCGTTGATGCTGGCGTGCTCGCGCCGGACTTGGGCGATCGCCCACCAACACGCACGCGTTGTCAGCTTCGCTCGTGGCGCGGCCACGTCCGGGTGCTGTTCGACGAAGACCCGGCGGGCACACGAGGGTTCACCGCAGCGCCATCGCCGCTTACGCCACCGGATGCGAACGGGTCGCCCGAACGCTGGCGCGTCGACCAGCCACACCTCGTCCCGGCCGTGTCCCACCGCGACGACCGAGCATTCCGGGCATCCGACCGGGCCCGGCGGTGACTCCACAGTCACGATCAGTCGATGATCGGTGTCGTATTCAACGTCGATGACGTGCAGCCCAGGCAAACCAACCAGCAGGTCGCACCGGTCGCAATACCGGCCAGCGTGACGGCAGCAGGACGTAGGCTCATCCATGTCGAGGTCCTTGCGGTCAGATGAGGTAGAAGTCCTCTGATCGTCAAGGGCCTTGACCCATTCACGCAGCACCCACCACCCACGGCGCGTCGCTACTCACCCACGCTCAATGGCGAAGAGCCACCAATGCGCGCGATGGTGATGACGTAGACGGACGGGCACAGTCGGCCAGATTCGGTTCGAACTGTGAAATCGCGATCCCATAATTCGGACACCTGGCGAGTCGGGTTCATGTTGAAAGTCTCTGTCGCACTAAGGATTTCGTCGCGTATTGGTAATGAATGTGGGCTGAGCCATGCGGAAACGTGCGCCGAAAACGACGAAGAGCAGTAGTTGATTTGGAAACTACTACGGATGGTAGGACCATTGAGTCAGCCGGCGAAGAACACCGGGAAACTTCACTCGAAAGACCCATCATGCGTAGTGCACTCGATCGTCTCGTCTCCTGGTTCGGCTTCGCCCTGGCCGCAGTTCTCCTGGTTGCAGCCGGACTGCTCGCCTACGGGTCGTCGTTCATCCACAGCAACGTCGAGGAGCAGCTGAGCCAGCAGAACATCACGATGCCGGCCGTCGACAGGCTTGAGACCCCGGCTCAGAAGGAAGCGCTGAGCAAGTACGCCGGCCAGAAGATGACTACGGGTGCGCACGCCAAGGCGTTCGCCGATCAGTACATCCTCGTCCACATGAACACCTCGTCGAACAACAAGACCTACGAAGAGGTCAGCGGCGAGTACATGAAGGCCGTCAAGACCGCGCCGGACGCGAAGGAGACCAAGGACCTGGGCGATCTGCGCCAGTCGCTCTTCATGGGTAACACCCTGCGCGGCATGCTGCTCAACGCCTACGCCTTTGGCACCATGGCCACGGTTGCCATGTGGGCCGCGATCGGCGCCCTCCTCGGGGCGATCGTCTTCTTCGTCCTGGGCCTGCTCGGCCTGCGTCACGCCAAGCGTGTCGACCCCGCCGCCAGCGCCTGACGAACCATTACTTCAAGGCGGTCCAGTCCCTCGGGGTTGGGCCGCTTTGATGTGCGCTCGGATGAATCCCGCCCGGTCAAGACCTTCGATGGAGTCTGTGGAGAACCTCCTATTTTTCGGCGCATGTGGATACCGGTGATTAGTCGAATTCCGATGTGGGCGAACCGAATTCGCTGCTTTGCCCTTCCCTTTTAGTTCGTACGCATGTACGATTTGGATATCAACTTCGGGGCACTTCTGGGAGGGGTGGTGGGCATGTATTTGGACGAATCATCGGGCCACTTCGGTGTCTCTGCCGTTCCGATCCCGCAGTCGTTCGAGAGGCCAGAGGAAGCGACCTCGAACCACTGCTTCGTGCCCGACCGGAACGCGCACACAGTCGTCGGAACGACAGCGTCGTCCTATCCGGGTGAGGCGGCCGAATGTGCGGACGAAATTTCGGCGGTGCTGGGGTCGATCGCCAGGCTGTCGCACATCACTACCAACCTCACCGATTCAGAGTTGACCGACGCTGCCCGTTCGTTGGCGCTGGTGATGCAGCGGGCGGAAGCAGCGCTGGTCGCCGTGACCGCCGACGCGCTCGACCGTGGCGCTGTGTGGCGTTCCACTGCCGCCGATGCCGCCCAGTGGGTGGGCCGGCTTTCGCGGGGAGAGTCCGCTGCTTCGATCATCGGTGCCGACGGACTCAAGACGGCCGGGCCGTTGATCCAGGACGAACGACCGGAAGCGAGTGCGGGCGAGGCTGGCTCGAGTGACGTGCAAGCTGCCGGGCTCGAGCCCTCGCAGTGTTCGCGAATCAGCAAGATTGCCGTGGCCTGCAATTCGTCCCGCCACAGCGTTCTGAAAACTGCATTGCTGTCCGGCGCGGTCAATTCGATCATCGCCAAGACCGCTCTCGACAATGTCGACCCGCTGGTCGCGGCACTGTGCACCAGCGATCCGTCGGCCACCAGAGATCAGGTCTACGGCTATTTTTTGGCCGCACTCGAGCCTGGTGCGGGCGCGAAGAGCGTTCGCGAACTTTCCCAGCGGGTCATCGCTCAATTCGCGCCGACCC
This sequence comes from Yimella sp. cx-51, assembly GCF_017654605.1. Taxonomy (GTDB): domain Bacteria; phylum Actinomycetota; class Actinomycetes; order Actinomycetales; family Dermatophilaceae; genus Yimella. The sequence goes on from NZ_CP072113.1 coordinate 658,041, forward strand.
CCGATCGGCTCGACAAGGACGAAGACAGCCAGCGGGCTTACGAAACCCTGCGCTTGGAAGACCTCCCGAACGGCCTGGTGCGCCTGATCGCCGATCTGTCGGCCGATCACGCCGAGGCGTTGAAGCACGCGATCAACTCGATGGCCGCGCCCGCGCCCGGCTCGACGTGCTGCGACAGTCCGTTCCACCGGCACGAGAAGAACTCCAACCCAACGGGGCAGGCAGATGTCCGCTCGCCGGGCAAGCGGCGCGCGGACGCGTTGGTCGAGCTCATCAGAATCGCCTCGAAGTACGTCGATGGCGACGGTCAGTTGGTCACCCACGGTTCAGCCCGGCTGATCGTGACCATGGATTACGAGACTCTCGCCAGGAAGCTGCGCGGATCAGGCCGCTCCGAAGCAGGAGCAGTCGTCTCACCCGAGACAGTGCGACAACTCGTCTGCGATGCAGAAATCATTCCCATGGTCTTGGGCTCGAGATCAGAACCACTCGACGTCGGACGCAAGATCCGGTTGGTCGACAAGGGGCTGCGAGCCGCAGTGATCGAACGAGATCGCCACTGCACCTTCGATGGCTGCTCCCGGCCGCCACCGATGTGCGAAGTGCACCACGTCAAGCACTGGGCTGACGGTGGCGAAACCAGCCTGCTCAACTCGGCGTTGCTCTGCGCCACCCATCACCGGATCGTGCACCGCGACCGACTCACAGCGGTGGTCAGTCGGTCGGGCGTCACCTGGCAGCACCACCACGATGTCGAAGCGCTGGCAGCGTCGATGTGACGGCACCGCCATGACCCGCGCCTCCACCGAACGACCCGCTTTCCCGCACCTTGCCAGCCTTTCCCGCGAGTTCCATGTGATCACGACCCGTACGCCGGTGGTGGGTCCGTCGTTGTCCGCCGCCAGGCGAACACAAGGTGACGGCGCGGTAGCATCGGCGACGGAACGACAGGTCCTGGGTTTCAGGACTCCCCGAACGCCTCCAGGAGCTTCCGCGTGAGTGCATCCCTCGCAGCTGTCATCGTCATGTCTGCCGGTGACGGCACCCGGATGAAGTCGAACATCAACAAGGCGTTGCACCGGATCGCCGGCCACACCCTGGTCGCCCACGCGGTCAACGCAGCTTCAGGTGCGGGCGCCCAGCACGTCGCGGTCGTCGTGCGTGCTCAGGGTGAAGCGGTTGCTGCAGCTGCCCGCGAGGCGCTTCCGGAGATCACCGTCGCCTTCCAGGACGATATCTACGGCACCGGTCGCGCTGCCGAGTGCGGATTGCTTGCACTGCCGGATGACTTGCACGGCACGGTCATCGTCACCACGGGCGACACCCCGCTGCTCGAATCAGACACGCTGCGCCGGCTCGCCGAGACCCACGCCGCCAACGACGCGGGCGCGACCGTCATCACCGGAATCCTCGACGACGCCACCGGCTACGGCCGCATCGTCCGCGACGGCCAGAGCGGCGACGTGCTCGCCATCGTCGAGCACAAGCAGGCGACGCCCGAGCAGTTGGAGATCCGCGAGTTCAACTCCGGCATCTTCGCCTTCGACGCCGACCTGCTCCGCGAGGCGCTCGCCGGGCTGGGCGTCAACGAAGCGGCGGGGGAGAAGTACCTCACCGATGTCGTCGAGATCGCCGTGAGTCGTGGCCGCCGGGTGGTCGCCTACGTCCTCGATGACCTCGTCCAGACCGAAGGCGTCAACGACAAGGCCCAGCTGGCCAAGCTCGGCCGCGAACTCAACCGCCGCCTGGTCGACAAGCTCATGCGCGAATCAGGCGCGATCGTCATCGATCCCGAGACCACCTGGGTCGACGCCGATGTCAGTGTCGGCCGCGACACCGTGATCCACCCCGGGTGCCAGCTCCAGGGCGCGACCTCCGTCGGCGAAAACTGCATCATCGGCCCCAACACCACGCTCAAGGACGCCGAGGTGGACGACGGAGCGAGCGTCATCCGTGCCCACGTCGACCTCGCCGTCATCGGCCCGAATGCCAACGTCGGCCCCTACTCCTACCTGCGTCCCGGCACCGAGCTGGGCGCTGGAGGCAAGATCGGTGGATTCGTCGAGACCAAGAACGCCGTCATCGGCGCAGGCGCCAAGGTGCCGCACCTCACCTACTGCGGCGACGCGACCATCGGGGAGGGCGCGAACATCGGAGCCGGCACGATCTTCGCCAACTACGACGGCGTGCAGAAGTTCCACACCACCATCGGTGCCCACAGCTTCGTCGGCTCCGACTCCGTCCTCATCGCTCCGGTGACCGTCGCCGACGGCGCGTACGTCGGGGCAGGATCAGCGGTGGAGAAGGACGTCGAGCCCGGCCAGATCGCTGTTGCCCGCACCCGCCAGCGCAACATCGACAACTGGGTCGATCGCCGCCGTGCCGGCACCAAGACGGCAGAGGCAGCCGATCGCGCCCGCGCTGAACGGGCAAACCAAGAACACACGTCCGACGAATCCGGCGAAGGGAACTGAACGACCGATGAGCGGCATGAAGCTCACCACCGAGAAAAACCTCATGGTGTTCTCCGGGCGGGCCCACCCGGCGCTGGCGCAGGCCGTCGCTGACGAACTCGGCACCACGCTGGTGCCCACCGAAGCCCGCGACTTCGCCAACTCCGAGACCTACGTGCGGTTCGATGAATCGGTGCGTGGTTGCGATGCCTTCGTGATCCAGTCGCACACGGCGCCGATCAACCACAACATCATGGAACAACTGATCATGGTCGACGCCCTCAAGCGCGCGTCCGCCAAGCGCATCAGCGTGATCACGCCGTTCTACGGGTACGCGCGCCAGGACAAGAAGTCGCGCGGACGCGAACCGATCAGCGCCCGGCTCATGGCCGACATGTTCAAGGTGGCCGGTGCCGATCGCCTGATGGCGGTCGACCTGCACACCGACCAGATCCAGGGCTTCTTCGACGGCCCGGTCGACCACCTGCAGGCGCTGCCGATCCTCGCCGAGTACGTCGCCGACAAGTACTCCAGCGAAGACCTCGCCGTCGTCTCGCCGGACGCCGGACGCATCAAGGTGGCCGAGCAGTGGTCGAAGCGTCTCAACGGCGCTCCGCTGGCCTTCATCCACAAGACCCGCGACGTCACACGTCCCAACCAGAGCGTCGCCAACCGCGTCATCGGCAAGGTCGAGGGACGCACCTGCATCCTGGTCGACGACATGATCGACTCCGGCGGCACCATCTGCCACGCGGCCGAGGCGCTCATGAAGGACGGCGCGGCCAGTGTGATCATCGCCGCCACCCACGCCATCCTGTCGGGTCCGGCTGTCGAGCGACTGCGTGATTCCGTGGCTCGTGAGGTCATCGTCACCGACACCCTTCCGATCACGCCCGACAAGCAGTTCGACAAGCTGACCGCGCTGTCGATCGCACCGCTGCTCTCCGAAGCGATCCACCAGGTCTTCGAGGACGGTTCGGTCACCTCGATGTTCGACGGTCTGTCCTGACCAACACTTGTTCAGCAGGGCTTCCCGACACCCATCGGGGAGCCCTGCTGCGATTTGGGCGGCTGGGCGCTCACCCGTAGGATGGTCGGCGTTGCCTCGGCGAGGGACGTCGTGCGGTGTGCCGCCAGTCCGTGATCGACGCGGTGGATGTGCTCCTTGCGCGTGTCTGTGCGAGTTGAGCGTCTACCCAGTCATCCACGGATCAGCACCCCCGCACGAGCTTCCCGTGCCGAGGGAACGCGCAAAATACGTTGACCCACAAAGGAATTGATCATGGCTCAGACCCCCGACCTGCGACTCGTCGCCGAGGCCCGCACCGAGTTCGGCAAGGGCGCCGCACGCCGCATCCGCCGCGCCGACAAGATCCCCGCAGTGCTCTACGGCCACGGCAGCGACCCGGTGCACGTCACCCTCCCGGGCCACGACACCATGCTGGCGCTCAAGGGCAACGCGAACGCCGTGCTCACCATCGTCATGCCGGACGGTGACGACCAGCTCGCGCTGGCCAAGGACGTCCAGCGCGAGGTGCTGCGCCCCTTCATCGAGCACATCGACCTCATCATGATCCGCAAGGGCGAGAAGGTCATCGTCGACGTTCCGGTGATCGTTGAAGGCGACGCTGCCCCGGAGACCAACGTCATCACCGACAGCACCGTGCTCTCGGTCGAGGCTGACGCGCTCAGCATCCCCGAGTCGTTCACCGTGTCGGTGGAGGGCCTGGAGGCCGGCTCGCAGATCCTGGCCAAGGACGTCCAGCTTCCCTCGGGTGTCACGCTCATCTCCGACGAAGAACTGCTCGTCGTCAACGTCACCCAGCAGGTGTCGGCTGAGGAGCTCGAGGCCGAGCTGGCCGAGGCCGAGGACGAGGCCGGCATCGAGCGCGAAGAGTCGGACGAGGAGAAGGAAGAGGCTGCCGAAGGCGCCGAGTCGTCCGAGGAGTCGGGCGAAGGCGACGACGCCTGATCCACCTAGTTCGCAGTCACGGCCGGGCCCCGCAATGGGTGCCCGGCCGTGCCGTATCTGCCAGAACGCTGGAAAGGCATACTGACTGACCGTGGAACCGTGGCTGATCGTAGGACTGGGCAACCCAGGGCCGGGCTATGCCGGCAACCGGCACAACGTCGGCGTCATGGCGATCGAGCAGATGGCGCTGGACGCTGGTGCAACCCTCAAAGCACACAAGGCTCGTGCCCTCGGAGCCTCGATCCGGCTGCCGCAGCCATCCGGGGCGCCCGGTGGTCCGGCAGCGATCATCGCCCGCCCCACGTGCTACATGAACGAATCGGGCGGTCCGGTGAAGGCGCTCATGCAGTTCTTCAAGGTGCCGGTTGAGCAAGTCATCGTGCTGCACGACGAGCTCGACATCGACTTCGGCGCCGTCCGTCTCAAGCGCGGCGGCGGCGAAGGCGGCCACAACGGGCTGCGTTCGATCTCCAGCGCACTCGGCACCAAGGACTACCTGCGAGTGCGCATCGGCATCGGACGTCCGCCCGGACGCATGGACGCAGCCTCGTTCGTGTTGAAGGACTTCTCGCCGACGGAGAAGAAGGAACTGCCCTTCCTGCTGGACGACGCCGTCGATGCCACGCAGACGCTCATCGATCTGGGCCTGACGGACGCCCAGAACAAGGTGCACGCGCGCTGAACCACGCGGGGGAGCACAAGCCCTCTCCCGTACGTTGAAGCGCACGCAGGTACTCACCGAGCAAGCGCAGGACAACAACCACAGGACAAGGAGCAGCCCATGCAGGATTGGCCACTGTCGGCGAAGTTGGTGGTGCTGCTGCTGGTGCTGCTGGTCGCGGTGCCCTTGGTCTTCAAGCTGGTCAACGCGGTGATGACGATCGTGGTCGTCGCCGTCCTCGGCTTCGTCGGTTACAAGCTGCTCGCTAACAAGTAGCTGTCGAGGCACCTGCAGATCTCGGCCACAACCCTGATCCGCGATCACGAACCTGTCAGACGACGGGCGTAGACTTCAATCCTCACCCCGGTCAGTTTCTGATGCGGGGCCTTCCTGCGTTGCCTCCCGAAAGGCCCATCAGCGTGAGCACTCTTGCTCCGATGCTCCAACTCCTCGCCGCCGACGAGGGCGTGCAGCGTGTGCTCAAGCACCGTGGCAGCGCCGACCTGGTCGACATTGCCTCTGCGCCTGGCCTGCGCGCACCTCTGCTCGCGCAGCTCAACTCCGCTGGCGACGAGCGCACGCCGTTGCTGGTCGTCACCGCGACGGGCCGCGACGCCGGCGACTTGGTGGCGGCCCTGCGCACCCTGATGGGGGACGACGCGATCGCGGAGTTCCCGAGCTGGGAAACGCTGCCGCACGAGCGGCTCAGCCCGCGTTCCGACACCGTCGGACGTCGTTTGGCCGTGCTGCGCCGACTGGCGCATCCAGACGATCGCGACCCTGCTCACGGACCCATCCAGGTGGTCGTGGCCAGCGTCCGGGCTCTCATGCAACCGATCGCCAAAGGGCTGGGTGACCTCGCGCCGGTGAGCCTCAAGGCAGACCAGGACGCTTCGCTCGATGAGGTCGTCGCGGCGCTTTCGGCAGCTGCCTACACCCGCACCGACCTGGTCGAACGACGCGGTGAGTTCGCCGTCCGCGGCGGCATCCTCGATGTCTTCCCGCCCACCGAGCAGCACCCCGTACGGGTCGACTTCTTCGGCGACACCGTCGATGAGATCCGCTGGTTCAAGGTGGCTGATCAGCGCTCCAGCGACATCGCCGAGCACGGCCTCTGGGCGCCGCCCTGCCGCGAGTTGCTCCTCACTGACGACGTGCGTGAACGTGCCCGGACGCTCGCGGCGCAACTGCCGGGCGTGGCCGACATGCTGCACAAGGTGGCCGAGGGAATCGCGGTCGAAGGCATGGAGTCTCTGTCGCCGATCCTGCTCGGCGATCGCATGGAGACACTGCTCGACGTGTTGCCGAAGGGCACTCATGTCGTGCTCTCCGACCCGGAACGCGTCCGCACCCGTGCGCACGACTTGGTGGCCACCAGCACCGAGTTCCTGGAGGCGAGCTGGTCGAACGCCGCGGCGGGCAACGCCGTGCCGGTCGACCTCCAGAGTGTGCTCGGCACGGCGTCCTACTGGTCACTGGTCGAACTGCGCGACCACGCGCTCGCCCGAGGCCTGCCGTGGTGGTCGATGTCGTCCTTCGCCACCGATGAAGAACTCACCGAGTTTAGCGAGGACGACCTGCCCGGCGAGCGCGTCACCCTTCGCACCGAGGAGGTGCCGCAGTACCGCAGCGACACTGAAGCAGCCGTTGCCGACATACGCACCTGGACGGCCGCCGGGCTGAAGACGCTCGTGCTCACCGACGGCCCGGGTCTAGGTAAGCGAGTGCGAGAGCTGTTGCTGGACAACGAGATTCCGTTGTCGGAAGAGCTGGCCAGCGGCAAAGTCACTACCGCCGTCGGGACGCTGGGCAGAGGCTTCGCGCTTCCGTCGAGCGAGTTCGTGCTGCTCACCGAGATCGACCTGATCGGATCGTCCGGGCAGGGCGGTTCCACCAAAGACATGCGCAAGATGCCGTCGCGGCGGCGCAACCAGGTCGACCCGTTGCAGTTGCGTCCGGGCGACTTCGTCGTGCATGAAGCGCACGGCGTCGGCAAGTTCGTCGAGATGATGCAGCGCACGGTCGGGGGAGCGACCCGCGAGTACCTCGCGTTGGAGTACGCACCGTCCAAGCGCGGACATCCCGGCGATCGTCTGTTCGTGCCCACCGATCAGCTCGACCAGATCACCCGCTACGTCGGCGGCGAAGCGCCGACGCTCAACAAGATGGGCGGATCCGACTGGCAGACAACGAAATCGAAGGCCCGTCGACACGTCCGGCAGATCGCGGGAGAGCTCATCAGGCTTTACTCCGCCCGCATGGCCACCCCGGGTCACGCCTTCGCCGCTGACACCCCGTGGCAGCGGGAGTTGGAGGACGCCTTCGCTTACGTCGAGACCCCCGACCAGTTGTCGTCCATCGACGAGGTCAAGGCCGACATGGAGAAGACCGTGCCGATGGACCGTCTCATCTGCGGCGACGTCGGCTACGGCAAGACCGAGATCGCGGTGCGCGCTGCCTTCAAGGCGATCCAGGACGGCAAGCAGGTGGCCGTGCTCGTGCCCACCACGTTGCTGGTCAAGCAGCACTTCAGTACCTTCTCCGATCGGTACGCCGGCTTCCCGGTGACGGTGAAGGCGCTGTCGCGCTTCCAGAGCGACAAGGAAGCTCGCGAGGTGATCGACGGACTCGCCACCGGAGCAGTCGATCTGGTGATCGGCACGCATCGGTTGCTGAGCAAGGAGATCCAGTTCAAGGACCTCGGTCTGGTCGTGGTCGACGAGGAGCAGCGCTTCGGTGTCGAGCACAAGGAACAGTTGAAGCAGATGCGCACAGCTGTCGACGTGCTGGCGATGTCAGCCACGCCGATCCCGCGCACGCTGGAAATGGCGGTCACCGGAATCCGCGAAATGTCGACTCTCGCAACGCCGCCCGAGGAGCGCCACCCCGTGCTCACCTTCGTCGGCGGCTACGACGAGAAGCAGGTCGTCGCGGCGATCCGACGCGAGCTGATGCGCGAGGGACAGGTCTTCCTCGTGCACAACAAGGTGCAGACGATCGAGAAGGCCGCCTCGCGTCTGCGTGAGCTCGTGCCCGAAGCCCGCATCGGCACCGCCCACGGCAAGATGGGCGAGCACCGCTTGGAAGAAGTCGTCGTCGACTTCTGGGAGCGGCGACTCGACGTCCTGGTGTGCACCACCATCGTCGAGACCGGCCTCGACATCTCCAACGCCAACACCCTCATCGTGGAGCGCTCCGACGTCCTGGGTCTCTCGCAGCTGCACCAGCTGCGCGGACGAGTGGGTCGCGGTCGTGACCGTGCGTACGCCTATTTCCTCTACCCGACGGAGAAGCCGCTCACCGAGACGGCGCACGACCGGCTGCAGACCATCGCCCAGCACACCGACCTCGGTTCGGGCATGCAGGTGGCGATGAAGGATCTCGAGATCCGTGGCGCCGGAAACCTGCTCGGCGGTGAGCAGTCGGGTCACATCCAGGGCGTCGGTTTCGACTTGTACGTCCGCATGGTCGGGGAAGCGGTGGCCGACTTCCGCGGGGACGAACTCGACAAGGGCCCCGCCGAGATCAAGATCGAACTCCCCGTCGACGCCCACCTCCCGCACGACTACGTGCCGGGGGAGCGGCTGCGGCTGGAGGCGTACAAGAAGCTCGCCACCGTCGCCACCGAGGAGGAGCTGACGGAGATCGCCGAAGAACTGCGCGATCGCTACGGCGCACCCCCGGAGCCGGTGCAGCACCTGCTGGAGGTCGCGCGACTTCGCGTCCTCGCCCGCCAGGCAGGCATCGGCGACATCGGCGTCCAGGGCAAGTTCGTGCGTTTCGGCCCGGTCGAGGGTCTGCCGGAGAGCAGGCAGCTGCGGCTGCAGCGTCTCTACAAGGGAGCTCAGCTCAAGCCTGCACTCAAGACGATCCTGGTGCCCGCGCCCATGACCAAGCCGGTCGCCGGGCAGCCGTTGCGCAACACCGAGGTGCTCCAGTGGGCCGCACAGCTGATCCGCTCGGTGCTGCTCGACCAGCCCGCAGCCGCCTGATGATCGACCACCGGCGGCGCGCGATGGCCCTCGACCGAGGGCATGGCATCATGTTGGCGCTGGTCCGTCCCCGAGAGGAACCCATGTCCCGTCGCTCGTTGCGCGTCGTCACCGCCGCTGTCGCGGTCACCTCCGTGACCGTTCTTGCCGGTTGCACCCCCACCGGAGGCACCGCCGCCACGTACGGCGACACCTCGATCAGCGACGAGAGTGTGCAGACCGCGGTGCGCGACATCCTCAAGGAGGAGCCGCAGTCGGGCTTCGACAACCTCTCCGCGGCGATCTTCCAGGTGCTGCGCGGCGAGCTGAGCACGCTCGCCCGTAAGCACGGCGTCTACGTGGCGCCCGACGCCGCGAAGGCCGCGTGGTTCAAGAAGACGAAGAACCCCAGCCAGGCCGCGGTCGACACCGCTGTCGGCAGCATCAACTTCGGCCGGTTGCGCACCAGCGAGAAGGGTCAGGCCGACCTGATGAAGCTGTTCAAGACCGCTGATGTGCAGCTCAACCCGCGTTACGGCAAGTGGGTGAAGGGCACCGGCCCCGCCGAGTCGACCACCGACTGGATCAAGACGCCGACCGCTATGCCGAGTCTGTCGAACTGAGGCGATGACACCTGGCCTGACGCTGCTGGTCACCAGTCCGCGCGTCCCCGCGGGGTTGTTGACCCACGACGCCTGGCAGGCATTGCACGCAGCTGGCGCAGTGCTGGCCGTCTCGTCCGACGACCCGGTGCCGGCGGCGGTCAACGCCTCCGGCGTCACCGTGATCGAAGCTGCCTACGACTCGCCCCTGGTGCTCGGACGCGAACTCGCGAGTCGCGCGCGCTCCGAGAACATCGTCTGGATCGTCTCCCCGGACGGTGATCCCGGTCTGACCGACGCCCTCGCAGGCGAACTCACCCGCCTGGACGACGCCGCGCCGATCGAGATGCTGGTCGGTTCCTGGGACGTCCCCGGTGCCCGGTTGCTCGACGCCGTCGCGGTGATGGACACCCTGCGCTCACCCGGAGGCTGCCCCTGGGACGCGAAGCAGACTCACCAGAGCCTGGCGAAATACCTTCTGGAGGAGGCGCACGAAACGGTCGAGGCTATCGACGCCGGTGACCGCGACCACCTTCGCGAAGAACTCGGGGACGTGCTGCTCCAGGTGCTCTTCCACGCCCGCATCGCAGCTGATGACACCGACGATGCCTGGGACGTCGACGACGTCGCCGCCGAACTGGTGAACAAGCTGGTGCGACGCCATCCGCACGTCTTCGCAGACGGCGACGCCTCCACTCCCGAAGAGGTCGAGACGGCCTGGGAGCAGATCAAGGCGGCGGAGAAGGCCGAGCGTGCGCAGAGCGAGGCGCCCCTGCTCGAAGGCATTCCCAAGTCACTCTCGACGCTGCTCATCGCCGACAAGGTGCTGGCCCGCCGCGAACGAGCAGGCGAGGTCGACCTCCCGCAAGGCGCCGATCTGGGCGACCAGCTGCTGGCGCTCGTCGCGCAGGCCCGCGCATCCGGCATCGACGCCGATCAGGCGCTGCGCGCATCCCTGAACAAGCTGGCCGGCAACTGACCGACGCCCACTGACCGAACCCGATGGTGCTCACGCGGCCACCGCAGAATGCGGAAGTGGGCGTCAATCTTCTGTGCGCCGGCCGAACCCACTGCTCCTCACGCGACCGCCGGGCAAGCTCAATCAGCGGCGTCAAACCCTCCGCGCCCGCTGATTGAGCCGCAGGACTGACGAAGGAAGTCCTGCGTGTCGAAATCCGCCAAATCTGATCAAGAACGCCGAACAATGATCTCCCGCACGACCGCCACGTCCGCGATCCGGTCGTCCCGCCAGTCGCTACCGGCCCGTAGGTGGGGGCCCCGTTAGGCTGGCCGGGTAACCACAACAACCTTTTGAGGAGCCAACTGTGGCAAGCATTGACGCCATCATCGCCCGCGAGATCCTCGATTCCCGTGGCAACCCGACCGTCGAGGTCGAGGTCGTCCTGGACGACGGTGCCCTCGGTCGCGCCGCCGTTCCCTCCGGTGCTTCCACCGGTCAGTTCGAGGCCGTCGAGCGCCGCGACGGTGACAAGAAGCGTTACCTCGGCAAGGGCGTCGAGGACGCCGTCGACTCCGTTGTCGAGCAGCTCGCCCCGGCCCTGCTTGGTTACGAGGCGGACGAGCAGCGCCTCATCGACACCGAGATGATCGAGATCGACGGCACCCCCAACAAGGGCAAGGTCGGCGCCAACGCGATCCTCGGCGTCTCGCTCGCCGTCGCCAAGGCCGCCGCCGAGTCGGCCGGCCTGCCGCTGTTCCGCTACGTGGGTGGCCCCAACGCGCACGTCCTGCCCGTGCCGATGATGAACATCCTCAACGGTGGTGCGCACGCCGACTCCAACGTCGACATCCAGGAGTTCATGATCGCTCCGATCGGTGCCGAGTCCTTCCGTGAGGCGCTGCGCTGGGGCACCGAGGTCTACCACGCGCTCAAGGGCGTCCTGCACGACAAGGGCCTGGCCACCGGCCTGGGCGACGAGGGAGGCTTCGCGCCGAACCTCGAGTCCAACCGCGCCGCGCTCGACCTCATCGTCGAGGCGATCAAGAAGGCCGGTTACGAGCCCGGCAAGCAGATCGCGCTCGCGCTCGATGTGGCCGCCAGCGAGTTCGGTGACAAGTCGGGTTACACCTTCGAGGGCAAGAAGAAGTCGTCCAAGGAAATGGTCGACTACTACGCCGATCTCGTGGCCAACTACCCGCTGGTCTCCATCGAGGACCCGCTGGACGAGGAGGACTGGGACGGCTGGAAGGCCATGACCGAGGTGCTCGGCGACAAGGTGCAGTTGGTCGGCGACGACCTCTTCGTCACTAACCCCGAGCGTCTGCAGCGCGGCATCGACAGCGACACCGCCAACGCGCTGCTGGTGAAGGTCAACCAGATCGGTTCGCTCACCGAGACCCTCGACGCGGTCGACCTGGCTCACCGCAACGGCTACCGCTGCATGATGAGCCACCGTTCCGGTGAGACCGAGGACGTCACGATCGCCGACCTCGCCGTCGCCACGAACTGCGGCCAGATCAAGACCGGTGCACCGGCCCGTTCCGACCGCGTCGCGAAGTACAACCAGTTGCTGCGCATCGAGGAAGAGCTGGACGACGCGGCGGCCTACGCCGGCGCCGGCGCTTTCCCGCGCTTCAAGTGACAGTCTGATCTGATTCGAAAGTTGTTGGTATGACACGCGATTCGCGGCCAGCGGGCCGGTCGAAGGGCCGGGGCAGTTCACGGCCCGCTGCCGCGCGTCGCGGTCCTACCCGTCCGACGATCGCTCGGGACGAACGTTCCGCGACCGGGCGGCTGGCAGCGCTGCGCCAGCACGCCCGGCAGCGTCCGCAGTCGATGCGGCGGCTGACGATCCTGGGCGGTCTGTTGTTGTTCCTCGCGGTGATCATCACCCCGACCCTCAACAGCTATCTGCAGCAGCAGCACCAGATCGACAAACTCGGCGCAGACGTCACGCAGCAGCGCAAGGATGTCGCGTCCAAGCAGACGGAACTCAAGCGTTGGCAAGACCCGAAGTTCGTCAAGCAGCAGGCCCGCGACCGGCTCGGTTTCGTCACGCCAGGTGAGCAGCTCACCGTGCTGGTCGATGAGAACGGCAAGGCTGTCGGGTCGGTCGACCCGGCGGGCAAGAAGGTCTCCACCAACCCGTGGTACGGCCAGGTATGGCAGTCGGTCGTCTCGGCGAACCGGGGCGGCAAGTGAGTGCTGCGATCGATCCGGCCGACATCGCCGCGATCGAAGCCCAGCTCGGACGTGTGCCCCGCGGAGTCGTCGAGATCGCCGGTCGTTGCCCGTGCGGTTGCCCCACGGTCGTCCGTACCCTCCCGCGCTTGCCGGACGGCACGCCGTTCCCCACCTCGTTCTACGCCACCTGCCCACGGCTCACCGGCGCGATCAGCACCCTCGAGGCCAGCGGCATGATGCGCGAGATGACGCAGGCGCTCCAGGACGACCCCGAACTCGCGGCGGCCTACCGGGCAGCCCACGACGACTACCTGCGCCAGCGCGCCGAACTCGGCCAGGTCGAGGAGATCGACGGTATCTCCGCTGGCGGTATGCCTGACCGCGTCAAGTGCCTGCACGTCCTGGTGGCCCACTCCATCGCGGTCGGCCCAGGAGTGAATCCGTTGGGAGACAAGGCATTGGCCGCTCTGCCCACGTGGTGGGAGAACGGTTGCTGCACACCCCGGGAGGACGAAGCATGAGGGTCGGCGCGATCGACTGCGGCACCAATTCGATCCGGCTGCTGGTCGCCGACGTCGATGATTCAGGCGTGCTCACCGACGTGGAGCGCACCATGCGGATCGTCCGCCTCGGCCAAGGGGTCGACGTCACCGGCCGGATCGCCGACGAAGCAATGGCCCGGACGCTCGAAGCCGCCCGCGACTACGCGAAGACCTGTGAAGAACTCGGTGTCGAGAAAGCGCGGTTCGTCGCCACTTCTGCGTCCCGAGACGCTTCGAACGCCGCTGAGTTCATCGATGGTGTGCGAGATGCCTTCTCCCACTTCGGAATTGCTCCCGAGGTCGTCTCCGGCCTCGAAGAAGCCTCGCTGAGCTTCCGGGGCGCCACCGGCGATGTCATCGCCTCGGGTGCATCCGCTCCCTATCTCGTGGTCGATCTCGGCGGAGGGTCGACCGAGTTCGTGCGCGGCACCGACTCGGTCGAGCGCTCCATCTCGATGGACATCGGCTGTGTGCGTATGACCGAGCGCCACCTACGCTCCGACCCGCCCACCGAGCGGGAGATCGCAGTAGCACTGGTCGACATCAATGCTGCAATCGACGAGGCGGAGCAGGAGGTCGGCTTCGAGGGCATCGGATCACTGGTCGGTCTTGCCGGCTCGATCGCCACGATCACCGCCAACGCGCTCCACCTGCCCGGATACGACAAGAAGCTCATCCACGGCACGCGGTTGCCCGTGGCCGACGCTGAGAGCTCCTGCACCGAGTTGCTGTCGGCCTCGCGCGAACAGCGCGCGGCGATGCCTTTCATGCATCCCGGACGCGTCGATGTCATCGGTGCTGGGGCATTGATCTGGCGCACGATCGTGCAGCGCGTTGCCGCAGCCAGCGGCATCGAAGCCACGATCACCAGCGAGAAGGACATCCTCGACGGCATCGCGCTGTCGGTCGCCGACTGAAAGATGCCGTTCGGCGCTCGGGAGTGGGCCGCATCACAGGCCGCCAACTAGGCTGACAACCGGCCGACACCGTGGTCGGTGCCTGCATTCCTTCTGGAGGTTGGTTCGGTGAAGTGCTTGAGGGTCATGCGAACTCGCGCCGTGCGCGTCAGTGCGACGGCGGCATCATGAGCGATCACCTCGACGGCCCCGAGAGCGACCTCGACCCCACGCAGACCACCGGCGCCGAGAGCGATGTGCTCACCCTGGCCGACGGTTTCCCGGTGCTCGACCACGCCAGGTGGCAGCACATGGCGGCTGCCGTTCTCAACCGCGGGCGTCCAGATGACAAAAAGCTCTCCGGCGAGCAGGCGCAGAAGAGGCTGCGCGTCACGACACCGGACGGCCTGGAGATCGACGCCCTCTACTCCGCGCCCGCCGACGGTCGGGCGCTGGGCCACCCGGGCGTGATGCCCTTTGTCCGCGGGTCGTCGGTGCGCACCGGTGACTCGGACGCCTGGCAGATCCGTCAGTGGCACGACGACCCAGACCCGGCTGCGTCCGCGAAAGCGGTGTTGGCCGACCTGCAGGGCGGCGCACACGCGGTGTGGATGCAACTCGGCGCCGACGGCATCACAGTCGACGACCTCCCGACCGTTCTCGATGGCGTGCACCTGGAGATGGCGGCACTGCACGTCAGCACTGCGGACGATCAGATCGCCGCTGCGCGCGCCGCCGTCGACCTCTGGGAATCGAAGGAGCTCGAAGGCTTCACCGTGCGTGGCGGCCTCGGCATCGATCGTCTCGGCGCCATCGCCCGTGGCAATGCCGAACCTGAGAAGCGGGATGTGCTGCGTCTGGTGCGCACCTGTGTCGGCACGTACCCGACCGTTCGCTCGCTCACCGTCGACGCCACGATCTACCACGAAGCCGGCGCCGGGGCAGTCGAAGAAGTCGCTTGCGCCATCGCCACCGGAGTCGCCTACCTGCGCGGTCTCGAACAGTCGGGAGTGACTGCGGCACAGACCTATTCGCAGATCGAGTTCCGCGTCGCCGCAGAAGCGGATCAGTTCATCACCATCGCCAAGCTGCGTGCGCTGCGCCGCCTGTGGGCGCGCGTGGGTGAAGTGTGTGGAGTGCCGGACGTGCTTCGCGGTGCCCGGCAGCACGCGGTCACCTCCCGTCGGATGATGACCCGCATCGACCCGTCGGTGAACATGTTGCGTGCCACCACCGCCTGTTTCGCGGCCGCGGTGGGCGGGGCCGAGGCGATCACCGTGCTGCCCTACGACACAGCGTGGGGTCTGCCGGACGCCACCTCGCGGCGTATCGCCCGCAACACCCAAATCGTGCTCGCCGAGGAGTCACACCTGGGCCGGGTGACCGACGCCGCGGGAGGTAGTTGGTATGTCGAGTCACTGACCGATCAGCTCGCGGTCAAGGCCTGGGAGTTCTTCCAGCAGCTCGACGCCGACGGCGGTATGGAAAACGCCTTGCGCGACGGTCGGGTGGCCGACCGCATCGCCGCCGTGCGAGGGGAGCGGGAGTCCCGTCTCGACCGTCGCAGCCAGCCGATCACCGGCGTCAGCATGTTCCCGCCGGCCAGTCAGCCGCCGCTGGAGCGCGCACCACACCCGAGCATCGACCTCGTGGCCGAGCCGGCCGTCACTCCGGTGCGTGACGCGGAGGTGTTCGAGGCGTTGCGTGAACGACGCGGGGAGGGCTCGAAGGTCTTCCTCGCCTGCATCGGGGCACGCCGTGACTTCGGTGCGCGTGAGAGCTTCACCAGTAACCTGCTCCGCATCGCGGGGCTCGAACCCGTTGTGGCAGAGGGGATCTCGGCTGAAGAACTGACAGCTGCGATGCGCGCCGCAGACAGTGACATCGTGATCCTCTGCTCCTCACCCGCCAAGTACGCCGAACTCGGAAACGAGGTCGCTGCGGCACTGCGCGACGCCGGAGCCAGGAAGGTGCTGATCGCCGGCCGAGCCCGCGAACTCGCGTCCGATGCAGCCACACAGATCGACGGCGAGATCTACGACGGCATGGACGTGGTCGCCTTCCTCGGCGACCTCCTCGACACGTTGGGAGCACCCCGATGAGCAACCGGAAGCCTACGGCGAAGAGCAGCATCCCCTCCTTCGGCAACGTGCCGCTCGGTGACGGCGCACCACCTGCCGGCTCCGGCGCCCAGTGGGAACAGCTCGTCGCCACGACCGAGGGCTATTCGCACGGGTGGCAGACCCCGGAGCACATCCTCGTCCCGCCGCTCTACACCGACGAAAACCTCGACGGTCTCGACTTCCTGAACACCACGCCGGGCGCCCCGCCCTACCTGCGCGGTCCGTACGCCACGATGTACGCCAGCCAGCCCTGGACCATCCGGCAGTACGCCGGGTTCTCCACCGCCCAGGAATCCAACGCCTTCTACCGCCGCAACCTCGCTGCCGGACAGAAAGGCCTGTCGGTCGCCTTCGACCTCGCCACCCACCGCGGGTACGACTCCGACCACCCGCGCGTCGCAGGTGACGTCGGCATGGCGGGCGTCGCGATCGACTCGATCTATGACATGCGGCAGTTGTTCGACGGCATCCCGCTCGACCAGATGAGCGTGTCGATGACGATGAACGGCGCCGTGCTACCGATCCTTGCGCTGTACGTCGTGGCCGCCGAGGAACAGGGTGTTGCTCCGGAGCAGCTGTCGGGCACCATCCAGAACGACATCCTCAAAGAGTTCATGGTGCGCAACACCTACATCTACCCGCCCGAGCCGTCGATGCGGATCATCTCCGACATCTTCGCCTTCACCTCGCAGCGGATGCCGCGCTTCAATTCGATCTCGATCTCCGGCTATCACATGCAGGAAGCCGGAGCCACGGCCGACATCGAGATGGCGTACACGCTCGCCGACGGGGTGGAGTACATCCGCGCCGGCGAGGCGGTCGGGCTCGACGTCGACGCCTTCGCGCCGCGGTTGTCCTTCTTCTGGGCGATCGGCATGAACTTCTTCATGGAAGTCGCCAAGATGCGCGCATCCCGGCTGCTGTGGGCCCGCCTGGTGCGTGAGTTCGAGCCGAAGAACGACAAGTCGATGTCGCTGCGCACGCACTCGCAGACCTCCGGGTGGTCGCTCACCGCGCAGGACGTCTACAACAACGTCATCCGCACCTGCATGGAGGCGATGGCCGCCACGCAGGGGCACACCCAGTCGTTGCACACGAATGCGCTGGACGAAGCGATCGCCCTGCCGACCGACTTCAGTGCACGCATCGCGCGCAATACCCAGTTGTTCCTGCAGCAGGAGTCGGGCACCACCCGGGTCATCGATCCGTGGGCGGGCAGCGCGTACGTCGAGCGCCTCACCCACGACCTCGCCAAGCGGGCGTGGGCCCTCATCGAGGAGGTCGAAGAGGCCGGCGGCATGGCCAAGGCGATCGAGGCCGGCATTCCCAAGATGCGCATCGAGGAAGCCGCCGCCCGCACCCAGGCCCGCATCGACTCCGGCCGCCAACCGGTGATCGGCGTCAACAAGTACCGCCTGGACGGTGATGAACCGATCGAGGTGCTCAAGGTCGACAACGCCTCCGTACGAGCCAGTCAACTCGCCAAGCTCGAGCAACTGCGGGCCGAACGCGACGATGATGCCTGCCGGGCCGCACTGGCCGCGCTCACCGAAGTGGCTGCCAACCCCGGCGGAGGCGGCAACCTCCTGGCCGCCGCGATCGACGCCGCCCGCGCCATGGCGACCGTCGGTGAGATGTCGGACGCGATGGAGCAGGTCTTCGGCCGCTACACCGCCTCGATCCGCACCATCTCCGGCGTCTACAGCAAGGAATCGGGAAGGTCGGCAGCGATGGACGAAGCCCGTGGGCTGATCAGCCGCTTCGAGCAGGAAGAAGGACGTCGTCCGCGCATCCTCGTGGCCAAGATGGGGCAGGACGGCCACGACCGCGGTCAGAAGGTGATCTCCACCGCGTTCGCCGACCTCGGATTCGACGTCGACGTGGGCCCGCTCTTCCAGACGCCGGACGAGGTTGCCCGCCAGGCCGTCGAGGCCGACGTGCACGTCGTCGGTGTGTCCTCGCTGGCCGCCGGCCACCTCACGCTTGTGCCGGCGCTGCGCAAGGCGCTGGACGAAGCGGGGCGTGACGATCTCATGATCGTCGTCGGTGGCGTGATCCCTGAACAGGACTTCGCCCAGCTCCGCGAAAGCGGCGCCGACGCGATCTACCCGCCCGGCACCGTTATCCCTGATGCCGCGTGCGAACTCCTGCGCAGTCTGCTCGAGCGTCACCACGGCATCACCGGCAATCCTTCGGACGAAGGGACAGCGGAGCGCTCGGATGCGTGAAGCACCCTCGGCCGCGGCGCTCGCCGAAGGCGTCCTCGCCGGGCGGCGCGCTGTCGTCGCCCGGGCGTTGACCCTGGTGGAGTCGTCCCGCGCCGACCACCGAGCCGTCGCCCACGAACTGCTGGAGCTCTTGGCACCGCACACCGGTCAGGCCATCCGGGTCGGCATCTCCGGCGTTCCTGGTGCCGGGAAGTCGACCTTCATCGACGCCCTCGGCACCCGGCTCATCGAGCAGGGCCACCGCGTCGGTGTGCTCGCCGTCGACCCCTCCTCCTCCCGAAGCGGGGGCAGCATCCTCGGCGACCGCACCCGTATGGCGGCGCTCACCGCCAGCGAGGACGCCTTCGTCCGACCGTCCCCCTCGGGATGTCACCTCGGGGGAGTGGCCCGAGCGACCAGGGAAGCGATGGTCGTGCTCGAAGCGGCCGCGTTCGACGTGCTGATCGTCGAAACGGTCGGCGTCGGGCAATCGGAAGTGGCGGTCGCCGGGATGGTCGACACCTTCCTGCTGCTGGCGCTCGCGCGATCGGGCGACCAACTGCAGGGCATCAAACGCGGCATCCTCGAGCTCGCCGATGTCATCGCGGTCAACAAGGCCGACGGCGACAACCTCGGCGAATCCCGAGTCACCGCAAGAGAACTCGCCATCGCGATGAAACTCATGTTCTCCGAGGACGATGGTGCACCGCCCCAGGTGCTCACCTGCAGCGCCCGCACCGGTGACGGGCTGCCCGAGGTCTGGCAGGCAGTGCTCGACCACCGCAACCAGCTCCTCGCTTCTGGACAACTGCAGCAGCGCCGCCTCGACCAACAGAAGCAGTGGATGTGGGCTCTGGTGGAAGACGGCTTGTGGCGCGACTTCCGCGACAACCCGGTGCTGCAGCAGGCCAGCCCGCAGATCGAACAGGCTTTGGCCGCAGGCGAACTCGGCGCTCTCGAAGCCGCCGAGCAGCTGCTCTCCCTCTCCCGCAAGAGGGCTTCGACCACACCGACCGCGGACGCCTGACCAGACCCGTCCGGGGCGTGCGCCCCGCGGGATCCGCCGCCGTCGATGTTCGGCGATCCCGTAATCTGACGGGGCCCTCGTAGCCCAACGGCAGAGGCAAGCGCCTTAAAAGCGCTCCCGGTGCGGGTTCGAATCCCGTCGAGGGCACCCTGTTTCCGATGTCCTGAGACATGTGTTTCCTATGTCCCGCGACTCAACGCCGTCGAGGGCGCCACTTGACCAACACTTGGCGAACTTGACCTTCTTCTGACGAAGTCCTGACCTTGCGCGGAAGCGCGGTTGACCCGTCGGTTCCTAGCCTGAGCGTTGTGCCGCCGCCCTTCGCGGCACCACCCCCCGGAAGGAAACTTCGTCGCAATGAAACGTCTCGCCGGAATCACCGCCCTGGTCAGCGTCGGCCTCATGGCTCTACCGACTGCCGGGTCCACGTCCGTGGCTGCGCCTGCTGCCGACAACAAGTCGACCTCGGGTTACACCCCTGGCGCCCGCGACGGTGCTCAGAACGCTCGACTTCAGACCCAGCTCGATCGAGCCCTCGCCGCGCCGACCGCCGGTAACCAGCGCACGAGTCTCGCCGCTGCCGCAACGGTCTACTACTCGGTGTCCGGTGCCCCGAGCTATGCCTCTCTGATCCGACAGAGCGCAAGCATCTGGAACTCGCGCGTCTCGAACGTTCGCCTGGTGGAGTCGTACAGCGGAGCGTCCCTGCACTACTACGAGGGCAATGTCAGCGGTGGCTCGTACGCCTACACCGACGGACACGGCAACGGCGAGATCGTGCTCGACCACAGCCAGATGCGGGAGTACTCCCCGCTGCGCATCGTCACCCACGAGACCGGGCACGCGTACGGCCTGCCCGACCACTACTCCGGCCCGTGCTCGGAGCTCATGTCCGGTGGCGGCCCCGGCCCCTCGTGCACGAATGCCTACCCGAACAGCACCGAGGTGTCACGGGTGAACAGCCTCTGGGCCTACTACGGCTTCACCTCGATGCCGCGCGCCAAGGCGGTCAATCCGGCAGCCTGAGGCCCACCCAACTGTGCGGAGGCCGCGCGACGACCGCTCCCTGCGTCGCGTGGCCTTCGTGCAGGTATCGGCCGTGTCACATTCGCCAAGTTCTGGCCGAGTCCGGGGATTATTTGCAACCGTCGGGCGCTTAGATTGGGTAGAGAACTGACCCACACCTCGTGGGACGCGATCGTTTGGAGGAGCGCGATGGCAACCAACCCGGTGTTCGACCGGTTCGAGAAGGATCTGCAACGCGGCGAGTACGCCGGGTTCGGCAACCGTCAGCAGCCGCAGTACGGCCAGTACGGCACCCCGCCGCAGCAACAGCAATACGGCCAGCCGCAGCAGTACGGCCAGCAGGCCCAGTGGGGTCAGCCGGCTCCGCAGCAGCAGCCCGTCGACTACGGCATGCAGCCGGGCAGCGGCCGCACCATGACGGTCGACGATGTCGTCGCCAAGTCGCTCGGCCTCTTCGCTC
The DNA here is from genome assembly GCF_017654605.1 of Yimella sp. cx-51. Taxonomy (GTDB): domain Bacteria; phylum Actinomycetota; class Actinomycetes; order Actinomycetales; family Dermatophilaceae; genus Yimella. The sequence goes on from NZ_CP072113.1 coordinate 679,126, forward strand.
TGCTGCTCATCAGCGGTGCTGCGGGCTGGTTGATCTCGGACCAGAACCCGGGCGTCGGCCTGGCGATCTGGATGGGCGGCATGATCGCCGGCATCGTGCTCGGCTTCGTCATCAGCTTCAAGAAGACGATCTCCGTCCCGCTGATCGTCGCCTACGCGGTGATCGAGGGCGCGTTCCTCGGAGCGATCAGCCAGTTCTTCGAGACCCAGTGGAACGGCATCGTCCCGCAAGCGGTGCTCGCCACGCTCTGCGTCTTCGTCGGCATGTTCGCCGGCTGGAAGTTCGGTGTCATCAAGGTCAACGACCGCACCCGCAAGGTCTTCGCCTTCGCCGCGATGGGCTACTTCCTCTTCGCGATGGTTAACCTCGTGCTCCAGTGGACCGGCGTGCTCGACCAGTTCGGCTTCTTCAGCATGGGCACCTTCGGCATGATCCTGTGCCTGTTCGCCGTCGCGCTGGCCTCCTACTCGTTGGCGATCGCCTTCGACACCATCCAGTACGCCGCCAACGCCGGTGTGCCGGAGAAGACCTCGTGGCTGCTCGCCCACGGCATCGTGGTGTCGGTGGCCTGGCTCTACCTCGAGTTGCTGCGTCTGCTGGCCATCAGCCGCGACTGATCCCGGCAGCTCTTCGGGGCTGAAACGCCAAGAGGCCCGCACCAGATGGTGCGGGCCTCTTGCTGCGTGCTCACCAGAGCAGATCCGGGTGTGCCATCTGGGCTCAGAGGCTGCGGCGCAGCACGACGAGAGCCTCCAGTGCTTCGTCCGCCCGGCCCGCGACGCAGGCGTCGTACACCGCAACCCGGAGCTGATCCATGGTCGCTGCCGGCGACAGGTGCGGAAGCTGTTCGGGCGTGTCGGTCGACGCGATGAGGGACTGGGCGCAATGGCGCACCTGCCCGCACAACGAACGCGCGCGGTCCAGCGGCAGCTGCTGCCACCGCCGGACCACGCGCGTGAGCTCGACCCGCACGTCCTCGGGCCTGGGATCGTTGATCAGGACAGGCGCTCGTAGATGATCGCCATTCCCTGACCGCCACCGACACACATGGTCTCCAGGCCGAAGGTGCCGTCGACGGTCTGCAGACCGTTGAGCAGAGTGGTCGTGATGCGAGCACCGGTCGACCCGAAGGGGTGACCGAGCGCGATCGCGCCACCGAACTTGTTGAGCTTGTCGAAGTCCATGCCGAGGTCGTCCGCGGACGGAAGCACCTGGGCGGCGAAGGCCTCGTTGATCTCGTAGAGGTCCATGTCGTCGATCGTCATGCCGGCGCGGGCAAACGCCTGCTTGGACGCCTCGACCGGGCCGAGGCCCATGATCTCGGGGGAGAGGCCGGAGACACCCGTGGCCACGACGCGGGCCAGGGGAGCCAGACCGAGCTCCTTGGCCTTGGTGTCGCTCATCACGACCAGCGCTGCAGCACCGTCGTTCAACGGGCAGCAGTTGCCGGCGGTGACGGTGCCGTTCTCGCGGAAGACCGGCTGCAGCGTTGACACCTTCTCCAGGGTGACGCCCGCGCGCGGACCGTCGTCGGTGGAGACCACGGTGCCGTCGGCCAGGGTGACCGGAGCGATCTCGCGGGCGAAGAAGCCGTCCTTGATGGCCTGCTCGGCGCGGTTCTGGCTGCTGACGCCCCACTCGTCCTGGCGCTCGCGGCTCACTCCGCGCGAGGTGGCGACGTTCTCGGCGGTCTGGCCCATCGAGATGTAGATGTCGGGCAGCTGGCCGTCTTCACGCGGGTCGGTCCAGGTGCTGTTGTCCGCGGCGATCTTGGCCGTGCGGGTGACGGCGTCGGCGAACTTGGGGTTGCGCAGCGAGTCCGGCGACGAACCAGCGCTGGAGAAGTCGAGGTAGCGCGACACGCACTCCACACCGGCCGAGATGAAGATGTCACCTTCGCCGGCCTTGATGGCGTGGTAAGCCATGCGGGTGGTCTGCACCGAGGAGGAGCAGAATCGGTTGATGGTGGCGCCCGGCACGGTGTCGAGACCGGCCAGCACCGAGACCACGCGCGCCATGTTGTTGCCGTGCTCGCCCCACGGCTCTGCGCAGCCGAGGTAGAGGTCGTCGACCAGGGTCGGATCGAGAGCCGGAATCTTGTCGAGCGCCGCCTGCACGGCGATCGTCGCGAGATCGTCCGGGCGGACGTCCTTCAGCGAGCCCTTGAAAGCACGCCCGATGGGCGTGCGCGCGGTCGAGACGATGACTGCTTCGGTCATGGATCCTCCGTCGTCGGTGGTGCTCCGGCCGTGCAACCGGGTGTTGCAGAGCCGCTCGATGCCTGAGTCTACGGCTCGGTAACTTCGCCGTCGCGGTTGCTCTGCCCGCTGCCGGACGCTGCCGCGATGCCGTCGGGCGCCGGTGGCTCGACCTGGGTGGGAAGCGGTTCGCGATGCCGTCGCAAGAGCATCGCCCAGCGCCCCCGGTGGCCGGAGTCCTGGCCGCCGACAGCGGTCGGCGTGACCTCCGTGCCCGGGTCGCGCACTGCGCGCATCGCAGCCACGGAGACCGGACCGATGCTCTCCCCACGACGTCGATCGGGAGCTCGCCCGGTGTCGGTCGATGTGCGGCCCAAGGCGTCCAGCACCGAGGGGATCAGCGCGGACGCGGCGCGCGCGTAGCCGGCTGCCGAGGGGTGGAAACGATCCTTGCTGAACATCACGGCCGGCGTCTTCTCGAACTCGTGGCCGAGCAGGTCGCCCAGCGACACCGTGCGTCCGCCGTGCTCGATGACCGCCACCGTTTGAGCGGCCGCGAGATCGCGCGACCACTTGCGGGTGAGGAAGCGCAGCGGCTGCGGCACGGGTTCGATGACCCCGAGATCGGGGCAGGTGCCGACGACGACCTCACAGCCCACTGCCCGTAGCGCGGCGACGGCGGCCGCGAGGTGCCGGGTCGACGTCGCCCGCTGGACGCTGCGGGTCACGTCGTTGGCGCCGATCATGATCAGTGCCACCTGCGGATGGTCGACCAGCTCGAGCGCTCTGGTCACCTGGTCGCCGAGGTCGGTCGAGATCGCACCGACAGCAGCGACATTGGTGAGGTGCACAGGCCGTCCAGCGATCGCCGCGACGGCGGTCGCGACGATGGCGCCGACGGTCTGCGTCGGACGATCTGCTCCCATGCCCTTGGCGGTGGAGTCGCCGATCACCAGGAGTTCGACGGTGGGCCCTGGGCCGTGGCCGTAGGTGCCGGAGTCCTCGGGCGCACCCTCGAAGGGCTGCCCGACGACGCGGCGGGCCACGGCCGCTTCGATCCGCAGCAGTCCATAGGCGCCGAGTCCGACGCCGGTCAGCCCGGCCGCGCCGATCGAGCCAGCGTAGGCCGCTGTGGTCGCGAGTTTGCGTGCACCTGCCGTAGCCATGCACTCATCCTGCCTCGTCGTCTTGTCCGGCGTCAGCCCAGGCTCTGTACGCGGGAGCGGAGCAATCTTGGCGCTATATGTCTGCACGGATCGCCAGACGCTGGACGTCGGCGGCCAGGAGCGTCACGACGCTACTTCGGCGTCTGGTTCACGATGTGAGATCGTCGGCTCTATGAAGTATGTGGAGCACATCGTCGATCTCGTCGGCGGCACACCCCTGGTCAAGCTCAACCACGTCACTGGCGACATCGCCTGCACAGTGCTGGCGAAGGTGGAGTACATGAACCCGGGGGGTTCGGTGAAGGACCGCATCGCAGTGAAAATGGTCGAGGCGGCCGAAGCGTCCGGCGAATTGCAGCCCGGCGGCACGATCGTCGAACCCACGTCGGGCAATACCGGAGTGGGCCTGGCGCTCGTCGCCCAGCGCAAGGGTTACAAGTGCATCTTCGTCTGCCCGGACAAGGTCAGCGAGGACAAGCGCAGTGTGCTGCGCGCCTACGGCGCCGACGTGGTGGTGACCCCCACCTCCGTCGCGCCTGATCACCCAGATTCCTACTACTCGGTGTCCGACCGCATTGCCGACGAGACACCCGGTGGCTGGAAGCCCGACCAGTACTCCAACCAGAACGGTCCGGCGTCGCACTACGAGAGCACCGGCCCGGAGATCTGGAACGACACCGACGGCCGCATCACCTCCTTTGTCGCCGGAGTCGGCACGGGCGGAACCATCACCGGCACAGCCCGCTACCTGCGAGAGATCTCCGCCGACCGACAGGGCGGACGCGTGCAGATCATCGGCGCCGACCCCGAAGGCTCGGTCTATTCCGGTGGCACCGGTCGCCCGTACCTCGTCGAGGGTGTCGGCGAGGACATGTGGCCCTCCGTGTACGACCCGAGCGTCGTCGACGAGGTGATTGCCGTCAGCGACGCCGAATCATTCGAGATGACCCGCAGGTTGGCGCGTGAGGAAGGCCTGCTCGTCGGCGGATCGTGCGGGATGGCCGTGGTCGCCGCGCTGCGGCACGCGCGGACGCTGCCCGCTGATGCCGTGGTCGTGGTGGTGCTGCCCGATTCCGGTCGCGGCTACCTGTCGAAGATCTTCGACGACAGCTGGATGGCGTCCTACGGCTTCGGTGCCGAAGAGGGTGGACGCACAGTGGGCGATGTGCTCTCGGCCAAGTCGGGCAGCCTTCCCGACCTCGTGCACACCCACCCCAATGAAACGATCCGCGACGCGATCGAGATCCTGCGCGAGTACGACGTCTCGCAGATGCCGGTGGTCAAGGCAGAGCCGCCGATCATGGCCGGCGAAGTGGCCGGTGCGGTGAGTGAGCGCGCCCTGCTCGATGCGCTCTTCACCGGCAGTGCCCATCTCGCTGACTCGGTGAGCAAGCACATGGAGCCTGCTCTGACCTTGGTCGGAGCAGGCGAGCCGGTGGAGAGCCTGCGCCCGCTCCTGGCGGAGCAGGACGCGGTCATGGTCGTCGACGGCGGTAAGCCGATCGGGGTGCTGACAAGGGCTGATCTCCTGGGTGTCCTGGCCCAGTGACAGATCCCAGAAACCGCGTCTGACCTGCGGATTTGGCAGTTCACCAAACCATCACCTAATGTTTACGACGTCAGCCCGACAGGGAGGCGAAAACAGCCGGAGCGATCCGGTTGGGAGCGCGCCCCGGGCCTGGCCAAACCGGCTAGACATGATCTACACAATGATGTAAGCTGGACATCCTTCCGGAGCCAAGTGCGCGAGGATCCTCGGATCTGACGCCCAAGAGCCGGAAACAAAAGCAACATCCTTCGAACAGCTCGAAGCTTTCATCGCTCAGTGTGATGATTTGCCTCGATGCCTGGTCGTTTCTTGAGAACTCAACAGCGTGTCGAGTGATTGATGCCGAATGTTTGTTTGGCTGATATTAACGAGATTATTTGTAGAACAAACTTTTGATGGTTTGTTTTGCTCTTGTCAGTTTTTGTTGGTCAGGCTTGAATTTTTTGTAGTTTTTTACGGAGAGTTTGATCCTGGCTCAGGACGAACGCTGGCGGCGTGCTTAACACATGCAAGTCGAACGATGAAGCTCCAGCTTGCTGGGGTGGATTAGTGGCGAACGGGTGAGTAACACGTGAGTAACCTGCCCTTCACTCTGGGATAAGCCTTGGAAACGGGGTCTAATACTGGATATTCAGGCGTCACCGCATGGTGGTGTTTGGAAAGATTTTTTGGTGGGGGATGGACTCGCGGCCTATCAGCTTGTTGGTGAGGTAGTGGCTCACCAAGGCTTTGACGGGTAGCCGGCCTGAGAGGGTGACCGGCCACACTGGGACTGAGACACGGCCCAGACTCCTACGGGAGGCAGCAGTGGGGAATATTGCACAATGGGCGAAAGCCTGATGCAGCGACGCCGCGTGAGGGATGACGGCCTTCGGGTTGTAAACCTCTTTCAGCAGGGACGAAGCGTGAGTGACGGTACCTGCAGAAGAAGCACCGGCTAACTACGTGCCAGCAGCCGCGGTAATACGTAGGGTGCGAGCGTTGTCCGGAATTATTGGGCGTAAAGAGCTTGTAGGCGGTTTGTCGCGTCTGCCGTGAAAGCCCAGGGCTTAACCCTGGGTCTGCGGTGGGTACGGGCAGGCTAGAGTGTGGTAGGGGAGACTGGAATTCCTGGTGTAGCGGTGAAATGCGCAGATATCAGGAGGAACACCGATGGCGAAGGCAGGTCTCTGGGCCATTACTGACGCTGAGAAGCGAAAGCATGGGGAGCGAACAGGATTAGATACCCTGGTAGTCCATGCCGTAAACGTTGGGCGCTAGGTGTGGGACTCATTCCACGAGTTCCGTGCCGCAGCTAACGCATTAAGCGCCCCGCCTGGGGAGTACGGCCGCAAGGCTAAAACTCAAAGGAATTGACGGGGGCCCGCACAAGCGGCGGAGCATGCGGATTAATTCGATGCAACGCGAAGAACCTTACCAAGGCTTGACATACACCGGAAGCATGCAGAGATGTGTGTGCCTTTTGGCTGGTGTACAGGTGGTGCATGGTTGTCGTCAGCTCGTGTCGTGAGATGTTGGGTTAAGTCCCGCAACGAGCGCAACCCTCGTTCCATGTTGCCAGCACGTAATGGTGGGGACTCATGGGAGACTGCCGGGGTCAACTCGGAGGAAGGTGGGGATGACGTCAAATCATCATGCCCCTTATGTCTTGGGCTTCACGCATGCTACAATGGCTGGTACAGAGGGTTGCGATACCGTGAGGTGGAGCGAATCCCTTAAAACCGGTCTCAGTTCGGATTGGGGTCTGCAACTCGACCCCATGAAGTTGGAGTCGCTAGTAATCGCAGATCAGCAGTGCTGCGGTGAATACGTTCCCGGGCCTTGTACACACCGCCCGTCAAGTCACGAAAGTCGGTAACACCCGAAGCCGGTGGCCTAACCCTTGTGGGGGGAGCCGTCGAAGGTGGGATTGGCGATTGGGACTAAGTCGTAACAAGGTAGCCGTACCGGAAGGTGCGGCTGGATCACCTCCTTTCTAAGGAGCGACAGTGGCCTTTCATCACCGAGTGTGTGGTGGGGTCCTGCTCATGGGTGGAACATCAATCATGGTGCCTGTCACGGGTGCCACCTCGAACTAAGTACGAACCACGGTGGTGGTTGATGCTGCGGGTTGTCAAGGATCACTGAGTCTGGTTGTGGAACAGGGACGGGTGGTGTGTGTGGGGTGTCGACACGTTGTTGGGTCCTGAAGAAACGACCCGAAGCCCCTTGGTGGGGTTCGGTTGTTTTTTCTGGGTTGCAGGCTCATAGCCGGCCACGGTGAATGTGGTTGTGGGTGTGGGTTGCTGTGTGTTGTTTGAGAATTGCATAGTGGACGCGAAGCATCTGTAGTGCTCTGTGTAAGTTTTTAAGGGCGTACGGTGGATGCCTTGGCACCAGGAACCGATGAAGGACGTAGGAATCTGCGATAAGCCTCGGGGAGTCGATAACCAGACTGTGATCCGAGGATTTCCGAATGGGGGAACCCAGCACCATTCATGTGGTGTTACCCGCATCTGAATAAAATAGGGTGTGTGGAGGGGTGGGGAAGAAACATCTCAGTACCCACAGGAAGAAAAACAACAGTGATTCCGTGAGTAGTGGCGAGCGAAAGCGGATGAGGCTAAACCATGATTGTGTGATACCTGTCAGGGGTTGCAGTTGTGGGGTTGTGGGGCGTTTTACAATGTGACATGTTGGTGGGCAGTAAGAAATTGCGCGTGTAGACGAACAATCTTGAATGGTTGACCGTAGAGGGTGTGAGTCCTGTAGTCGAAACATGTGTGACTGTCTTGAGCGTGTTCCCAAGTAGCACCGGGCCGTGAAATCGGTGTGAATCTGGCAGGACCACCTGCTAAGCTAAATATTCCCTGGTGAGATAGGGACTAGTACCGTGAGGGAAAGGTGAAAGTACCCCGGGAGGGGAGTGAAATAGTACCTGAAACCGAGGCTTACAATCCGTCAGCCGGCGTTGTTCCGGTGATGGCGTGCCTTTTGAAGAATGAGAGCGAGTTAGTGCTCAGTGGCGAGGTTAACCGTGTGGGGTAGCCGTAGCGAAGCGAGTCCGAATAGGGCGCATATAGTCGCTGGTCTAGACCCGAAGCGGAGTGATCTACCCATGGCCAGGTTGAAGCGACGGTAAGACGTCGTGGAGGACCGAACCCACTTAGTTGAAAACTGAGGGGATGAGCTGTGGGTAGGGGTGAAAGGCCAATCAAACTCCGTGATAGCTGGTTCTCCCCGAATGCATTTAGGTGCAGCGTCACGTGTTTCTTACCGGAGGTAGAGCTACTGGATGGCTGATGGGCCTCACCAGGTTACTGACGTCAACCAAACTCCGAATGCCGGTAAGTGAGAGCGTGGCAGTGAGACTGTGGGGGATAAGCTTCATAGTCGAGAGGGAAACAGCCCAGATCACCAGCTAAGGTCCCTAAGCGTGTGCTAAGTGGAAAAGGATGTGGAGTTGCTGTGACAACCAGGAGGTTGGCTTAGAAGCAGCCACCCTTTAAAGAGTGCGTAATAGCTCACTGGTCAAGTGATTCCGCGCCGACAATGTAGCGGGGCTCAAGCACACCACCGAAGCTGTGGCAATCACATATCACCCTGACTGAGGTCCAGGGGTGTGGTTGGGTAGGGGAGCGTCGTGTGGGCAGTGAAGCGGCGGAGTGATCCAGTCGTGGAGGCCACACGAGTGAGAATGCAGGCATGAGTAGCGAAAGACGGGTGAGAAACCCGTCCGCCGAATAACCAAGGGTTCCAGGGTCAAGCTAATCTGCCCTGGGTAAGTCGGGACCTAAGGCGAGGCCGACAGGCGTAGTCGATGGACATCCGGTTGATATTCCGGAACCGGCGAAGGACCGCCCATATCGAATCAGGGGATGCTAACCACCCGAACCGCGACGTTTGTACACCTTCGGGTGTGCGTGTTCGTGGGGAGCGTGGGACCCGATCTTGTAGTAGGTAAGCGATGGAGTGACGCAGGAAGGTAGCCTCCGCGGGGCGATGGTTGTCCCCGTCTAAGACTGTAGGACGAGATATAGGCAAATCCGTATCTCTTGTGTCTGAGAGTTGATAGTGACCACGTTATGTGGGAAGTAGGGTGATCCTATGCTGCCGAGAAAAACTTCTAGCGAGGTTCGAGCCGCCCGTACCCCAAACCGACTCAGGTGGTTAGGTAGAGAATACTAAGGCGATCGAGTGAATCGTGGTTAAGGAATTCGGCAAAATGCCCCCGTAACTTCGGGAGAAGGGGGGCCCAAACCTTGAAGTGACTTGCTCACTAGGGGTGAGGGCCGCAGAGACCAGGGAGAAGCGACTGTTTACTAAAAACACAGGTCCGTGCGAAGAAGTAATTCGATGTATACGGACTGACGCCTGCCCGGTGCTGGAAGGTTAAGAGGACCGGTTAGTCACTTGTGGCGAAGCTGAGAATTTAAGCCCCAGTAAACGGCGGTGGTAACTATAACCATCCTAAGGTAGCGAAATTCCTTGTCGGGTAAGTTCCGACCTGCACGAATGGCGTAACGACTTCTCCACTGTCTCAACCGCGAACTCGGCGAAATTGCACTACGAGTAAAGATGCTCGTTACGCGCAGCAGGACGGAAAGACCCCGGGACCTTTACTACAGCTTGGTATTGGTGTTCGGTACGGCTTGTGTAGGATAGGTGGGAGACTGTGAAGCATGCACGCCAGTGTGTGTGGAGTCAACGTTGAAATACCACTCTGGTCGTTCTGGGCTCCTAACCTCGGTCCGTGATCCGGATCAGGGACAGTGCCTGGTGGGTAGTTTAACTGGGGCGGTTGCCTCCTAAAAGGTAACGGAGGCGCCCAAAGGTTCCCTCAGCCTGGTTGGCAATCAGGTTTTGAGTGTAAGTGCACAAGGGAGCTTGACTGTGAGACAGACATGTCGAGCAGAGACGAAAGTCGGGACTAGTGACCCGGCGGTGGCTTGTGGAAGCGCCGTCGCTCAACGGATAAAAGGTACCCCGGGGATAACAGGCTGATCTTGCCCAAGAGCTCATATCGACGGCATGGTTTGGCACCTCGATGTCGGCTCGTCGCATCCTGGGGCTGGAGTAGGTCCCAAGGGTTGGGCTGTTCGCCCATTAAAGCGGTACGCGAGCTGGGTTTAGAACGTCGTGAGACAGTTCGGTCCCTATCCGCTGTGCGCGTAGGAAACTTGAGAAGACCTGTCCCTAGTACGAGAGGACCGGGATGGACGAACCTCTGGTGTGTCAGTTGTCCTGCCAAGGGCACCGCTGATTAGCTACGTTCGGAAGTGATAACCGCTGAAAGCATCTAAGCGGGAAGCACACTTCAAGATGAGGTTTCCATCACCATTCATGGTGGGGAGGCTCCCAGCAGACTACTGGGTTGATAGGCCGGACGTGGAAGCACAGTAATGTGTGTAGCTGACCGGTACTAATAAGCCGATAACTTACCCAAACAAACAGCACTGCGTAAGCATGTTTCGCGTCTACTATGCGATATCTGAAACAACACACCAACCACAATTGTTTGGTTGATAGTTTCATAGCGTTACGGCGGTCATAGCGAAGTGGGAAACGCCCGGTCACACTCCGAACCCGGAAGCTAAGCCCTTCAGCGCCGATGGTACTGCACTCGGTAGGGTGTGGGAGAGTAGGACACCGCCGGACAACTTTTATAGTCAGAGGGTTACTTGGAAACAAGTAGCCCTCTGACTTTTTTGTGCTCAACCTGAGGTTCGGCTGGGACGTCCACCAAGTGGTTCGACTATGTTCGAGGCGTCCACGGCAAAGACGGAGAGGCACCAGACGGTGATGCTGGACAAGATACTGAAGGGCTCGATCAACACCTTCGGTGGCAGCAACGAGCCTGATCGCGCGAAGGCAGGATGGCGCGAACTCGTAGCTCTATGGCTTGGCCGACTCCTGGTGGTAGCGGCGCTCTGGTCGTTCATCTCGCTGCTGTTCCCGCTGGAGTGGGTGGGTGTGGTCGTTTCTGACCTGCTGTCGCTGCTCGGCCTACCGTCCGAACCCAGCCTGTTCGTCGCGATATTGACCCTCGTCCTGGCCGGCGCGGTCCGTCGCCGGTTGCGGGCCGGCCACACCGTGGTATTGGTCTATCTGACTCTGTCGCTGGTCACATCGATCATGCTCGCGATCCTTGCGGCGCAGGACTCCGATTTCGCCATGGGCGGCAACCTGCGCGGCTGGACCCGCGACTACGTGGAGTTCCGTATCGGCGTCTGGTTCAACGTGCTGGCGGCTGTGTTGCAGTTCGTTGTTCTCGTCCTGCTGGTCATGAGCCGCAGGGCGTTCCCGGCACGCTTGCAGAAGGGCAGCCTCCGCCTAGGCCTGGGCGTGCTGGCAGGCGGCCTGTTGGTTTCTGCCCTCACCGCGTTCGCGCTGACGCTGGCCTTTCCGCACACCTTGGCGACGATGGGCGAGCGAGTGCGATGGAGCATCCGCTCCGCTTTCGGGGTGGAGACTCCACCTGGCACCCCTAAGTTCCACGGGCACTTCGGGCCCGGCTGGGTCTACGTGCTGGCTGGATTGATCTCGGCCGCGGCCCTGGTGCTCGCCCTGCTGGCGGTGTGGCGCTCCGGTCGCGGGGTCGGCGTACAGCGAGCCGCAGATGAGCTTCAGGTGCGGGAGCTGCTCCTGAAATATGGCGAGGACGACTCACTCGGCTACTTCGCCACCCGCCGCGACAAGTCTGTTGTCTTCTCGCCCGACGGTCGAGCGGCACTCACGTATCGCAACGAAGGTTCGGTCAGCGTCGCGAGTGCTGACCCGATCGGAGATCCCGCGGCGTGGCCCGATGCCATCGCGCAGTGGCGCCGCGAATGCCGGGAGCTCGGTCTCTACAGCGCAGTGCTCTCCAGCAGCGAGGCTGCTTCGAAGTTGTACGTCTCGGCAGGACTGCGGGCCTTCCCTCTCGGCGACGAAGCGATCCTCGACGCCGACACCTTCAGCCTGCGCGGTCGATCGATGCGGCCCGTGCGTCAGGCCGTCACCCGCATCAGCCGAGCCGGCTACACCGCCCAGGTGCGACGCCACGCCGATCTGTCCGCCCAGGAGCTGCAGGAGATCGAAGCCTTGGCGCAGGAATGGCGAGGCAACGAGACCGAGCGCGGCTTCTCGATGGCGCTCAACCGGTTGGGTGATCCGGCCGACGGGCGCTGCGTGCTGATCACCGCGCGTGACAAGGACGGCCGTATCCGCGGCTTCCTGTCGTTCGTCCCGTGGGGTGTGCGAGGTGTCTCGCTCGATCTCATGCGCCGCGACCGCACCGCCGAGAACGGCCTCAACGAGTACATGGTCGCCAAGCTGGTCGAACTCGGCGCCGACCTCGGTATTCGGCGGGTCTCGCTCAACTTCGCGGTGTTCCGCAATGTCTTCAGCAGTGCCGACCAGGTGGGCGCCGGTCCGATCACCAAACTCACTGATGCCGCGCTGTCGTTCGCGTCCCGCTTCTACCAACTGGAGACGCTGTACCGCTCCAACGACAAGTACCGCCCCACCTGGGTGCCGCGCCTGTTGTGTTACGACCCGAGCCTGACGGTGGCTCGGGCTGGTTTGGCCATGGGAATCGCGGAAGGGTTCGTCCGTCCGGTGGGCCCGAGCTTCCTGATCGGTCCGCGTCCGGAGGAGTCGCAGGCTCCGCGTGGAGCCGAATTCGACGAGCAGGTGCGTGCGCAGGAGCGTCAGCTGCTCATTCCCGAGCCTGACCCGCAGCCGCTGAGCGAACAGCAGCGCGTCCGTCGCCAGAAGCTGGCGGTGCTGCAGGAGGCGGGGCGGAGCGGTTACCCCGTATCGGTGTCGCGCACGGCCCGGGTCGCCGATGTGGTGGCCGAGTTCAGTGGACTGTCTCCCGACATCGTGACCGACACCCAGGTGTCGATCACCGGCCGCATCCGCGCTTGGCGTGACCTGGGCGGGGTGACCTTCGCCGTGCTGGACGACGAAGGATCACGCATCCAGGTCATGGTGACCGCCGATGGCAGTGCAGAAGTCGAACGGCAGTTGTGGAGGCGCTGCGTCGACCTGGGCGACTTGGTCAGTGTGACCGGTCCGGTTGCCACCTCGCGCAATGGCGAACTCTCGGTGCTGCTGCACTCGTGGCAGATGGCGTCCAAGTGCTTGTCGCCGATGCCCGGCCTGCACGCCCACCTGTCGGAGGACGTCCGTGCGCGCAACAGGTCGTTGGCGTTGCTCTCCGACCCCGGTGCGTTGCACATGCTGCAGCGGCGATTCGTGGGTGTGCGCGCGATGCGCGATGTGTTCACCGACAAGGGTTTCGTCGAGGTCGAGACTCCGATGCTGCAAGCCATTCACGGTGGAGCCACGGCCCGGCCGTTCCAGACGCACATCAACGCCTACAACATGGGTCTTTACCTACGGATCGCACCCGAGCTCTATCTCAAGCGTCTCGCGGTCGGCGGGATGCAGAAGATCTTCGAACTCAACCGCAACTTCCGTAATGAGGGAGCCGACGCCACGCACAATCCGGAGTTCACCTCGCTGGAGGCCTATGAGGCATACGGCGACTACAACACCATGCGTGAGCTGATGCGCGAGACCGTGCTGCGCACCGCGGTCGCGGTCAACGGACGTCCGATTGCCTTGCGTCCCAATGATTCCGGTGGTGTCGACGAGATCGACCTCGATCAGCCGTGGCCGGTGATCACTGTGCACGAAGCAGTGTCGAGGGCCGTTGGCGAACAGATCACCACTGACACGACGGTGGAGGAGCTGGCCAGAATTTGCGCCACTGCCGATGTCGCAGTGCCCGCGGGAGCCGGCGCCGGACGCATGGTGATGGAGCTCTACGAAGCCAAGGTCGAGAAGCAGACCACCTTCCCCACCTTCTACCAGGACTTCCCGGTGGAAGTTTCGCCGTTGGCGCGCCCCGGTCGTCACGACCGGCGCGTGGCGGAGCAGTGGGACCTCGTTGCTTTCGGCGCCGAACTCGGCACCGCCTACAGCGAGCTCATCGACCCGATCGACCAACGTGAGCGGCTCACCCGGCAGTCGCTGGCAGCGGCAGCCGGCGACCCCGAGGCGATGGAAGTCGACGAGGCCTTCCTGTCAGCTCTCGAACTCGGTATGCCACCCACCGGCGGACTCGGGTTCGGCGTCGACCGCCTGATCATGATGCTGCTCGGTACGAACATCAGGGCCACGCTGGCGTTCCCGTTCGTGCGTCCGACCGGCAACGAGGATCTCGGCGACAACTGATCACAAGCACCCAGCTCACCTCGTCGAGTCTCACCGGAAATCCCGTGATGACGTGCGCACGCTGATCGTCAACGGCTCCAGCCGGTCGGCGATGAGATTGGTGATGTTCTCCGGTGAACGCTCGAGAATGCCGCGAATCACCATCGCCGGCGCCGAGCGGGCGATCCGCCGGTAGCGATGCCACACACCTTGGCTGACGATGACATTGAGCAGCCCGGTCTCGTCCTCGAGGTTGAGGAAGGTGATGCCGCCAGCGGTCGCCGGACGCTGCCGGTGCGTGACCACGCCCGCCACCTCGATACGGCGTCCTGACTCCACGTGCAGGCAACTGGTGATGGGCCGAACTCCTCTGGCGTCCAACGATTTCCGGTTGTGGCTGATGGGGTGGTCGGCCGGGCTGATGCCGGTCGACTGCAGGTCGTGCTGCAAGATCTCACCCGCGGTCAGCAGCGGCAGGAGCGGCGGTTGGTAGGGCACGGTCAGGTCGAGCTGCCCCTGCCGGACGGCGGCGGCCTCCGCTGATCGCCAGAGCGCATTGCGGCGGGTGCCGGCGATGCAGTCCAGGGCCCCGCTCAAGGCAAGGGCTTCCAGTTGTTCGGCGTCCAGCTCAGCGCGCCTGGACAGATCGGCGAGATCGATGAACTGGCCGGCCGAACGCGCCTCGACGATTCGTTCGGCTGCTGCTTCGCCCAGCCCTTTGATCTCCTCGAATCCCAATCGCACCGCGAAGCCGGTGTCGCGACGATGCTGTGCGGTGTCGTCCGGCCGGCCCGGATCGAAGTCACCGATCTCTTCCTGCTCATGGTCGCGCAGGCAATCGGGTCGGTCATTCGCCGGCGGTGGATCGTCCAAGGCTTCGAGGTCGGCGTACACCTCCGACAGGTGCAGATGCGGTGGACGCACGATCACCCCGTGCCGACGGGCATCACCCACGAGCGTCTGGGCGGAGTAGAAGCCCATCGGCTGGGCGCGCAGCAAGGCAGCGAGGAAGGCCGCCGGGTAGTGCAGTTTGAGCCACGAACTGGCATAGACCAGCACCGCGAAACTCAAGGCGTGTGACTCGGCAAAACCGAAATTGGCGAAGGCCTCGATCTTGGTGTAGATCTCATCGGCCACTTGCGGACTGATGCCGTTGGCGTACATGCCCTCGTAGAGCTGGGCGCGCAGCGCGTCGATCCGCTCGACACCTCGTTTGGAGCCCATCGCCCGACGCAGCAGGTCGGCGTCCGCGGGGGAGCAGTTGCCCACGCTGACCGCCATCTGCATCAGCTGTTCCTGGAAGAGCGGCACCCCGAGGGTGCGTTCGAGGACGTCCTCCAGCAGCGGGTGGGAATAGGTGATGGGGTCTTCGCCGGTGCGACGCCGGATGTAGGGGTGCACCGCACCACCCTGGATGGGTCCAGGACGGATGAGCGCGATCTCGACCGCGAGGTCGTAGAACGAGCGTGGTTTCAGTCGGGGGAGGGTGCCCATCTGCGCCCGGCTCTCCACCTGGAACACGCCGATCGAGTCGGCGCGGGCGAGCATGTCGTAGACGCCGGGTTCGTTGCGCGGCAGGGTTTCGATCCGCCAGTGCTCATCCAGGTGCTCGGCGGTCAGGTCGAAGGTGTGCTGCAGTGCAGCGAGCATGCCCAGGCCCAGGAGGTCGAACTTCACCAGGCCCATCCACGCGCAGTCGTCCTTGTCCCATTGCAGGACGGTGCGGTTCTCCATCCGAGCCGGCTCGATCGGGCACACCTGGCCGACGGGTCGTTCGGTGAGCACCATGCCGCCGGAGTGGATGCCGAGGTGCCGCGGAAAGCTCAGCACCTGCTGCGCCAGATCGATCACCGGCGCTGGGATGTCGTGATCGGCGCTGTTGATCTCGGCACCCCAGCGTTCGACCTGCTTCGACCACGCATCCTGCTGTCCTTGACTGTGCCCCAAGGCTTTTGCCATGTCGCGGATGGCGTTCTTGGGGCGATAGGTGACCACATTCGCCACCTGGGCGGCATTGCGTCTGCCGTAACGGCGGTAGACGTACTGGATCACTTCCTCGCGGCGTCCGGAGTCGAAGTCGACGTCGATGTCGGGAGCTTCTTCACGTAGTTCTGACAAGAAGCGTTCGAAGGGCAGCCGGTAGAAGATCGGATCGATGACGGTGATGCCCAGCACGTAACAGACCAGGGACGCCGCCGCCGAGCCCCGACCCTGGCACAGGATGCCTTTGCTCTTGGCGAAGGTGACGATGTCGTGGACGATCAGGAAGTAGCCGGGGAAGTCCTTGGCCTCGATCACCTGCAGTTCCTTGTCGAGGCGCTCGCGCACCTGTGGTGACATCGGCGAGAACAGTTGTGCGGCAGCGGTTTCGACGAGTTCGCGCAGCCAGCTCATCGGGGTGTGCCCGGCCGGCACTTCCTGCCGGGGCAACTTGGGGCTCGCTGCGCGCAATCGGAACCCCGCCTGGTCGGCGATCTCGACGGTGCGTTCGAGCGCACCGGGGAAGCGCTGGAAGCGGGCCAGCATTTCGGCGCCGCTGCGCAAGTGGGCTTGATCGCTGGCCGGCAGCCAGCCGTCCAGTTCGTCGAGGCTGCGCCGGGCACGCACGGCGGCCACGGCGGTCGCCAACGGGAAGTTCTCCGGACGGGCGTAGTGCACCGCATTGGTGGCGATCACCTGCAGGCCGCGGCCAGCGGCGAGATCGGCGAGTTGGTCATTGCGTGAGCCGTCGCTCGGGTCGCCGTGGTCGGTGAGCTCGACCAACACCCGGTCGTGGCCGAAGCGTTCGGCCAGGCGATCGAGTTCGACCAGCGCAGCAGATTCATCGCCGCGGGAAAGCGCCTGCCGCACAAGCCCTTTGCGGCAGCCGGTGAGCACGAAGCATGAGCCCGACACGGTTTCGGAGACCTTGTTCAGGTCGTAGACCGGTCGCCCCTTCTCGGCGTCCGGGTGCAGATGTCCGTCGGTGAGGGCGGTGGCGAGCCGGCGGTAACCGTCCACCCCGTCGGCGATCACCACGAGGTGATGGCCCTCGGGATCGGCGATGCCGTTCTGTGGAGCGGACAGATCGAAGGACAACTCCGCGCCGTACATCGTGATCAGATCGCCGTAGCCTTCTGCAGCTTCGGCCAGGCGCACGATGCCGTAGAGGCCGTCGTGATCGGTGAGGGCGAGCCCGTGCAGTCCGAGCGCGACGGCCTCGGTGACGAGGTCTTCGGGGGAGGAGGCCCCGTCGAGGAAGCTGTAGTGGGAGTGGGCGTGGAGTTCGGCATAGGGCACCACGGTCTGCGGCCGGACGATGTCGGCGGGGAGGAATTTCGCCCTCTTGCGTGAGAACGCCGGCCCGTCGCCGCCGTCGGCCACCGGCACCGAACGGGCCTGCGGGCGGGTGCCGTGGGAGAGTGTCTGCTCCAGTTCCGACCACGAGATGGGCGGGTTGCTCCAGCCCATCTCAATCTCCGCTGCGGTGGAGCTCAGTCATAGCGCGCCTCGATCCACCAGCCGTCGTCCGTGGCGAGGAGCAGCCAGGCCTCTCCGGAGTCGTCGACGATCTGAAACCTGTTGAGCGCCAACGGCTTCTGCCACCAATGCTGCCGCACCGGCCACGGGCCGTTCCACGCCACGACCTGCCGGGCGCGGGAGTCGTCATGGGCCGGACGCCAGGTGGCCGGTGCAGCTTCGAGGCCGCCTCGGGCATCGACCACGACAGGGTTGCCGCCTGCGTCGTGCACGAGGGCAGGCTGTGCGGAATCGAAGACCGTTGCCGGGCGCGGACCCGGAAGAGTGCCGGGCCAGGGACGATCGCGGGCGTCGTGGCGGGGAGGGGAGTCGCCCCACGGCCGGGTCGAGTGGCGTTCGTGCAGCAGGCGTCCGCCGGCGAGGGTTGCGCTGCGCACTGCACCGTGGCCGAGGTCGCGCTGCAAGGAGACGACCATCTGGGTGATGTGCTGGTCGGGACGCTCGCCCCAGAGGCCCGGTGCGTGGGCGGCCGCCTGCGTGGGTGATTCGGCGACGATCTCCACCACGGTCACTCCGTCGGAGCGGTCACTCCGGTGTGCGTGGGTGGCGAGATCTTCCAGTTGCCAGCGCACCCGTTCGGTGATGTCGTGCGTCGTGAACGGCCAGGCATGCCGCCAGGTGCGTTCGTGCAGATGCCCTGCCGAGGTGGTCAGGGTGATACGCACTTCGTGACACACCAGTGAGCGGGTGCGCAGACGGTCGGTCAGGGTGGCCGCGATCGGTTCGCTGATCCTGGTGATCAGGGCGGCATCGTTGCTGGGGTGTTCGCAGACCGCCTGAACGGTGAAATCGTCCGGGATCGGATGGGTGGGCAGCACGGGGGAGTCTTCGCCCCAGGCGAGCTGGTGGGCGCGGCGTCCGGCCTCGCCGAATCGGGAATGCACCTGTGCGCGGGGTAGCTTCGCGAAAGCTCCAAGGTTGCGAATTCCCATGCGGCGCAGGGTTTCTGCCAGCGCTGGGTCGCCGACTGCGGCTGCGACGGTGGAGACGGGCAGGGTGCGCAGGAAGGCTGCAGTCTGGGGCGAGGGCAGGTTGGTGACCGGACAGTCGACGGTGGTGTTACGCGCCACTTGCTCGGCGAGGAACACCCCGTCAGCCACCGCCATGCGCACGTCGTCAAGGTGGAGTTCGGCCAGTTGGTCGAGCAGCAACTCGACCACGGCGTCCTCACTGCCGTAGAAGCGGGCCGCTCCGGTGATGCGCACGGCGAGCGCACCCTGCTCGATGAGATGCACATGCGGGACGACCCGCTCGACTGCTTGCAGCACCGGAGCGAACCAGCGTTCGTCCACCGCAGGGTCGTGCGCGAGCACGGTGAGATCGGGGCAGCGGGTCTGGGCCTCCCGCAGGCGTAGGCCGATGGTGACCGACTCGTCCTCAGCTTCGGGGGAAACCGCAATGACCCGACCTTTTGCGATCAACGCCAGCCGCGGTGGAGCGGCGCTGCCCAGCGAGCGCCGGGCGGCCTCGACCGGCCAGCTCGGGCACCAGAGCGCCAACGTGCGCGCAGGTGGCGCGGACGTCAGTGCGGGGGCCTTGGGCATCTGCCGAGTATCGAACATGTGTACGAACAAGGCAAGTGGTGCTCGCGTTCGCCCGGACTCACTCCAGGGGCGGCCATTGCACTGTTGCGCGGGTACTGCGATGGCCGCGAATTGCCTCGACGGTCAGTTCGCGCCCCAACAGGTGGCCGTGCCCGCAGGAGAGCCCGCGCCAGCGCGAGGAGAGAGTGCGCAGGACGGTTGCGCGCGGCCAGGCGTCTGCGACCAGGAGCACGGCGCCGCGATGGCGTAGGCGGGCTTCCAGGCGCGATCTGTTGGTGGGGGTGAGTGGCGGGGGTGCCGCGGCCATGACGATGTCGACGGCCTCGATCAGGGTCGATACAGCGTTGAGCCAGTCGTCCGGGGCGATCTTCGGCACTAGGATCAGGCGCTGTAGGTCGACTCCCCATTCGTCCGCAGATTCCAGGCCGAGATGGGGGAATCCTACTGCCCCGCACCAAGATTCAGATAACGATGCGCTCGCGAGCAAGCCGATGCCGAGCGTGGTGCCACCCAGGAACCCGTAGACCGATCCGGGCCGCAGGCGGTTGCCGATCGCCGGCTGCAGGGCAGGGTGCACCGGGTGGTGGCGCCCGCCGGACTCGGTCGAGCGCAACTGTCTGCGTAGCCCCTCCAGCACCTCGGCGGGATTTTCGGTGGCGATGCTCATGCATCCAGCATCGAACATTCGTTCGAATAATGGCAAGTGGGCCGCTCATCGATTGGTCAGGCCTCGGTGGCAGGATCGTGCCATGAGCAACGAACGTGAAGTGCTGACCTACGAAGACTTCGGCCGGGCAGTGCGCGAGGTCGCGCAGAACATCGTAGATTCAGGCTTCGAGCCCGACATGGTGCTCTCGATCGCCCGGGGTGGCCTGCCCTTCGGTGGGGCTCTGGGTTACGCACTCGACCTGAAGAATGTCTCGGTCGTGAATGTCGAGTTCTACACCGGCGTCGATCAGCGGCTGGACGTGCCGATCATGCTGCCGCCCACCCCTGCTGCGGTCGACCTGTCAGGCATGAAGGTGCTCGTCGTCGACGATGTCGCCGATACCGGCAAGACCTTGAAACTGGTGCAGGAGTTCGTTGCCGATCACGTGGCTGAGTCGCGGATCGCGTGCATCTACGAGAAGTCGCGCACGATCGTGAGCTGCGATTACGTCTGGAAGTACACCGACCAGTGGATCGACTTCCCCTGGTCAAGCCAGCTACCGGTCACCGCGTCTCGCTGAACAACAAAGCCGAACGGCGCCACCCTGACGAGGGTGGCGCCGTTCGTCACTCAGATTCGGTGATCAGGCCTCGGTGCTCGTGGCCGGGCGCTTGCCGAGTTCCTCGTCCAGGCGCAGCAGGCCCGGGCCGTCGTCCTTGATCAACTTCACCCGACCGATGATCTCGCTGACGGTCGCCTCTTCCTCCACCTGCTCCTCCAGGAACCAGTTGAGCAGCGGGCGGGAGTCGAGGTCGCCCTCCTTATCGGCCGCGCGGTAGAGCTCGCGGATGGCTGCGGAGACCCGCTCCTCGTGCTTGAGCGAGGCCTCGAACGCGTCCAGCACGGACTCGACCTTGACTGCTGGAGCCGCGATCGCGCCGATCTCGGCGTGGTTGCCGCGGTCGGAGACGTGATCGATGAACTTGTTGGCGTGGACGATCTCCTCGTCCGCCTGGTGGCGCAACCAGGCGGCCATGCCGGGAAGATCCATCTCGTCCAGCTTGATGGCGAGCTGGCGATACACGATGGAGGCTTCGAATTCGAGGGTGATCTGCTGGTTGAATGCCTGCTCCAGGCTCTCGCTCATCTTCATGGCACGAGCCTAACCAGCCACATCGCCAGTAATTCGCCGAAGGCTGCCCTTATGCACCCGTCCGGGTGGTTGCTCGCACAAACCGGACGCAAAATCGACGCTGTTGGTGCTCGAGCGTGCGATATGCGTCCGGTTTGTGCGGATTTCAGCTCACCAGCTGTTGACGACGTCGACCACCAGGCGTTGTCCGCCGTCGGCGTTGTTCAGCACGAAGGCCTGCATCGGCAGGCGTCCGCGCATCCCGATGAAGAACTGCGTCTGACCCTCGAAGGATGCGCCGTAGGCGATCTGCTTGAAGTTGAAATAGCCGGCCACGTTCGCCACTTCCATGCGGTTGGCCGGACGGTAGGTCGGCCAGCCGGTGTTGGTGTAGGCGGGTGCCTTGGCGATCACCTGCAGCACGGCATTGCCGCGTAGGCGCAGCACCTGACCGGTGGGGTCGACGACCGCCTGGCTCACGTAGCGCACGTCGTAGCCGGTCGATCCACTGCCGCGGCCGAGGTCGATCACCATCCGTTCGAAGCATCCGTGCTGGCCGACACGCACGGCGTTGACGGTGCGGGTGGTCATCGGTGCGGAGGTCTTGGGCAGCGATCCCCAGGGAGCCGTGCAGGCTGTCGCGTGCGCCGCGTCGGTCGTGATCGGAGCGATCGTGAGGACGGCCAGAGTGGTCGTCGCGGACGCCAGAACGGCGAGAGTTCTCTTCATGATGTTCCCCTTGCGGAAAGTAGCGCGAACCCCTTTCGCGCTGTTGTTGATAGTCCTCCTGGATGGGCACACCGGCAAGAGTTTTCTCGTACCGTCACTCAAGAGTGATCTGCTCGTGACCTGGGCTTTGCTTCATGTGTCGCCCCGTCGCACCTGCCTGCACGTTGTCGTGGCAGGCTCCACGCATGGACGATGTGCAACTCCCGTTGGCCGGGGTTCGGGTGGTCAGTATCGCCACCAATCTGCCTGGTCCGGCCGCCGCGCACCGGCTGCAGTTGCTCGGTGCACAGGTCACCAAGGTGGAGCCGCCGGCAGGTGATCTGTTGGCAGCCGCCGCGCCGGCGTACTACACAAAATTGTCACAAGGCCAAGAAGTAATCGTCGTCGACCTGAAGACTGCTGCAGGTCGAGAGCAACTCGACGCGCTCCTGCAGGACGCCGAGTTGTTCATCACGTCCAACCGGCCGACGGCGCTGGCCAAGCTGGGCCTTGACTGGTCGTCCTTGAGTGCTCGCCATCCCGGGCTCTCACAGGTTGCGATCGTCGGTCATCCCGGAGTTGCTGCCGACGTCCCAGGCCATGACCTGACCTACCAGGCTCACGCCGGGACGCTCCAACCGCCTTTGTTGCCAACCGTTCTCGTCGCTGACCTGGCCGGAGCCGAGCGGGCGGTCGCGGAGGCAGTCACCGCACTCCACATTGCCGCCCGGACGGGTGTGGGTAGCTATCGGGAGGTCGCGCTCAGCGATGTCGCCACCGACTTGGCGCAGCCTGCCAAGCACGGTATGACCACTCCGGGCGGCTTCATCGGGGGAGTGCTGCCGCAGTACGGCATCTACGCCGCCGCTGAAGGCTGGGTCGCGCTCGCCGCCTTGGAGCCGCACTTCTGGGCGGCCTTCCTGGAGGCGTCCCGAGTGGATGGCAGCCGCGAATCATTGGAGGCATTCTTCGCCTGCCGAACGGCCAGGGACTGGGAACACTGGGCGCACGAGCGCGGGCTGCCGCTCGCGGCAGTTCGCGCGCCCTAGCGTTTGAACGCCCGTCAGGCCTCGGACGGTGGCAGGACGTCCTGCTGCGAGGGCAGCTGATCCTGGCGCACGATGCCGACCGGGCAGGTCATGCCGTTGGGTCCGTGGTTGCAGTAGCCGCCGGGGTTCTTGTGGAGGTACTGCTGGTGGTAGCCCTCGGCGTAGTAGAAGGTGCCGGCGTCCTGCGCTGAACGAAGCTCGGTGCTGATGTCGCCGAAACCGTTGTCGTGCAACACCTTCTGGAAGGCCTCGCGCGTCTGCCGCGCAGCCTGCTCCTGCTCCGGGGTGGTCCAGTAGATCGCCGAGCGGTACTGGGTGCCGACGTCGTTGCCCTGCCGGTTGGCCGTGGTGGGATCGTGGTTTTCCCAGAACTCCTTCAGCAGGAACTCCGGCGAAGTCTTGGCCGGGTCGTAGGCGACCAGCACCGCTTCGGTGTGGCCGGTGCGCCCCGTGCAGGTCTCTTCGTAGGTGGGATTGGGCGTGAACCCGCCCATGTAACCGACCGCCGTGGTGACCACTCCGGGCAGTTTCCAGAAGATCCGCTCCGCGCCCCAGAAGCAGCCCATGGCGACGTACATCACCTGCGTGCCGTCCGGCCACGAGCCGTGCAGCGAGGTGCCGAGCACCTCGTGGGTCTCGGGGATGCCGGGGAGGGTCTGCGCGCGTCCGGGCGGTGCCTCATCGGCGGTGACCATGGTCGTGGGACGTCCGAAGCCGAAGATCATGCTCTGCACAACGACGAACCGCCCAGGATGCTTCCCTGGGCGGTTCGTCGGCTTTGTGTCGAAGTGATTCAGGAGGGGGACACCTCACCCATCTCGTCCCAACCGGAGCCCTCGACCTGACGGGAGACGATGCGCGGTGTCTCGGCGACCGCCTGCCCCATCTCCTGGGTGGCCTTCTTGAAGTGCTCGCTGTTGACGTGCGGCTCGGCGCCGTCGTCGGTGAACGCCTCCACCAGCACGAAGGTGTCGGGCTCCTCGACGCTGCGCGACCACTCGAACCACAGGTTGCCGGGCTCCTTGCGGGTCGCCTCGGTGAAGTCGTGCACCAGGTCGAGCCAGCGGTCGGTCCACTCCGGCTTGGTCTTGAATTTCACCACGATGAAGTACATGTCGGTGCCCTCTCTTTGTCGTGCAGTGTGGAGATCGATCTTGTGCGCTGACGCCAGGCGCGTCAAACCACGACGTGGAGAAGGGATCGAAGGCATCGCTGCTGCGCCGGGCAGTGGTGCCAAATCTGGTTGCTCGCGCCCGGTGGAACCGGAGATCGTGGACCCATGACAGTGACTGTTCGACCCATTGATCTGCTCTCCGACGACGTCCTTGCTCAGCAGTGGATCGACGTCCAAGCACGCAGCGGTGCGGCCGACTGGGGCGCCGAGCATTCCGCGTGGACCCTCGCCGAAGTGCAGGGCCGCCGCCGAGGCACCGGGTACGCGTTCGAGGATTTCGTGGCGATCGACGGCGAGCAGGTCATCGGGATGGCCGCGATCGCGATGCCGTTGCGCGACAACGAGCACCTCGGACTCCTGATGTTGCATGTCGACCCGGAACACCGGCGGTCAGGTGTGGGCACCGCCCTGGCTGAGTCGGCGCTGAATGCATTGCGTGAGGCCGGCCGCACCACGGTGCAGGCTGAGACCGAAATCCCTTCCAGCGCAGTCGAATCCGGCGGACCGAAGTTTGCGCAACGGTTCGGATTCACCTGCGTCCAGAAACTCCTTCGCAGCGCGATGCCGCTGCCCGGTGACCGACGCCGACTCGAACAACTTGCCGCAGGCGACGGGATCGAGGACGCCGCTGCCTTCCGGCTCGACTGGCGGATCGACGAGATCCCGGACGATTGGCTGCCGAGCCTCGCGCTGCTCGAACAACGGATGAGCACCGATGCTCCGCAGGGTGGCATGACGGTCGAGGAAGAGGCGTGGACGCCCGAGCGCGTCCGCGAGAACCTCGACTGGGCGCTGGAGGCCGGGCGGCGCATCGTCCAAGCGGTCGCCTTCGAGGGCGAGATGATGGTCGGCTTCACCCAGATCGAAGTCTCGCAGGACACCCCGGGCCTCGGTTACCAGCAGGACACGCTGGTGCTGCGAGAAGCGCGGGGCAACGGGCTCGGGCTGCGTTTGAAAGCGCTCGCTGCGCTGACGGTGATGGACCACCTGCCGCAGGTCACCCGCGTCCGCACCTGGAACGCCGACGACAACAAACACATGCTCGCCGTCAACACCGATCTGGGTTACGGGCGGGAAGGAGTGCTGCAGGTGTGGGAGCGCGGGCTCGACGGGTGGTCAGGCACGGCCTGAAGTCTCGATAACCTTGGGCGGTGCTGACCGTTCAAGAAGCCCTCCTCACCCTGCAGAAGTTCTGGACCGACCGTGGCTGCATGGTCGTCCAGCCGTACAACACCGAGGTCGGCGCGGGAACGATGAACCCCGCCACCGTCATGCGCGTGCTCGGCCCTGAGCCGTGGCGAGTGGCCTACGTCGAGCCGTCGGTGCGCCCGGACGACAGCCGGTACGGCGAGAACCCCAACCGGTTGCAGACCCACACCCAGTTCCAGGTGATCCTCAAGCCCGACCCGGGCAACCCGCAGGAGCTCTACCTGGAGTCGCTGGAAGCTCTCGGCATCGACCTGGACGCCCACGACGTCCGCTTCGTCGAGGACAACTGGCAGCAGCCGGCGATCGGTGCCTGGGGCCTGGGCTGGGAGGTCTGGCTGGACGGCATGGAGGTCACCCAGTTCACCTACTTCCAGCAGGTGGTGGGGCAGAACCTCGAGCCGGTCAGCGTCGAACTGACCTACGGCATCGAGCGCATCATGATGGCGCTGCAGGGCGTCTCGCACTTCAAGGACATGCAGTACGCGCCGGGCATCACCTACGGCGAAGCGTTCGGCCAGAACGAGTACGAAATGTCGAAGTACTACCTCGACACCGCGGACGTGCCGACGAACCGTGAGCTCTTCGGCCACTACACCGCTGAGGCGCAGCGCATGATCGACGCCCGTCTGCCGGTGCCGGCCTGGACCTACGTGCTGAAGAGCTCGCACGCCTTCAACGTGCTCGACAGCCGCGGCGCCGTCTCCACCACCGAGCGTGCCCGCTCCTTCTCCCTCATGCGCAAGCTCGCCCGTGAGGCCGGCGGCCTGTGGACCGAGCGCCGCGAAGAGCTCGGCAACCCGTTGCTGAAGTCGACGCTGCCCTCGATGCAGATCGGCAACTCCGTGCTTGCGCCCGCGCAGGGGGAAGCTGGTGCGACGCAGCCCAGCTCCGACCAGCCGCAGACGTTCGCCCTGGAGATCGGCGTCGAGGAACTGCCGCCGCATGTCGTCGAGCAGGCCATCGCCCAGGTGCGCCAAGCACTCACCGACGGCCTTGCCGCCTCGCGCCTCGAATACGGCGACGCGACGGTCGTCGGCACCCCGCGCCGCATCGTTGCGACCGTCGCCACCGTGAGCGCTCAGGAGCCGGACGCCGAAACCCTGCGCAAGGGCCCCAAGGTCGCGGCTGCCTTCGACGCAGAGGGCAACCCGACCAAGGCCGTCGAGGGATTCGCCCGGGGCCAGAAGGTCTCGGTCGATGACCTGGTGCGAGCGGAGTTCGACGGCGCCGAGCACGTCGCGGTGAAAGTCGCCCAGCCGGGACGTGACGTCCTCACCGTGCTCGGGGAGCTGACCACTGCGGCGATCGGCGCGCTGCGTGCCGACAAGAACATGCGGTGGAGCGACCCCGAGCTCACCTACAGCCGCCCCGTGCGCTGGGTGGTCGCGCTCTGGGGAGCCGACCTGGTGCCCGCGCAGATCTCGCAGTTGCGCACCGGCCGCACCACCTACGTCCAGCGCACCGACGCCCAGCCGCTGGTGCCGGTTGCAGCCGCGGACGAACTGGTGACACTGCTCGACGGCAAGGGCATCGTGCTCGATCCGGCCGCGCGACGGGCCTCGGTCGTGGAGCAAGCGCGTGCACTCGCCGAATCGGTCGGCGGCACAGTCGATTTCGATGACGAGAGCGATCTGGTCGACGAGATCACCAACCTCGTGGAACAACCGCACGGCATCCTCGGCTCGTTCGAGGAGCGTTACCTGCGTGTGCCCGAGCAGATCCTCACCACGGTGATGCGCAAGCACCAGCGTTACCTGCCGGTGCGCGGCACAGACGGCGCGCTGATGCCCTACTTCATCACCATGGCCAACGGCGCCTGCGACGACGCGGTCGTGCGAGCAGGCAACGAGTCGGTGCTGCGCGCCCGTTACGAGGACGCCGCCTTCTTCTACGACGCCGATCTCAAGGTCGACCTCGCCCAGTTGCGCAGCGGCATCGAGAAGCTCACTTTCGAGGACCGGCTCGGCTCCATGGCCGACCGCGCGGGGCGCATCAAGGACGTCGCTGCCTCCCTCGCCGACCAGCTCGACCTCCCGAGCGACGATCGTGAAATCGTCACTCGCGCAGGCGAACTCGCGAAGTTCGACCTCTCGTCCCAGATGGTGGTGGAGCTGTCGTCGCTGGCCGGGGTGATGGCCAAGGAGTACGCCACGAAGGCGGGGGAGAAGCCCGCTGTCGCCGACGCCCTGTGGGAGATGGAGCTGCCGCGCTCGGCCGGCGACGCCCTGCCGCAGTCGGTGCCCGGAGCACTGCTGGCGCTCGCCGATCGCTTCGACCTGCTGGCGGCGATGTTCGCGATCGGCGCCAAGCCGACCGGCTCGTCAGATCCCTTCGCGTTGCGCCGCGCCGCACTCGGTCTGGCCAGCATCCTGCGCGCCCGCCCCGAACTCGCCGCAGTGACCGTGGAGGGTGGCCTGGCCGTGGCCGGCGCTCGCCTACGTCAGCAGGGCGTCGAGGTGAGCGACGAATCACTCACTGCTGCACAGGAATTCATCGAGGGACGGTTCCAGCAGCAGCTGCGTGACGAAGGCGTCTCGGCCGGTCTGGTCGCGGCTGTCGCACCCCTCACCGGCGCGCCGGGCAAGGCGGAGCAGGCGCTGCAGGACATCCACGCGGCGGGGTCTCGCGACGGCTTCGAGGCGCTGGTGGAGGTGACCCAGCGCATCACCCGCATCGTCCCCGAGGGCACGCCGGCGCAGTTCGATCGCGCGTTGCTGGTGGAGGACGCCGAGAAGGCGCTCGTGGTCTACGTCGACGAACTGCCCGACCTGCGTGGGGAGGGCCTGGTGCGCTGGGCCGAGGACGCACAGCCGGTCGTGACGCCGCTCAACACCTTCTTCGACGAGGTGTTGGTGATGGCCGACGACCCGGCCGTGAAGGCAGCGCGCCTGGGTCTGTTGCAGACCGTTGTCGACCGCGCTCCGGCCGGTATCGACTGGAAGGCGCTCGCCACGGCGCTCTGAGTAGCTCTGAGCTTTGACAGGGGCCGGCACTCTCGGCCACAAACCGGACGCACATCGCACATTTTCGGAGCAGAAGTGTGCGATGTGCGTCCGGTTTGTGTGCGGAGGGTGCCGGCCGCCGGTTTTGTGCGGAAGTAGGGTTTGCGCATGAGTATCGAACAGCCCGGATTCTCCACTCGCGCCATCCACGCGGGGTCTGAACCCGACCCCCGCACCGGATCGGTCACCCCCGCGATCTACCAGACCTCGACCTACAAGCAGGACGGCGTCGGCGGGTTCCGTGAGGGCTACGAGTACTCCCGCTCGGCCAACCCCACCCGCACCGCGCTCGAGGAATGCCTCGCGGCGATCGAAGGCGGCGAACGCGGTTACGCCTTCGCCTCCGGCCTTGCCTCCGAGGACACCCTGATGCGGGCGCTGCTCAAGCCGGGCGACCACATCATCATCCCGACCGACGCCTACGGCGGCACCTTCCGGTTGATCGACAAGGTGCTCAAGCCGTGGGGCGTCGACTACAGCCTGGCCAAGGTGGCCCACCCCGACGCCATCCGCGGCGAGATCCGGCCGGGCGTCACCAAGATGATCTGGATCGAAACGCCCACCAACCCGCTGCTGGGCATTGCCGACATCGCGGCCATCGCGCAGATCGCCCACGAGGCCGGCGTGCTTTTCGCGGTCGACAACACCTTCGCCTCGTCCTACTTGCAGCAACCACTCGCGCTCGGCGCCGACGTGGTCATGCACTCCACCACCAAGTACGCCGGCGGTCACAGCGATGTCGTGGGCGGAGCGCTCGTGGTGAATAAGAGCGTCACGGTGCCCGGTTTCGAGGACACCGCCGATCGCATCGCCTTCCACCAGAACTCGCTCGGCGCGGTGGCCGGGCCGATGGACTCCTGGCTCGTGCTGCGCGGGCTGAAGACGCTCGCGGTGCGTATGGAGCAGCACTGCACCAACGCCGAGAAAGTGGTGGAGTACCTCCAGACGCGTCAGGACGTCACGCACATCTACTACCCGGGCTTGGAGAGCCACCCCGGTCATGACGTCGCGGCTCGCCAGATGAAGCGCTTCGGCGGCATGGTCAGCTTCCAACTGGCCGGCGGAGAGCAGAACGCCGTGGACGCGATCGCCCGCACGAAGATCTGGACGCTGGGGGAGTCGCTTGGCGGTGTCGAGTCGCTCATCGAGCACCCCGGACGGATGACCCACGCCAGCGTCAAGGGCACCGAACTCGAGGTGCCCGGCGACCTCATCCGACTCTCGGTCGGCATCGAGGACGTCGACGACCTCATCGCCGACCTGGACGAAGCTCTGGGGTGACCTGCATGAGTCTGCAGTGATCCTGTTCGTCGTGGCCGTGGCGTTGGGCGGCGCGGCCATCGGGCTGTTCATCAGTGCGGCTCGCGACACCGCCACATGGGAAGACGACCGACGGCAGGTGGCGATGATGCGTGGTTGGGAGCGCCGACACCAGGGCGGTCCCTTCGACCAGAAGGCTCGTCCGATGCCACAGGTCAGCTCGGTCTACGCGCGGCCGGCCAAGGAAAACCCGGCGCCGCTGCCGTCGCGTCCGGGCCAGACACGACGCCTCTGGGGTGGACTGGTGGCAGCCTGCTCGCTGCTGGCATTGGCTGCCGCGTTCGCGGCTTCCTGAGTCAAGACTGCGTCAAGTCTGCGCTCCGCCGTCGTGGGCTGTCGGTGTCGGCTGGCAGAGTGTACGAATGGCGCTCGCGGTCGAAGCTGAAGATCTCCTCAAGCACTACAAGGACGTGAAGGCGGTCGACGGCATCTCCCTGCAGGTGCCCGAAGGTAGTGTGCTGGGCGTGCTCGGCCCCAACGGCGCGGGCAAGACGACCACCGTGCGCATGTTGACCACCCTCATCCCGCTCGACGGTGGACGCGCGCGAGTGGCCGGCGCCGATGTCACCACCCAGGCGCAGGACGTCCGGCGCAAGATCGGCGTCTCCGGTCAGTACGCCGCTGTCGACGAATACCTGACCGGCTACGAAAACCTCGAACTCGTCGGCCGGCTCTACCACTTGGGACGTAAGGCCGCCCAGGCGCGGGCGCGTGAACTGCTCGCGCAGTTCCGGCTCGAGGACGCCGCCAACCGCCCGGCCAAGACCTACTCCGGAGGCATGCGGCGCCGGCTCGACCTCGCCGGCGCGCTGGTGGCCCGGCCGCCGGTCATCTTCCTGGACGAGCCCACCACCGGTCTCGATCCACGCAGCCGCGGGGACATGTGGGAGGTCATCACCCAGTTGGTCGGTGAGGGCACCTCGGTGCTGCTCACCACTCAGTACCTCGAGGAGGCCGACCGGTTGGCCGACAACATCGTGGTGATCGACCACGGCCGCATCATCGCTGAAGGCACGGCCGACCAGCTCAAGGCGCAGGTCGGCGGCGAACGCCTGGAGATCACCGTCGCTGACTCCGAGCGGGTCGAG
Organism: Yimella sp. cx-51; assembly: GCF_017654605.1. Lineage (GTDB taxonomy): Bacteria > Actinomycetota > Actinomycetes > Actinomycetales > Dermatophilaceae > Yimella. The sequence continues at coordinate 709,616 of NZ_CP072113.1, forward strand.
GACGCCGTCCGCGTGCTGGGCCGGATCGGCTCGGGTGAGGTCAACTCCGATGCCCACGGCCGTCGCATCACCGTGCCGGTCGAAGGAGGCACGCAGTCCTTGTTGGCCGCCGTGCGCCGGTTGGACGAGGAGTCGATTGCCGTGCAGGACATCGGGATTCGCAGGCCAACCCTTGATGATGCGTTCCTGTCGCTCACCGGGCGCAGCGCCGAGAGCGCCGATGCCGGCGACGACGCAGAGGGAGAGGTGGCGTGATGAACGAGTTCTTCAGCGACGCCACGGCCGTCGCCAAGCGCAACCTGTTGAAGATCAAGCGGGTGCCCGACCTCATCATCTTCAGCACCTTGCAGCCGATCATGTTCGTGCTGCTCTTCGGTTATGTCTTCGGCTCGCTCGCCGGTTCGGGTGCAGGCGTCCAGGGTGGCTACCGCGAGTTCATGATGGCGGGCATCTTCACCCAGACGATCATCTTCGGCGCCACGATCACCGGTTTCATGATGGCCGAAGACATGCAGAAGGGTGTGATCGATCGGTTCCGCACCCTGCCGATGCACCCCAGCGCCGTGCTCACCGGTCGCACCTTCACCGATGTGTTGAACAACGTCCTGGTGCTGGTCGTGATGTCGCTGACCGGTCTGCTCATCGGATGGCGGATCAGGGGCAGCTTCGTCGACGCCGCCGGCGCCTATCTGTTGATGTTGGGTTTCGCGTTCGCGCTCTCGTGGGTCTTCGCCTTCATCGGTCTCAAGGTGCGCTCGCCGGAGGTGGTCAACAACGCCTCCTTCATGGTGATCTTCCCGGTCACCTTCATTGCCAACACCTTCGTACCGGCCGAGAACATGCCCGCCCTGCTGAAGACCTTCGCCGGATGGAACCCCGTCTCGACCATCACGCAGGCAGCGCGGGAGAACTTCGGCAACCTGTACGCGCTCTCCGGCGGTGCCGACCACGCTGCCGTGGAGAAGGCGACCCGGTACACCTGGGCGTTGCAGCACCCCACTCTCTACACCGCGATCTGGGCCGTGGTGCTGCTCGCGATCTTCGTCCCGCTCTCGACCCGGGCGTACCAGAAGGCAGTGGCCAAGTAGCTCGGGGCGATCATGTGACGACACGACGAAGGCCGCCCGGCTGACCGGGCGGCCTTCGTATGAGTGTGAGTGTGGGTCTGGATCAGCCGTCGTAAGGCACGGCGTCGATGATCTTCACCTTGATGGCCTTGCCGCTCGGGGCGAAGTATTCGGTGCTCTCGCCCTTCTTCTTGTTCAGGATGGCGGCACCCATCGGCGACTTCTCCGAGTAGACCTCCAAGCCGGAGTCGTCGGCGATCTCGCGGCTGCCGAGCAGGAACTTCTCAGTGTCGCCGAGCAGTTCGACGGTGACGACCATGCCCGGCTCGACAACGCCGTCATCGGCCGGCTTCTCACCGACAGTGGCGTTGCGAAGGAGGGCCTGGAGCTGACGAATGCGAGCTTCCATCTTGCCCTGCTCGTCCTTGGCCGCGTGGTAGCCGCCGTTCTCCTTCAGGTCGCCCTCGAGGCGAGCCTCTTCGATGCGCTTGGCGATCTCGTGGCGACCCTCGCCCGACAGGTGGTCGAGCTCGGCCTTCAGGCGGTCGTAAGCCTCCTGGGTGAGGAAGGTCGCCGAAGCGTCCGCAGTGCTGGTCACGGTCATCTCCCTTGTGGCGGGGCTTTCCCGCCATGCGTAGTAAAACTGAAGGTCCGGGCGGCTCGCGCTTGATGGCGAGGCCCAGACCTGCGATACGTGAAAGTCCGATATTACGCGCAGATGCGACCGCTGTCACACCGAAACGCCATTCGTGCAGACCCGCAGGCTACGTACGCGGGTGTCAGCGAAGTTCGCAGCGGGTGACTTCGCCGGTCACCGCGGGGGCGATCGTCCGGACCGATCGGGTGTAACGGGTGCTGCTGAGTGAGCTGGCCGGTAGGTCGACCTGGGTGCGGCCGACTGTGGTGTGGTCGAGGTCGTACGCCACGATCGTGCAGCTGACCGCGCGGCCGTCCTGATCGGTGACATCGAAGGTGACATCGACCTGTTGCGGGCTCGTGATCTTCACCGCGACCGGATTCCACGAGATTCCCCGGGTGGCCGAGATGCCGAACCAGATAGCCACGATGCTGGTGAGGACGATCGCGACGCCGCCGAACGACCACCACTTCCTGCTGAAAGTGCCCACCAAGCCTGGCGCGCTGCGCTCCTCCTCCTCGGCGGAGAGACCGTCCGGGTCGATGCTCATGGGATGAGAGAATATGCGGCGGTCAGTGACAAGAAACGACGAGGTGAACCTGTGACGCAGCAGCTGCGACTCCTGGCGGTGCACGCGCATCCGGACGATGAGTCGAGCAAGGGATCGGCGACGATGGCGAAGTACGTCGCCGAAGGCCACCCGGTGATGGTTGCCACCTGCACCGGTGGCGAACGGGGAGACATCCTCAACCCGCGCTTGCAGAACGACCCGGAGATCAAGCGTGATCTCAGTGAGGTGCGCCGCCGCGAGATGGCCGCCGCGCAGGAGGTGCTGGGCATCGAGCACACCTGGCTCGGTTTCGTCGATTCCGGTCTGCCCGAAGGCGATCCGCTTCCGCCGCTGCCGGCCGGCTGCTTCGCGCTGGAGCCCCTCGATGTCACCACCGAGGCGCTGGTGCGGGTGATCCGCGAGTTCCGTCCGCACGTCATGACCACCTACGACGAGAACGGTGGCTACCCCCACCCCGACCACATCATGTGTCACGACGTGTCGCTCGCAGCCTTCCGTGCCGCTGGCGACCCGGATGCCTTCCCACACGCGGGTGCTCCGTGGCAGCCGCTGAAGCTCTACTACGACCGCGGTTTCTCCCGGGAAAAGCTGGCGGCGATGCACGAAGGTCTGATGGAGCGCGGCAAGGAGTCGCCCTTCGCCGAATGGCTGTCGCGCTGGGACGAGCGCGGGCCGGTGCGGGTCACCACCCGCATCGAGTGCTCCGACTACTTCGGCCACCGGGAGCGGGCGCTGTTGGCGCACGCCACCCAGATCGACCCCGACGGTTCGTTCTTCGCACTGTCGGCGCAGGAACAAGCCCAGTTGTGGCCCACCGAGGAATTCGAGCTCGCGCTGTCGTACGTCACCGCGCCGGAGGGCGAGGACGACCTCTTCGCCGGCCTCGGATCCGTCGCCGAAGCTGACAACCTTGCCATCAACCCGCCGTCGCTTGCGATCGACGAACTGCGTGAACGGACGGTGGCCTGATGCTCAGCGCCCCCACCCCGGCCGGAAACATCACCGCCGGTCTCGGTGGCTTCCTGGTGTTGTTCTTCCTGGCGGTGTCGTGCTGGTTCCTCTTCCGCAGCATGAACACCCGGCTGCGCCGGATGCGCTACGAATCAGGCGACCTCACCAGCAAGCACAAGCAGGAGAATGCCGACGGTCGGGGCGACGCCGGCGAGGTCTGACCCGACGTCGGTGGGGGATCACCGATCGCGCAGGATGGCCAGCACGACCGCCGCGAAATGCGCACTGAATGCCAAGAGCGTCAGCGCGTGGAAGATCTCGTGGAAGCCGAACCACTTCGGGAACGGATCCGGACGCTTGAGCCCGTACACCACGGCGCCCGCGGTGTAGAGCAGACCACCGATGGTGATGAGCGTGACGATCAGCAGACCGCCCTGCTCGTAGAGCGGTTTGAAATAGAAAACCGCCACCCAGCCGAGCGCGACATAAATAGGCACGTACAACCAGCGCGGAGCTCTGACCCACAGCACCCGGAAGAGCACGCCGGCGATCGCCCCGCTCCACACGATCACCAGCAGTTGGGTGTCCTGCGGATGGGGAAGCAGGGTGAGCGCGAAGGGCGTGTAGGTGCCGGCGATGATCAGGAAGATGTTGGCGTGGTCGAAGCGCTTCAGTAGGCCCTCGTAGCCCGGTGACCACGTGCCGCGGTGGTAGACCGCCGAGATGCCGAAGAGCATTCCGGCAGTGAGGGTGAAGACGGCCGTCCCGATGCGTTCGCGCACGGTGGGAGCGATGACGGTCAGCAGCAAACCCGCGACCATGGCCGTGGGGAACATGCCCGTGTGCAGCCATCCCCGCAGCCGCGGCTTCACCCGTTCGAAGAGTTCGGCGGCGTCCTCCTGCATCTGTTCGACGCGTTGCCCGATCTGGCTCATGAGTCGATCGTATGACCGTTTGTCCGGAACCGCCTCGCCTGTCCGCGGCGTCGGAGCACCGGCGATGTGGCACAGGCATATCGTGTACCTGTGGGCGACCCGTCAGGCGAAGGAGAACAGCGCAATGCGCGGACCGAGTGACCTGGTCTACAGCGCGTACGAGCGTCACCTCGCGCGCTCCCTGCCGACCGAGAACCTCCCGCGGCACGTCGGCGTCATGCTCGACGGCAATCGACGCTGGGCCAAGGCCCGCGGCACCGACACCGCAGCCGGCCACAAGGCAGGCGCCGACAACATCGCCCCGTTCCTCGGATGGTGTGAGGAAGCCGACGTCGAGGTCGTCACCCTCTGGCTGCTCTCCACCGACAACCTCAACCGTCCCGCCGACGAACTCGAGCCGCTGGTCGCGATCATCGAAGGCGTTGTCACCGAACTCGCCGGACGTATGCACTGGCGCATCAACCCCGTCGGCGCGCTCGCGATGCTGCCGCAACGCACCCAACAGGTGCTCGCCGAAGCCGCCGCGCAGACAGCCGACGTCGACGGACTCATCGTCAACATCGCCGTCGGATACGGCGGACGCCAGGAGATCGCCGAAGCGGTGCGCTCACTCCTGCGGGCACACGCCGCCGACGGCACCTCCATCGAACAGCTCGCCGAGATCCTCAACGTCGAGCACATCGCCGAACACCTCTACACCAAGGGCCAACCCGATCCCGACCTGGTGATCCGCACGTCCGGTGAGCAACGTCTCGGCGGCTTCCTGCTCTGGCAGAGCGCCTACTCCGAGTTCTACTTCTGCGAGGCCTACTGGCCTGACTTCCGCCGCGTCGACTTTCTCCGTGCATTGCGGGCCTACGCAGATCGCGATCGCAGGATGGGCAAGTAGGAGTCGACGCGGCGTCCGTCCTGTTCTGGATGGCGCCCCTCCTCTCGCGGATGCGCTTCGCAGGCTCTGCGCATCCGCGTCGTCGGGTCGGCTTCTTCCGCCGCGTCGACTTTCTCCGTGCATTGCGGGCCTATGCGGATCGCGACCGCAGGATGGGCAAGTAGCTCACACACTTCGCGTGACAACTGTGACGCGTGATTCTGGTGTGGTGAACGGTGCGTGGAGCATCGGATAACACTCGATGAAAGCGGCGACACGCGCGTCGTGGCTGGCGATGTCGCCGCTCGGCAGACGTACATTCGAGCCAACGGCGAACATCCCGTTCGACGTTCGGGAGGCCCACTTCATGCAGCGACCGATTGCTGCGGACAAGGGGCCGGTCTCGGCCCAGTGGGTTCGATACCGGCACACCATCCGCGAGTAGCCGCGAATCAGCGCGCGGCAAGAGGAGTCGCCATGACCTCAGATCTCGAGCAGGCCCGCACCTACGTGCTCGACACGTCAGTGCTGTTGTCCGATCCCCGCGCCACCACCCGCTTCGCTGAGCACGAGGTCGTGCTGCCCGTCGTGGTCATCTCAGAGCTCGAAGGCAAACGCCACCACCCAGAGCTCGGCTACTTCGCCCGTTCCGCCCTACGGATGCTGGACGACCTGCGCGTCGAACACGGCTCGCTGCACGCGCCCGTGCCTACCGGCGGTGGAGGCTCGCTGAGAGTCGAGCTCAACCACACCGATCCCAACTCGCTGCCGGCAGGATTCCGGTTGGCAGACAACGACACTCGCATTCTCGCGGTGGCCCGCAATCTCGCCGATGAAGGTCGCGATGTCACGGTGGTGAGCAAGGACCTCCCCATGCGGGTCAAGGCGTCGGCCGTCGGCCTGAACGCCGAGGAGTACCGGGCCGAGTTGGCGGTCGACACCGGCTGGACCGGCATCACCGAACTCGACATCACCGCCGAGGAGATGGACACCCTCTACGACGAGTCGCGTCTCGAACACTCCGTGGCGGCCGAACTGCCGTGCAACAGCGGGGTTGTCCTGCTCGGCCCGCGCGGAAGCGCGCTCGGACGAGTCATGCCCGACAAGTCGGTGCGACTCGTGCGCGGCGACCGCGACGCCTTCGGGCTGCACGGACGCTCGGCCGAGCAGCGCATCGCCCTGGACCTACTGCTCGACCCCGACGTCGGCATCGTCAGCCTCGGCGGACGCGCCGGCACCGGTAAGTCGGCGCTCGCACTGTGCGCCGGGCTTGAAGCGGTCATGGAGCGGCGCCAGCACCGCAAGGTGATCGTCTTCCGTCCGCTGTACGCCGTCGGAGGGCAAGAACTGGGCTACCTACCCGGCACCGAGAACGAGAAGATGGGGCCGTGGGCCCAGGCGGTCTTCGACACTCTGAGCGCCGTCGTCTCGCGCGAGGTGATGGAGGAGGTCATGGATCGTGAACTGCTCGAGGTGTTGCCGCTCACCCATATTCGTGGTCGCTCCTTGCACGACGCCTTCGTGATCGTCGACGAAGCGCAGTCGTTGGAGCGCAATGTCCTGCTCACCGTCCTGTCGCGGATCGGCCAGAACTCGCGCGTCGTGCTCACCCATGACGTCGCCCAGCGCGACAACCTCCGGGTCGGGCGCCACGACGGCATCGCCGCGGTGATCGAGAAACTGAAGGGCCACCCGTTGTTCGGCCATGTCACCCTCACCCGCTCCGAACGCAGCCCGATCGCCGCCCTGGTGACCGATCTGCTCGAAGGCAGCGACATCTGAGTCGGACGCAGGATCGGCGTGAGTTCGGTGCCGTCGCACGCATGACAAAGGCGCTCAACTCACGCCGATTCACGCGTATTGCCTACAGTGTGTTGAATCATGGTGGGGAATCGCGCGATGACCGCGCTGTATTGGGTGATCGGCTTCGCGCTCGCAGTTCTGGCGGGTGTCGGAGGAGCCGCATGGGGTAACTCCGAGGCGCCGACCTTCGAGAACGAAGAGACGGGTGGCACGCCCGCGACGGGCGCTTCGAGGCTGATGTTCAGCATTTTCGGCGGACTCCTGGGAAGCCTCGGGGTGCTCGCGGTCTTCGCCGCGATCTACATGGTGTTGTGGGTGCGCGCGCGACGAGCCAATCCGCCGGTCGAGGAAGAGCACTTCGAGGACGACGACACCCTGCTGGACGAAATGGAGTTCGGCGACGACGAACAGGTTGACGAGGCACCCACCGAGGCGCCGCGGGCCTGAGTCGCACCACGTCCCAGCACAACCGCGGCCTCTGCTTTCACCCGCGGTAGCTGCAACGGCTGCGCCCGCGAGTATCCGCCGCGTTTGTGGCTGGAACCGCCGCGTTTGCGGGCGCGCCCGGGATGGGGCCCGCCCGGCAAAGCTCAGAGCTTGCGCAGGCTCACCCGGCTCACGCCGTGGGAGGAGCTCTTGCTCAACACGAGGGTGGCCCGGCTGCGGGTCGGGGCGACATTCTCGATGAGGTTGGGCCGGTTGATCTCGTCCCAGATCTGATTGGCCCGCACGACCGCTTCCTCGTCGGTGAGAGAGGCGTACCGGTGGAAGTAGGAATCCGGGTCGGCGAATGCCGTGCCCCGTAGCCCCAGGAACCGGTTGACGTACCACGACCGGATATCGGGCTCGCGCGCGTGCACGTAGACCGAGAAGTCGAAGTAGTCCGACACCGCCAGTGTGTTGCGGCGCCCGGCGACAGGTTGTGAGGGTTGCAGCACGTTGAGCCCTTCGACGATCAGGACGTCGGGCTGCCGGACGACGATGCGCTCGCCCTCGACGATGTCGTAGGTGAGGTGGGAGTAGACCGGCGCGCTCACCTCGTGCTTGCCCGATTTCACCTCGGCGACGAAGCGCACCAGCGAGCGGCGGTCGTACGACTCCGGAAAACCCTTGCGGTTCAGGATCCCGCGCCGCTCGAGCTCGGCGTTGGGGAAGAGGAAACCGTCGGTGGTGATGAGCTCGACACGGGGCGTGCCCTCCCAGCGGGCCAGGAGTTCCTGCAGGATGCGCGCGGTGGTCGACTTGCCCACGGCGACCGATCCGGCGACGCCGATGATGAACGGCGTCTTCTCCGGGCGCTCGCCGAGGAAGTCGGATGTGACGCGATGCAGCCCGGCCGTGGCCCCGGCATAGAAGTTGAGCAGTCGGGAGAGGGGGAGGTAGACCTCCTCCACCTCGGCAAGGTCGAGATGATCGCCGGCGCCGCGCAGTCGGCGGACGTCCTCCAGCGTCAGGCTCATCGGGTGGGAGTCACGCAGCCGGGCCCATTGGGCGCGGCTGAACTCCAGATACGGCGACTCTGCCGAAGTGGTCGGGCGGGACACGCGTCACATTCTGACCGATGCAGTACCGAAGTGGTCGGGCGAGGGTCTCGCAAGGCTCTAGGCTGTCGCCCATGTGTGGAATTGTCGGATATGTCGGCGCGGCCGATGACCAGCGCGCCCTCGAGGTTGTGATGGAGGGTCTGGCGCGGTTGGAATACCGTGGCTACGACTCGGCGGGAGTTGCTCTCGTCTGCGACGACACGGTCGAGGTTCGTAAGCGTTCCGGCAAGCTCGCCAACCTCGTCGCGGAGATCAAGGCGCACCCGCTCGACGCATCGCGCACCGCGATCGGTCACACCCGGTGGGCCACCCACGGCGGCCCGACGGACGAGAACGCCCACCCGCACCGCGGCGGCACTGACTCCAAGTTCGCGTTGATCCACAACGGCATCATCGAGAACTTCCACAGCCTCAAGAACGAACTGCTCGACGACGGCGTCGAGTTCGCCAGCGAGACCGACACCGAAGTCGTCGCACAACTGCTCGCCAAGGAATTCGACGGCGACCTCACCGAGTCGATGCGACGCGTCGTCCAGCGACTCGAAGGTGCGTTCACCCTCCTCGCGGTGCACGCCGACCAGCCCGACGTCGTCGTCGGCGCCCGTCGCAACAGCCCCCTGGTCGTCGGTCTCGGCGAGGGCGAGAACTTCCTCGGTTCCGACGTCGCCGCCTTCATCGGCTACACCAAGCAGGCGATGGAGATGGAGCAGGACCAGATCGCCACCATCACCCCCACCAGCGTCGAGGTCATCAACTTCGACGGCTCGCCTGCGCAGGGCAAGCGCTTCGAGGTCACCTGGGACGCTGCCGCGGCGGAAAAGGGCGGCTACGACACCTTCATGGAGAAGGAGATCAACGACCAGCCGCACGCCGTCGCCGACACGCTGCTGGGCCGCACCGACGACAACGGCGAACTCGTGCTCGACGAGCTGCGCATCAGCGAGGAAGAGCTGAAGTCGGTCGACCGCATCACCATCGTCGCCTGCGGTACGGCCGCATACGCCGGCATGGTGGCGAAGTACGCGATCGAGCACTGGACCCGGATCCCGGTCGAGGTCGCTCTCGCACACGAGTTCCGTTACTGCGACCCGATCGTCAACGAGCGCACGCTCGTGGTCTCGATCAGCCAGTCGGGCGAGACGATGGACACCCTCATGGCGGTCAAGCACGCCCGTGACCTGGGTGCCCGCACCATCAGCATCTGCAACACGCACGGGTCGACGATCCCGCGTGAGTCGGATGCAGTGCTCTACACCCACGCCGGCCCGGAGATCGCCGTCGCCTCCACCAAGGCATTCCTGGCCCAGATCACCGCCTGCTACATCCTGGGTCTCTACCTCGCGCAGCTGCGTGGCGGCACCTTCGCGCAGGATGCCAAGAGTGTGCTGGCCGAACTGCACGGCGTGCCGGAGAAGATCGAGGAACTGCTCGGCTCGATGGGCCGCGTGCGCGAAATCGCTCGCTTCATGTCCGACACCCGCTCGGTGCTCTTCCTCGGACGTCAGGTGGGCTTCCCGATCGCAATGGAGGGTGCGCTCAAGCTGAAGGAACTGGCCTACATCCACGCCGAGGGCTTTGCTGCCGGTGAGCTCAAGCACGGCCCGATCGCCCTGATCGACGCCGGTCAGCCGGTCTTCATCATCGTCCCGGGCCCCGACACCCCGCACGGCCTGCACGGCAAGGTGGTCTCCAACATCCAGGAGATCCGCGCTCGCGGTGCCCGCACGCTCGTGATCGCCGAAGAGGGCGACGAGGCCGTCGTGCCATTCGCAGACGAGGTCATCCGCGTGCCGCACACCTCGCCGCTGCTGCAGCCGCTGCTGACCGTCGTCCCGCTCCAGGTCTTCGCGCTCGAGCTCTCGACCGCCAAGGGCCTGGACGTCGACCAGCCGCGCAACCTCGCGAAGTCGGTCACGGTCGAGTGATCCTGGGCGTCGGCATCGACCTGGTCGTGATCGACCGGTTCTCCGCCGCGCTCGAACGCACCCCGGCATTACGCACCCGCCTGTTCACCCAGAGTGAGCAGGCGGGTGCGCCGTCTTCGATCGCCGGACGTTTCGCCGCCAAGGAAGCCATCGCCAAGGCCCTCGGCGCCCCGGGAAATCTGCACTGGACGGATGCCGTCGTGCACAAGACCCCGGCCGGGCAGCCCTACTTCCGGGTGACCGGCACTGTCGCGGCCCGCGCTCGCGATCTGGGGGTGGAGCGGTTCCACCTGTCGATCTCCCACGACGGGGATTTCGTCACTGCTGTCGTCATCGCCGAGGGATCCACAAGAATGAATCCGGATGTGCCCGACGCCTTCGAAATCGACCAGGAGACAACGTGATCCGTGCTTACAGCATCGCCGACGTCCGTGCTGCCGAGGACGAGGTGCGGGCCGCGCTCGACGAGGGCGAGTTGATGCAGCGAGCCGCGCTCGGCCTGGGGCAGGTGGCCTGGGCACGACTCACCGAGGGCGACCGGGTGGTCGTGCTGGCCGGGTCGGGAGACAACGGCGGCGATGCCCTGTACGCGGCTGCACATCTGGCCGAGGCCGGGACGAATGTGGTCGCCGTGCTGGTCGGCTCGCGCACTCATGAGGCAGGTCTGCGCACTGCCGAAGCAGAAGGCGTCATTGCTCTGGAGTGGCGCGGAGGTGAGCCTTCGGACGAGGTCACGACTGCCCTCAGTGAAGCGGATCTGGTGATTGACGGCATCGTGGGCATCGGCGCGACGCCCGGTCTTTCCGAGCACCTCGTCGGCTTGAACGAACTCATTGCCGCAGACGCTTACCTGCTGGCCGTCGACCTGCCCTCGGGCCTCGATCCTGCGGGCCTGGTGTCGGCACCCAGTCTCTTTGCGGACGAGACGGTCACCTTCAGCCTCCTGAAGCCCTGCCATCTGTTGCCGGCGGGCGAACTGGCCTGCGGGCAACTGACGGTGGTCGACATCGGTGTGCCCGAGCCTGATTCGCCGGCGGTGGTGCGCTACGAGGCAGCGGATGTCGACCGCCGGTGGCCGGTGCCCACCGCGTACGACGACAAGTACTCGCGCGGCGTGCTCGGTTTGGTGACCGGAAGCGAGACCTACCCGGGAGCAGCCGTTCTCGGCGCGGTTGCGGCCGTCACAGTGGGCGTCGGGATGCTGCGCTACGTCGGTCCCGGTAACGCGACCGACCTCGTGTTGGCGGCCGCTCCGGAGGTGGTGCCCGGACCAGGACGGGTGCAGGCGTGGGCGCTCGGTTCCGGCTGGGACGGTCGCGGCGGGGCACCCGGTCTCGTCGACGAGATCTTCGAGTCGGATCTGCCCGTGCTGCTGGACGCGGGTGCGTTGGAGCTCATCGATGAACCCCGCTCTGGCCCAACGCTGCTCACACCGCATGCGGGTGAACTGTCCCGGTTGGCCGAGCGCCTCGGCTGCTCGCAGAAGTCCGGAGTGGAAGCGGCGCAGCAGGTGGCCGACCTGCTGGACGCCACCGTGCTGCTCAAGGGCGCGGTGACGGTGATCGTCCCGCCGAGGTCGTCCGGTCGTCCGGTCATCACGCAGGCGGATGGTTCGCCGTGGTTGGCCACGGCGGGCTCGGGCGACGTCCTCGCCGGAATCGTCGGGGCTCTGCTGGCTGGGGGGCTACCCGTGGACGAGGCTGCCGCAGCGGGTGTGCTGGTGCACGGCACCACTGCCCGCGACGTTGGAGCCGGCGGGCCGGTGCGTTCCGTCGACGTCGCACACCGGTGCGGCGAGACGGTTCGCCGGCTGTTGCAAGCCTGAATTCGGCGGCGATCGGCCAGGCCTGGTTCGATACGCGCATGGCTGCTGTCGTCGATGTGCTGATGCGGCTGTCAGGCTCGACCCGCACCCCACGGCTGAATGTCGCGCTCGCCGGCCTGATGGCCTTCGTCGCCGGCGTCCTCAACTCCGTCGGATTCGTCGCTGTCGCGGTCTACACCTCCCACATGACCGGCATCACCGCAGGCATCGCCGACAGCCTCGCCGAGGGCAAGCTGCGCTTCGTCGGTATCGGCGCCCTCGCGATCGCGAGCTTCCTGCTCGGCGCGATGGCCTGCGCGTGGATCTTCAACTGGGGTCGCCGTCGCGACCTGCACGGCAAGTTCGCGAACGTACTCGCGCCGAGGCGATGCTCATCCTGTTGTTCGGGTTGCTCGCAGATCGCCTGGTGTGGGCCCATCGAAACCTGGTCTTCGTCGCCATCCTCTGCCTGACGATGGGTCTGCAGAATGCGCTCATCACGAAGGTCTCGGACGCGCAGATCCGCACCACCCATGTCACCGGAATGGTCACCGACATCGGCATCGAGCTCGGCAAGTTCAGCTATCTGCACCGCAGTCACGACCGCGACCCGGTGGTCGCAGATCGCAGCAAGCTGGGCATTCTGGCTCTCCTGGTCGGGCTCTTCTTCGTCGGCGGCGTGGTCGGCGCGCTCGGTTACCCGGCGTACGGCTTCCTGACCCTTGTGCCTCCGGCGCTGTTGTTGTTGCTCGTCGGGTTGCCGCCGGTGCTCGCCGACCTGCGGGCCCAGTCCGCGCGCTGATCCTGGTGGCGTCGGGCTGGTGGCGAGCCTGGGCACCCACGGGAACCGGGTGATGGGAAGATGGATCGCTATGTCTACGACCCTTTCTGGCAACGCCCCGGGCCGCATCACGGTTGATCTGGATGCGATCTCGGCCAACGTTCGCGCCCTGAAGTCGATGGCCGGCTCGGCCCAGGTGATGGCGGTGGTCAAGGGCGACGCCTACGGGCACGGTCTGATCCCGTCCGCCCAGGCCGCCGTCCGTGGCGGCGCCACCTGGCTCGGCGTGGCCCAACTGGACGAGGCGATCCAACTGCGCGCCGCTGGGGTCGAGGTCCCGGTGCTCACCTGGTTGCACGCGCCCGGTCTCGACTTCATCCCGGCGGTGGAGCAGGGCATCGACATCGGGGTGCCGGCGATCTGGGAGCTCGAAGCAGTGGTCGCCGCGGCACGGGCCACCGGCCGCACCGCGCGGGTGCAGCTCAAGGTCGACACCGGGCTTGCCCGCAACGGTGCCTTCGGGGCCGACTGGACGGCGCTGGTCGAGGCGGCGCGCCCCTACGTCGCAGAGGGTGCCATCGCGGTCACCGGCGTTTTCACCCACTTCGCTTACGCCGATTCCCCGGCGCATCCGACCGTCCGGCTCCAGCAGGAGAAGTTCGCGGACGCCGTGCGCGACTGCGAACGGGCGGGGTTCGACCTCGAGGTGCGCCACATGTCCAACTCGGCGGCGACGCTCACCCAACCGGAGGCCGCGTGGGACATGGTGCGTCCGGGCCTTGCCGTCTACGGCCTGTCGCCGGTGCCCGATCTGGGATCACCGGCCGACTACGGCTTGCGTCCGGCCATGACGGTCTCGGCCAATGTCACCGTGGCCAAGCGCATCCCTGCCGGTCAAGGAGTCAGCTACGGACAGACCTACATCGCGCCGGATGAAACCACCGTGGTGGATGTGCCGATGGGTTACGTCGACGGGGTGCCGCGTTCGGCATCGTCCAAGGGGCCGGTGCAGATCGGTGGGCAGCGTTACACCGTGTCGGGCCGGGTGTGCATGGACCAGTTCGTCGTCGACGTCGGTGATGCCTCGGTACAGGCAGGCGACGAGGTGATCCTCTTCGGTGATGGCAGCGCCGACGGCCCGACGGCTCAGGACTGGGCGGAGGCAGCCGGCACGATCAGCTACGAGATCGTCGCTCGGATGAGTTCGCGCCTACCGAGGATCTACGTGGGCGGCGACGCCTGATGGCCGGTGGAGTGCTCGGTGTAGGTATCGGAATCGTCGCGGCAGCCGCTGCGGCGGCGGCCGGTGTGGGTGCCGAACGCCTGGTGCGCGCGCGACAGACGGCGATCGACCTCGGTGTCGAGGACGACTTCGTCGACATTCCCGACCACGAAGCAGCGGTGATCAGCGATGCCGTGCCGTTGCACGTCGAGATCGATGATCCGTCGCCCGGCAGCCCCACCCGCCAGCCGACGGTCGTCCTGTCACACGGCTACACCCAGCACCACGGCGTCTGGCACTACCAGCGAAAGGCGTTGCGGGACGCCGGTTTCCGCGTCGTGCTGTGGGACCACCGCGGACACGGCCAGTCGGAGATCGGAGACCCGGCGAGCTACACCATCGAGCAACTGGGCCGCGACCTGCACGAGGTGATCGGGCAGATCGTGCCGAAGGGCCCACTGATCCTCATCGGTCACTCGATGGGTGGCATGGCCATCATGGCGCTCGCCGAGCAGTTCCCGGAAGTGGTGAGTGAACGCGTTGTCGGCGCAGGCTTCATCTGCACCAGTTCAGGGGCGCTCAGCACCGTCGACTTCGGGCTGGGCAAGCAGATCGGGGCGGCTGTGCACCGGCTCGGCCCCGGCACGGTCTCACGGTTGTCGACCCGGCAGAAGCTGGTCGACACCGCTCTGAGGGCCGGACGTGACGTCGAGGACTTCCTCGTGCACCGCTACTCCTTCGGGTCGGACGTGCCGATGGCCGTGGTGCGTTACACCGCCGACATGATCTTCCAGACGCCGATGTCGGTGATCTCGGCCTTCATGCCCACGCTGCTCGCGCACGAACGCACCGACGGCCTCGCAGCTTTCGACGGCATCGAGACGCTGGTGATGCACGGGCAACAAGATCGCATCGTGCCGCGCAAGCACGCCGACGACATGGTCGCCCGCATGCCGCACTCGGAGTACATCGTGGTGGAGGCATCGGGCCACATGCTGCCGCTCGAGCACCCGGAGATTGTCAACACCGAGGTGGTCGCACTCGCTGAACGTTCCTGTCGCGCAGTCGATTCCGGCAAACGACGCGCTCGTGGGGTGCCGCGCAATGTCACCGACCTGCGCGCGGGTGGACGCAGCCGACGCACCACCAAGCGTGCGGCCGCGAAATGAAACCCGTCGTCCTTCCCGATCGGGCGAGCACCCAGGAGTGGGGCCGGCGACTGGGCTCCCTGCTCGCCGCCGGAGACTTGCTGGTGCTCACCGGCGGACTCGGTGCGGGCAAGACCACGCTGACCCAGGGCATTGCCGAAGGGCTCGGGGTGCGTGGTCCGATCACCTCGCCCACTTTCGTCATCGCGCGGGTGCATCCCTCGCTCGTCGGCGGACCAGAGTTGGTGCATGTGGACGCCTACCGTCTCGACGGCGCCCTTGAGCTGGACGACCTCGACCTCGACTCCGACCTGGACGAGGCAGTCACGATCATCGAGTGGGGGGCAGGCCTCGCCGAAGAACTCTCGCCCGACCGGCTCGAACTCGTCATCGACGTCGACACCACGACGGAGGAACGGCGAATCACGCTGATTGCCAACGGCGCTCGCATGCATGAACTGATCGCTCAGTTGGAGGCGAAGTCATGACGGTCTTGCTCGCCATGGACACCTCTACGACCGCGGTCACGGCTGCACTGGTGCAGGACGACTCGGTGCTGGCGCTCACCACCGAGTTGGACGGTCGCCGCCACACCGAGATCCTCATGCCGTTGGTTGCGCGCACCTTCGCCGAAGCCGGCATCGCCAGGGATGCCGTCGACGGCATCGCGGTGGGCGTCGGCCCCGGGCCGTTCACCGGGCTGCGGGTGGGCATCGCCACGGCCGAAACCCTGGGGCTCGTGCTGGGCGTGCCGACGTACGGCGTGTGCAGCCTCGACGCGATCGCGCTGTCGGTGCAGAGCCTGGACGACGCGCCACAGGAGTTCCTCGTCGCCACCGACGCACGCCGCAAAGAGGTCTACTGGGCGCAGTACCGCGACGGTGATCGCCCCGCGGGGCCTGATGTCGAGCGCCCGGCCGAACTTCCGCAGGAGCTTCGCGCGCTGCCCACGGCCGGGCGCGGTCCGGCGCTCTACCCGGAGTCCTTCCCGACAGCGTTGCCCGTGCTCGATGTCTGCGCAGCAGACCTGGGCCGTCTGGCCGCTCGGCGGCTCGCTGCCGCAGAAGAGTTGCTACCGCTGCAGCCGCTCTACCTGCGGCAGCCCGACGCAGTGCCCTCGGCCGGGCAGAAGTCGGCGCTCACCTCGCTCGCCGGTCAGCGCAGGCGCAAGCCGTGAGCACGGTGCGCGAGATGCGCTGGCAGGACATCGACGAACTCGTCGACCTTGACCGCGAGCTCTTCGGCCACGAGGCGTGGAGCCAGCAGACCTGGTGGGCTGAGCTCGCCGGTCGCCCGCAGCGGCAGTACCGCGTGGTCACCGACGACCACGGCATCCTCGGATACGCCGGGGTCGACTGCCCGGGCGATGTCGCCGATGTCATGACCATCGCCGTGCAACCCCGTGGTCGGGGCAGTGGGCTCGCCACTGAACTGGTCACCTGGATGCGTGAGACGGCAGCCGGATCCGGCGCTGAGGCGCTGCTGCTTGAAGTGCGGGCAGACAATGTGGCGGCCCGAAAACTATACGACCGCAACGGTTTTGAGCAGATCAGTGTGCGGCGCGGCTACTACCAACCCGAAGGAGTGGACGCGATCATCATGCGGGCACTGCTGAACGGCGCTGACGGAGGCAGTCATGAATGAGCCCGTCGTACTCGGGATCGAGAGCTCGTGCGACGAGACCGGTGTGGCACTGGTGCGCGGCACCACGCTGCTCGGCGACTCCCTGGCCAGCAGCGTCGATGAGCACGTGCGTTTCGGGGGAGTAGTGCCCGAGGTGGCCAGCCGGGCCCACCTGGAGGCGATCATCCCGACGATCGAACGAGCCTGTGACGACGCCGGGCTCACCCTCGCCGACGTCGATGCCATTGCGGTCACGGCCGGACCAGGGCTGGCCGGCGCCTTGATGGTGGGTGTGTCGTCAGCGAAGGCGCTGGCCTGGGCTCTCGACAAGCCGTTGTACGGCGTCAACCATCTGTGCGCCCACGTGTGCGCCGACGTGCTCGACCACGGTCCGTTGCCGGAGCCGACGATGGCGCTGCTGGTCTCCGGCGGCCACACCGACCTGCTGCTCGTGCGCGACATCGTGACCGACGTCCAAGCGCTGGGCCGAACGATCGACGACGCGGCCGGAGAGGCCTTCGACAAGGTGGCCCGTGTGCTCGGTGTGCCCTATCCGGGTGGCCCACACCTGGATCGCCTTGCGCAACAAGGCGATCCGACGGCGATCCGGTTTCCCCGAGGGCTCACCTCAGCCCGCGACCTGGAGAAGCACCGCTTCGACTTCTCCTTCTCCGGCCTCAAGACGGCCGTGGTGCGGTGGGTGCAGCAGCGGCAGCAGGACGGACTGGACGTGCCGCTCGCCGATGTCGCGGCCAGCTTCTCGGCCGCGGTTGCCGACGTGCTCACCCGCAAGGCGATCGACGCCTGTCAGGAGTTCGGCATCAACGATCTGCAGATCGGTGGGGGAGTCACGGCCAACACTCAATTGCGCACGATGGCCGAAGAGCGTTGTGCCGCAGCGGGAATCAGCCTTCGCGTGCCCCGTGTGCGGCTGTGCACCGACAACGGCGCGATGGTCGCCGCTCTCGGTGCCCAGGTGGTGGCTCGCGGCGTGCCGCCGACCAGCCTCGCGCTCGGCACCGACTCCTCGCTACCGGTCAGCACGTCCTTCGTCGCCTGAGGCGTCAGCAGGCTCAGCCGGCGCTGCAGGACGTGAGACCGGCCCGGGTCTTGAGGGTCAGCACCCGCTTGGCCGACGTGTCGATCGTGCGCTGGAACTCCGGGTCGCGCGCTCCCTCGGTGACGAGTGCCTTGGCCATGATCGGTGCTGCGGAAGCCAAGCCGGTGAGAGCGATGTCGCCCCCTGCGCGGACCATTCGCACTGCCCGCTCACCGGCTGGAATGCTCCGCACCGCAACGGCATTCAGGTCGTCACTGATGACGACGCCGTCGAACCCGAGCTGTTGGCGCAGCAAACCGTCGATGATCTTCGGGGAGTAGATGGCCTGGTTGGTGGCGTCCAGCTTCGGGTAGTACGCCGATGACATCATCACGACGGGGGCACCTGCGGCGATGCCGTCCTTGAACGGGCGCAGGTAGTCGTCGTCGGCGGTGGTCTGGCCATCGCTGATGCCACTGGCGGTGAAATCGGTGTTGCCGGTGATCCGGCCGAGGCCCGGGAAGTGCTTCAGGGTGCTCTGCAACCCGCCCGTCTGCATCGTGCGCACGACGTCGGTCACCGCGGCGCCGGCAGCTGCCGGATCGTTGCCGTACTGTCGGCCCCACCGGCCGATGGGCTCGTTCGATCGCGGGTTCTCAGGTGGCACGGTGTCGGCCACCGGTGCGAGATCCATGTTGACGCCGGCCGCCTTGAGTTCGCGCACGAGGGTGTTCACGACGTTCTTCCGGTCGTCAGGAGACATCGCGCCCTGGGCGAGGGCCGACGGCAATCTGGTGAAGCCGCTGCCTTTCAGCTGCTGCACCTGCCCGCCTTCCTGGTCGGCGGCGACGAGGAAGCGAACCCCGGCAGTGGACGACGGATTGGCTCGTGCCTGAACATGTTCGGCTGCGGACAGCACGTTGGCGGAGTTCTTCCACCCGCCGATGAAGAACATGTTGCCGATGTGTGAGTCAGCGATCAGGGAGTCGAGTGACGACGGCTGAGTGCTTGCGTCGAGGCCCACCATGACCAGTTGGCCGGCGCGCTGTGCCGGCGTCATCGACGAGACCAGCCGGTCGACACATCCCGTGGTCTGCGCCGCGGTCGTCTTCGAGGCCGTTGGCTTGCTGGTCGACGATGTCGGCGAAAGACGTTGTGTGGATGCAGAACCGGTGGACGACCGGCCGGCGTCGTTCCCGGCGCCGCTGCAGGCGGTCACCGAGAGTGCAGCAAGGACGGCGACGGAGCGCAGTGCGCGCGAGGAAGTGGACATCCCTGCCAGGGTAGGCGGAAGTGAACCGAAACGAAGCACCGGCGAGGTCCCGAACAAAGGGGACTGCCCGACGCCGAACGGTGCTCAGCCGGAGTGCTCGAGCACCAGGGCCGCGGTCCCGTCGCCGACCCTGGTCACCAGCACGATCGCTCGCGGGCCGCGTCCGGGCAGCTTGAGTTGCTTGGTGAGGCGCGCGTCGTCGAAGGTGACGCCGCGCTTCTTGAAGGTGATGCCGCCCAGGCCGTGTTCGCGTGCCCAGTGGCGCAGTGCCTTCGGGTGGAAGGGCAGGACGTCGGTGATCTCGTAGCGGCGGGCGTACGGCACGTCCCGCTCGTGGTCGGAGGTCGCGTGCCCGAGCCCGGGGCTCAGCTCGAAACCGTCGATGTCGCACGCGAGGGTTGCGGCGAGGCCGGCCCGCACGACGGCCTTGTCGGCCTCGTAGAGGTAGCGGCGCAGATGACCCGTGCCGTCGACGAGCCGAGCTTGCGCAGAGGGGCGGGCTCGGACGACGGTCAGGTCATCGCCCTGGAGTACGCATGCAGTGACCGCGTGCTCATCTGCCGCGGGCCCGAACCACACGGCGCACTCCAGCACTTCGCCCGCGAAGGAGGTCCAGATGGCGCTGGCCCCCGGCGCAAGAGCGGCGATCGGGAAGGACGGACTCAACTTCGCGCCCACCGGCCGGCCCGAAGCGCCGAGGGCGGTCACGAAGTCCCACGAGGGCTGCAGTTGGTCGAGGCGAAAGGTGCGGCGGGTGCGGCCGGTGATGTCGGCGACCCCGGTGGTGCGACGGGCGGGGTCGAGCCAGACCGCGGCATCCTCCGGGATGGCGATCGCCTCGGCATCTGCGACCTCGACGACAGCATCAGGGAACTCTGCGAGGTTGGCGCGGGCGATCGCCGCGGTGGCCGGATCGCGCTCGATCGCGTGCACCCGTAGACCCGCCTGTGCGAAGGCTCGGGCGTCGGCGCCGATGCCGCAACCGAGGTCGTACACCTCGCGTGCGCCGACAGCGACGAACCGATCTGCGTGCATGCGGGCGATCTGCGGACGGGTCGCCTGCTCCAACCCGTCCGGGGTGAAGAGCATCCGTGCGGCGGCCTCGCCGAATTTCGTCGCACCGCGTTGCCGAAGCGCCGACTGCGTGAGCGCAGCACTGATCAATGCGGGGTCGTGCCCTTGCGCGCGCAACGTCCCGGTGAGTGGCAGCACCTGTGACTCGTCGTAGGGCGGCAGCGAGTGCAGCAGCGCCAGTCCCTCCGGCTCGAGCAGTCGGTGCACCCGAGAGGCGTCCATCAGTACGCCGGGGGAGTCCAGGTGGAGGACTTGCTGGAGAAGGCTTCGCGACGTTCGTGCGCGGGCAGGGCCGCCAGGGCGTCGGCGACGGCGTCGTCGAATCCGCTGACCACCGGCGGGCTGCCCAACGGGATCTGGGTGTGCAACAAGGAATCCGGGTAGATGTCGACCAGGTCGAATCCTTGGCGTCCGTCGACGCCCACCAGCGAACGGTTCGGTGCTCCCGCGTCCAGCGAATAGCAGGAGGCTGCCGCCACCGACACCGGCACGCCGGCGAAGGTGCCGTGGCAGGAGTAATGGAAGTGCCCGGCGAGGACGCCCCGGACGTCCGATCCGGCGATCACGTCGGCGAACGCGTCCCGGTTGTCCAGGCCGAGCAGGTTCATCAGGTCGACGACCGAGGGGATGGGCGGGTGGTGCATCGCCAGCAGGGTGCCGTGCTCTGCCGGGGTGGCGAGTTCGTCTGCGAGCCAGCGCAACTGCTCCTCGTCCAACCCGCCGTGGTGATAGCCGGTCACCGTGCTGTCGAGGGCGATCACGCGCAGTCCCTGCAGGTCGTACACGCGGTCTTGCGGGTCGTCGGTGTCGGGCCCATCGAAGAGGTGCTGTGAGTACGGGCCACGCTCGTCGTGATTGCCCATCACCCAGATCACCTCGCACTCCAGGCGGTCGGCGCTGGGCAGCACGATCTTGCGCAACTCGCGGTAGGCGTCCGGCTCGCCGAGATCGGTCAGATCTCCGGTGAAAACCATGGCGTCGACGGCGCGCCCCGTGCGCTCGAGCTGCTGCACCGTGCGGCGCAGGTGCTCAGCCACTTCGACCACGCCGCCGAGTCGTTTTCCGTCTGCGAGCAGGTGCGGATCGCTCAGGTGCGCGATGGTGTGTGTGGGGTCTGGACCGAACCTCATGGACTCCATCCTGCCGCCTTCCGCCGATCATTGGCACTCGGCTTGCATGAGTGCTAATCGGAGCATAGATTCATACCTGGCACTCAGCCCGTGACAGTGCCAATTCGGAGAACACCCGGTCGACCCCCGCGACGGCGGCCGGCGCAGACCCGAACTGGCCGTCCCGGGGCAACAACGACAAGCTCTCATCACTTGGGAGCACTTCTGAACTAGAAAGGATCCGCCGTGTCGGTGAACATCAAGCCGCTCGAGGACCGCATCGTGGTGAAGGCCGTCGAGGCCGAGCAGACCACCGCTTCTGGTCTGGTCATCCCGGACACCGCCAAGGAGAAGCCCCAGGAGGGCGAGGTCCTGGCTGTCGGTCCGGGTCGGGTCGACGACAAGGGCGTCCGCGTTCCGATGGACATCTCCGTCGGTGACAAGGTCATCTACTCCAAGTACGGCGGCACCGAGGTGAAGTACTCGGGCCAGGAGTTCCTGATCCTGAGCGCGCGCGACGTGCTCGCCGTGGTGGAGAAGTAAGTCTTCCCCTTCGGCTTTCGCTGAACTCTTTGCACGCCCCGGCCTGCGCCCATTTGCGGGCCGGCCGGGGCGTCACCTTTCAACCGGAGTCATCCGGAAAACGCTTGTCAGACAAGGATTTTCATCACCATGGCAAAGACCCTGGAATTCAACGACGACGCGCGTAAGTCGCTCGAGCGCGGCGTCGACGCGCTCGCCAACGCCGTCAAGGTGACGCTCGGCCCCAAGGGCCGCAATGTCGTCATCGACAAGAAGTGGGGCGCCCCCACGATCACCAACGACGGTGTGACCATCGCTCGCGAGGTCGAGCTGGAAGACCCGTACGAGAACATGGGTGCGCAGCTGGCCAAGGAAGTTGCGACCAAGACCAACGACATCGCCGGTGACGGCACCACCACTGCGACCGTGCTGGCCCAGGCCATGGTCAAGGAAGGCCTGCGCAATGTCGCCGCCGGTGCGTCCCCCTCGGGTGTGAAGCGCGGCATGGACAAAGCCGTGGACGCCGTCAACGAGCAGCTGCTGGCCAACGCCCGCGAGCTGGAGGGCAAGGAAGAGATCGCGCAGGTGGCGTCCCTCTCGGCCCAGGACTCCACCATCGGCAGCCTCATCGCCGACGCGTTCGACAAGGTCGGCAAGGACGGTGTCATCACCGTCGAGGAGTCGTCGACCGCGGTCACCGAGCTCGACTTCACCGAGGGCATGCAGTTCGACAAGGGCTACATCTCGCCCTACTTCGTCACCGACCCCGAGCGCATGGAGGCCGTCCTGGAGGACGCCTACATCCTCATCAACCAGGGCAAGATCTCGGCCATCGCCGACCTGCTGCCGCTGCTGGAGAAGGTCGTGCAGACCGGTAAGCCGCTGCTGCTCATCGCTGAGGACATCGACGGCGAAGCCCTCTCGACGCTGGTCGTCAACAAGATCCGTGGCACCTTCAACGTCGTGGCCGTGAAGGCTCCTGGCTTCGGCGACCGCCGCAAGGCGATGCTGCAGGACATGGCCATCCTGACCGGCGGTCAGGTCATCGCCGAAGAGGTCGGACTCAAGCTCGACCAGGTCGACCTCGACGTGCTGGGCCAGGCCCGCCGCGTGGTGGTGACCAAGGACAACACCACGATCATCGACGGTCAGGGTGACACCGCGGATGTCGACGGTCGCGTCAAGGAGCTCAAGGCCGAGATCGAGCGCACCGACTCCGATTGGGACCGCGAGAAGCTGCAGGAGCGCCTCGCCAAGCTCGCCGGTGGCGTCTGCGTCATCAAGGTCGGCGCCCACACCGAGGTGGAGCTGAAGGAGAAGAAGCACCGCATCGAGGACGCCATCTCCGCCACCCGCGCCGCCATCGAGGAAGGCATCGTGGCCGGTGGTGGATCGGCTCTGATCCACGCCGTGTCGGCCATCGACGGCCTCAACCTCGAAGGTGACGAGGCCACCGGTGCCAACGTCGTGCGCAAGGCAGCCGCCGAGCCGCTGCGTTGGATCGCCGAGAACGCCGGTCTCGAGGGTTACGTCGCGGTTGCCAAGGTGGGCGAGCAGCCCGCGGGCAGCGGTCTGAACGCCGCCACCGGCGAGTACGGCGACCTCATCAAGGCCGGCGTCATCGACCCGGTCAAGGTCACCCGCTCGGCGCTGCGAAACGCCGCGTCCATCGCCTCGATGGTGCTCACCACCGACGCGCTGGTCGTCGACAAGCCGGAGGAAGAAGAGCCGGCTGCGGGCGGTCACGGCCACTCGCACTGACGACGTCCGAGCACATGGCGGCGCCCCGCAGGATCCCTCCGATCCTGCGGGGCGCCGCTGCCTCTTCATGGGGTGAATCACAGCAAGTCGATGCACCGAAGGCCCCGCACGGCGGCGCGGACACTTACCGTGGGGAGGTCGTGTGCTTGCGTCAGCAGCGTGAGAAGTGGAACACCCGGGGAGGTCACGTGAGTCAGCCGTCATGGCGTGAACCAGACGTAACGAAAACCGACTCCGCGACGATGTCATCGTCGGACGCGCAGATTTCCCTGCGCGATCTGGCTGTTCAGGCGCGTTCAGGTGACGACGCCGCTGCAGCCTCATTGATGGCACAGGTGCATCAGATCGCCTTGCGGTACGCCCGAGCCCGGCTCGGGAGGTTCTCCGCATCGGTCGATGCCTCCGCCGACGTAGCCCAGGAGGTGTGTGTGGCCGTGCTGACCGCACTGCCCCGGTACGTCGACAAGGGCGCCCCCTTCGAAGCCTTCGTCTACCGCATCGCGTCGCACAAGGTCGCCGACGCGCAGCGAGGCGTGATGCGTGGCGCCGTGCCGAGCGACGACTTGCCCGAGGAGCTCGACACCGCGCCCACGCCGGAGCAGCTCGCGTTGCAGTCGGACGCCGCCCAGCAGATGCACGGCTACCTCGACCAACTCTCCGATCAGCAGCGTGAGGTGCTCACGCTGCGCGTCGCCGTGGGGATGTCGGCCGAGGAAACGGCAGCCGCACTCGGCATGACTCCCGGTGCCGTCCGCGTGGCCCAGCATCGTGCTCTGGCGCGGCTGCGCACGCTGATGTCCGAGCAGGGTGGCATCTCGTGAGCCCACGTCTGGACGACATCCGCCGCGACGACGAGTTGCTCGACTCACTCGGGGCGAGGCGCACCGTCGACTCCGACCCGGCCGCCGAACTGTTGGCTGCCTGGGTCAGCTCGATCGATCACCCGGAAACAACCGCTGCCCGACCCGGTCGTTACGCGCGCAGTGGAGCACGCGGTGCCCGGCGGGTCATGGCGACCGCGGGCGTCGTGGTCGCGACCCTGTCGGTGAGCTCGGTCGCGGCCGCCGTGAGTGGCACCAGCGTCCCGGTGTTCCGTGAACTCGGCACGGTCACCCGCGGCCTGGTCGGTGGCGGAACGGTGCAGGAACCGGTGCGTGCGACCGGGATCCTCCAACCCGACGAGACCCCGTCTGCACCTGGCAGCGCTGTGCCCGCCTACGGCACGAGTTCGACCGCTGTCGCCTCGACCTCGTCGGCGAATCCGAGCTCGCAGCAGGGTGATCCCACTGATCCGGATCGGACGAGCGCCTCGTCCACCAGCCAGCTGGTGCGCACCGCGCAGGGATGGCAGCGGCAGACGCCTGCACCGTCGAGCACCCGGAAGACCAGCTCGCCCCAGCAGTCGACTGCGCCGAGCTCGACGCCCGCGACCAGCTCGAAGCCGACCAGTTCATCCTCGAGCCAGCCATCGAGCACGAGTTCGAGCACCGGTTCATCCAGCCCCACCAGCACCAAGACGACACGACCGACACGCACCCCCGCGAGCACCTCGGACCCGTCGTCGACCGCCACCTCCACCGAGCGGGTGCGTGGGGCGGGCCGGCCCACCGACCGCGGGCAAAGCACGAAGACCAGCAAGGGCTCCGGCACAAAGCCGGGCAAGCGCACACCGGGTGGTGCGCTGTCGACCGCAGACGACGGACAGACATCTGCGCAGAACAGGAAACTCCCGGTGCCGCCCGGCTTGACAGCTCCCACGCAGGGCTGAGCCGCAGCGGGTGCTGCGCCCCACCGCGGGGACCGGCGATTCGTGGACTTGGACGAGGGTTCGTAGACTTGGGTCATGACGTCCGGCGTGCCTGAGGTTCCTGCAATGTTCGGTCAGTTGGGTCTGACCTACGACGACGTGCTGCTGTTGCCGGGGGAGACCGACGTGATCCCCTCCGAGGTCGACACCACCTCGCAACTCACCCGCGAGATCAGCTTGCGCGTGCCGCTGATCTCGGCCGCCATGGACACCGTCACCGAGGCCCGGATGGCGATCGCCATGGCTCGTGAAGGCGGTATCGGGGTGCTGCACCGAAACCTTTCGATCGATGATCAGTCAGAGCAGGTCGATCTGGTCAAGCGCACCCAGACCGGCATCATCACCAACCCCGTGACGATCGGTCCGGACGCCTCACTCGAGGAGCTCGACGCGATCTGCGGGCGTTACCGCGTGTCGGGTCTGCCGGTGGTCGACGACGATTTCCGCCTTATCGGCATCATCACCAACCGCGACCTGCGGTTCACCCCGCTCGCGGAGTGGGCCACCACCAAGGTGCACGAGATGATGACGCCCATGCCGTTGGTGACCGGCCCCATCGGCATCAGCCGGGACGACGCCACGCTCCTGCTGCGTCAGCACAAGCGGGAGCGGCTCCCGCTCATCGACGAGTCGGGTCGGCTGGGCGGGCTCATCACCGTCAAGGACTTCGTGAAGTCTGAGAAGTACCCCTACGCCTCCAAGGACGACCAAGGTCGTCTGCTCGTCGCCGCCGCGATCGGCTACTTCGGCGACGCCTGGGAGCGTGCCACCCGCCTCGTCGAGGCCGGTGTGGACGTCCTCGTGCCCGATGTCGCCAACGGTCACGCGCGGTTGATGCTCGACATGATCCGCAAGTTGAAGTCCGACCCCGCCACCAAGCATGTGCAGATCATCGGCGGCAATGTCGCCACCCGGGCCGGTGCGCAGGCGCTGGTCGACGCCGGTGTCGACGCGGTGAAGGTGGGCGTCGGGCCCGGCTCGATCTGCACCACCCGTGTGGTGGCCGGCGTCGGCGTCCCGCAGGTGACCGCGATCTACGAAGCTGCGCAGGCGTGCGCTCCCGC
This sequence comes from Yimella sp. cx-51, assembly GCF_017654605.1. GTDB lineage: Bacteria > Actinomycetota > Actinomycetes > Actinomycetales > Dermatophilaceae > Yimella. The sequence goes on from NZ_CP072113.1 coordinate 736,144, forward strand.
TGGAGTGCCGGTGATCGGTGACGGCGGCCTGCAGTACTCCGGCGACATCGCCAAGGCCCTGGTCGCCGGCGCATCGACGGTGATGATCGGTTCGCTGATCGCCGGCTGTGAGGAGTCGCCCGGCGAAGTGATCCTGCTCAACGGCAAGCAGTTCAAGACCTACCGCGGCATGGGTTCGCTCGGCGCGATGGCCTCCCGCGGCAAGAAGTCGTTCTCCAAGGACCGCTACTTCCAGGCCGATGTCGCCTCCGACGACGAGTTGGTGCCCGAGGGCATCGAGGGACGCGTGCCCTACCGCGGCCCGCTCGGCAGCGTCGTCCACCAGTTGGTCGGCGGCCTGCACCAGTCGATGTTCTACGTCGGCGCCAACAACATCGGCGAACTCAAGGACAAGGGTCGCTTCGTGCGCATCACCTCCGCCGGTCTGAAGGAATCGCACCCGCACGACGTCCAGGGCATCGTGGAGGCGCCCAACTACACCGGACGCTGATTGGACGCCGGCGCGCAGCCGTCGGGTGACCCGCACGCGGTCGACACTCAGCGTGCCGGTGATCTTGAGTGCAGCGGGAGCCGCTCCGCTGGTTCTGGTGCTCGATGCGTCCGGCTCCACAACGACGAGTCGCTGGGACGCGAATGGACTCGGCGTGCGCCGCCGCCTTGTGCCGAAGGTGAGCGCTTGCCTCTCGACACACGACCCAAATCGATGTCCCGAATTCCATGGACATGACGATGACTGTCCGGACGCCGAAGCTTGAGCGCATGAAGGCCGTGAAGAGGATCGCGCCGATCGTGGCCGCAACAACGTTGATCGGGTGCAGCGGTGGCTCAGGCGTCGGTACTCAGACGTCGCGAGCGCAGAACGAATCGATGCTCACCAGTGCTGCGTCGAAGTCGTCGGACGACGGCGGATCATCCCCAAGGGCAAACGCGAGTGAGTTGTCGGCGACCGATTCTCCGATGCCGTCAGCGAGCACGAGTGCCTCGTCGAATCCAGTCAGTTCCGGCGAACCGACGATGACAGGGCCGACCATCAAGATCGGCGTCAAATTCGATCAGCCGGGTCTTGGACTGAAGGTCGGGTCGACGGCGACTGGCTTCGACGTCGATGTCGCGACCTACGTTGCGGGCAAGCTCGGGTATGCACCGAACCAGATCGAGTTCATTCAGGTTCCATCGCGGCAACGGGAGAACGTGCTGCAAAGCGGCATGGTGAAGATGGTCGTCGCCACTTACTCGATCACCGATAAACGCCTATCCGTAATCGACATGGCGGGCCCATACTTCAACGCTGGGCAATCAGTACTGGTGCGAACGAACGGGCCGATCTCGACCGCGTCTGACCTGGTCGGACACACGGTGTGCTCTGTGAGGGGATCGACGGCGTTCGGCAAGCTCGCACAGCGAGTTCCGGGTCTTACCGCGAAGGAGTTCGACACCTACTCAGCATGCGTGGTAGCGCTCGCCGACGGTTCGATCAGCGCGATGACTACCGATGACACGATCCTTCGGGGTTATGCGAACCAGTCGCAGTATCGCGGTAACTTCAAACTGATCGGCGGCACCATCACCAACGAGCGATACGGCATCGGTATCAAGAAGGGCGACGTCGAGACCTGTCGAAAGATCAACGGGGCACTTCGATCGATGGTGGCTGACGGGTCGTGGGAGCGCTTCGTCCGCAAGAATCTCGGCGATCCTGCGTTGTTCAAAGCGGGTGCCAACCCGCCCGTCGATCTTGAGACCTGTCACTGATCTTGACGTCCGCGGTGTGGCTGACGGGCACTGAATATGCTTTCGCGGGTGAGCCCACCTGCCCCCGGGACGCTGCCCGCAGCTGCACGGCCAGACGGCTCGCGGACCTAAGGTAGCCCAGTGAGCGATCCTGAGGCATCGGCGCAGCCGGTCAACAGCGAGAGCCTGATGACGGTGATCGTCGCGTTTGCGGCGAACGCCCTGATCGCGGTCGCCAAGACCGTCGTCGCGGTGATCACCGGATCAGCGTCGATGGTCGCCGAGGCCGCACACTCCTGGGCCGACACCGGCAATGAGATCTTCCTGATCATCGGTACGCGCCGTTCGGCCAAGCCGGCAGATGCCGAGCACGCGCTCGGCTACGGGCGATCGGGCTATGTGTGGTCGATGTTCGCCGCCTTCGGGCTGTTCACCATGGGTGCCGCCGTTTCCATCTGGCACGGCATCCAGTCGTTGGGTCGTCCCGAGGACAACGGGTCGTACCTATGGGCGTACGTCGTGTTGGCGATCGCGTTCGCCCTGGAGGGCACGTCTTTCCTCCAAGCGCTTCGACAGGCGCGCGGCGAGGCCAAGCAGCGCCGCCTGCACCCTCTGCGCTACCTGACGGTCACCTCCAACCCGATGCTGCGCGCGGTTTTCGCCGAAGACCTCTCGGCGCTCATCGGCATCGTCATCGCGGCTTCGGGTATCGCGCTGCACCAGCTCAGCGGCAACGCGATGTGGGACGCCATCGGCTCGATCCTCGTCGGCGTGCTGCTGGGCTGCGTGGCGATCTACCTCATCGCCCGCAACATGGACTTCCTCACCGGCGAAGCCGTCACCCCGCTGGCGCGGAACAACGCACTACGGGCGATCCTGGCGCGGCCGGAGGTCGAGCGGGTCAGTTACCTACACATGGAATGGGTGGGCGCCGACCGGATCTACCTCGTCGCTGCCGTCGACCTCATCGGCGACCTGCCGGAGACTCAGGTGGCCCGCCAGTTACAGACGATCGAGGACGCGTTGAACGCGCATCCACAGATTGAGCGCGCCGTGCTCTCCCTCACCGCTCCCGGCGACGAGACCGTCTTGAAACCGGAGGCGCTGCCGGACTGGTACGAGTCGGACACCCCCGCTTAGTCAGCAGCCGATTGCAGCGTCCACCATCGCCGGTGGTGATCGAGATCGTCGGCAGGGGTGGACGATAGGCTCACCCGGTGACTGAGATCGAGATCGGACGTGGCAAGCGCGGGCGTCGCGCATACTCCTTCGATGACATCGCCGTGGTGCCCTCGCGACGCACCCGCGACCCGCACGAGGTGAACGTCGGCTGGCAGATCGACGCCTACCACTTCGACCTGCCGGTCATGGCGGCCCCGATGGACTCCGTGATGTCGCCCGACTCGGCGATCGCCTTCGGCAAGCTCGGTGGCCTGCCGGTGCTCGACCTCGAAGGTCTTTGGACTCGCTACGAGTCGCCTGAGCCGTTGCTCGCCGAGATCGCTGCGCTCGAACCCGCACAGGCGACCGCTCGCATGCGCGAGATCTACGCCGAGCCGATTCGCGAAGACCTGATTCGCTTGCGGCTGAAGCAGATTCGCGACTCCGGTTGCACCGTGGCCGGCGCACTGTCGCCGCAGCGCACCCAGGAACACTGGCGTGCAGTCGTCGACGCCGGTGTCGATCTCTTCGTCATCCGGGGCACCACCGTGTCGGCCGAGCATGTCTCGGGACGCGCCGAGCCGCTCAACCTCAAGCGCTTCATCTACGAACTCGACGTGCCGGTGATCGTGGGTGGCGTGGCCACCTACACCGCGTCCCTGCACCTCATGCGCACCGGCGCGGCTGGCGTCCTGGTCGGCTTCGGGGGAGGCGCCGCCCACACCACGCGGCAGACCCTGGGCATCCAGGTGCCACTGCCGTCCGCGATCGCCGACGTCGCCGCCGCTCGCCGCGACTACATGGATGAGACCGGTGGCCGGTACGTGCACGTCATCGCCGACGGCGGCATGGGCACCAGCGGCGACATCGTCAAGGCCATTGCGTGCGGCGCGGACGCCGTCATGCTCGGCGCTGCTCTGGCCCGCTCCACCGAGGCACCGGGACGCGGATTCCACTGGGGCTCCGAAGCGCACCACAGCGAACTGCCGCGTGGTGAGCGGGTCGAGGTCGGCACTGCCGGCTCGATGAAGGAGATCCTGCTCGGTCCGGGCCTCGGCGCAGACGGCACCAGCAACATGATTGGTGCGCTCAAGCGCGCGATGGCCACCACGGGCTACCTCGACCTCAAGGAGTTCCAGCGGGTCGAGGTCGTCGTCGCGCCGCACCAGAAGAGCTGAACCGGAAGGCTGGAGCGCTGCTGCGCTGACCCCCACGGTCTGTGGACCCGTGCAGTCGACGGTCCACAGTCTTGCGGGTTGGCCTTCAAGTCCTGCGAGTTTCTCGCGTGTCGGGCGTCGTCAGGTGCAGCGCCCTGAGCTGCGAGTTGTGCGGAATTCCGGGTTGGATGCGGTGATGGGGTGACGTGCGACACGTCCCGTCCTACTCTTGAGTAATGACCGATCTGCGCTCCGCTGACACCGTTGCCACGACTGCTACAGCTCTCGAGGCGAGCCCGCCGCCGTATGTCATCAGCGGAGGTTTGGCCGCGCGTCTGGCACGGCGGGCCCTGACCTCACCGGGTGCAGTGGCGTACGACTGCGTCACGCCGATGACCGGCGGTCTGCTTGCTTCCCTGCCGCAGAGCACGATCGAGAACGTCGAGGTCGCTTATCGCGCCGCCCAGGCGGCCCAGCCTCGCTGGGCGGCGCGCTCACCCCATGAGCGCGCACGCTTCTTGCTGCGGCTGCACGACCTCGTGCTCCAGCACCAGGACGAGCTGCTCGACCTGATCCAACTGGAGTCGGGCAAGACCCGTCGGCACGCCTTCGACGAAGTGCTCGACGTCGCCGGCGTGTGTCGGCACTACGCCCGCAAGGGTCCGGGCTACCTGGCCACCAAGCGTCGGCTCGGCGCCATTCCGTTGTTGAGCCAGGCCCGCGAACTGCGCCACCCCAAGGGCGTGGTGGGCGTCGTCGCGCCGTGGAACTATCCGCTGTCGATGTCGATCACGGATGCGCTGCCGGCGCTGCTCGCCGGCAACGCGGTGGTGCTGCGTCCGGACAACAAGAGCGCGCTCACCGCGCTGCGTGCGGTCGAGCTCATCGATCAGGCCGGTCTGCCCGAGGGGCTTCTGCAGGTGGTGCTCGGTGACGGCCCGACTGTGGGCAATGCCGTACTCGAACGCGCCGACTACGTGATGTTCACCGGGTCGACCGCCACCGGGCGCAAGGTCGCAGCAGCGGCTGGTGAGCGGCTGATCGGCGCCTCGCTCGAACTCGGTGGCAAGAACCCGATGTACGTGGCCGACGACGCCGACCTCGAAGGCGCCGCCGAGTGTGCGATGCGGGCGATGTTCTCCTCGGCCGGGCAGTTGTGCATCTCGATCGAGCGCCTGATCCTGCACGAGAAGATCGCCGATGAGTTCCTGGGCATCTTCATCCCGATGGTGCAGCAGATGAAGCTCGGCCCGGAACTCTCGTGGGGCAACGACATGGGGTCGCTCATCTCGGCCGAGCAGTTGCAGCGCGTCACCGACCACGTCGAGGATGCCGTATCGCATGGGGCGAAGGTGCTGGTCGGCGGCAGAGCGCGTCCGGATCTTGGCCCCTCCTTCTACGAGCCGACGGTGCTGGACGGCGTCACCGAGGAGATGACGCTGTGTCGTCAGGAAACGTTCGGTCCGGTGGTGGCGGTGCGCCGGGTGGCGGGCGACGCCGAAGCTGTCGCGATGGCCAACGACTCCGAGTACGGCCTGAACGCCTCGGTGTGGACCCGCGATACCGCACGCGGACGCGGTATCGGTAACCAGATCCGTTGCGGCACAGTCAATGTCAACGAGGGCTATGCAGCTGCGTGGGCGAGCAACGGCGCACCGATGGGCGGCATGGGACAGTCGGGGATCGGCCGCCGACACGGCGCCGAGGGCATCCAGAAGTACACCGAGAGCCAGAACGTCACGGTGCAGTACGGGCCTGGCTTCGCGATCCCCAAGGGTGTGCCTCCGAAGACCTGGGCGCGCGCGATGAGCGTGGGAATGAAGTTGATGAAGGCGGGTCGGCTCTCATGACCGAACATGACTACGACGTCGTCGTCGTCGGCTCCGGCTTCGGTGGTGCGGTGGCAGCGTTGCGCCTGGCGCAAAAGGGCTACCGGGTGCACGTCTACGAGTCCGGACGCCGGTTCGAGGACGACGACTTCGCCAAGACCTCCTGGAATGCTCGCCGCTACCTCTGGGCGCCGGCGCTCAAGTGCTTCGGAGTGCAGCGCATCCACAAACTGCCCGACGTGATGATCCTCGCCGGCGCGGGTGTCGGTGGAGGATCGCTCAACTACGCCAACACCCTCTACAAGCCCGGTGCTCCGTTTTTCCAAGACCCCCAGTGGTCGGGCATCACCGACTGGGACGAGGAACTCTCCCCGCACTACGAGACCGCCAAGCGCATGCTCGGCGTGGTGGAGGAAAACCCCTGCGAGGGGCCGATCGAGCAACTGATGCGGGATGTCGCGGATGACCTCGGTGTTGCCGAGACCTTCCGCAAGACGCCAGTCGGTGTGTACTTCGGTGAAGCCGGTCAGACCGTGCCCGACCCGTACTTCGGGGGCGAGGGTCCGGCGCGCACCGGCTGCACCGAGTGCGGCAACTGCATGGTCGGTTGCCGCGTCGGGGCGAAGAACACGCTGATGAAGAACTACATCGCGCTGGCCGAGCAACTCGGTGTCGTCTTCGAGCCACTGCGCACGGTGACCGACCTGGAGGAGTTGCCCGGTGGGGGCTATCGGGTCGCGACCGTCCGCTCCGGGGCATGGCTGAAGACGGACGAGAAGCACGTGAGCGCCGATCAGGTGGTGCTCGCCGCCGGCACCTGGGGTAGCCAGACCTTGCTGCACACGCTGAAGGCGAAAGGTCGTCTGCCGCGGCTGTCGCCTCAGCTCGGGGTGCTCACCCGCACCAACTCAGAAGCTCTGGGCGGAGCGGCAACCGCGACGGTGCCCGAAGGCGTCGACCTCTCCCGAGGTATCGCGATCACCACGTCCTTCCATGTGGACGAGACCACCCACGTCGAGAATGTTCGGTACGGCGCGGGGTCGAACGCGATGGGCGTGCTCACCTCCTTGCTGGTCAACGGTGACAAGAGTGCCTTCGGCAAGGCCAAGGACTTCTTCGGTCAGTTCGCCAAGGAGCCGCTCACCGCGGCCCGCATCGCCGCCAGCCCGCGGTGGTCGGAGCGCACCGTGATCGCACTGGTGATGCAGAACCTCGACAACTCGATCACGGTGTCGGGCAGGCGCCGCTTCGGCAAGGTGCGGCTCACCAGCAAGCAGGGCCACGGAGTGCCCAACCCGAAGTGGATCCCGCAGGGGCACAAGGCGATCCGTGCGATGGCCGAACGTCTTGGCGCAGTGACCAAGGTGCGCGCTCTGCCCGGCGGCACCTGGGGCGAGATCTTCGGAATCCCGCTCACCGCCCACTTCCTCGGCGGTGTGGTGATCTCCGATTCACCCGACAAAGGTGTGGTCGATCCTTATCACCGGGTGTGGGGACACCCGGATCTGCACGTCGTCGACGGCTCCGCGATCTCGGCGAATCTGGGGGTCAATCCGTCGCTCACCATCACTGCGCAGTCGGAGCGCGCGATGGCCTGCTGGCCCGCCAAGGGTGAGCGGGACGAGCGCTCGGCGCAGGGCGAGCCCTACCGCCGCCTTGACGCCCCTGCCGCACGCGTGCCGGGCGTCGATCTCGGGATGCCCGGGGTGCGTTCGGCCTGATGCAGCCTGACGTGCACCCGCCAGGAGGGTGCATCGTGGCTGGATGGGACGCACAACCATCGACGTTGACGACGCTCTTGTGGCTGCGGTGATGAGGCGCTACTCCTTGTCTACCAAGCGTGAAGCAGTTGACCGAGCCTTGCGCCATCTGGTCGGTCCCGTCATGCAGCGCAGTGAGATGCTGGCCATGCAGGGATCGGGATGGGAGGGCTACCTCGATTCACCGCCGGCTCCGACGGCCGGTGCGGGTCGTCCACGCCGGTGAATCTACGCTGGAACACGTGCTGCGCCGCTTGTTCACCCCCCGCTGGATCGCCTTCCTGATCCTGCTCGCGGTGGCGGTCGGGACGATGGGGATGCTCGGACTGTGGCAGCTGAACGTCTCCAAGGACCGCGGCACCAACCGTGAGGTGGCCCAGGCCCCGTCCAAACCGGTAGCTCCCATCATCCAGATCGTCCAGCCGCAACAGCCTTTCCCCGGCCTCGAGTCGTCGCGGCGGGTGTCTGCGTCCGGAACGTACGACGCGAGCAAGCAACTGCTGGTCCCTGAGCGCCGCCTTGACGGGGTGAAGGGCTACTGGGTGATGACCCCGCTGACCGAACGCACCACCGGTGCACGGCTGGTCGTCGTGCGCGGTTTCGTCACCTCGCCGGCGCAGGCGACCCCGCCACGAGCGACCGACGTCACGGTGGTCGGTGGACTCGCGCCCGCGGAATCGCCGGTCACCGGCTCCTACCCGCCCGGGCAGATCGGCTCGGTGGCTCCGGCAACGCTGCTCAACCAGTGGGGCGGCCAGATGTTCAACGCGTTCGTCTTCGCGATCAGCGAGACACCGAACGCGACCGACGCGTCGGTCAAGCGCATCCCGCCGCCGCCGCCGAATCCGACGGCCGGCTTCAAGTTCGTCAACCTCATGTACGCCTTCCAGTGGTGGATCTTCGCGATCTTCGCCTGCTACGTCTTCTGGCGGATGCTGCGCGACGACGTGTACGGCCCACCTGAGCGCGCTCCGAGGGCGGCAGTCGACAATGGACCAGAGCCCTCCACCACGAACGATTCGAAGGAAACGCATGTCTGAGCAGGTCCCAGTTGTCATCGACGATCCGCAGCGGGTGCGTAGCGCGCTGAAGTTCTTCCGGATCACGGCGATCATCGCCGGCCTCGCGCTGGTCGTGCTGGTGGTCGAGATGGTGCTGAAGTACGGCATGAACAACGACGTTCTGTCGTGGTGGTCGCCGGTGCACGGACTGCTCTTCATGGGCTTCGCTGCAGCCACCTACAACCTGGGTACGAAGATGCGTTGGCCGATGGGCCGGATGGTGGGTTACCTGCTGACCGCCTTCGTGCCGTTCTTGTCGTTCTGGCTCGAGCACAAGGTCACTCGCGAGGTGGAGGCTCAGCTCGCTGCGGAGGCTCGATAGACTCCCGCGGTGACCGCTCCACTGCAGGAACACCCCGTCCTCGTCGTCGATTTCGGCGCACAGTACGCCCAACTCATCGCTCGCCGCGTGCGTGAGGCCTCGCTCTACAGCGAAGTCGTGCCGCACACGATGACCGCCGACGAGATTCTGGCCAAGCAGCCCGCGGCGATCGTCCTCTCCGGCGGCCCGTCCTCGGTCTACGCCGAAGGTGCACCATCGCTCGATCCGGCACTGCTCGACGCCGGCGTTCCGGTCTTCGGCATCTGCTACGGCTTCCAGGCGATGGTCAACGCGATGGGCGGCACCGTCGAGCACACCGGCCTGCGCGAGTACGGCGCGACGGAAGCCTCGATCCTCGACCCGTCCTCGACGCTGTTCAACGGTCAGCCCACCGAGCAGTCGGTGTGGATGAGCCACGGCGATTCGGCGTCCGAGGCCCCTGGCGGAGTGCGGGTCACGGCCACCACCCCGGGTGCGGCTGTTGCCGCGTTCGAGGACGACGAACGCAAGCTCTACGGCGTGCAGTGGCACCCCGAGGTCATGCACTCCACCTTCGGCCAGCGGGTGCTGGAGAACTTCTTGCTGCGCGGTGCCGGCTTGGACGCCGACTGGACGCCTGGCGCGATGGCCGAAGAACTCGCAGCCGAGGTCAAGGAACGCATCGGCGGCGACCGTGCCATCTGCGGGCTCTCCGGAGGAGTCGACTCCTCGGTGGCAGCAGCATTGGTGCAGAAGGCGATCGGCGACCAGCTCACCTGCGTCTTCGTCGATCACGGCCTGCTGCGCGAGAGGGAGGTGGAACAGGTCGAGAAGGACTTCGTGGCCGCCACCGGCGTCGACCTGGTGGTCGTCGACGCCAAGGAGCGCTACCTGAACGCGCTGGCCGGCGTGACCGACCCCGAGCAGAAGCGCAAGATCATCGGGCGCGAGTTCATCCGGGTCTTCGAGCAGGCGGCCCGCGACATCGTCGAAGACCGCGGTGACGACGAACACCCGGTGAAGTGGCTGGTGCAGGGCACCCTCTACCCGGACGTCGTCGAATCCGGCGGCGGCACCGGCGCGGCCAACATCAAGAGCCACCACAACGTGGGCGGTCTGCCCGACGACATCCAGTTCAAGTTGATCGAGCCGCTGCGTTCGTTGTTCAAGGACGAAGTGCGCCAGGTGGGTCTCGAGCTCGGCGTGCCCGAGGAGATCGTCTGGCGGCAGCCCTTCCCGGGCCCTGGCCTCGGCATCCGGATCGTCGGTGAGATCAACGCCGAGCGCCTCGACATCCTGCGCGCGGCCGACAAGATCGCCCGCGAAGAGCTCAGCGCCGCCGGTCTCGACCGCACCATCTGGCAGTGCCCCGTGGTGCTCCTGGCCGACGTCCGCTCGGTCGGGGTGCAGGGCGACGGACGCACCTACGGTCACCCGATCGTGCTGCGCCCGGTGTCGTCCGAGGACGCCATGACCGCCGACTGGACCCGCGTGCCCTATGAGGTGCTGGCCAAGATCTCCAGTCGGATCACCAACGAGGTGCCCGAGGTCAACCGTGTGGTGCTGGACGTCACGAGCAAGCCGCCGGGCACCATCGAATGGGAGTGAGCCCGCACCTCGTCGGGCGGTGACGGCCAGGCCAGAGCCTGGCCGTCCGTCACTCAGTCGGGCATGTCCTCCAACTCCATGCCCTTGGTCTCACGCACATATTTCTTCACGAACAGCAGTGAGAGCAGTGCAAAGACCGCGTACATGCCATAGGTGAGCCCGAGCGACACATCGCGCAGCGACGGGAAGCTGACCGTGATGACCCAGTTGGCCACCCACTGGGCACCAGCGGCGAGCGAGAGCGCCGCGGCCCGGATGCGGTTGGGGAAGGTCTCGCCGAGCAGCACCCAGACGATCGGACCCCACGACATACCGAAGGCGATGACGAACACGTTGGCGGCGATGAGGGCGATCGTGCCGGCGGAATCGCCCAATTGCGGGGTGTCGACACCGTCGACGGTGACCACCTTGGCGGTCGCGAAGACGGCTGCCATGACGCCGAGCGAAAGGGTCATGCCGGCAGACCCGATGAGCAGCAACGGCTTACGGCCCACCCGGTCGACCGTGGCGATCGCGATGAGCGTGGTGAGGATGTTGACCACCGAGGTGATGACGGTGATCTTAAAGGAGTCCTGCTCGCTGAAGCCGACGGCCTCCCACAGCACGTTGGAGTAGTAGAAAATCACGTTGATGCCGACGAACTGTTGGAAGACCGACAACCCGATGCCCACCCAGACGATCGGCATGAGCCCCATGGCCGGGCCCTTGACGTCGGCCATCGAGGGCTTCTTCTCCTTGGTGAGCGACCGCTGGATCTGGTCGATCTTCACCTCCAGGTTGCGCTGCCCGAGCAGCAGCGAGAGCACCTTGCGGGCCTCGGGGATCTTGTGGGTGGCGATCAGGTAGCGCGGCGATTCAGGGATCGTGAGGGAGAGCAGGCCGTAGATCACGGCGGGGATGGCCATCGCGAGGAACATCCAGCGCCAGGCCTCGAGGCCGAGCCAGAGTTCGTCGTGGGACGACCCGGCCGCTTCGGCCAACAAGTAGTCGACGAGCAGCGAGGTGAAGATGCCGCTGACGATCGCGAGTTGTTGCAGCGAGCCCAGACGTCCACGAATCGTCGCAGGCGCGATCTCGGCGATGTACGCCGGTGCGATGACGGACGCCGCACCGACACCCAGGCCGCCGACGATGCGGAAGAGGATGACCATCCAGAGGCTGTTGGCGAAGCCGGTGCCGAAGGCGCTGATGAAGAACAGCACGGCGGCCAGTTTCATCACCGACAGGCGGCCGACCTTGTCGGCAAGTCGGCCGGCGTAGATCGCGCCTGCAGCCGCACCCAACAGCGCGGACGCGACGGCGAACCCGAGACTTGCCGATCCGACGTCGAACTTCCGCTCGATCGCCGAGACAGCGCCGTTGATGACGGCACTGTCGTAACCGAAGAGGAAGCCGCCGAGGGCAGCGACCGAGGCGATCCGGATCGCACTGCGTCCGGAACCGGTGTCGGAGTCGTCGTAGATGGATTCGGCGTCGGACACCGGACCGTGTTCACTCATGCTGTGCCCCCAGTTGGCTGTGCAGCGTTGCGATCGTCCGAAGATTACGCCTGGTCGGGCCCGATGCGAAGGCCTCAATGGTCATGGTTCGGTCAACTTTCGTGACCGATCCCACTTGGTGGACGCGGAAACAATCGCCACCGGTCGTCGTTGGACAGCCTGAGATGAGTGAGATGACCACGATCCGGCAGCCAGCCGCCGGGCACGGAGCGCCCCGGAGCGGCTCGGCCGCGGGGCGCGATCGTCGTGTACTGCTGGTCAACGTGGCGGCGATGGTGTTGACCGCGCTGGCGACCGGCTACGCGTTGGTGAAGGTGTTCCTGCACACCTACCGCGGCGCCGAGTGGGACCACCGGCTGATGAAGGTGTTGGGCGGACCACCTGAGGCATTCGACCGCATCGTCAGATTCATCAGCACGGTGAGCGTCACCAGCGTGCTGGACACGCTCGCGGTTTCGGTGCTCGTCGCGCTGCTGCAACGGCGAGTTGCGGTAGCTGCATCGGTGGTCGTGCTCGTCTTCGGCGCCACGCTCACCACGCAGGTGCTCAAGTACGACGTGCTGCACCGCGTCGTCGGCGCCAACGCGCTGCCCAGCGGCCATTCGACGGCAGCTCTGCTCTGGGCGCTCGGTGCAGTGCTCGTCGCACCGCGAGCTTGGCGCCCGGCCGTCACCGTGGCGGGCACTCTCGTCGCGGCCACCATCGGCGTCGGCACCATCGCCGGACGCTGGCATCGCCCGGCGGATGTGGTCGCCGCGGCAGCTGTGTGCCTCGGTTGGTCAGCGCTGGCGATCCTCATGTCGGCCCTGCTCGGGCGGCGCCACATCGAGCATGCAGCAGGGTCACCGCCGCGCTGGCGGTACGCCGCGCTCGCTGCGGTGGCGACCGTCCTGTCGACCGGCGTCTTCTTCCTGCTCGGGTTCGAGCTCGGCGGAACGGGGATCGAGCGCATCGGCGCCGGGATCGTGCTGGTCACGATCGTGGCCCTGCTGGCGGCCACCATCGCCTGGGTGGCGTGGCTGGCCGATCGGGAGATCGACTAGGTCTGCGCGGACGGCTCGTCGGAGTCGGCATGCAACGTCTTGGGGCCGAGCCACCACGACAACCACCCGATGGCGCCGAGCGGAATCTCGGCGACATGCGTGAAGATCGCGAAGAGCAGCGCGCCAGCTGCTGCCGCCGGTTGGTTGGCGCCCCAGGACGCGAGCACCAGGATGATGCCGGCTTCGGCAACGCCCAGGCCGCCGGGAGTGACGCCGACCGCACGCAGCAGGCTGCCAATGGCGTAGGCCGCGAAGAGATCAGTGACCGGCAGGTCGACACCGACCGCGCGCATGATCTGCCAGAAGAGGACGAACCAGATCAGCAGCTGCCCGACGACGCCGAGGGTCAGCGGGAACCAGCCGCGCTTGGTGAGGGTGGACATGCGGGCCTGCTGGTCGACCAGGAGGTTTTCCAGGCGGGGCTGCTTTCCTCGTCCTTCGCCGCGGCGCAGCTTGCCAATGGCCGGGCTGACTCGACGATCAAGCCAGACGCCCAGCTTGCGGGTGCGCACCGGGCTGGTGAGAGCCACGATGAAGGCGATCAGCAACACCAGGCCGAGCAGCGCACCCCACCCGGCTCCGGTGCTCACCGCGGAAGGAAGTGCATGCTCATTCCGACTGACGAGCGCAATGCCGATGAGCGGCAATGCGATTCGTGCCAGGACGTTCCACACGCCGCTGACGATCAACCCGGTTGAGATCGCTCGCTTCTTGAAGCCCCAGGAGCGCAGGATCACCCAGCTCGCAGCGAGTGCTGTCGCACCGCCGCCGGGCATGGTGTTCGCCACCGCTGATCCAGTCACATTGACAATTGCGGCCTTTGGGTGGCTGAGCCCGGGCCAGGCGGCGGTGAGCGTGAAGGTGTAGATCCACAACCCGGCCAACATGATGAGGAAGAAGCCCAGCGAGTTCATCAGACCGACCGCACCGAGGTGGTGACCGATCTGCGTCCAGCTCGTCTTGGCGATCCAGGGCAGGCCCCAGATGATGATGGCGCCAGCCAGCGCCATACCCAGGACGGCGTTGAGCCCGGACTTCCACGTGAAGCTCGGCATCTGCGGCTGGACATCCTCCAGGGTGTCCTCGGCGATGACCTCGGGGTCGTTGGCGTTCACGTCAGACCTGCGAAGACGTCCCGGGCCACCGGACCCTCGTGGCGCGGATCGACGAACCACTCGCGTCCGAACACCAGGTCGTAGACCGGCCGGGGGATGCGCAGGAAGGCGGCCAGCGTGCGGTCGCCGTCGTCGGCGCTGGCCTGCGAAGCATGTGCGGCCATCGAGGCCCGCTTGGCCGCGATGTGACGGTGCACGTCGATGCGATGGGTGATGTCCTTGCGAGCACTGAAAGAGCGCTCGTAGACCTCCATGTCGAATGCGTCCGGGAAGGTGTAGACCTTCGAGACCGCCTTCAACGCGCCGACCAGCAGGTCGCGGGGAACGGTCGCCTGCAACACCCGCGGCGTGCCGGCGAGGTCGGCGGCCAGCGCCCCGACCTCGTGCACACGCACATGATCGCGGTGTCCGTAGCCGCCCTGCGCGTCGTAGCTGGTGAGGACGTCCGCGCCCTCCTCGTCCAGGATCTGCGCGAGTCTTTGCGCGGCCTCCTGTGCCGGAGCCGCCACGAACCGCCGGCTGTCGGGCAGATCTGGATGGAGATCGTCGCCCATGCCGGAATCGGCATAACCGAGGTGGACGACACGGGCCACCCCCAGCGCGTCCGCGCTGCGTTGCAATTCGGCCAGGCGGCGCTCCCCGAGAGCGCCGTCTTGCCGATACTCATCTGCCGCCAAACCCAGACCCCCGTCTGTTGCGGTGACCAGAACCACCCGATGCCCGGCTGCGGCGGCCTTGGCCATGGTGCCGCTGGTCAAGAGCGCCTCGTCGTCGGGATGGGCGTGGAACGCCACCAGTGTGTGCGACATCGGGCACATTGTCGCGCATGACATGCTTACGCCCGTGAAGGTGGCCCTGTTGTCGGACTGCTACCTGCCCAGACTGGGCGGTATCGAGGTCCAAGTGCACGACCTGGCCCGCAATCTTCAGAAGGCCGGGCACGAGGTGGTCGCCTTCACCGCCACCCGTGAGCCGGGGCAGCGACGCAACGAGCTGGAGATCATCGACGGCATTCCGGTGCACCGACTCGCGATCCCGATGCCGCACGGTCTGCCGATCAACCCCCTCGCCCCGCCCACGCTGCGCCGGTTGTTGCGGGCCGGGGGGTTCGACGTCGCGCACGTGCACATGGGTGTCGTGGCTCCGTTCTCGATGGACTGCGCTCGCGTGGCACTCGACCTCGACCTGCCGACCGCCGTCACGTGGCACTCGCTGCACGCGCGGATGGAGGGCCCGATCCGTCTCGTCGGCTACGTCGCCCGGTGGGCGAAGTCGGGTGCGGCGCTCTCCGCGGTGTCAGGCGTGGCTGCCCAGTCGGTGTCGTCCTTGGCCGGCGTGCAGCACAAGGTGGCGATCCTGCCCAACGGCATCGACACCACCCAGTGGGCGCCTCTACCGCGTCCGCCTCGCGGTGCGGGTGAGCCCATGCGCGTGGTCTCGGCGATGCGGCTGATGGGTCGCAAGCGACCTCTCGAACTGCTCGACATCGTCCACGAGGCGCGACGGCAGGCCCCGGAGGCCGACATCCGCCTCGAGGTGCTGGGGGAGGGGCCGCTGCGTCCGAAGGTCGATGCACGGGCGGCCGAGTTGGGAGGGGACGAGTGGTTCACCGCGCCCGGACGCATGACCCGCACCCAGGTGCAGGAGCGCTACCGACTCTCCGACATCTACATCGCCCCCGCCGAACTCGAGGCCTTCGGCATCGCGGCCCTGGAGGCCCGCACGACGGGCCTGCCCGTGGTGGCTCCGCGCAAGAGCGGCGTCTCGGAGTTCATCGAGCACCGCGTCAACGGAATGCTCACCGGCGACGACGCCGGCATGGCGGACGCATTGGCCCGACTGGCGACCGACCACTCCTTGCGTGTGGCCATGACCGCCCACAACACGGAAGTGCTGCCCAGGGAGTCGTGGCCGAGTGTGGTGCGGATGGTCGAAACCGAATACGTGCGGGCGATCGACCAGCTGCGCTGAGGGTTTCGTCTGGCCGCGCCGTCAGAACAGCCTCGCGGCTTTCGCCTCGGCCGGTTCCTCGAGCTCGAGCAGGAAACGTTTGCGGTCGAGACCCCCTGCATAGCCGGTCAGTGATCCGTCCGAGCCGATCACCCGGTGGCAGGGGATCACGATGCTGATCGGGTTGTGGCCGACCGACCGGCCCACCGCCTGCGCCAGATGCGGGTTGCCCAGTTGCCGCGCCAACTCGCCGTACGTCGTCGTGGCGCCGTAGGGGATCTGTCGCAGCAGCGCCCACACCTGCTCGCTCAACGCGTCCCCGTTCGTGGCCACCGGCACGGTGAACTCTTGACGCTCGCCGGCCGCATAGTCGTCGAGCTGTGCGGTCGCCAGAGCGAGGATCTCGTCGTCGTCGGGCGACACCTGCACCCCGAAGTCGTCCTGTGCGGGTTTCACCCAATGACCGGGGAAATAGATACCGACGATCGCGTCGTCGTCCGCGACGTAGGTCAGCGGTCCCAGCGGACCGTCATGGATGGTGTGCCTCATGTCCGGACAACGGTAGCGAGCGCGCCGAGGTTGATCGGTCGCGTGGGTGCAACCGGCGACGTAACCTGGGCCCACCTGCACTATGAGCTGCGGACCAGCGCCAACGGCACCGCCGTTCGTCCTTCGTTCAACGGGGTTGCCTCGCCGGTGCACAGGGATACTGATGGTTCGGTGACCATGACCAGCGCCAACCACTGCTGAGTCTGTTCACGACGGTGCATGACCGGCTAGTCCCGCTCCATCGGGTCCAGCCGGTTCGACGTGCCGCACGGCGCTGGCGGGCTGACCAACCTGGACGGGCGCGGTCGATGAAGAGTGGCCAACCGGCGGATGATTCAGCGCGATGCCTGACATCCGCGGCGTCGCCGGTGTCTACTGGGGTATGCCCGCCATCCGTCCTGTCGTCGCCGCCTCGTGGCAGCGTTCGACTGCAGCAGGGGTGCAGCCGGCCGAAGCCCAGGCGCCGCTGGTGCTGGCGCGCGCGGCGCTGGACGACTACCGCACCGCCCATCCGCTGTGGCGCGCCATGCCGGTGCTGCACGAGGTGCTGGAGCAAGCAGTGCTCGATTGCGACGCGCTCCTGGCGGTGGCCGACGAGCACGGCCAATTGCTCTTCGTGAGCGGCAGTAGCGCAGCGCGAGATCGAGCCGAAAGGATCGGTTTCGCCGAAGGTTCGTCGTGGGACGAGCGCATCGTCGGCACCAACGCGCCGGGCACGGCGCTGGCGCTGGGGGAGCCGGTGATGGTGCGTCAGGACGAACACTTCCGGGAGGCGGTCCACCAGTGGTCGTGCGTCGCCGTGCCGATTCGAGATCCGTTGTCGGGCGGCGTGATCGGCGCCGTCGACCTCACCGGCGGTGATCACATCATCGTCCCGCAGACCATGGCCATGCTGCGGGCAGCAGCGCGACTGGCAGAGATGGAGCTCATGCGTTCCGGCGTCCCTGCCCAGCGCAGTGCAGCACGCGTGAGTGCGCTCGGAGTCGATTCGGCCGCGTTGGTGATTGGTGATCGCACCATCTCCCTGAGCCCGCGACACAGTGAAATCGTCGCGATGCTCGTGGCTCATCCGCGCGGCCTCACCGGTGACGAGATCGCTTGTGGTCTTTACGAATCCGAGTCCGGGCAGTCGACGGTGCGGGCCGAACTGCTTCGACTGCGATCGGTGCTCGGCGACGACGTGTTGGCTTCGCGTCCCTACCGTCTGACCGTCGATCTCGCCGCTGACTGGACCGACCTCCAGGAGCGACTGGCCAGCGGTGACCTCGAGCAAGCGCTGCGCGCATATGTCGGCCCGCTCCTTCCACACTCGCTCGCCCCGGCTGTCGTCGAAATGCGGGAGGTGTTGCACGAGGCGCTCGCTGCGGCGGTGCGCGCCTGCGGACGTCCCGATCTTCTCGCGTCCTGGACCCGGCAGCCGTGGGCTGCTGACGACGTCCGCGCATGGGAGGCGCTGGCGCAGTTGTTGCCGATGACCTCCCCGATGCGAGCGGTCGCCCAGGCGCACATCCAACGCTTGCTCTGAGCGATGGAACGTTGCAACGTGACTGCAACGTTGAAGTGATTAGCGTCACATGCACGTAGCACCAACCACGATGGGAGCGGCAATGCCCGTGTTCGAGCGTCCCGGCACGTCGGGATCCAACATCAAGGTCGAGCAGCAGTACGGCCAGTACATCGGTGGCGAGTTCGTGCCGCCACGCTCTGGGGAGTACTTCGACAACTACGCCCCGCAGACCGGCGAGGTCTTCACGCGTGTCGGTCGAGGCAACGCCGACGACATCGAAGCGGCTCTCGACGCAGCACACAACGCTGCGGACGCGTGGGGCCGCACCTCGCCGTCGGAGCGGGCCAACATCCTCAACAAGATCGCCGACCGCATGGAGGAGAACCTCCAGGACCTCGCGGTCATCGAGAGCTGGGACAACGGCAAGGCGGTGCGCGAGACGCTCGCCGCCGACATCCCGCTGGCCATCGACCACTTCCGGTACTTCGCCGGCACGCTACGTGCTCAAGAGGGCTCGATCAGCCAGATCGACGAACACACCGTCGCCTACCACTTCCACGAGCCACTGGGCGTCGTCGGCCAGATCATCCCGTGGAACTTCCCGATCCTCATGGCCGTCTGGAAGCTGGCTCCGGCGCTCGCGGCCGGTAACGCCGTCGTTTTGAAGCCGGCCGAGCAGACGCCGTGGTCGATTCTGAAGCTGGCCGAGATCATCGGCGACCTGCTGCCGGCGGGCGTGCTCAACATCGTCAACGGTTTCGGCACCGAGGCCGGTAAGCCGCTGGCGTCCAATAAGCGCATCGCCAAGATCGCCTTCACCGGCGAGACCACCACCGGCCGGCTGATCATGCAGTACGCCAGCCAGAACCTCATCCCGGTCACGCTCGAGCTGGGCGGCAAGTCGCCGAACATCTTCTTCGACAACGTCGCCACCGAGCGGGACGCCTTCTACGACAAGTCGCTCGAGGGCTTTGCGATGTTCGCGCTCAACCAGGGTGAGATCTGCACCTGCCCGTCGCGCGCGCTGATCCAGAGCTCGATCTACAGCGACTTCATCAAGGACGGTGTCGCTCGCGTCGAGGCGATCAAGATGGGCAACCCGCTCGACACCGAAACCACGATGGGCGCGCAGGCCTCCAACGACCAGCTCGAGAAGATCAAGAGCTACCTCGACATCGGTAAGCAGGAGGGCGCCAAGGTGCTCACCGGTGGCGATGTCGCAAAGCTCGGTGGCGACCTCGACGGTGGTTACTACGTCCAGCCCACCGTCTTCGAGGGCGACAACTCGATGCGTATCTTCCAGGAGGAGATCTTCGGGCCGGTGGTCGCGGTGACCACCTTCGACGACGAGGCCGACGCGCTCAAGACCGCCAACGACACGCTCTACGGCCTGGGCGCCGGCGTGTGGTCGCGCGATGGAGCGCAGGCCTACCGGATGGGACGCGGCATCAAGGCCGGCCGTGTCTGGACCAACTGCTACCACGCCTACCCGGCGCACGCCGCGTTCGGTGGTTACAAGCAGTCGGGCATCGGCCGCGAGAACCACAAGATGATGCTCGACCACTACCAGCAGACCAAGAACCTGCTGGTGTCGTACAGCCCGGACGCCCTGGGCTTCTTCTGACAGATGGTCGAAGTCCGCAGGACGAGCTGGCTGACCCGTTCGTCCTGCGGACTTCTGCACTGATCAGTCCTCGCAGCAGCAGCCACCGAAGAACGGAAGTGCACCGATGAGCGATGAACCCATGGTGTCCAGCACCGTCCTGGAACGCGTGGCGTTCACCGACGCCGCCTCCGACATGGTGCGCCAGCTCGCGCAGCGGCACGGCCCGGTGATGTTCCATCAGTCCGGCGGATGCTGTGACGGCAGCGCACCCATGTGTTACCCGGACGGCGATTTCATCATCGGCGATGTCGACGTCCTGCTGCAGGAAGTCGACATCGAAGGGGTCGAGCAGGCTGTGCCGTTCTACATGAGCGAGTCGCAGTACGAGTACTGGAAGCACACCCACCTGACCGTCGACATCGTGCCCGGACGGGGGAGTGGATTTTCCCTCGAAGCCCCCGAGGGCGTGCGTTTCCTGATCCGTTCGCGGATGTTCAGCCAGGAGGAGATGGAGCAGCTGAAACTGTTGTAGGACAGTGAAATCCGCGTGAGAAAGTGGCCTTCGTACGCGCTACGAAGGCCACTTTCTCACGCGGATTTCGGGTGGGCGTCAGTGCCAGCGGGCGGGGTCGATGCCGCCGGGGATGTCGGACGCCTCGTGGTACGGCGTGCGGGTGAGCCGGAAGCTGCCGAGGTCGAGGTAATCGGTTCCGTCCGCGGCGCGGTGGTGGGTGAGCGGCTCGCCGGCGTAGTACTCATCGCGTCCGACCCAGCCGCCTTCCGGACGTGGCGCGAAGCGCGAACCCCGACCGCCGTGCACCGAACGCAGGACGAGTTCACCACCGGACGCCGTCATCACCAGTTCTCGCGGACCCCAGAACCACGTGCCGGTCACTGCGAGTTCGTCAGCGGAACCGCTTGCCGTCCAAGGCGTTTCGTGTCGCGGGTCGAGTTCGTCGAGGCGGGCCAGGAGGTCGTAGCCGAGGTCGAGATCGAAGTTGCCGGTGGTGTTGGTCAGCAGGGTGAATCCGTCGCCGGTGTCGGGGTCGATGCGCAACGCCGCGAGATAGCCGGGCATCGATCCACCGTGGCCGATGAACCGGCGTCCGGACCGGTTGTAGACGTCCAGGCCGAGGCCGTAGGCGCGGGTCCAGGGTGCTCCCGGGGTGTCGTCGACGACGCCGGGCACATGCATCTGGAGTCTGAGTTCGTCGGGTAGGACCTCGCTGGATCCGCGGGCCAGGAAGCGCGCCCAGAGCGCGAGGTCGCTCACCGTCGACCACATCTGACCGGCCGGTGCCATCGCGCGCGAGTCGTGGGTGGGCTCGTGGTGCAGCAGATCGGCGTGTGGATGCACCGCCCATCCGGGCGCGGCGTTGGCTGGTCGGTCGTAGCTGGTGTGGGTCATGCCGAGTGGGTCAAGCAGATCGCTCCGCACCACGTCGAACCACAGCGCACCGCGGAGGCGGGCGACGAGTTCACCGGCCACGGCGTAGCCGATGTTGGAGTAGTGGAAGCGGGCGCCCACCCGGTGCGCTCGGCGGATGCTCGGCAACAACTGCTCCCAGGTGACCCCGTCGCTGCGCTCCCACCACGGCCCGTCGGTCTCGGCGTGCAGACCGCTGGAGTGATTGAGCAACGAACTGACGGAGACCGTGCGCAGCGAGTCGTCGAGCTCCGGCAGATGATCGGTGATCGGGTCGTCGAGCGAGACCAACTCGTCGCGCACCAATTGCATGACGGTCGCGGCGACGAAGGTCTTGGTGATGGAGCCGATGCGGTACGGGGTCTGCGTCGTCGCCGGGGTGCCGTCGGCGCGTGCGTCGAGGTGTCCGACGGCGTCCGACCAGGCGACTTCACCGTCGCGCAGCAGGGCCAGCGCGACCGACGGAGTGCGGTGTCGGCGTTGACGATTCAGCAGTTCGGTGCGCAGCAAGAGGTCGGTGTCCACCGCGCCATCCAACCAGCAACAGGTCGTTACGTGAGGGCGATCCAGTAGCGCCGTTTGTCCCCACGGACGTCCTCCAGCACACCACCGCAACGCTCGATCGTGCGGCGCGACGGCTCGTTGTCGTCGTCGCAGGTGACCAGCACCCGGTCGAGCCCGAATGACCGCGCCTTCTCCAGCGCTGCGGCCAGGGCGTTACTCGCCACCCCACGCTGCCGCGCGCTCGGGCGGACGCCGTAACCGATGTGGCCGCCTTCTTCCAGCAGGAAGTCGTTGAGCTCGAGGCGCAGGCTCAGTGAACCGAGCACCGTCGCCGGATTGGCGTCGTCCACGATCCAGAACAACGCGCACCGGACGAAGCCCTCGGGCGGCTCGGTCAGGTTGGCCTGTTGCTGCCGAAGCCAAGCCTCGAAGCCGTCGTCCGTCGCCAACTCCTCGTCGGTGAAGCCGAAGAGCGAGTAGCCGTGCACGTGCTCGTCGCCGAAGTCCAGACGTGACTCCCACCAGGAGTCGCGAAGGGGTGCGGACGGTTCGACGAGTTGGATCATGCGCTGGACGGTATCCGGCTCGTGGCAGGGCGCGCACCCTGATTTCACCGCTCCTCAGCTGTCAGGTTCCACCCGCAAACGCGGCCTTTGTCGACATCCGCGCTCGTTGCAGCTAGCGCGGATGCGAAGAAGCGCCGCACCTGTCGCTGGAAGGGCCGCGTTTGCGGCGGGGGCGGACAGAGCGGCGGCTCGGCGGGCTCAGCTGTCGGTGCGGCGACGTACTCTTGACCTCGACATGAGCAGCCTTTTCGACGACCTTCCCCTGCCCGGCCTGACGCCTGAATCGGCCGCCCCGCATCGATCGCCCGGCACCACCACCGAGGTCGACGAGCACGGTGTCCCCACGTGGGCCAGCCTCGGCCAGGACGCGCCCGAGCAGCCCCGCGAGCGACCGAACCGTCCGACGATGCGCGATCCGGAGTCGCTGGTCGAAGGGCTCAACCCGCAGCAGAAGGAAGCGGTGCTGCATTCGGGCTCGCCGCTGCTGATCGTCGCCGGTGCAGGGTCGGGCAAGACCCGCGTGCTCACCCACCGCATCGCTCACCTG
This sequence comes from Yimella sp. cx-51, assembly GCF_017654605.1. GTDB lineage: Bacteria > Actinomycetota > Actinomycetes > Actinomycetales > Dermatophilaceae > Yimella. Next base: position 759,064 of record NZ_CP072113.1, read on the forward strand.
ATGGGTGCTCGGGGCGTACAGCCGGGGCAGATCCTCGCGATCACCTTCACCAACAAGGCCGCCGCCGAGATGCGCGAGCGGGTGCAAGCGCTCGTCGGTCCGGCAGCGAAGTCGATGTGGGTCTCCACCTTCCACTCCGCGTGCGTGCGCATCCTGCGGCGTGAGGCGACGAAGGTGGGGCTGAAGTCGACCTTCTCCATCTACGATGCCGCCGACAGCCAGCGGATGATGGCGATGGTCATGCGCGACCTCGACCTCGATCCGAAGCGTTACCCGCCGCGGTCGTTCAGCCACCAGGTGAGCAACCTCAAGAACGAACTGGTCGACGAGGAGACCTTCTCCAGTCGCGCCGGCGACAACCCGCAGGAGCGGACGCTTGCCGAGGCGTACACGATGTACCAGCGCCGGTTGCGGCAGGCGAATGCGCTCGACTTCGACGACCTCATCATGACGACCGTCCATGTGCTGCAGGCGTTTCCGGACGTCGCCGAGCACTACCACCGTCGGTTCCGGCACGTGTTGGTCGATGAGTATCAAGACACCAACCACGCGCAGTACCAACTGGTGAAGGAGCTGGTCGGCTCGGGCACGGACGATCCGGCGGTCGGTCAGGTGCCGCCGGCCGAGTTGTGCGTCGTCGGTGACGCCGACCAGTCGATCTATGCCTTCCGCGGCGCGACGATCCGCAACATCATCGAGTTCGAAGAGGACTACCCCAACGCCCGCACCATCCTGCTGGAGCAGAACTATCGCTCCACCCAGACGATTCTGCAGGCCGCCAACTCGGTCATCGAGAAGAATCCCGACCGACGTCCGAAGAACCTCTGGACCGACTCCGGCGACGGCGATCGCATCGTCGGTTATGTGGCTGATTCCGAGCACGACGAGGCCGCCTTCGTCGCACGCACCATCGACCAACTCGGTGACGACCACGGGGTGAAGCCGATGGACGTCGCGGTGTTCTACCGCACCAATGCGCAGTCGCGTGCGCTCGAAGAAGTGTTTGTGCGAGTTGGCTTGCCCTACAAGGTGGTTGGCGGCACCCGCTTCTACGAGCGGCGCGAGGTGAAGGACGCGCTGGCCTACCTGCGCGTCGTGTCCAACCCGCTCGACACCGTCAACCTGCGCCGCATCCTCAACACTCCCAAACGGGGTATCGGCGACCGCGCGGAGGCCTGCGTCTCCGCACTGGCCGAACGCGAACGCATCACTTTCATCGCGGCTCTCGGACGCGCGGAGGACGCTCCGGGCATTGCCACGCGTTCAGTGGCTGCGATCGGCAACTTCACCGCGATCCTGGAAGCGCTGCGGATCGAGCGGGAGACCGGCAACGGCGTCGCCAGCTTGCTGGAGGTCATCCTCGACACGTCGGGCTATCTTGCCGAGCTGCGCGCCAGCCACGACCCGCAGGACGAGACCCGCATCGAGAACCTCGCCGAACTCGTCGCTGTCGCAAGGGAATTCGATGAGGCCTACCCCGAAGGGTCGCTCGAAGACTTCCTCGAGCAGGTTTCGCTCGTCGCCGACGCCGACGAGATCCCCGATGGTGACGAGAACGACAAGGGTGTCGTCACCCTGATGACGCTGCACACCGCCAAGGGCCTGGAGTTCCCGGTGGTCTTTCTCACCGGCATGGAAGACGGCACCTTCCCGCACATGAGAGCGCTGGGCGACCCGAAGGAGTTGGAGGAGGAGCGCCGGCTGGCCTACGTCGGCATCACGCGTGCCCGCGAGCGGCTGCACATCTCGCGGGCTGAGGTGCGCTCGGCCTGGGGTGCGCCGCAGTACAACCCGCCCTCACGCTTCCTGGACGAGATTCCCTCCCACCTCATCGACTGGGCGCGGGTGCAGACCACCGGCATGCGCCCCTCGTCCACTCCGGCTGTTGCGCGATTGGCTGCCCGCCCAGGCGTGAAGAGCCCCGGCAACCACCCGATTCCCTCGCTCGACGCGGGCGACAAGGTGAGCAGCGATTCCTTCGGTCTGGGCACCGTCGTCCGCCTCGAAGGCTCGGGCGACCGCACCATCGCCCACATCGACTTCGGCGGCGACTACGGCGTCAAGCGGCTCGCGCTGCGATACGGCAAGGTCGAGAAGCTTTAGGCGTTCCGGCGCCCGTTGATCAGCACATAAGAATCGCCCCGCTCACCAGATCTGGTGAGCGGGGCGATTGTTGCCTCAGATGTCGCGAGTGATCAGAGAAGACCGCGGGCCGACAGCCACGGCACGGGGTTGATCTGCCCGCCGCCGATGAGGATCTCCAAGTGCAGGTGCGGACCGGTGGAGTTACCGGTGCTTCCCACGAACCCGATGACCTGGCCGGCGCTGACGCGCTGCCCCTGGGCCACGGCGAAGCCGGACATGTGGGCGTAGGACGCCTGCACGCCGTTGCCGAAGTCGAGCAGCACACGCATGCCCTGGCCGCCGTACCAGCCGACGTACGCGACAGTCGCGTTGCCCAACGCACGCAGCGGAGTGCCGGTCGGGGCCGACAGGTCGATGCCCTTGTGGTTGGTCGAGCCGATGCCGCCGGGGGAGACGCGGTAACCGAAGCCCGAGGTGAAGATGCCACCGCAGCCTGCGATCGGGCAGGTCCATGCGCCGGTGGTTGCCGGAGCGGACGTGGGCGCCGAGGTGGAGGCGTAGCTGCGGGTCGTGCTCTGGCGGGTGGTGCTCAGGCGGGTCGTTGCGGGAGCGCTCGTCGCGAGCCGGGCGCCCCCGCCCTGGCTGGCGGTGGAGCCGGACGACGCGCTGCGGGTCGGGGCAGCGGACTGCGCCTGAGCAGGCTGCTCGACGTACGTCTTCGCAGTCGTCTTTGCGCCGATCGCGGCGAGCGCGGCACGCTTCTTGGCGTTCGCCTTTGCGGTCGCCGCACGCTTGGCAGCGGCCGCCGTGGCCTTCTTGCGGGCGTCGTTGGCCGACTTCACCTTCGCGTCGACCGCAGCTGAACCACGGGTCGCACTACGCGAGGCCGCTTGCTCAGCGGGGGAGGAGTTCCAGGTGGCCACGGCAGCGGCGGTCTGCAGGGACATCGCGCCGGTCGCGTTCGTCGCACCGTTTGCGGAGTTGACAACGCCAACAGCTACTGCGCCGGCGACGACAGCTGTCGTCGGGATGGCAACTTTGCCGCGCTTGAGCAGCGACGGCGGAGCGTGACGGTGTCGACCTTGGTAACGGGTCAAGGGGGTAACCAACTTCTTTATCCGGGGGTGGACCGCCAGTCACCCTACCGTGACCTTCTCGTGACATTCCAACTGAACCGAGAAACCTGTGAACAGCATCACAATGACCCGCCGTTCGTCGCGGGGTTGTCCACAGCGGGGCGTCGCCTCAGTTTTCACATCAGTCCCAGAGGGCATTCGCGCGATGTTCCTCTGCGTACCCACGTAGGGGGCTGCACGACCGGCGACTAGAGTCACGAACGGAAAATCCCTTTGAGACCAAGAAGAGGATGGATTCCGCGTGGATCTTTTCGAGTACCAAGCGCGCGACATGTTCGAGGCGCACGGAGTGCCCGTCCTGGCCGGTCAGACCGCCACGACGGCGCAAGAAGCACGAGCTGCGGCTGAAGCGATCGGACCCAAGTCCGGCGGCGTCACCGTGGTCAAGGCCCAGGTGAAGACCGGTGGGCGTGGCAAGGCCGGCGGCGTGAAGGTCGCCAAGAACGCCGACGAGGCGGAGCAGTACGCGCAGCAGATCCTGGGCATGGACATCAAGGGCCACACCGTCGGCACCGTGATGATCGCCCAGGGCGCCAAGATCGCGCAGGAGTACTACTTCTCCATCCTGCTCGACCGCACCAACCGCAGCTACCTGGCGATGTGCTCGGTCGAGGGCGGCATGGACATCGAGCAGTTGGCGGTGGAACGTCCCGAGGCACTCGCGAAGGTCAATGTCGACCCCAACGTCGGCATCGACGAGGCCAAGGCGCAGGAGATCGTGCGCGAGGCCGGCTTCGACGCCGAGACGGGCGCGAAGGTGGTGCCGGTGCTGCAGAAGCTGTGGGAGGTCTACCGCGACGAGGACGCCACGCTGGTGGAGGTCAACCCGCTGGTGCAGACCGAGGACGGCCAGATCGTCGCTCTCGACGGCAAGGTGACCCTCGACGAGAACGCCGACTTCCGTCACCCGGAGCACGAGGCGCTGGAGGACAAGGCCGCGGCCGACCCGCTGGAGGCCAAGGCCAAGGCGATGAACCTCAACTACGTCAAGCTCGACGGCAACGTCGGCATCATCGGAAACGGTGCCGGCCTGGTGATGTCGACCCTCGACGTCGTCGCGTACGCCGGTGAAGACCACACCGGTGGCAAGGCCAAGCCGGCCAACTTCCTCGACATCGGTGGTGGAGCCTCCGCCGAGGTCATGGCCAACGGCCTCGACGTCATCCTGAACGACGAGCAGGTCAAGTCGGTCTTCGTGAACGTCTTCGGCGGCATCACTGCCTGTGACGCGGTCGCCGACGGCATCGTCGGTGCTCTCAAGACGCTGGGCGACGAGGCCACCAAGCCGCTCGTCGTGCGTCTGGACGGCAACAACGTCGTGGAGGGTCGCAAGATCCTCGCCGACTTCAACCACCCGTTGGTCACCATCGAAGAGACCATGGACGGCGCCGCCCGCAAGGCCGCCGAGCTGGCCGCGAAGTAAGGGACGCAGACAACAATGGCAATCTTTCTCAACGCTGACTCCAAGGTCATCGTCCAGGGCATGACCGGTTCGGAGGGCATGAAGCACACCACGCGCATGCTCGCCTCCGGCACCAACATCGTCGGCGGCGTCAACCCGCGCAAGGCCGGCCAGAGCGTCGACTTCCCCGGCGACAAGCAGGTGAAGGTCTACGGCTCCGTCCAGGAGGCCATGGACGAGACCGGCGCCAACGTCTCGGTCGTCTTCGTGCCGCCGGCCTTCGCCAAGGCTGCCGTCATCGAAGCCGTCGATGCCCAGATGCCGCTGGTCGTCGTCATCACCGAAGGCATCGCGGTCAAGGACACCGCGGAGTTCTTCAACTACTGCAAGGAGAAGGGCACCACTCGGATCATCGGTCCGAACTGCCCCGGCATCATCAGCCCCGGTGCCTCGAACGCCGGCATCATCCCGGCCGACATCGCCGGCCCGGGCAAGATCGGTCTGGTCTCCAAGTCGGGCACCCTGACCTACCAGATGATGTACGAGCTGAAGGAATTCGGCTTCTCCACCGCCATCGGTATCGGTGGTGACCCGATCATCGGCACCACCCACATCGATGCGCTCGAGGCTTTCGAGGCCGACCCCGAGACCGTGGCGATCGTCATGATCGGTGAGATCGGTGGCGACGCCGAGGAGCGCGCGGCGGCGTTCATCAAGGACAACGTCACCAAGCCGGTCGTCGGTTATGTCGCCGGCTTCACCGCACCCGAGGGCAAGACGATGGGCCACGCTGGCGCCATTGTCTCGGGTTCGTCCGGCACCGCGTCCGCCAAGCAGGAGGCCCTCGAGGCCGCCGGTGTGAAGGTCGGCAAGACGCCGTCCGAGACCGCCAACCTCATGCGCGAAATCATGTCAAGCCTCGGCTGACCGAAGCTCAGCCGAGTAGGCGAGAGGTTGAGGAGACCCCGCGAGCGTGCTCGCGGGGTCTTCTCACGTTTCGAAACCTGCCTCCTTCACCGCCCCTCGGCGCGCCTGTCTGACGACCGGCCCTCGCCGCGCGACGATGGCAGACGATGAGCCTGCTCGACCGCGTCGCCCCGACCTCCGTCCGACCTTCCCGCCCCTCCGGCGCGGGTGGGTCGTTGCTGCGTTCGTTCGGGTACGGGCTGATCGCACCGGTGGCTTTCGGCCTGCTGTTGCTCGTGCCCGTGCTGGCCGGATGGACGCTCGACCCGCGCACCTCCACGCAGTGGTCGGACGCGCTGGCGATGGCTTCCACAATCGTCGGGTTGTCGCTTCGTGGCTCGATCTCCGTGCCGCACAACGGAATTGAGGGGCTCCACTTCGCCCCGATGATGCTGACCGGGCTGTTCGTCGCGTTGGTGCGATGGGCACATCGTCCGGTGCAGCATGCGCTCGACGACGAGGGCGCTGATGGTTCCACCCAGCAGTATTCGGCCCTGACCTTCGCCGGCGGAGTGCTCGTGGCGAGCGTCGCGGTCGCGGGCCTTTCCTCGACGGGCCCGGCCCCGGTGACGCTGTGGACAGTTGTGCCCGGAGCGTTGCTCGCCGCGCTGGCAGGTGTGGCCTGGAGCATCTGGCGCGACGGTGACGGGGTCGACCTGCCATGGTGGACCCACGCCGCTGACCGTTTGCATCTCAACGTCCGACGCGGCCTGCGGCCGGCCCTGGAATCGGTCGGGCTGTTGTTGCTCGCCGGCACGTTGCTGACCTTCGCCCTGGTGATGATGCAGTTGGACCGCGTCGGCAAGGTCGCGGCTTTGCTGGACGTGAGTGGAAGTGGCGCCGCCCTGTTGTGGCTGGCGCAGGCGATGGCGCTGCCCAACCTGGTGATGTTTGCGCTCTCCTGGACATCCGGTGCGCCCATTGCGCTGGGAGCCGGCCACCTCACGACGTCCGAATCGACCGTCACGACGCTGCCGAGCGTCCCGGTGTTGGGAGCGTTGCCCGAGCCCGGAGCGCTGCCCGGCTGGGCGGCCGCCGCAGTGCTCGTGCCGATGCTGGTCGGTGGTTACCTGGGTTGGCGTTCGACGGCCGCCATGCCGAAGCTCACCCATCTGGGGCGCAAGCTGCAGGTGGCCGCCTCCGGCTGCGCGATCGCCGTGGCGGTCTTCGCAGTGCTCATCTGGTGGAGCCGCGCAGGCATTTCACCCGGCGCCCTCGATCTCTTCGGCCCGAGCCTGTGGACGATCGTCCTGTTGGGCTGCGAACTGACCTTCGGCGCTGCCGTGGCGACCACGGCCGCACACTTCCTGCGTCGCCGTCGCTGAACCGACGGGCCGCAGGATCGCGCGGGTCAGTTCATCCAGGGGGTCGCCGGTTCGCCGTCTGACTGCAGGCGCACCGGGATGACCTCGTCGCGCACCCCCTCGATCGGCGGTGGGCTCTGGAGGCGCGCGATGGCGTCCGGGACGGCCCGCCGCACTTGCTCGTAGGGCTGGTCGCCACCCTCGGGCTGCCAGTGGTCGATCTGCGCCTTCAGCACCTCGAGCGCGCGGGTGCGCAAGAAGTCGGTCTCGTGGGCCACTGCGGACTCGTGGACGTCGGCGGGCTGCGCCGCAGCAGCTTCGGTCGCCACCAGGTGGGCCTTGATCGGGTCGAGGGGGAGCACGCGGGGTGCGTCCGTCTCACTGCCCGACTGCAGGCTCCTCGGCTCGCCGACACCCGGCGCCTGGGCCGGGTCTTCCGCAGGCACGTCGGCGTCGTCGTGGTTCGGGCTCGCTGAAGCACGTTCGAGTGCTTCGCCGTATTCAGTCAGCGCGCGTCCGGTGTCGTCCAGTGAGTCGAGCAGCTGCTTCAAGCGTCCGCAGACTTCGGCGCTTCGACCAGCAAATTCCTTCAGCTGGTCGGTCGGCAACTGCGTGATGACATTCGCAGATGCCGTCAGCACGTTGACCCGCTGGCGTTCCAGGGGCCCGGTGAGGCGGGCATAGGTCTGGGCGATCTCACGGATCCGTGTTGCATCGGCAGCCGCGGCCGCCGGGTCGAGGGGTGCGCGGGTCATGCGCTGTCACGCTCCACGAGGTCAGCGAGGGAGGTGACGAAACCGACGAGGTCGCACAGGCTGTCGGCGATGCCATCCGCGGCTCCGGAGAGCACCTGGGCAGCGTGCTCGATCATGTCGTCCAGTTCACTGTCGGAAAGATCGGAGGACGGTGCGCGCAGATCGGCCGCGGCGTCGTGCAACAGGGTGCGCGAGCGATCGAGCACCTGTGCCTGCGCACGCAATTCGCTCGCGTCCGTGGACAGCGGGTCACCGACGGTCATGGTGGTCCTTTCGGCTCCTGGAGCCGGGTGATGAGGTCGTTCGATCTGTTCGCAGAGCCTACGTACTGCAAACACGCCAGTGGGGCTTTAGCCCGCTGTGGGACCGCCGATGATCACGCGCCGACCCTCGATCCGAAAGCCTTCGCGGGCCAACCTGCCCACCTGCTCCACCAGTTGAGGTCGCTCGGCCTGCTTGATGCGTTCGGTCAGGCTGTCGACGGTGTCGTCGTCCTCGACCGGCACGACACACTGGGCAACGATTGCTCCGGTGTCGACGCCTGCGTCGACGACGAAAAGCGTTGCGCCAGTAAACTTCACGCCGTACGCGAGGGCATCGCCCGGCCCGTGGATCCCGGGAAAACTGGGCAGCAGCGCGTTGTGGCTGTTGAGATAGCGTCCGCCGAATTCCGCCAGGAAAGCCTCGCCGACGAGCTTGAGGAAGCCGGCCGATACGACCAGATCAGGGGAGTGCTGCGCCACCGCCTCGGTGAGTGCGGCGTCCCAGCTGTGCCGGTCGGCGTAGTCGCGCGTACGCACCACGAAGGTCGGCACCCCTGCCTGCTCGGCGCGCTCCAGCCCAAGGACGCCGGGACGGTCGGCTCCCACCGCCACGACCTGGACGCCGTACGCGGGGTCGCGGCTGGCCTCGAGCAGGGCCTGGAGCAGCGAACCGGAGCCGGAGAGCAGGACGACGACGCGGGCGGGGGAGTTCACCCGCCCGAGGTTACCGGCAGCCTCAGGTGGCGCCCCCGCTACGCTTGCCACCACACGACTGGCGCAGGTGGGTGACCACCAGGGAGTGACTGGATCGTGGATCGATCGCCTGGGTCCACATCGCACGTAGAGCGACTTTTCAGGAGTGTCATGTCCGTCGATCAGCGTCCGATCAAGCGCGCCCTCGTCTCCGTCTACGACAAGACCGGACTCGAAGACCTGGCCCGTGGGCTGCACGAAGCCGGCGTCGAACTCGTCTCCACCGGTGGTTCGGCCGCGCTCATCGAGAGCCTCGGCCTGCCAGTGACCAAGGTGGAAGACCTCACCGGATTCCCCGAATGCCTGGACGGCCGGGTCAAGACGCTGCACCCGCGCGTCCACGCCGGCATTCTGGCCGATTCCCGTAAGCCGGAGCACGTCGCGCAGCTCGACGATCTGGGCGTGGAGCCATTCGACCTCGTCGTCAGCAATCTCTACCCGTTCACCGAGACGGTGATGTCGGGCGCGTCCGCGGACGAGTGCGTGGAGCAGATCGACATCGGCGGACCGTCCATGGTGCGTGCGGCCGCCAAGAACCACCCGAGCGTCGCGATCGTCACTGACCCCTCCTCGTACGGCGATGTGCTGCAGGCGGTGCGGACCGGTGGTTTCACCCTCGAACAGCGCAAGCGGCTCGCCGCCCAGGCTTTCGTCCACACGGCCACCTATGACGTGCAGGTCGCGTCGTGGATGGGGAGTGTGCTCACCGACACCTCTGACGGTGAGGGCTACCCGGCGTGGATCGGCGCCACCTGGAACAAGCGTCAGACCCTGCGCTACGGCGAGAACCCGCATCAGTCGGCAGCGTTGTACGACAACGGTTTTCAGCCCGGCGGCCCGGGGCTTGCCCAGGGTGAACTGCTGCACGGCAAGGCCATGAGCTTCAACAACTACGTCGATGCGGACGCCGCCTACCGAGCGGCCTACGACCATGGCGACCAGCCGACGGTTGCGGTCATCAAGCACGCCAACCCCTGCGGCATCGCCGTCGGCAGCGACATCGCGCAGGCGCACAGCAAGGCGCACGAGTGCGACCCCGTGTCGGCCTTCGGTGGCGTGATCGCCACGAACGGCCCGGTCACCAAGGCGATGGCCGAGCGGGTGAAGGACATCTTCACCGAGGTGGTCGTCGCCCCTGACTTCGAGCCGGAAGCCCTCGACATCCTCACCGCGAAGAAGAACATCCGGCTGCTCAAGGTGCCCGCGCGGCGGGCAGGTGGCGACATGCGCCACATCTCTGGCGGGATGCTGCTGCAGGAGGGCGACGCGGTGGACGCCAAGCTCACCGATGAGTCGGGCACCGTGACCGGTGGCGACGACGCCGCCCACTGGCGGCTGGTGAGCGGCGACCCGGCCGACGAAGCGACGCTGGCCGACCTGCAGTTCGCCTGGCGCGCAGTGCGTGCGGTGAAGTCGAACGCGATCCTGTTGGCCAAGGACGGCGGTTCGGTCGGCATCGGTATGGGGCAGGTCAACCGCGTCGACTCGTGTCACCTCGCGGTCAACCGGGCCGGGCAGGAGCGGGCGCGCGCAGCAGTGGCCGCCTCGGACGCCTTCTTCCCGTTCGCCGATGGCCTGCAGGTGCTGCTCGACGCCGGCGTGAAAGCCGTTGTCGCACCTGGCGGTTCGATGCGTGACCAGGAAGTGATCGACGCCGCGAATGCTGTCGGCGTCACGATGTACTTCACCGGTACCCGCCACTTCGCGCACTGACTCTCCGGACGTCCGGCAAACAAACACCTACCTGGCAGGATGGGTCAACGTGACCGCAATCGTGATGGACGGCAAGGCGACACTGCGCGCGATCAAGGACGAGCTGCGTGTGCGGGTCGATGCGCTCAAGGCGCGCGGGGTCACCCCCGGTCTCGGCACAGTGCTGGTGGGCGACGACCCCGCATCGCACTGGTATGTCGGCGCCAAGCACAAGGACGTCGCCTCGATCGGCATCCGGGGTTTCCGACGCGACCTGCCCGCATCGGCCACACAAGCCGAGGTCGAGGCGGTCATCGACGAATTGAACGACGACCCCGAGTGCACCGGCTTCCTGGTGCAGCAGCCGACCGGACTCGACGAGTTCGCGTTGCTGTCGCGGGTCTCCCCGGAGAAGGACATCGACGGGCTTCACCCGATGAACCTCGGCAAGCTCGTGCTCGGCAAGAAGGGTCCGCTGCCGTGCACGCCGCTCGGTGCGATCGAACTGCTGCGGCGTTACGACGTGCCGATCGACGGGGCGAATGTCGTCGTCATCGGTCGCGGGCTCACCGTCGGGCGTCCCCTGGGTCTGTTGCTCACGCGGCGATCGGAGAACGCCACAGTCACGTTGTGCCACACCGGAACACGTGACCTCGCCGAGCATGTGCGCGGCGCCGACATCGTGATCGCTGCGGCCGGCGTCCCCGATCTGATCACCAAGGACATGGTGAAACCGGGCGCGGCGGTCATGGACGTCGGTGTCAGCCGGCGCGAGGGCAAGATCGCCGGTGACGTCTCACGCGACGTCGAACAGGTGGCCGGCTGGTTGACGCCCAACCCCGGGGGAGTGGGACCGATGACGCGAGCGATGCTCCTTTCCAACCTGGTGACGATCGCCGAACAGCAGGCTTCGTGAGACTCCCGCCGCTGGGCGCTGCGTGGTGGCTGCTGGTCGCCTGCACCTTCGTGTCGCTCGCAGTGGCCGTGGGTGGCAGCCTCCGCCTGGGCGGTTACCTGCTTGCAGCCACTGCGGGCCTCGGCGCAGCCCTGCGGCTGGTGCTGCCCGAGTCGTCGGCCGGCGCAATCGTCGTCCGCAGCAGGTCGAAGGATTTCCTCATCTACGCGGTGCTGGCCGGTTGCTTGTTCACCGTCTTCGCGGTGCTGAAGCTCCCAGCCTGAGCACACGCAGAGGGCGCCCCGACCACCATGGTCGGGGCGCCCTCTGCGTGCCTTGGGTGCTTGATCTCAGATGAGGCCGAGCTTCTGCACGGCGTCGCGCTCGTCCTGCAGGCGCTTGGCCGAGGCCATGATGCGCTCACGCGAGAAGTCGTTGAGCTCCAGACCCTGAACGATCTCGTACGTGCCGTTCTTCACCCGGCAGGGGAAGGAGGAGATGATGCCCTCCGGGACGCCGTAGGAGCCGTCCGAGGGCACCGACATCGAGACGATCTCGTCGGTGCCGAGCATCCAGTCGTGCATGTGGTCGATCGTGGCGGAGGCAGCAGAAGCGGCCGACGACGCACCGCGCGCCTTGATGATCGCGCCGCCGCGGGTGGCGACGGTGGGGATGTACTCGTCTTTGATCCACGCCTCGTCCACGAGGTCGGCCGCGACCTTGCCGCCCACCTTGGTGTTGTAGAGGTCGGGGTACATCGAGTCGTCGTGGTTGCCCCAAATGGCGAGATCCTTGATCTCGTCGACGGCGACCTCGAGCTTCTTGGCCAGCATCGCCTTGGCGCGGTTGTGGTCGAGACGGGTCAGGGCGTTGAAGCGCTCGGCCGGGATGTCGGGAGCGTTCTCCTTGGCGATGAGCGCGTTGGTGTTGGCCGGGTTGCCGGTGACCAGGATCTTGATGTCGTCAGCGGCGACCTTGTTCAGCGCAGCACCCTGGCCGGTGAAGATCTTGCCGTTGGCCGAGAGCAGGTCGGCGCGGTCCATGCCTTCCTTACGGGGCATGGCGCCCACGAGCAGGGCAGCGTTGGCGCCGTCGAACATCTTCTCGGCGTCGTCGCCGATCTCGACGGACGACAGGAGCGGGAAGGCGCAGTCGTCCAACTCCATGACGACGCCCTCGAGCGCCTTCAGCGCGGGGGTGACTTCGAGCAGCTGGAGCGCGACCGGGGTGTCCGGACCCAGCAGTGCACCGCTGGCGATGCGGAAAAGAAGGCTGTAGCCGATCTGACCGGCGGCGCCGGTGACGGCAACCTTGACAGGCGTGTTGCTCACGTTCATCCCCTCAGGACGACATTGTTTTGGGTACATCCCTGAAAATATCAGCGGGCACGCGGTCGCCGACTGGCAGGCCGCTACGGCGTAACGAATGGGACGGATGGGGCGATCGGCAGGCATACTGTGCCCCGTTCCCCTGAAGATTCGAAGGAGTCAATCGTGCGGCGAAGCATGTGGCCGGTCGCGCTCGTCGCGCTGCTGGTCGTTGATGCCCTGTTGATCTTCTGGGCGCTACGCCCGGCCGGGGAGCCATCGGGCCTCACCTCGAGCACTTCCTCCAGTTCCTCCTCCTCGGCTTCTTCCTCGCCCTCGTCGACGGCTTCGGGCGACCGATCCGATCGAGTCATCGTGGTGGCCTCGGGCGCAACCAGTGCATGGCGCATCATGACCGGTGCGACCTGCTCCGGTGCCGCGTCGGCGCAGCTGACGACCGATTCCGGCAAGAGCTGGAATGCGGCGCCGAAGCTCCCGTTGAAGGCAGTCTTCTCGGCGTCCGGTAGCGAGGCGGGCAATGCGCTGCTTTCCGGCCTGGACGCCTCCTGCAAGCCGGTGGTGGTGGAACTTTCGCGGCAGTCGGCCGAGGTCACGGACTCACCCGTGCAGTGGTCGGTCAACCCGATCGCTGCCGACCTGCTGCTGCACGACGGCGAGGCCACCGAGAAGGCCTGCGAAAGCGGCCAGATCCGTGACCTCGCCTCCGACACCGCGCAGCGCGCCAACGTGCTGTGCGACGGTGGGGTCATCCGGCGCACGACCGACGCCGGCGCCACGTGGAAGACCGTCGGCACCGTCAAGGAAGCGACCGGCATTGCCTCGGGCAGCGCAGCCTCCGACTACAAGGTCTACGTGGCCTCGACGCGGGAGTGCGGTGTGCGAGTTGCGCCCCTGGCCGACGAACTGGCCGGAACCGCTTCGGGCTGCGTGGACGGAACGCGCAACGCGTCCGCTGCTGACATCACCATGTGGGGATCGATGATCTGGATCGGCGACTCAGCGGGCGGCTGGGTCACCCGCGTCGAAGCACCAGCACCTTCCACCAGCAGCGAAAGCGCCCCCAGCACCTCATCGACATCGTCGTCCTCCACCACCACCGAGTCTGCGCCGACGAGCACCCAGTCCCCGGTGACCACGCAGACCCAGCAGTCGACGACCGCACCGGCCTGGACGCCGTCGACGACGACCCGGACGCGCACTCGGTCAACACAGACCTGGACGCCTCCTGCCACCACGACGAACCCCTCAGGTTCGTGGACGAGCGAGCCCAGCTCGACCGGTGCACCGACCACGAGCACGATGCCCTGACCTCAGAGCAACGTTGGCTTCGCCGAGAGGCGGCATGAGGGGTACGGTTGGGCGCAGACCGCTACGGTCGCTGTTGCCAGTCGTCCGAGTGCGAGAAACGACGATGACCATCGTCGACCCGCCGCGGGCGTCGCCGGCGCAGGATCGAAGTTGGATGCTGACCGGTCACGAGCCGATCGAAGATTTACGGTCCCGCGCTTTCCGGAATTCCGGTTAGCAGCATCGGAGCGCTGGCGAACAGCCAGCCAGAGAGCCTAGGAGCCAGGCGAAGCATGGAGAAGATCAAGGTCAAGAACCCCATCGTCGAACTCGACGGTGACGAGATGACGCGCATCATCTGGGCGTTCATCAAAGACCGGTTGATCCACCCGTATCTGGACGTCGACCTGAAGTACTACGACCTGGGTATCGAGTCGCGTGACGAGACCGACGACCAGATCACCGTCGACGCTGCGAACGCCATCAAAAAGTACGGCGTCGGCGTGAAGTGCGCCACGATCACGCCCGACGAGGCACGCGTCGAGGAGTTCGGCCTCAAGGAGATGTGGAAGAGCCCCAACGGCACCATCCGCAACATCCTCGGTGGCGTGATCTTCCGCGAGCCGATCATCATCAGCAACATCCCGCGTCTGGTGCCGGGCTGGACCAAGCCGATCATCATCGGCCGTCACGCGCACGGCGACCAGTACAAGGCGCAGAACTTCAAGGTGCCCGGCAAGGGCAAGGTGACCATCACCTACACCCCTGCTGACGGCAGCGAGCCGACCGAGCTCGAGGTCGCCGAGTTCGGTGAGGACGGCGGCGTGGCGATGGGCATGTACAACTACAACAAGTCGATCGAAGACTTCGCGCGCGCCTCGCTGAACTACGGTCTGCAGCGCAAGGTGCCGGTCTACCTTTCGACCAAGAACACGATCCTGAAGGCGTACGACGGTGCCTTCAAGGACATCTTCCAGCACATCTTCGACACCGAGTTCAAGGAGCAGTTCGACGAGCTCGGCCTCACCTACGAGCACCGCCTGATCGACGACATGGTCGCGGCGGCGCTGAAGTGGGAGGGCGGTTACGTCTGGGCCTGCAAGAACTACGACGGTGACGTGCAGTCGGACATCGTGGCGCAAGGCTTCGGCTCGCTCGGCCTGATGACGTCCGTCCTCATGACGCCCGACGGCAAGACCGTCGAGGCCGAGGCCGCGCACGGCACCGTGACCCGTCACTACCGCCAGCACCAGCAGGGCAAGGCCACCTCCACCAACCCGATCGCCTCGATCTTCGCGTGGACGCGCGGCATCGCCAAGCGCGGTGAGCTGGACGAGACCCCCGAGGTGACCAAGTTCGCCGAGACCCTCGAGCGCGTCTGCATCGAGACCGTCGAGGAGGGCAAGATGACCAAGGACCTCGCCCTGCTCGTCGGCAAGGACCAGGCCTTCCTGACCACCGAGGAGTTCCTCGCCGCGATCGACGAGAACCTGCAGAAGGCGATGAACGTCGCCTGAGTCGGCTTGTCGTGTCGAGCAGCCCTGGGCCGGTCGGTCCGGGGCTGCTTTCGCAAACAGGGCTCGGCTGGAGTGGGCAGTGTTCGGGCCGTCGATCACAGGCGTCGTGCATCGCGGACGACGGTCTAGAGTTGGCAGTCATGGAAGTGCAGGCAGGCGCATCGGAGGTCGCGGCGCCGTCTGCGGTCAGGGTGGTGTTGGGCCGTGCCGCGGTTCAGATCATCGCGGATGCGGCAGGCGTTGATCTGCTGCACATCAAGGGCGAGGTCGTCGATGTGCGCCTGAACCCGACGCCGATGCCGGGCAGTGATATCGACGCACTCGTCCGACCGGAACACGTGAAGCGGCTGGACGAGGCACTCCGATGCCACGGGTGGAAGCTCTACAGCTCCTTTACGTACGGGTCCCCGTTCGAACATGCCCAGACCTATCTGCATGATCTGTGGGGGTACTTCGACCTGCATCGCCTCTTTCCGGGCGTCTACCGGTCTCCGGACGAGGCGTTCGATCTGATGTGGCACGGGCGGCAACGGATTCACCTCGCCGGTGCCGACGGGTTTGTTCCCGGAGTGACCATGCAAGCGACTGTGCTCATCCTCAACTCTGCGCGGTCCGGGCAGACGGACGCGGTGCGTAAATGGGTTGGTGATCCGGGACTCGATCAGCGAGACATCGACCAACACGTGAGCGACCTGCACGCCCAAGTCGCCTATGCGGCCGCGACCGGGCGCCTGGCGGAGTTTCGGCACGAGCCGGAGTATCTGCTGTGGCGCACTGTGACGACGGGCGGATCCCGCGCTGCCGAATGGTGGGGCCGAATCCGCGCCGCGCGGTCGCCGGTCGACCGTATTCGAATCGCCTTGCGCGCCCCATTGGTCAATACCGAGCAGTTGAGTCATGTCTTGGGTCGGCAGCCGTCACGAATCGATGTCGCTGCGGCCCTGGTTCGACGGGGCGGCGAGGCGGTCCGCGAACTGCTCACATTGCGACGCAAGGGTCGTGATGGCGACACGACTTGAGCTGGGCGCGGACGTCGGGCTGATCACAACGGACGGAACCTCGTACGTCGCCAAGCTGCCGGATGGGCCGCTCCTTGTCTTGAACGATGCGGCCGCTCGCGTTCTGGCCGGATGTCTCAACGGCTCGCTGGAATCGTTGGTGGAGCGGCTGGGCGCAGAGGTGGACGTCAGCCCCGCCGAGTTGAAGACGCAGGTTCAGCCGATCGTGGACACCCTGATCACGCACGGGATTCTCTGCCTGACGTAGTGCCGTTCGGCGGGTGTGCCCGGTTTCGCTTGCGCAGGTGTCGCGCCGCCTTTAAGGTGACCACAGTATCTGTCGCGCACCAGCGGGGAGCGCGCGCTCGATGTGGGGGAGCACACATGAGTAACCGCGAGTCCAACGCGCCAGTCGTCGGCCGACGCACCTTGGCGAAGGGGGCGGCCTGGACCGTTCCCGCAGTCGTGGCGGTGGGCGTCGCGCCGACCGCGTCTGCGTCTCCACAGCCGGACAATGCGCTGGACGGATTGTTCTACGTGGGCGACATTGCTAACCGTAGCTGTTCAAACAACAACAAAGCAACGTCGACGATTGACGGTCGATCATCCTATATCGGTGCCTCGGGGCCCCCATATTTGCAGGTAAATGGAACCACTGCCGCTCAGACGATTACGTCGGTGTGTATCCGCTTTGGGTTCACGATTTCTGTGAGCGGATTCACCCGAAACACCGGCGACAATGGACGGTGGTCGACGCCCGCACAGGACGGCACAATGAGCTATGGCTCGCAAACCTACTACATGTACAAGAGCTGCTTGGCGGACCCGATGCCGACGGCGGTGCTCGGAAACACGCCTGTCACTGCCGGCTTCTACTTCACTGCAACATTTACCGGTTGCCCAGGAATCAGTAACGTGAACGCTATTGCCCAGCGCGTTGTGGTGATTACCCAGCCACCCAACTACACGCCGCCCGGACAGACCATCACATGGGTTCGCGGTGTGGCGGACATCAACTGAGATCGAGCCTTCTGCGAATCCGCCGAGCCCTACCATTTAAAGGTTGTTCTTGTTATGAGCGATTCACCGGTAACTCCATCCGTGACTCCAAGTGCCACATCCACCTCGAGCAGTGCGCCGCCGGATGCTACGGAGCAAATCTCTGTACCTTCCTCGAGTGCTGACGGCAGTGCGGTTCCGGCATCCCCGACAGCGGAGCCGGAGGCTGGACAGCAACCGGAGCCGGAGTCGCCACCGCAGATGCACCCGTTCTAGCCATGACAGTTTGAAGGGCATCGTGGCTAGCCGGTAGGGCCTAACTACCTTTCTGTAGTGAGTATGGCGACCTAGCCACTGCCGAGAGCACCTCGGCCATCTCCCGTGCCCGGTCATCCCATGACGGCACCGGTCGGTCACTGCGCTCGGGGAATATCCACCGTGCGGGGATGGCATCGGCAACCGCCTCGGCAAACCTGCGCCCGTCGGCGATCGTCACGCGATCGTCACCGGCATCCCGGAAGCCGGCAACGTTCGTGCTGATCACCGGGCGGCCGGTCGCGGCATACTCGTACACCTTGATCGGGTCGAGGCTGTCGGTGAAGGCGTTCACCAGGTGCGGGACGACGAGCACGTCGGCGTGCTGCAGGTAGCCCGGCACTGCCTTCGCAGGCTTCGAGCCGAGCAGCACGGCCCCCGCATCCTCGAGCCGTGAGCGGTCGGAGTGACTCAGTAGGTTCGGCCCGACGAGGGTGAGCGTGCCCCGGTTGGAGAGTTCGCGGGCGGTCGTGACCGCGAGCGGTACGTCGAATCGGTCGCTGTGCACCGTGCCGGCGTAGACCGCTGTCGCGCCGTTAGGAAGGTCGGTCGGTCTGGGGGAGGGGGATCGATACGGCACCGGATCGACGGCGTTAGGGATCAGCACCGTGCGGCCCGGCCGATCCTTGGACCGTTCGAGGGCGTGTGAGCACACCACGATTCGCGCTGAGCCTTCGAGCAACACCGACTCGTGATACTGCAGCCGCGCACGTTCCGCCGCGGTCCGGTCAGCTTGCAGCCAGTCATCGGTAATGTCATAGATCGTTGGCCAACCTGTGACCTCGAGCACGGCCGCGCCACGCGGGTCATTCACCCAAAGCAATGGTCGGTCGAAGCCGATGGACCTGGCGATTTGTCTGATGCGTCGCGCCCAACGTCGGTCCTGCGCCGGGTCCAGTCTGCGGGGCAGGAGTTTGGTGGGTTCCAGAAGCAGAATGCGAGCGGAGTGCTCCCCGGGCAGTACAGGGCCTGTTCGCAGCCCTCGTCCGCGCTGCACAGTTTGTCCGGCACGTGCGGCATGGAGGGGGTCAGTACTGGGTTCGACCCAGAGCACACGAAGCTCGCGGTCCGCGAGCAGGAGGCGATGCACGAGATGCTGGTTCCGGCGCCAAACCTCGTCCCACGCCTCGAGCGAGATGATCACGAGATCGTGCATCAGAGCACGCTCCGGTAGACGGCGGCAGTGGCTTCGACCTGGGCCTCAATCGTGAAGCTCATCCGCTGAACGTCCCGCAGCCCGGCACCGTAGGTCAAGCGGCGGTCGGGATTGGCGGCAAGCGTCCGAAGATGCGCAGCGGCTTCGTCAGTGGAGCCCGGCGTGAACATCGCCGCGTCCGGAAGCTGGCCCACCGTCTCCAGATGGCCGCCGCCGCCGGCCGCGACGACCGGCAGTCCGCCAGCCATGGCCTCGAGCACGACAAGGCCGAGAGCCTCGAACGGCATCGGCGCGATCAACATCGACGCCCGATCCATGAGGGCGGAGACGTCGGTCCGGTGGCCGAGGAACACGGTCGCGGCCCCGATTCCGAGTTGGTCGGCCATCGACTCCAGTGCACTACGCATGATGCCGTCGCCGGCTATGTGCAGTTGCCACCCGTCTGCGGCCAGAGCCGATCGTGCGAACGCGGTGAGCGCGACATCGGTGTACTTCTCGGGTGCCAACCGCTGCACCACGAGTGCAATGCGTTCACGAGTCGAAGGTGACGGGGCATCATGTCGAGGAACACCCGAGCGCACGACAGTCGACGGGCCTTCGATCTGTTCGGCCACATACTCACTGACGGCGATCTGTGCTGCGAACCCGCGTGCCGCCAGTGCGAACACGCGCCTACGGACAGCGCTACTTCCGCGCGGTTGGGCGAAATGGCGGGTCGTGACGACAGGCGTCTTGGGTCGAACCGCAGCGACAGCCAACTCCGCAGCCGTCATATGGGCGTGGACGATGTCGTGGGAAGAGCCGCGCTGGTCGACCAACGCCCGGGCGACATCCAGGGTCGACGCCGCGGGTACGTGTCGAACGCCGGAGGCTGCGAGCGGAGCGGCCATGCGGTCTGGTGCGCCGCCGATGACCACCAGTTCGTCTCCGCTCGCTGCTTGGGCGAGCGCAAGGCGAAGGACGTGAGCCTCCACCCCGGCGAACCCGTCGGATCGGATGGCGTGCACGATCCTCATCGCGGTGCGGGCCGCGGCACGCGGCGGACGCCGCGCGCTACCGACAGATAGTGATCCGCAACGACGGACCATGATCGTTCCTCCGCTTTCGCGCGGGCGGCCTCACGCCGCCCGGCGCGATCGGGACCGAGGAGTTCGAGCATGGCCGCCCGCAATTGGTCAGGGTCGGCGTCGCACAGCTTTCCGTTCACGCCGTCGGTGATGAGGTCGGGCGCACTTCCGACCTTGGTCGAAATCACGGGCAGACCGCAGGCGAGGCCTTCGAGGACGGCGAGACTGTAGGCCTCATAGGCACTTGGCTGGGCGAAGACGTCCGCCGCGGCGTATGCGGCGAGAGGGTCCTCGAGCCGTCCGGTGAAGGTCACTTGCCCGGCAACGCCGTGGGTGCGGGCAAAGCCATGGGATCGTGCGACTTCGGCTTCGCTTCCACCCACAACGAGGAGGCGCACGGCCGTGCCTCGGAGGGCTTCGATCAACGGTCGCAGCCCTTTACGACCGTGTTCGTGGCCGACGAAGAGGACGACATCCGCGTCCTGGCTCAACCCGAGCTGAGTCCGCGCAGCTGCACGACGGCGATCATCCGCGGGTCGGAATCTGTCGATGTCGATGCCGTTCCCGATGACTGCGGTCTGAGCACTCAACCGGGGGTGAAGCGTGCGCAAACCGCGCTCCTCCTGTGCGGTGAGATTGACCACGAGGCCATGGGGGCTGCGTGGGCCGTACCGCCAGGCGTCGCGTGCCTCGGTGAACAAATGGAGTGGATTACGAGTCATTCGGAACACTAGGTGACCGCGCGCACGCATGGCCGTCCGTAGCAAGCCGTGGTTCACGTAGATGTCACCGGCCAACACGTCGTTGTGGCAGACCGCCACGACGTCGGGGCGGCGGCGAATCATCCGTCGGGCCAGCACGGTACCGACGGTGGAGAACCACATTACCTGTGCAGCAGTGCAGATTCGCACCATCGACCCGGCCGACGGATCGGGGATCCAGCCCCCGTGCGCTTCGCGGAGAGTGAACCGCATCGTCTCGACTCCGCGGCGACTGAATTCCTGTTCGAGTGCTGCTGCGACGCCGCCGACACCGGTGCCGGGCGCAATCCTGGGAGCGATTTGCAGCACCGGCAACTGATGCTCTTCCGGTGCACTCCGAACAGCCGATTCGACGGCCGAAACGTCGCTCGTCATCCCCTGCCCCGACTCAGCTTTCCTTGATGGATGGTCAACCGGTCGCGCCTTCGCTCTCGACCTCGCGCCCATGTCGACAAACACGTCGAGCACTCTTTTGACGTCGGAGTATTACACACACGTCGGCGCGTTCGCCCGTTCTTCTAGCCGGTCACGCCGTACGTATGGGCGGGTTCTCGACGCCGCTTGGAGTTGTCGCCACGGCCGAAGAAATTCTGTCCGCCTCCACCTGTGCAGCGCGTCCACCGAGGCAGATGCCCATGACGATGAACGGAAGCGAAGCGGAAACCGCGACCCAGAACACGTCAAGTTGTCCTTGCACGATCCGGTCGGTGAGGACTCCGAAAGCGATCATTCCGTAGGCAGAGCGGTCACGGGTGCTGACGACGAGGCTGCCGATGGACCAGATCGCGAACCCCAGAACCCCGATCCACCCGGCCGAGGAGCCCACTTCGAGCAATGCGTTGGGCGGCTGGAAGCGTTGAGCGAACCGATCCGTGTACCACCACCGCAGGCCAACGCCGAACAGCGGCTGGTGGGACCATACGTCGATCGTGTCGGAGAACCAGGTGACGCGCTGATTCACCGAATTGAACCTTGCGGAATCGGATGTTGCGCCAAGTTGCTCCCGCACTGTCTGTGCCGTCAGTCCAAGGGCGGGCAGAGCGGCGAACGCGAGTACCCGGCGCGGGTGCTTCACCCCCCGGCGGACGGCGATGAGAGCGATCGCGACAGCAAGCCCGACAATTGCTTGGCGGGACTGACTCATGGCGAGTGCAACAAGCAGTAGCCCGAGGGCGACCGGTGAGACGCGCCGCCACACGAGCTCCTGCGGACGCACCCAGGCGATGATGGCGCAGATGCCCATGACTCCGCCGATGAAGTTTTTGTGCATGGGCATCGGCGAGGTCACGTAGACAGCCTCAAAGTTGCCGTCAAGGTATTGCTGGATGCCCGTCACGATGGTGGCGACAGCGAGCAGGCTTGCGGTGCCGAGCAGGATACTTAACGCCAAACCAGCGAACCCTCGCCGCCCGATGGTCCAACCAACGACCAAAGCGCCGCTGATGAGTACCCACTCGTGGGCCCACTCGACGTAGTTGGCACGGTACGGATTCTGAATGAGGGTGAACAGCAGGCAGGCCTGATAGAGCGCTGACAGCCACAGCAGCGTACGAAGGGCTGGGGAGAAGGGGCGCGGACCCAGAATCGCTGCCGGCCAGACAGCCACGAAGAGCGCTAGGTCGGACACCGACAGATCGATGCTGCCGAGTCCCGCGCGCTCGCTCACGAGATAGAGCGGAAGGAATGCGAGTGGTACGAGCGCAGCCTCATGCAGGCTCAACGCGAACAGCAGGACCGCGACCGCACCGACGAGCACCAAGGTCGGTCGATGTGGAATTTGTTGGCCCGCGCCGAGGAGCACCGTGATCGCCAGACCCGCTCCCAGCGCAACGCTTGCCCAGGTCAGCAGGCGGCGTGCGACTCGGCCGGCAGCCATGTGTTCCCTCCGCTCACACCTTTTCAGACCCTGCGTTATCCCACCGTGGCGGTCTCGTCAGAGGTTCGCACAGCGTTCGCCCGTACCCTCAGGGGACCCCTCAGGTAGCGAAGTGCCCGATCACGCGCCTGGAGCCCGCGATCCCCGGGTAGGACGATGCCGCGTGCCGCTGACCCCACGATCTGAGCCCACCGTGCCACCTGCCACCCGAACGTGCCGAAGTGTTTGCGGTGGAAGATCTCCTGCGAGGCATGGAAATGAGCCTCGCGCATGCTTGGGTCGCTGCTGGTGGCGGCACCGATGTGCAGAGCGTCGACCTCGTTTATGAGGCCGTGTCGCCAACCGAGTTGCACGGCCCTTCGGGCCCAGTCGGTCTCCTCTGCGTAGAGGAAGAACCGCTCGTCGAACCCCCCGACCTGACCCAGTGCTTCTGAGCGGAGCAGCATGATGGATCCGATCGAGTAGGTGTCCTGTCGTCCGAGGCGTCCAAGACCGATCGCTTCCATCACTGATCGGGCGGGGGAGGGCAGTGGCCACGCAACCCGCGAGGGCTTGCCGTCCTTGTCGTGCTGGGCAGGAGCCACACTTGCCAGGCCCGGATCCGCCAGCAGACGCGTGTGAAGGATTCGGACCTGCTCGGCCGAGATGACCGCGTCCGGGTTGAGCAACAGCACATCGGCGCCGTCGCCCTCCCGCCGGGCTAGCGCGGCGTTGACCCCGGCGGCGAAGCCACCGTTGTGACCTGGATCGACATACGTAGCCTCGTGCCGTTCGGCTACCGCAGCAACGTCGGCACGTGAACTGTTGTCGACCACGGTGATGTCGAAGCCCGCCAATGGCGTGAGCGCGCGATCGACGAGCTCGGGGGAGCCGTACGCCACCAGGACGACGTGCACGCGGCGGCCCGACAGGCTGTGCGGCTCGTGGAGGATCCGCCGGTAGAGCTCGATCTGTTGGTTCGCGATGTGTCGCCAGTCGTAGCTTCTGCCCCGGGCGGCGGCGGCGTCGCCAATTCGACTTCGTTCCGGTTCGGTCCCGGCCCTCAAGAGTGCAGAGGCGAGCGCTCGGGGGTCGGACTCGGGGACTATCAGCCCGCCGTCCCGGATGACCTCGGGAAGCGCGCCACCGGCGGACGCAACCACAGGTGTGCCGCAGGCCATGGCCTCGACCGCGACCCGGCCGAACTGTTCGACCCATCCTGGTGTCGTGAGCGATGGGACAGCCAGCACGTCCGAGCGTCGATAGAACTCGGCGAGTTCCGGGCCCGACAGCGAGCCGTGCCATGTCACCCGTGACTCGATGCCGAGGTCGGCGGCCATCGCACGTAGCACGGCTTCATCCGTACCCGCACCCGCGAGCCCCAGTCGGAGTCTCGGCTCGGCGACCAGCGCTTGAAGCAGCACACGGACGCCTTTGTGTGGTTCGAAACGTCCTGCGTAACCGACGTTCACTGTGTCGGTCGTCGGCCGATGGCGTGTTCGGGGAGCGAAAACCGCGGTATCGATGCCGAGGCCGAGCAGGGTGGACACCCCCGGAAAGCCCTTGCGTTCAACGATTCGCCCGGCCTCACTGTTGCAGACGTGGACGCCGCTGGCGTGGCGCAATGCCCATCGCTCGAGCCAACGGAACGGCGGTGGGTACCGCTTGTCGATGTTCTGCGCCGAGTACAGGAGGTAGGGCGCGGTCTGGCGAGCGAGTCGCCGCAGCAGCAGAATCTCGGCTGTGGCGAGCGCGAAGGGTTCCTCGTGAACATCGAGGATGTCGAGGGATTGGCGTAGGTGACGCCACAGCGGTCTCGGGTCGTAGAGAAAGAGCGCCGGGTGCCGCCCCACCGTGCCGACAGCGGTCACCGATTCGTCGGGCGCCGGCCTCAACGGTACATTGCGTCCGCCCTCGTTCCACTGCCGCGCTGAGAGTAGCTCGAGGTGGATCCCATAAGACCGGATCCACCGCTCCCGCGCCCGCCAATCGCCGACCACGGCACTGTGCGAGATACGAAGAACGCGCACGTTAGACTCCTGCGAAATAGGGGTTGGGGAAGGCTCAGACGCGCTACTGATGCGTTTGCTGCGGCGTCTCCACCGGACGGACGGACTGAATCGTGACCTTGCGTGAGTTTCTCAGGGTAATGCGCAGGCGGTGGCGCGTCGTCGCTCTGTCCACACTTCTCGTCGTCGCGGTAGCGGTCGTCGTCACCATGCAGCAGCCCCGCTCATACACGGCGCGATCAAGTGTTTACCTGCAGACGACCGCACAGGGCTCCAGCGCGAACAACGGTATCGCTGTCATCACTGCACAAGATCTCAACACATATGTCGCAGTCCTCGGGTCGCCGCCGGTCCTCGAACCTCTCCGTCGCCGCCTCGGACTGCCGGCCGGATATCCGATCAATGTCTCGGCGACAGTCAACCCGACCGCGTCGATTCTCAACGTCACGGCTGTCGATCCCGACCCCCGTCGGGCGGCCGCCATCGCGAACGCAACGGGTCCCCAACTGGCCGAGGCCGCAGCGACCTTCTCGCCCCTGCTGAAGTCGTCCGGCCAGGCTGTCGCCGCGACCACGATTTCGCCCGCCGGCGTGCCTTCATCACCGACATCGCCGAACCTCACGCGCAACATCGAACTTGCGCTGCTCGCCGGCCTGCTTCTGGGGGTCGCCTTCGCACTCATGCGGAATGTGTTCGACACGAAGGTTCGAGGGGAATCCGACCTACAAACGATTTCGGACAGCCCGCTTCTCGCGGCCCTCCCGGCAGACGACATGCAGAAAGTGATTCTTTCCTGGGATTCGCGCGTGTCGAAGCACCATGGCTACCTGGAGGCCGTACGGCGACTGCGCACGAGTCTCATGTTCGTCGACGTCACGACCACCGGGAACGCCTTCCTTGTCACGTCCGCCATGCCAGGCGAAGGGAAGACCTCGACGGCGATCAACTTGGCGCGGGCCGTGGCCGAGACCGGCTCGCGCACGCTGCTCGTGGACGCAGACCTGCGGCGGCCGACCGTGGCGAGCACGCTCGGTCTGGAAGGCGCGGCTGGGCTGACGACTGTGCTGCTCGGTCGGGCAGACCTCTACGACGTGATCCAGCCCTACGGCGATTCCAACCTTCACATCCTCGCCGCCGGTCAGGTGCCGCCGAACCCGAGCGAACTTCTCGGTTCCCAGCGGATGGCGGAGATCTTCGAGAAACTCGGAGCGGACTTCGATTACGTCCTGGTGGACAGCCCTCCCGTGCTCCCTGTGGTTGACGCGGTGCTGCTCGACAAGCTGACCGCAGGGCTTGTGATGGTTGTGGCGGCAGATCGAACGCGAAAGCGTGATCTCGAGCAGGCGGTGAAGATGCTGCAGACCTCCGGTGTGGATATCGACGGTTTTGCGCTGAACAAGGTGGGTTCTAAATCGGACTCCTACTACGGTGAGTACACCTACGAGTCCGACGCGTCGAAGATGATCGGTGCCAAACGCGGCGCCAGTTCGGTGGAGAGCCGGGCCGGGCGGCGTGCGTCGTTGCGGCGGTGACCCACGTTCGCGCGCGGCGCTGGCGATGTGCTGTCAGTGCCTTTGGCATGGTGGTTCTGTTCGTCGGGCTTTACGCTTTCGCGGTCCGGACGCGACGAGGGCAGGCCGCGGACAGCTGGGTGAACAATTTCCTGCACAACCTCATCGGGTATCCGTACGATCGCTGGGTCGGTGAGCTTGCGCGCGACCTGGGTCCTACGCTGAGCGCCGTCGTCGTAGTCCCGCTCGCGGTCGGTGCAGCACTACGCCGGCGGTGGCGGTCACTGGTCGCCGCGACGATGATCGCTGCCGTGCCCGTCGCCGCGTGGTTACTACGACGTTCTGGTCCCGATCGACCAGAACTCGGCGTCGTCCTTCCTCACGTGAACACATACCCGTCCACTCACGCCGCCATCGTCGCGTCGGCCTGTGCGGCGGCAGCCTTTCTCTGGCACCGTCAGGGTCACCCGATCGTGATTATGTTTCTCGCTTTCACGGCGGTACTGGGAGCGCTGGGCAACGTGCTGAGCCATGCACATCTGCCGAGCGACGTATTGGGGAGCTTGTTGATGACAGGCGCCGCGGCAGCGGCAGCTGCGGCCATGACCGGTGAATCCCCCTTGTCGAGAGTCGGAAGTACTGCGGTTCCGCAGCGGGGTCGGGCTGGCGTCGTGCGGTCGGGAGCGCAGGATGGCCGCTGACGACATTACGGAGCAGCAGGCGGCCGTCGCCTCCGCAAGCCGGCACCTGGGGCGTCGCGAGCTGCAGGACCGTGCAATTCGTGGCGCCAGTTGGACGGTGATTCATACATTGACGGCCGTGCCGATCGGCTTCGTCGTCAACCTGATCCTGGCACGCGGGTTGGGCGTTGTGCACTACGGGCGGCTCGCGTTTCTGATGACTCTGATGGACGTTGTCGGCGGCATCATCGCGGTAGGCGTGACTACCGGGACGCTCCAATTCGGCGCGAAGGCACACGCTCAGGGGCGGCATCGCGACGTCCGCAGTCTCCTGTCCAGAGCTCAGGGTTTCCGACTGTTCGTCGCAGCTCCTCTCCTGACTCTCGTCGTGGTCGTGGCCGCCGATGTTCCTGTCTCGATGCTCCTACTCGCGTTGGCGTTCGGTGTTTGGTGCCCCGCCTTCCTCGACGGAGCGACCACCTGCCTGGCGATCGAGAACAAGACGGCAGCCGGCGCCCAGAATGCAATGGTCGTCAACCTGCTGATGCAGGGTGCGACCCTCACCGCGCTATGGGTGGTCGGCACCGCGGACGCGGTCTGGGCGGCCCGGCTGGCGGCGGGTGGGCTCGGTGTTGGGCTTGCGCTACGCGTCATCGACCCGGAATACCGGCGCGCGGTGCTCCACCCACGGATGCCGCTGGGTATGCCTCCGGGCTTTTGGCGGTTTGCTGCTCCGACAGCAGTCGGGTCGCTCGTTGCAACTCTGGTCGTTTCGCGCACCGAGGTGTTCTTCCTGACCTGGCTCGGCGACGCGGCTGCGGTAGGCACGTTTGCTCTGGCCTTCGGATTGGCCTCGCATGTGTTCGCACCCGCACAGGCTCTCGTCGGGCCCCTCATTCCCGCCATCTCGGGGCTTCGGGAGGTTGATCTGGAGGCGGTTGGCAGCGCTTTCCGGCGCACGGTGCGTGCATCTGGACTGGTCGTCTCGCTGTTGTTGGTGGTCGCCGTGCCTGTCTTCGCCCTCCTCCTGCCCCTGATGTACGGGAAGGCGTACGCACAGAGCGAGGGAATGTTCGTCGCGCTCGCAGTCTCGGCCGCTCTCCTCGTCGCGGGGGGACCGGTGTCCGCCTTCGTCATGGGTCGTCTCGCAGCCCGAACCATCCTCACGGCCAACGTTCTGGCGCTCGTGGTGGACGTCGGTGTGGCCGTCGCGCTGATTCCGCTTCTCGGCGGTTGGGGCGCGGTCATCGCCAACATGAGTGGGGCCGTTACCCAACTGGCGCTGCTCGTGAACAGCGAACTGCGAGCCACTCGTGTGCCCTGGTCGGACTTGTTGAAGCAAGCGCGCAGCTTGCTGTTTGCCGTCGTGATCACAGTGGCGACATGGTGGGCAACGCAATCTCTCGATCTCGATCGGTGGGTCGCGGCTCCGTGCGCTCTGGCCGTAGGAGTGTTCCTGCTCCTGTGCGTCCTGCGAATCACCCGCAGCGGACTCTTGCGGGACGATGCGGTCGCATTGGAGCGAGTTGTTCCCGCCCGGCTGACACGACCAGCGGCGGTGGCTCTCCGCATCCTGACGGTCAGGAGCTAGCCCTTGGAGCATGTCGTGGTGGTTCTCTCGTTCCACGGAAGGGAGGTCACTTTGCGTTGCTTGGATTCGATCGTCGAGAGCAACGACAACGTTCATCCGTTGGTGATCGACAACGGTTCGTTCGACGGAGTGCTCGCCTCAGCTGAAGCGCGGTACGGCGACCGCATCTCGATGCTCCAATTACGGGTGAACGAGGGCTTCACCGGGGGCATGAACGCTGGAATCCGTTGGGCCTTGGAACGTGGTGCTCGGTTCGTGACGGTGCTCAACAACGACACGGTCGTCATGCCCGGAGCGCTCGAACGGTTAGCATGGTCCGCCTCGCGTGTGGAGGCTGCGGTTGCGCCCGAGATCCGATATCTCGCCACCCCCGACCTGGTCTGGTTCGGCGCCGGTGCGGTCGATCCAGTGACTGGAGTGGCCCGCCATTTGCACGTGGACGAAATGCCGCCCACAGATGCCGATGGAATTCGCCACTCGGAGGTGCTCACCGGCTGCTGCATCACGGCATCGGCATCTGTCTGGAGGCGTGTCGGGCTGTTTGATGATCGCTACTTTCTCAATTTTGAGGACTCGGATTGGAGTGTTCGAGCGCGGCGGATCGGTGTGCCCTTACTGGTCGACACGCGAGCGGTGGTGCACCATGTGGTGTCTGCTTCGTTTGCCAGAGAGTTCAGCTACCTCGGGCTTTATTTCTATGCTCGAAACGGGCTGACGTTCATTCGGGAGCGCACGAGCGCAGGCGTCGGAGGTGAGGCTCGTTTCCTTCGGCGACATCTTCTTCCGCACCTCAAGCCGGGCGGGGCGCGGAGCATGCAGACGGCCATGCGAAACGCGCTCGTTCTCGGGTACGCGGTGCGCGACGCCGCAACGGGGAGATTCGGTGCGGCGCCGTCCTCGCTCCAACGACATGCAAAGGGCTGGGCGACGCAATGACCGTGTGTGCGCGTGTGCTGGTAACCGCGACGTGCGGCACTGCGCATACTTGAACCACACATTCGGTTGACAGACGGAATTTTCGCGGGCCTGTGGTGGCGGGCTGATCTGAGTAGGGGGATCGTGTGACCGTTTCTCGTCCGTCGGTGGCGTTCGTGCGCGGGGCCGCGTTGAATCCGTTCGAGACACAGGTCTTCGGTGCCCTCGAAGGATTTGACGTCCGGGCCATAGGTGAGTCCCCTGCAAACTACGAGGTCGACCTGGTGCCGGTGCCGGTTACCCTCCTGCCACCACGAGCCAACGGACGACTGGTGCGCGCCGCGCGGCGTGCCCGACTGCCCCTGCCGCCGTCGTTTCGCAACGCGGGAATGCTGCGAGGGCTGAGCGAAGCCGTGGGATCGGCCGACATCGTCCACGCCGCAGAGACCTTCATCCCGTTCACTGACCAGTGCGTCGACCTCACCCGAAAGTCCGGCGCACGTCTCGTGGTGACGTGCTGGGAGAACATTCCGTTCCTGTATGACGATGAACCGGAGATGACGGCGCGTAAGCAGCGGGTCCGCGACGCGGCGGCACTCTTCATCGCGGTGACGGACCGAGCGCGAGACGTGCTGGTCGCCGAGGGGGTGGAGCCTGACCGGATCCGGGTCGTGCCTGCAGCGCTCGACACCGACAGGTTCGAACCGGGGCATGATCGTTCATTTCTCAACGGGCTTCTCGATATCCCGGCGGACGCGCCGATCGTCTTGTTCGTAGGCCGAATGATCAGGGAGAAGGGCGTGGTCGAACTGGTGCATGCTCTCTCCCGAGTCGACGTCGGCTCGTCGCCGGCGCATCTGGTCACCGTGGGAAGCGGCCCTCAGACGGCGCGGGTGAAGGTGGCCGCTGAAGCACTTCGCGTCGCCGATCGTGTTCACGTCCTCGACGGTCAGTCGTATGCGGATGTGCCCAACGTGTTCCGGGCGGCCGATGTGGTTGTCATCCCGAGTTTGTCGACTCCCTACTGGCAAGAGCAGTTCGGTTACGTCTTGGCCGAGGCGATGGCATCCGGAAGGCCGCTCGTGACGACCAGGACTGGCTCCATTCCACAGGTCGTTGGCGACGCGGCACGTCTCATTGACGATTACGACATCGAGGCTCTGGCGGATGCCATTTCAGAGGTGCTCGCCAGCCCTGAGCTCGCCGCCGAGCTCGGACGCCGCGGCCGAGTACGGGCCGTCGAGTGCTATTCCGCCGCGGCCGTCGCTCCGCAATTGGCGGCTGCCTATTCCGACGTGCTGTCGCGGTAGATGGTCTCGTATTGGTCGATCACGCGGTCGAGGGAGAACGCGGCACTTCGAACGATTGCGTTGTCGCGCAATGCATTTCGGTACGCGACGTCCGTCAGTACCTTCACGAGCGCGGTGCCGAGCCCGTCGAGCTCAGTAAGCACCCCGCCGGCCGTACCGTCTCGCAGCACGTAACGCGCGCCGATGTTCGGCGTCGCCACGACGGGCGTGCCTGATGCCATGGCCTCCGCGTAGGGGATGCCGAAACCTTCGTAATCCGAGGGCAGGCAGAAGACCCATGCGCTCGCATACTCGCGCGCGAGTTCTTCGTCGGTGAGTCGGCCAAGGGCACGGACACCAGCGGGCAGATCGGCAGGATAATCCTGCGAGACCATGAGGAGTTCGGCCTCGGGCACCGCAGGCAGCACCTGCTGGCTGAAGATGCGAGCGAGTTCGGCGCCGCGCTTACGGTTGTGCCATGTGCCGACGAAAAGGATGGTCGGATGGTCGGACTTCGGAGCCGACTGGGGGCGGAAGCGCTGCGTGTCGACACCGTTCGGCACGACCTCGCGTACCCATGGCATCCAGCGGCGGGTGTCTGGGGAGACCAAGACAGTGCGATCGGCGACCGTGGAAGCCAGCACCTCAGTGACTCCGAGAAGTGCCATTCGGGCCTTCTCCTTGGCACCGGGAATGTGTCTGGCTTCCTCGAAGCAGGAACCGTGCATCGTCCGAACGTGGACGGGTGCGCGCCGTCGCCACAACCAATAGTCGTCGCCGTGTGCGTGGATGACATCGAACCCGGAAAAGTCGATGTGCCTCAGACGGGTGGCGAACCGGAAGGTTCGCAGTGGACCAGAGATTTCCACGAGGCGGTGGTCGTAACGAGCGTGCACGACTGGCGCGCAGTCACTGAACACCGTCACGTGATGGCCGCGATCGGACAGCGCGTTGGCGAGCGCGTGTGCCTGATATCCGACACCGATCTTGCTGCCGCTCGGTAGGTAGTGCGAGACCATCGCGATACGCAACGGTGCGTCCGTACTTTCAGGCATACGAGCGGAAGTGCTCAACAGTTTTCGCTAGGCCCTGGTCCAGCGCGGTCTTCGGTCTCCAGTCTAGAGCTGATTCTGCAAGTGAGATGTCGGGTCGGCGTCGGCTCGGATCGTCCTGGGGGAGAGGACGGTGTTCGATGCGGGATGCACTCCCGGTGAGATCGATCACCCTCTGTGCGAGTTCGAGCATGGTGAATTCGCCAGGGTTGCCGAGGTTAACCGGACCGGTGAAGCCCGGATCGGAGGACATCAGGCTCATCAGGCCGGACACCAGATCATCGACGTAGCAGAACGATCGGGTCTGCTGGCCGTCGCCGTAGATGGTGATGGGTTCACCCGCCAATGCCTGAACGATGAAGTTGGAGACAACGCGACCGTCGTCGGGGCGCATGCGAGGCCCGTAGGTGTTGAAGATGCGGGCGACCTTGATCGGCAAGTTGTGCTGACGTCGATAGTCGAAGAACAGGGTTTCGGCGCATCTCTTGCCCTCGTCGTAGCAAGAGCGGATGCCAATCGGGTTGACATGACCCCAGTAGCCTTCCTGCTGGGGGTGGACCTCGGGGTCGCCATAGACCTCCGAGGTGGAGGCGAGCAGGATTTTGGCCCCGGTGCGCTTCGCGAGTCCGAGCATGTTGATCGACCCGTGGACGCTGGTCTTGGTGGTCTGGACGGGGTCACGCTGGTAGTAGATCGGGCTCGCCGGACAGGCGAGGTGGTAGATCTCATCGACTTCGACGTACAGCGGAAAAGTGACGTCGTGTCGGACGAGTTCGAACTGTGGGTGGTTGAGCAAGTGGTGAACATTCGACCGGAGGCCGGAGTAGAAGTTGTCGGCGACAAGCACTTCGTCGCCGCGTTCGATCAGACGCTCGACCAGGTGAGATCCGATGAAACCAGCGCCACCGGTAACCAAGATCCGCCGATCGACCATGTTTGACTTCCCCTCGCTCTGATCCTGGCTGGACACGGACATCGAACCACGTCCGATGCGCGCAGGATCACGCCCGTCGGCTCAGGTGCTTCGTCGCAGCAGCGCCGACGGTGGCTGCAGACGGTGTTGTCCTGCGATGCGGGATCTTGCCGTGTCTAGGATCGAGCCATGGCGGAGGTTTCGGTTGTCATACCGGCGTTCAACCCGGGTGAGTTCCTGGGACGCGCACTTTCCTCGGTGCTCGCCCAAACACTGCACTCCATCGAGTGCATCGTGGTCGACGACGGATCTACCGAGGACTTGACGGCGCTCGCGGGTCACGATGATTCGAGGGTCCGCTATCTCAGACAGCCGAACATGGGTGTTTCGGCGGCGCGCAACAGAGGGGTGTCAGTTGCCACGGCCGCCTTCGTTGCGTTTCTCGACCAAGATGACGAGTGGCACCCCGAGAAGCTCGAACTGCA
The DNA here is from genome assembly GCF_017654605.1 of Yimella sp. cx-51. Lineage (GTDB taxonomy): Bacteria > Actinomycetota > Actinomycetes > Actinomycetales > Dermatophilaceae > Yimella. Next base: position 792,043 of record NZ_CP072113.1, read on the forward strand.
GTTGGATCGAATGCGTGCCGCTGACGCCAACGCCTTCTGTTACACCGGTTTCGAGTGGAACCGCAGCGGACGCGGTGAGGTCGCCGGGGAGCAGCAGGTTTCGTATCACGGTCTGCTCCGCAGCCAGCATGTCTGCCTCAGCAGTGTCGTCGTCCGCCGGTCGGCGTATCTCCTCGTCGGCGGGCACGATCCTCTGCTGCGTGTAATGCAGGACTACGACCTTTTTCTGCGCCTGAGCAGAATCGCCGAGCCCGTCGGAGTTGCTCGTCCGTTGGTGCGCTACAACCTGCATGACAGCAATGTGTCCGCCGACTACGCCACCGCGGCGCGTGAGCGGTTCAGGTTGATCGCTTCGCACCGAGACGTGGCCCTACGAGTCGGCGACACAGCCACCGTGAAGGCTTGCGATGCTGGCGTGCAGCGGACACGGGAGCTATTCGGACTGCAGGCTCTCGAAGCGGCAAGGGCGGCGCACCGGAGCTCCGATCGGCGATCGACGGCCCTCCATCTTGCGCGGGCTGCCCGTCTGACGCGTGGGCGTGCGGCAATAGCGCTGGCTCCGGCATTGCAAACGCGCATCCGGGGAGGCCCCGCGAACTGAGCAGGCGCGCACGGGTCGCGGACGGGGACTCATCGAGGATGCTGTTTAGTTGACCTGTGCGCATCTGGCTGGCACCAAGTGCCTTCTATCCCGCAAGAGGGGGAGTCGAGGAACTCACTCTCCAATTGGCGAGGCAGTATCAATGGCGAGGGCACGACGTGACCGTCGTCGTCCATCGCCACCCGGCTCAGCTCCCCGAGGTGGACGAGGTCGAAGGCGTTCCCGTTCGTCGCGTTGCCCTCGACCTGCCGGGTAGTCAGCTACGCGGCCTGGCGGCATACCCGGCCGCTCTGGCCGGGCAAGTCCGAGCTCTGGCAGCCGTGGGGCCACCGCCCGACATCGTGCATGTGCAGTGCCCCGCGAACCAGGTGCCGGCGCTCACCGCGTACACCATCCGCCACCGAGTGCCGTTGGTGATCACCACGCAGGGCGAAGTGGCCATGGACGCGGGGCAGATCTACCAGAACAGTGCACAGATGCGGCTCGCCCTGCGCGCAGGTGCGGCCCGGGCGTCCGTGCTCACCGCGTGTTCCCGCCGAGCGGGGGACGATGCAGCCGCGATCGCCGCTCGGTTCGACGGTTGCGAGGTCATCCCGAACGGGGTGGACCCGGCCCAGTGGCAGGTCGCGCCACTTCCGGAGGAACCGTCCTTCGCCGCGTGGGGTCGGCACGTTCCCCAAAAGGGCTTCGACCTTCTCATTCGCGCTTTCGTGCGGGTGCGTGAAGAGCTTCCTGGCGCTGTCCTACGCATCGGGGGCGATGGGGAGCAGACGCCGATACTGCGTGAACTCGCAGGTCTCGGAGTTGAATTCGTCGGGTCGCTCGACCGCGCGGGCGTCCAGCGCCTGCTGTCGAGCAGCCGGGTGGCTGTTGTGCCGAGTCGCCTCGAGCCGTTCGGCATCGTTGCGGTCGAAGCGATGGCCGCCGGGCGCGGGGTGGTGTGGAGCACCAACGGCGGACTTGCCGAAGCGACCGGAGGTCTCGGCCATGGCGTCGATCCGAACGACATCGGGGCCCTGTCCTGGGCTCTCGTTGCAGCCCACCGCGATCCGGTCCAGCCGGCGGTCACTCGCGCCCATGCGGAGAACCTCTCGTGGGGGAACATCGCCGCGCTCTACCTGCAGCAATATCGGAGCGTCATCACCAACCGGTGATCGGTAGGGGCCGACCTCGTCGCAAGGTCTGCTCAGCCCCTCGTGAGGGCATCCCGATAGACATCGAGCGTGGACGAAGCGGTGCGGCACCACGTGAACGACGCGGCCCGCGCCATCCCCTGTTCCCGCATTTCGGCGCGCAGCGACTTGTTGGTCACCACTCGACGGATTGCAGCCGCAAACGCGTCGGCATCGTACGGTTCAACGGTGATTGCTGCGTCGCCGACCACCTCGGGCAAGGATGACGCCGTTGTGGTTATGACGGGCGCCCCGCATTGCATGGCTTCGAGTGGCGGCAACCCGAAGCCTTCGAACATCGAGGGAAACACGAAGCAGTCGCTCGCGCTGTACCAGCAGCTGAGCTCGTCGTCGTCGACATGACCCGTGAACCTGACTCGCGAACTGATTCCGAGCGTCTCGAGCTCCGCGGCCAGCGAACCTTGCTTCCAACCGTCGCCTCCGACAACGACGAGATCGTGCGGCACACGGTCGACGATGGACGCGAAAGCGCGCAACAGAGTGCGCAGGTTCTTGCGGGGCTCGATCGTGCCGACTGCCAGAACATAAGGGCGGTGTACCGTAGTGCGTCGAAAGTTCTCCGAACGGTCCCGCTCCGGCGGGCGGATACTTGTTGCCGCGGCGAGGGGGATCGCTTCGATCTTTGCAGCGGGCACGCCCGCCCATCGAATGAGGTCAGATGCGGTGGCCTCTGAAACGGTGATTATGCGACGTGCACGGGCAACGCTCATTCGTGTCGCCGGTGTCAGGTAGACACGTCTGGTCAGTGGCGCGTGTTCCGGGTACCGCACGAACGCGAGGTCGTGAACGGTGACTACGCTCGGGGGGCCGATCACGGGCGCGACCATGACGGGTCCGTGAAGGAGATCGAGTCGGGCCGCCCGGGCGCGTATCGCCAAGGCCGTCTGCTCCCAGGCGATGCGTGCTTCCGGTCTGCTCCACAGTCGAGGGTGGCCCGGTCTGACGGGAATCACCTGCTCGTTGGGGGAAGTGAGAGGGGCGATCGCGGCGAGCAGCTCGGCGACGTAACGGCTCACGCCTGCCTGACGGTAGTCACCGCTGGCCGACATAAGGGCAGCATTGACTCCCACGCGCATTGCCATAGGTTCCCCCCGATCGAATCGTCGCCTGCACGGTGAGGGTAGAGGATGCGTCGAGTCTTCCGGTTAACCTTGTCCGCGTGGGATTGGATGTCGAAGCACAGGCCCGTTACGCGTACCTCACCGGCCGTCTCCGGGCGATTCTTGCGCCTCCGGCGCGGATCATCGAACTTGGCGCGGCGCCGGGTGACCAGATTGCGCAACTTGCTGATTTGGGGTACCGGTGCGAAGCCGTTGATATCGGGCAGAATTCCGACGGCTGGTCGACCTCCGGGGAGGAGGGACGCATGCTGCAGCTTCTACAGGACCATGGCGTCGAGTACCACGAGTGGGATCTCGAGCGAACACCCTACCCGCTCGACGACGGCAAGTACGACGCTGTCGTCTATACGGAGGTGTTCGAGCATCTGCGCGACTACCCCGTGCGCTCACTCGAGGAGATCACGCGCATTCTGCGCCCGGGGGGGTACCTGTTTTTCTCGACTCCCAACGCAGCGTCACTGATGAGTCGGTTGCGAGTTCTACGTGGCGGGTCGACCTACACGGCGATGCCGGACTGGGTCGGCGGCGTCATCCATGCTCGGCACGCTCGGGAGTGGTTGTTCTCGGAGATCGACGAAGCGATGCAGATCGCCGGACTCGAGATCGTCGAGCGGAACAGCCGACACTTTCACACCGAGGACTCCAACCGGCTGCGTGCCGGCGCAAAGCTGATGCTCGATCGTTTGGCGAGGGTACGTCCCACGCTGGGTCCGCAGATCCTCATCGTCGCGCGGCGTCCCGGGGGTCCCCCGGCTGAGTGACGGTCGTAGCCTCGCCGCCCAGTCGCACTGTGACATTCGGGAAGCGGCGTTGGCCGAATCGATGGCTCGGCAGTTCCACGGATCGGTAGAGGCATTCGGCCGCCAGCAACGACACCAGGAAGGTCAGGGCCCCACCGATCGCCAGCTGACCGATCCATCCTCCGGGTGCGTTGCGTCCGGCGACCGCCATCAGCAGGATCGCAGGCTGATGAAGAAGGTAGAAGCTGAAGGTACGTCGACCGAAGCCTTCGAGTGCGCGGTACACGACCGACGGCCTCGACTCGTGAGCTGTCAGCAGGACGATCGCAGCGCCGGCGACAGACCAGAGGATTGTGTCCACCGAGGCCGGCACGGACAGCGTCGTCCCGGCGACCGCGAGCAGACCTGTTGCAAGTGCAGCAAACCACGACAACCGGCGGCTCAGGCGGAAGCGATGGCGCACGATCACATCCGCCATCACAACTCCCACCGTGAACTGGATCAAGCGTGCAGGCAGTGCGTGACGGTCACCCACGAACCCGCTGAGCGGGCCGCCGAAGTCAACCCGGTGCTCAAGGACCGACCACGCGATAGTGCAACCCGCCGTTGCCAAGAGCAGGACGCTGCCGCCCCACCGCCGCCACACGATGACAAGTACTGGGAACACGAGGTACAAGTGCATCTCGAGGGAGACGCTCCACAGCGAACCGTTGATGTTGCCAAGCGTAGGAACGAACACGGTTTGAAGACCCACGGCATTCACGATGATGTCCCATGCGGACGCCGGTGCCGCGACGACTGATCGCCAGGTTGCCGGTGCTATGGCCAAGACGGTCGCGATGGCCAGCGCTGCCCAATAGGCCGGCATGATGCGGGTCGCGCGCCTGCCGAAGAACTGCCGCACATCAAGATTCTTGGTCCTGTCCACCACCGGTAGCCCGAGGCAGAATCCGGAGATGACGATAAATACGTCGACGCCGTGTGCACCCACTTCGGCGAGTTGCGGCAGTTTGCCGGGAAGCTCCATGAACGGCCAATAAGCCTGGATGTGGCAGATGAATACTGCGATCGCCGCGAGTCCGCGGATCGTGTCAACCCCGCCGATCCTGCGGTGTGCCGTGACCCCAGCCGAAACGTCGCCCATTCCGACCCCTCTGGTTCCCCTCTATGCCTGCGGGCAGAGCGTAACGACGCAGAGCCGATCGCGCTGCACATTCGGTCAGATTCAACACAGGGAAGCTGATGGCCGTGTTGTACGTGAGATGGGCATACTTGGAAACGATGAGAGTTGCAATCGCGCACGACTATCTGACCCAATTCGGCGGAGCCGAGCGGGTGGTGTTGTCGTTGATGAAGGCCTTCCCGGACGCGCCGATCTACACGACCCTCTACGAACCCGACTCGACCTACCCCGAGTTCCGTTCGGCCGACATCCGGGTGTCGCCGCTGAACCGGTCAAACGCGTTGCGGGGCAACCATCGGCTGGCGCTGCCACTCCTGGCTCCCGCCGCCTCACGGGTGCGCATCGACGCCGACGTGGTCATCGCCTCCTCCAGCGGCTGGGCGCACGGCTTCCGGGCCACCGGTAAGAAGCTCGTCTACTGCCACTCACCGGCGCGCTGGCTCTACCTGCCCGAGGAATACCTCGGCACCAAAGCGGGGGCGATCAAGCCCGCGTTGTCGGCGATGACTCCGGCCCTGAAGCGATGGGACGCGCGTGCGGCCGCCACCGCGGATCGCTACCTCGCCAACTCCAACGTGGTGCGCGATCGCATCAAACTGGTCTACGGCATCGACGCCGATGTGCTCTTCCCGCCTCACCGTGTCGACCTCACGGCGTCAGTCGAACCAGTCCCGGAGGTCGTCGATCGCGGCTGGCTCGACTTCCACCTCCTGGTGTCGCGGTTGTTGCCCTACAAGAACGTGGACAAGGCGATCGAAGCCTTCGAGTCGCTGCCCGACGAGCGCCTCGTCGTGGTCGGACGTGGCCCGATCGCCGACCGACTGCGCAAACAGATGGGCGCCAACTGCTTACTGCTGGAAGGGATTTCAGACGACCAGTTGCGCTGGCTGTACTCGAACGCGAAGGCGCTCATCGCCCCCAGCCACGAAGATTTCGGCCTCACCGTCATCGAGGCCGCAGCCTTCGGTACGCCGGCGCTCGCCTTCCAGTCCGGTGGTTACCTCGACACGGTGCGGCCCGGCGTCAGCGGCTATTTCTTCCCTCAGCCCGAGGCCCCCGAGATCGTGGCGGCGGTACGTCGACTTCAGGTCATGCCACTGTCGCGAGCGAATGCCGCAGAGCATGCTGCCAGTTTCAGCGAGGACGCCTTCATCACAGCGATCAGACGGGCCGTCGACGAGCTCGTGCGCTGACCTGTCCCAATGTGATTCCGCCCATGAAGACACGGTGCACTCAATGCCGCGATACTTGAGACATGACCAACCACAAGCCGGTGGAGACCTGGCTCACTGACATGGACGGCGTGCTGGTGCACGAGGAGCACGCCATTCCGGGAGCGGCCGAGTTCATCGAGGCGCTGCAGAAGAGCGGTCGTCGCTTTCTGGTGCTGACCAACAACTCGATCTTCACCCCGCGCGATCTACGAGCGCGTCTGCGGGCGAGCGGGATCGACGTGCCCGAGGAAGCGCTCTGGACGTCGGCGCTCGCGACCGCACAGTTCCTCGACGACCAGCGTCCGGGTGGCTCGGCCTATGTCGTGGGCGAAGCCGGGCTGACCACGGCGATCCACGACGTCGGCTACGTGATGTCGAGCCGCGACCCCGATTACGTGGTGCTGGGGGAGACCCGCACCTACTCGTTCGAGGCGATCACCCGCGCAATTCGCTTGATCGACAACGGAGCTCGGTTCATCGCGACCAACCCGGACGCGAGCGGTCCGTCGACCGAGGGCAAGCTGCCCGCAACCGGAGCGGTGGCCGCCCTGATCGCGAGGGCGACGGGTGTGGAGCCGTACTACGTCGGCAAGCCCAATCCGCTCATGATGCGCAGCGCGCTCAACCAGATCGAGGCGCACTCGGAGACCACCGTGATGATCGGCGACCGCCTCGACACCGACATCCGTAGTGGTCTGGAAGCTGGTCTGCGCACGATCCTGGTGCTCACCGGCTCCACGCGTCCGGAGAAGGTCGACCGCTACCCGTTCGTCCCCACCCGCATCTGCGACTCCATCGCCGACGTGGTGCCGCTGGTCGCGCAGTTCGCCCCGAAGGGCGATTGACCGCGCGGCCAACGCGTTTGGAAGAATCGTCGACCATGACCTCAGCACGGCCGCGCATCCTTTCGGGAATGCAGCCCACCCACGACTCTTTGCACCTCGGCAACTACCTCGGGGCGCAGGTCAACTGGGTGAAGATGCAGGAGGAGTTCGACGCGCTCTTCTGTGTGGTCGACCTGCACGCGCTCACTGTTGTGCCCGATCCGGCGCTTCTTCGTCGCCGCAGCCACGTGACCGCCGCGCAGTACTTCGCCGGCGGAATCGACCCCGAACGTTCCACCGTTTTCGTGCAATCGCACGTGCCCGAGCACGCGCAGCTGGCGTGGGTGCTCAACTGCTTCACCGGTTTCGGCGAAGCCAGTCGGATGACGCAGTTCAAGGACAAGTCGGGAAAGCGCGGCGCCGAAGGCACCAATGTCGGGCTCTTCACCTACCCGACGCTCATGGCCGCCGACATCCTGCTCTACGACGCCGCCAAGGTGCCGGTCGGTGAAGACCAGCGCCAGCACCTGGAGCTCACGCGCGACCTTGCCCAGCGGATGAACAGCCGATACGGCGATCTCTTCGTCGTGCCCGAGCCGCACATCCCGGCCGAAGGCGCCAAGATCATGTCGCTGCAGGAGCCGACCTCGAAGATGAGCAAGTCGGCGGACGACCAGCGCGGCAACCTGATGATGCTCGACGAGCCGAAGGCGAACATCAAGAAGATCAAGTCGGCCGTCACCGATCTCGACAACGCCGTGCGCTGGGATCCCGACACCAAGCCGGGCATCGCCAACCTGCTGCGCATCCACCACGCGTTCAGCGGCGTGCCGATCGAGGCACTGGTGGAGAAGTACGCCGGTGAGAACAAGTACGGCGCGCTCAAGACCGACGTCGCCGAAATCTTCCGCAGTGTGCAGGAGCCGTTCAAGGCGAAGGTCGACACCTACATGGCCGATCCGGCACAGCTCGACGGGATTCTCGCGCAGGGTGCCGAGCGGGCTCGTGACCTTGCGGCCCCGACCCTCGCCCGGGTGTACGACGCAGTGGGATTCCTGCCCGGTCGGTGATGACGCCGCGATGAAGACCATCGGAGTCTCGATCCCGATCCCTGAGCCGTTCGCCAAGCGGCTCCACGACGTGCGCCACGACGTGGGTGATCCGTTGGCGGACGCCGTGCCTCCGCACGTCACACTCATGCCGCCCACGGAGATCGACGATGTCGACCTGGCCCGCCTTTCCGCGCACCTGCACGAGGTGGCCCGGTCGTCGAGTGCATTCCACATGATGTTGCGAGGCACCGGCACCTTCCGTCCGATCTCACCGGTGGTCTTCGTGCAGGTTGCGCAGGGCATCGGGGTGTGTGAGCAGTTGGAGTCGCTGGTGCGCAGCGGGCCGGTGCAGCGTGAGCTGGAGTTTCCTTACCACCCGCATGTCACCGTCGCCCATCATCTGCCCGACGCGAAGCTCGACGCAGCATTCGAGGAGCTCGCCGACTTCGGGGCCTCCTTCGACGTGTCCGGCTTCGATCTCTACGAACACGGTGAGGACGGCGTCTGGCGACCTGTCGAGCGCTTCACCTTTGCCGGTGTGGCCGCGAACCGCTCGTCGTGATCCACCCGCCGTCCGGCGCAGCACGCTCGGGGAAGGTTCGCCTTATCGGGCGTGCGGTAGAGGTGAGCGATAGCCTGCCACTCGTGGCAACTCAAACCCTTCCTGCGAAGCGCACAGGCAAGGCCGGCAGCACCATCTTCCTGAAGACCGTCATGGCCGTCAGTGGGCTGATCTTCGTCGGCTACGTCCTGTTGCACATGTACGGCAACCTCAAGATCTTCTCCGGCGAGGAAGCTTTCAACACCTACGCCCACCACCTGCGCACCTTCGGCGAGCCGATGCTCCCGTACGAAGGCCTGCTCTGGATCATCCGTGTCGTCCTGCTGATCGCGTTGGTCGCGCATGCGTACAGCGCCTCGCAGCTGTGGAAACGGGCAAACCAGGCTCGTCCGCAGAAGTACGCGGTCAAGAAGGCCGTTGCCGCGTCGTTCTCCTCCAAGTGGATGCGCTGGGGCGGTGTGGCGCTGCTCTTCTTCGTGATCTGGCACCTGCTGCACTTCACGATCGCCAAGATCAACACCGGTTCCGGTGGCCAGGGCGCTGACATTACGCAGAACCCCTACCAGCTCGTCGTGCACAGCTTCGGTGCCTGGTGGATGGTGCTCATCTACCTGCTGGCGATGTTCGCCCTCGCGATGCACCTGCACCACGGTGTCTGGAGCGCCGCGCAGACGCTGGGTTTCACCGGCACCCCGCAGGCGCGCAAGATCGCCAAGGGAGCCGCCACCGCCATCGCGCTTGTCGTGGCCATCGGCTTCGCGTTGCCGCCGCTGTTCATCCTCTTCGGCGTGATCGACTAAGGATTTCGACTCGATATGACTGACACGCTCAACCACGGCCTCATCGACGATTTGTACCGCCTCGGCGAGAACATCGCCGACACCAAGGCGCCTGCCGACGTCCCGATCGAGCAGCTCTGGACCACAGCGAAGTTCGAGAACAAGCTCGTCAACCCCGCCAACCGGCGCAAGCTGTCGGTGATCATCGTCGGCACTGGCCTCGCCGGTGCCGCCGCTGCGGCGACCATGGGCGAAGCGGGCTACCACGTCAAGGCGTTCTGCTACCAGGACAGCCCGCGTCGTGCACACTCGATCGCCGCGCAGGGTGGCATCAACGCCGCGAAGAACTACAACGACGACGGCGACTCGATCTACCGCCTCTTCTACGACACCGTCAAGGGTGGCGATTACCGCAGCCGCGAGACCAACGTCTACCGGCTCGCCGAGGTGTCGACCAACATCATCGACCAGTGCGTCGCGCAGGGCGTGCCCTTCGCCCGCGATTACGGCGGCCTGCTCGACAACCGCTCGTTCGGTGGTGTGCAGGTGGCCCGCACCTTCTACGCCCGTGGTCAGACCGGTCAGCAGTTGCTGATCGGTGCGTACCAGGCGATGGAGCGGCAGGTGGCGGCCGGCACCGTGCAGGAATACGTGCGTCACGAGATGCTTGAGCTCATCGTCGTCGACGGCAAGGCCCGCGGCATCATCGCGCGCGACATGGTGACCGGTGAGATCGAGACGCACGTCGCCGACGTCGTCGTGCTCGCGTCCGGCGGATACGGCAACGTCTTCTTCCTATCGACCAACGCGATGGGCTGCAATGTCACCGCCACGTGGCGGGCCCACCGCAAGGGCGCCTACTTCGCCAACCCGTGCTACACCCAGATTCACCCCACGTGCATCCCGGTGTCCGGCGACCACCAGAGCAAGCTGACGCTGATGTCGGAGTCGTTGCGTAACGACGGCCGCATCTGGGTGCCCAAGCGCAAGGAAGACTGCGACAAGGATCCCCGCGACATTCCTGAGGAAGACCGCGACTACTACCTCGAGCGCATCTACCCCGCGTTCGGTAACCTCGTGCCGCGTGACATCGCCTCCCGCCAGGCGAAGTACATGTGTGACGAGGGACGCGGTGTGGGCCCGATGGTCGGTGACTTCCGTCGTGGCGTCTACCTCGACTTCTCCGATGCTGTCTCCCGGATGGGTGCTGAGGCGGTCAAGGCGAAGTACGGCAACCTGTTCGACATGTACGCCCGGATCACCGGTGAAGACCCGTACCAGGTGCCGATGCGCATCTACCCGGCCGTGCACTACACGATGGGTGGGCTCTGGGTCGACTACGACCTCGAGACCACCATCCCGGGTCTGTACGCCATCGGTGAAGCCAACTTCTCCGACCACGGCGCCAACCGCCTGGGCGCCTCATCGCTCATGCAGTGCCTCGGAGACGGCTACTTCGTGTTGCCGAACACCATCCGCAACTACCTCGCCGAAGGACCGTTCGAGCAGGTCACCGAGGACCACCCGGCCGTCGTGGAGGCGCGCCAGTCGGTCGAAGGACGCATCGAGCAGCTGCTCAGCGTCAACGGTGAGCGCTCGGTCGACTCCTTCCACAAGGAACTCGGCCACATCATGTGGGAGTACTGCGGAATGGAGCGCACCGAGGAGGGCCTGCGCAAGGCGATCGGGCAGATCCGCTCGCTACGCGAGGAGTTCTGGCGCAACGTGCGCGTGCTCGGTTCGGCCAAGACGCTCAACCAGTCGTTGGAGAAGGCCGGCCGTGTGGCCGACTTCCTCGAGTTGGGTGAGCTCATGTGCATCGACGCACTGCACCGCCGCGAATCGTGTGGTGGCCACTTCCGTGCCGAGAGCCAGACCGAGGACGGCGAGGCGCTGCGTCACGACGACGAGTTCCTCTACGTCGCGGCGTGGGAGTTCGCGGGCGAGCCGTCGGGCGCGCCGGGCGCGCCCGTCCTGCACAAGGAAGACCTCATCTACAAGGCGATCGAGCTGAAGCAGCGGAGCTACAAGTAATGAACCTGACTCTGAAGATCTGGCGCCAGGACGGCCCCGACACCGCTGGTGAACTGGTCACGTACCCGGTCACCAACATCTCCGAGGACATGTCCTTCCTGGAGATGCTCGACGTTCTCAATGAGGAGCTCACCGCCAAGGGCGAGGAGCCCGTGGCCTTCGACAGCGACTGTCGTGAGGGCATCTGCGGCATGTGCTCGCTCATGATCAACGGCGAGGCGCATGGCCCGGAGGTCACCACGACCTGCCAGTTGCACATGCGTTCGTTCCGTGACGGCGAGACGATCACCATCGAGCCCTGGCGCGCGTCAGCGTTCCCGCTGGTGCGCGACCTGGTCGTCGACCGCTCCGCCTTCGACCGCATCATCCAGGCCGGCGGCTACATCTCCGTCAACACCGGTGCTGCCGTCGAGGCCAACAACATGCAGGTGCCCAAAGTGGCTGCTGACCGCGCCTTCGACACCGCCACCTGCATCGGTTGCGGTGCCTGCGTGGCGGCCTGCCCGAACGCGTCCGGCATGCTCTTCCTCGGCGCGAAGGTCACCCACCTCGGCGAATTGCCGCAGGGTCAGGCCGAGCGCGACTCGCGCGTTGTGTCGATGCTCAACCAGCACGACCACGACGGTTTCGGTGGCTGCACCAACATCGGTGAATGCGCGGCGGCCTGCCCCAAGGAGATCCCGCTGGACGTCATCAGCCAGTTGAACGCTGATTTCCGCCAGGCGAAGAAGCACGCCTGATCAATGCGAACAGATGGGCCGCCCAGCAGTTGCCGGGCGGCCCATCCGTTTCTGGTCAGTAGCTCACCAGATCCAGCTCCTGGGGTGGAAGCGTTGCGGCACAACCTTCTTCGCGACTTCTCGCACGCCGCGGCGCACGGTCACTTCTGCGGTGCGCAGCCTCGACTGGTCGCTTTCCGACGCGTACTTCTCCAGATAGATGCGCAGGTCGTCGTGCTTGCGCTCGTCGAACTCGGGGTTGGCTGAGGTGGTGGACATGTCGGTGTGCAGGCGCAGTCCGTACATCCAATAATTGCGTCCGCGTTGGCTGTCGAAGAGGTAGTCATCACCCGACCAGATTTTCAACTCTTCAGGGATGGGGCGGTAGTTGACCGTAGCCATGGCCATGAACGTGCCGAACCCCCATGTCGCACGATCGGCCGGCACGAAGAGCGCACGTCCGTGGTCACGGCCGAAACGCAACGCCGAGGCTGCCGGACCCACGATTCCCGTTCGGCCGGAGACCTTGGACATCGCGGCCGAGAGGAAATCGGGACCGAACGTGATGTCGTCGTTGCAGATCACCAGCTTGTCGAACTTCGCTTCGCTCGCGCCCAGGTTCCAGGCCGGGTTGACCATGAGGTTTGGGCCCCTGTAGATCACCCGCACCTTGCTGAACGAGTCGTGCTCGATCTCTTCGTCGAGGGCTCGATCGCTGTTGTTCACGATCAAGATCTCCCCGACGAGCGGGTGCCCTTCGAGGCGCTGCAGCAGTGCCTTCAAGCGAGGCGATTTCTGCATGGTGGGGATGACGACCGAAGCCTGGTCATCGGACGGGAGGCGGCGAGTCACGATGGCAACTATAGTGATCAGCCGTCAGGCCGCCAGCGACGGTGAATGGTGCGTGCCCGTCCGCACGGATGGGGCCATCGGAACAGTTCTCAGCCCTGGCGCGACCCGGGGACTGCGGGCGGCTCAGGCCGCCGGACGTGCGTAGGTCGGCTCGACCACGGCTCGGTAGTAGCCGATGAGTTGGTCGACCACACCCGCCCACGACCGTGCCTGCATCTTGCGGTGAGCACTGTCACCCATACGTTCGCGCAGCATCGGGTCGATCACGAGGCTGTTCACGCTCGCCCGCAGAGCCCCGGTGACGCCGGGATCGAACAGGTAACCGGTGACACCGGGCTTGACGATGTCGAGCGGTCCGCCCGCCGCCGGAGCGACGACCGGAAGGCCGGCCGCCATGGCTTCCTGCAGGGTCTGCCCGAAGGTCTCGTTGACGCCGGTGTGCACGAAGACGTCCAGTGCGGCGTACGCCTGGGCCAGTGCCGTGCCCTGCCGGAAACCCAGGAAGTGGGCCTTGGGCAGCAACTGTTCGAGCTTCTCGCGGGTCGGGCCGTCGCCCACGATCACCAAGGAGGTGTTCGGCAGGTCGGCGATCTCGGTCAGTCGGTGCACCTGCTTCTCGTGAGCCAGACGTCCGACATATCCGACGATCGTCTCCCCGTTCGGTGCGAGGCAACGACGGAGGGCACCCACCCGTTCGGAGCTCCTCAGATTAGGGGAGTAGAGCGATGTGTCGACGCCTCGGCTCCACAGGGCCGAGCGAGGGACGCCGTGTGCTGTCAGTTCGGCCAGGGTGGCCGAGGACGGCGCCAAGGTGAGATCAGCGAGTGAATGAAGGTGACGGATCCATCGCCAAGATGCCTTGGTGATGCTCGACCGCAGCGGTCCGGCGTGCTGGGCCAGGTAGCTCGGCATGTCGGTCTGGTAGATCGCGATGGTCGGGATGCCAAGGTTTCGACCCGCGGCGAGCCCCCGCCACCCCAGGCCGAACGGGGACGCTGCATGAACCACATCCGGGCGCACATCGCGAAGGATCCGTTCGAGGTCTGTTGTCGGCAGACCGATCCTGAACTGGCGCACCGTGAGTGCCTGGACGGTGCGCACCGGAAAACCGCGGTACGCCTGCGGGGCCGGCCCTGGGCAGATGACCACGGCCTCGTGGCCACGGTCAGCCAGGTGGTCGAGCACCCGGCAGACACTCGTGGTCACGCCGTTGAGGCTGGGCAGAAACGACTCGGTCACGATCGCAACTCGCACGATCCACACCGTGGTGCACGCGCGTGGACTGCTGAGGGTGCTGGAACCACGGCTGAGTGAGATTCAGATGAACGGCATGGGTTAGCGTTCCAGCATGACTGACTCGAGCATCGGCGAGATTCCGGGCTTTTTCGCGGTAGTTCCGGCAGGGGGGTCCGGCACGCGTTTGTGGCCGCTGTCGCGCGCCGGGTCGCCGAAGTTCCTCCACGACCTCACCGGATCGGGTGAGTCGTTGATCCGCACGACCGTCGACCGCCTCACCCCGCTGTGCGGTAACCGCCTCATGGTCGTCACCGGCGCACGTCACGCCGAGGCTGTGCGTGAGCAGTTGCCCGAACTCGGCCCGGACGACCTGCTCGTGGAGCCGTCCGCGCGTGAATCGATGCCCGCGATCGGACTCGCCGCTGCTCTGCTGGAACAGATCGATCCGGAGGCCGTCATCGGTTCCTTCGCCGCTGATCATGTCATCACGAGGGACGAGGTTTTCCAGGCGTGCGTAAGGGAGGCCGTCGAAGTCGCCCGTGCCGGAAAGCTGGTGACGATCGGCATCGAACCCACCCACCCGGCCACGGGATTCGGCTACATCCAGACGGGAGAGGCTCTCGGCCTCGAGGGCGCGCCGTCGGCCCTGAGCGTGAAAGCGTTCGTGGAGAAGCCGGACGGCGAGACAGCTGAGCAGTATGTGCACAGCGGCGAATACCGCTGGAACGCAGGTATGTTCGTCGTCAAGGCGTCGGTGCTGCTCGACATGCTCGGCCAATACCAGCCGGTCATGGCGCACCACCTGCGCTCCATCGCCAACAACCCGCTGCGCCTCAACGAGCTCTGGCCGCGACTCACGAAGATCGCCATCGACCCCGCCATCGCCGAGCCCGCAGCGGTCGACGGCAAGGTGGCCGTGGTGCCTGGTGCCTTCGGCTGGGACGACGTGGGCGATTTCGCCTCGCTCGCCTCGGTGCTGGTCGAATCGGCCGAGGCGCCGGGGGTGAAGGTGCTCGGCGAGAGCGAACTCGTCGTCATGCAGGACTCCACCGGCGTGGTCGCCCCGCGTTCCGGACGCACCGTCGTGGCGCTCGGGCTCGACGACATCGTCGTGGTCGACACCCCGGACGCGGTGCTGGTCACCACCCGTGACCGCGCTCAGGACGTCAAGAAGATCGTCGAGAAGCTCAAGCTGTCGGGACGCGAAGACCTCACCTGATCGCAGCCGATGAAGTGGCCGTCCATGTGACCACTTCATAGCGGCAGGTGTCTGAGTCGTAGGCTCGATGACCATGGCTGATGCACGCACCCGACTGTTCGACCTCGGCTACCGAAACCTCATGCGTCCCTTCCTCTTCCGGGTGGGAGACGGTGACGCCGAGGCCGCTCACCACAAGACGCTCAAGCAGGTGCACGCCCTCGGCGAGCAGCCCACCGCGCTGAAAGCGTTGGCCCGGGCCACCCAGGTGGCGACGACGCCGGTGGAGGTCGCCGGCATCGTCTTTCCCAATCGCGTCGGGCTTGCTGCTGGCGTCGACAAGGACGGCGTAGGGGTCAAGGCGTGGGCAGCGCTGGGCTTCGGACATGTCGAGCTCGGCACGGTCACCGCGCAGGCGCAGCCGGGCAACGAACTGCCGCGCCTGTTCCGATTGACCGAGAGCAACGCGATCATCAACCGGATGGGTTTCAACAATCTCGGAGCCCAACATCTGGCAGACACCCTCGCGCTCGCCGGCCCGATCAAGATTCCGGTCGGTGTGAGCATCGGCAAGACCAAGGTGACGCCGGTGGAGGAGTCGGTGGACGACTACCTCACCTCGCTGCGTGCACTCGATGACTACGCCGACTACATCGCGGTCAACGTCTCCAGCCCCAACACGCCGGGCCTGCGATCGCTGCAGGACAAGGAGCCGCTGGCCGAACTCCTTGCCGAACTCGTCACCACGGCAGGCCAATTGGCTCGGGGCCGACGCGCAACTCCGATCTTCGTCAAGATCGCTCCCGACCTCACCGACGAAGCGATCGACGACGTCCTCGAAGTGGCCCAGCGCGCTGACGTCAGCGGCATCATCGCCACCAACACGACCCTCTCGCGGGACGGGCTGCACGGTGCTGACCTGCCGCTGGCCCAGGAAGTCGGTGGCCTTTCTGGCGCACCGCTGACCCGACGCGCACGCCATGTCGTTGAGCGAGTCGCGGCCCGCAGCGAGCTTCCGGTGATCGGCGTCGGGGGAGTGATGACCGCGGACGACGGCAAGGCGCTGATCGAGGCCGGTGCTTCGCTGGTGCAGGTCTACACCGGCTTCATCTACGGAGGGCCCGCCTTGGTGACCGAGCTGAACCGCACCCTCGGCTGATTGGTCGCCGGCCAGGAATCCGCGCGAGAAGGTGCCCTTCGTGACGCGTAGAAAGCGCACATCCTCGCGCCGACTGGGGCGACCCGCAAACCGGACGCAAAAGTGACAGTTTCGAGCCGCAAGCGTGCGATTTGCGTCCGGTTTGTGCGGACGGCGGCCGGGCGGACACCACATGGTCGGACCTGCCAGGGGCAGGGTGACTTGCTCGGTAGTCTCTGACAATGCCCACCACCGATCCCGGCGCACCGCACGACGCGCCCCTCAGCGCGTCTGACAGCTCGCGACCCGGCGGCCACTGCTGATGCGCGATCTGGTCAGCGGCACCCGCCGCAAGGCGAGCTTCGTGGGCAACCACTTCATGGCCATCTGCCTCGGCCTGCTGGTGATGGTGCTCGCGCTCGCCCTGCTCACCAACTGCAACGGTTCGAGCAAGGAAATCACCGCCGACACTCCGCGCACCTACGCGACCACGTCGACGGCCGATTCGAACACGACGAGCAGCGGTACCTCCTCGACGCGGGCGCCCACCTCGACCAAGGCCGACGGGTTGCGCACGGTGGCGCTCACCGATCTGCCCAGGCAGGCACAGGCGACGGTCGCGCTCATCGACAAGGGCGGGCCGTACCCGTATCCACGGAACGACGACAAGACCTTCGGCAACTTCGAAGGCCTGTTGCCCAAGAAGCAACGCGGCTATTACAAGGAGTACACGGTGGCGACGCCAGGTTCATCCAGTCGGGGAGCGCGCCGCATCGTCGCCGGTGAGGACGGCACGATGTATTACACGTCCGACCACTACAAGAGCTTCCGAAGGATCGTGCGATGACGAGTTTGGCGACCACCTTGCAGGGCAAGCGATCCGCCGTGCTGCGCTCCGGTCGCTCCGCGCAGGAGGTGCTGGCTGTCGGGCGACAAGCGGGCTGGCGGTTGGTTGATCTGGAACTGACCGGGCCCACCGACAAGGCTGCTTTCCTCGACCTCTGCGCGAACGCTTTCGACCTGCCTGACTGGTTCGGTCACAACTGGGACGCGCTCGCCGATTGTCTCGACGACATCCAGGACGAACCAGGCGTTCTGGTCGCCTTCGCCGGGGCTGAACACCTGAGCGCACCCGACCGCGAAGTCATCCGCGACATCTTCGACGAGCGCGTCGATCTCGGCCCGAATCCGTTCGTGGTCGTCGCCGCCACCGGCACCTGACGATGAATTCGCGCCGCCGTAGAATGCTGCTCTTGTGACGACCACTGACGCTGACACCGCGACCCTCATCGACCTGGTGGCGAACGAGGTCCACGCGCTGGAGCCGGTGCTGGTCGAACACCGCCGACACTTCCACGAGCACCCTGAGATCGCCTTCCAGGAGCACGGCACCACCGAGCGGGTGTTGAAGGCGCTGACCGAAGCCGACATCGCGGTCAGGCGGTTCGACGGCACCGGCCTGGTGGCCGAGGTCGGCCCCGCCCAGCCCAGCTACCGGTCAGGCCTGCGGGCCGACCTCGACGCGCTGCCGATCCCCGAGCGCAGTGGTCTCGCCTTCGCCTCCCGCACCGCCAATGTCTGCCACGCCTGCGGGCACGACGTCCACACTGCAGCCGTGCTCGGCGCAGCGCTGGCCCTGAAGAAGCACGAACGTGCGCTGGAGCGGGAAGGCACTGCAGTGCGCTTCATCTTCCAGCCGGCCGAGGAGGTCGTCCCCGGAGGCGCGCACACCGTGCTGGAGGAGCACGCGCTCGACGGCGTCGACCGCATGTTCGCCGTGCACTGCGACCCGCAGATCGACGTCGGCACCGTCGGCCTTGCGGCCGGACCGATCACCGCAGCCTGCGACGCGGTGCACATCATGGTCACCGGCCGCGGCGGTCACACCAGCCGTCCGCACCTGACCCAAGACCTGGTGTACGCGCTCAGCAAGATCATCAGCGAACTCCCTGCCGTGCTCTCGCGCCGACTCGACCCGCGCGCCGGAGCCACACTCGTGTGGGGGGAAGTGCACGCCGGTAACGCCAGCAATGTCATCCCGTCGGTGGGGGAGGCGCATGGCACGTTGCGCATCCTCGACGAACAGGCATGGGACGACGTCGCTGCGCTGCTCGAGCCGACCATCCACCAGATCGCAGCCCCCTACAAGGTGCGCGTCGAGGTGCGTCACGTGCGCGGCGTCCCGCCGGTGGTCAACGATTCCGATGCCGTCTCAGCGCTTCGGCAGGCGAGCCTGCGGGCGGTCGGCACCCACTCGGTGGTGCCCACCCGCCAGTCGATGGGCGGCGAGGACTTCAGCTGGATGCTGCGTGACCGCCCCGGCGCGATGGCGCGCCTGGGCACCCGCACGCCGGGCGGACCGACCTTCGAACTCCACCAGGGCGACCTCGTGGTCGATGAACGCTCCATCGGCATCGGCGCTCGACTGCTGGCCGTCGCAGCATTGGTCCGACCGATCCAGGGCTGACCGGGCCTTCCGGACGCCGGGAAACCGTTCGGTAACATTTGGGTCCCGAGGGCCCGGAATCGGCAGACCGGGGCGTGTGACCGGGGGTACAGTTGCGGCGCTCGCGGGCGCAGTGTGTTCGTGAGTCAGTTCCCGGAATTTCAGCGTCAACGACAATCGGGTCACGCGTCCGGGGAGCACCCCCAGATAGAAGGAGACACCGTGCGTCCGGTGAAGAAGTTGGCGGTCACCTCGGCCGTCGCGATGTTGTCGCTCGGCATGACCGCCTGCGGCTCGAACTCGACGAACAACAACAGCAGCGCCCCGGCTGGCAACAGCGGCGCCTCGGGTTCGTCCGGTGGCTCCGCTGCCGGCGCCCTCAAGGTCGGCCTCGCCTACGACGTGGGCGGCCGTGGCGACCACTCGTTCAACGACTCCGCAGCCAAGGGCCTGGACGAGGCGAAGGCCGAGTTCGGCATCAAGCCGACCGAGGTCGCAGCCACCAACGGTGAGAACGACGCCGCACGCGTCTCGCGTCTGCAGCAGCTCGCGCAGTCGGGCAACCAGGCCATCGTCGCCGTCGGCTTCAGCTACGCCGCCGCCATCGGCAAGGTGGCCAAGCAGTTCCCGAACGTGAAGTTCGCGATCATCGACGACGCCTCGCCCGACTCCAAGGGCGACAACATCGACCAGATCACCTTCACCGAGGAGCAGGGCTCCTACCTCGCAGGCGCTGCTGCTGCGCTGAAGAGCAAGAGCGGCCACATCGGCTTCGTCGGTGGTGTCGAAGTGCCGCTGATCAAGAAGTTCCAGGCCGGTTACGTCGCGGGCGCCAAGAAGGTCAACCCGAACATCAAGATCGACTCCACCTACCTGACCCAGGCCCCCGACTTCAGCGGCTTCGCTGACCCGGCCAAGGGCAAGACCGCCGCCCAGGGCATGTTCCAGAACGGCGCCGACATCGTCTACCACGCCGCCGGTAAGTCCGGTGACGGTGTCTTCGACGCAGCCAAGGCAGCCGGCTCGGGCAAGTGGGCCATCGGTGTCGACTCCGACCAGGCGCAGACCGCTCCGGCCGGCGTCCGCCCGATCATCCTCACCTCGATGCTCAAGGGTGTCGACGTGGGTGTGAAGTCGTTCCTGAAGAAGGTGCACGACGGCAACTTCAAGGGTGGCAACAGCGTCTACGCGCTGAAGGACGGCGGTGTCTCGCTCGCGACCACCGGTGGCCACATCGACGACATCAAGGCCAAGCTCGATGAGCTGAAGAAGGGCATCGAGGACGGCTCCATCAAGGTTCCGTCCGCCTGATCCGTCGGTCTTTCCCAGACCTGATCGAAGGAGCCCGGTGCGTCCGCTAAGGTCGCACCGGGCTCTGCCCATTGTGAGGCCGGTCACGGCCACGAGCAGGAGTGTGCATCATCGCTGACTTGACCAAGCAGCCCGATTCAGCGCCGACCGATGCGATCGCGGTCGAGGTGCGGGGCATCACCAAGCGATTCCCCGGTGTGGTGGCCAACAAGGACATCGACATCACGGTGCGCCGCGGCACGATCCACGCGCTCGTCGGCGAGAACGGCGCCGGCAAGTCGACGCTGATGAAGATCCTCTACGGCGTCCAGAAGCAGGACGAGGGCACCATCGCGATCGACGGCAAGGTCATCGATCTCAACACGCCCTCGGACGCCATCGCAGCCGGCATCGGCATGGTCTTCCAGCACTTCAAGCTCGCCGACAACCTCACCGTGCTCGAGAACGTCGTGCTCGGCGCCGAGAAGCTGTACGGCATCGGTGGCAAAGCCCGCGCCAAGATCAAGGAGATCTCGGCCACCTACGGCCTGGACGTGCGTCCGGACGACCTGGTCGAGAAGCTCGGCGTCGGTGCCCGCCAGCGCGTGGAGATCCTCAAGGTGCTCTACCGCGGGGCGCGCATCATCATCCTCGACGAACCCACGGCCGTGCTCGTGCCGCAGGAGGTCGACGAACTCTTCGACAACCTCGCCGAACTGAAGTCCGAGGGCCTGACCGTCATCTTCATCTCGCACAAGCTGGACGAGGTGCGCAAGGTGGCCGACGACGTCACGGTCATCCGCCGCGGCACCACGGTCGGCACCGCTGATCCGAAGGCGATCACCTCCCGCCAGCTCGCCGAGATGATGGTGGGCTCACAGCTGCCCACGCCCGAGACCACCGAGTCGACCGTCACCGACAAGGTCGTGCTCGACATCGCCGACCTCAGCCTCGCCGAGGTGGGTGTCGCGCCCGTGCTCAGCGACATCGATCTGACGATCCACGCCGGCGAGGTCGTCGGTATCGCCGGGGTCGAGGGCAACGGGCAGGCCGAACTCGTCGAAGTCATCATGGGCATGCGCGACCCGAGTGGGGGGCGCATCACCTACGAGGGCCAGGACATCACCGACTGGAACACCCGCCGCATCCGCGAAGCCGGAGTGGGTTACATCCCCGAAGACCGGCACCGGCACGGCATCGTGCTCTCGGCGCCGCTGTGGGAGAACCGCATGCTCGGTCACCAGACCCAAGCGCCCAACTCCAAGGGCGCCCTCATCACCAAGGGCCTGGCCCGGACCAGCACCGAACGCATCGTGCTCGACTACGACGTGCGCACGCCGTCGATCGACGTCATGGCCACCTCGCTCTCCGGCGGAAACCAGCAGAAGCTGATCGTGGGCCGCGAGATGAGCCACGCCCCGCGCGTGCTCATCGCCGCCCACCCCACCCGCGGCGTGGACGTCGGTGCGCAGGCAGCGATCTGGGACCACATCCGTGCCGCTCGTCGGGAGGGCCTGGCCGTTCTTCTGATTTCCGCTGACCTGGACGAACTCATCGGCTTGTCCGACAGCATTCGGGTCATCTTGCGTGGCCGCCTCTCGGGAGTGTTCGATCCCGGCGCGGTCACCGCCGAAGATCTCGGCGCCGCCATGACCGGCGCCTCGACCGATGAGGAGAAGGCGTCGTGAAGCTCGACGCACGCAAGATCGGCCTCGCCATCGCCGCCCCGTTGTTGGCGATCGTGGTGGCTGTCGTCATCACCTCGCTCGTGCTGGTGCTCTCCGGCGACCCGGTCGGCCCGGTGTGGAAGGTCTTCCTCTCCAGCCCGGCCGAGGGCATGCCCGCGACCATGCTCAACGACACCGCGGTGCTCTACCTCTCCGGCGCTGCCGTTGCCATCGGCTTCCGGATGAACCTGTTCAACATCGGCGTCGACGGCCAGTACCGCGTCGGCATGTTCACCGCTGCGTGGTTCGCCGGTAACGGCTGGCTGCCCGGTCCGCTCAACGTGCTCGTCGCGGTGATCCTGTCGATGGTCGCGGCAGCGGCCTGGGCAGCGATCGCCGGTGTGCTCAAGGTGCAGCGCGGAGTGTCGGAGGTGATCTCCACGATCATGCTCAACTCCATCGCGACGGGTCTGGTGGCCTGGCTGCTCACCAAGACCGCCACCTCGGCGGCCGGCTCGAACGCCACCGGCACCAAGCCGATCCCGGAGAGCTCGCACGTCCCCGCGCTGCCCTTCCTCAACACCGCCTACAGCAACGTCTTCGGTCTCTCGCTGCTCGCGGTGATCGTCGGCATCGTCTACTGGTTCGTGCTGGGCAAGACGCGCTTCGGCTTCGACCTGCGCATGACCGGATCGTCGGAATCGGCAGCCGTGGCCAGTGGTGTCAGCGTCAAGCGCATGACGCTGACCGCGATGATCCTCTCCGGCGCCGTCGCCGGTCTGGTCGGTATGCCGGCATTGTTCGGCCAGGACTACAACTACGGCACCAACAGCCAGGCAGGTCTGGGCTTCGCCGGTATCGCCGTGGCGCTGATCGGCCGTAACCACCCGGTCGGTATCGCCTTCGGCGCGTTCCTGTGGGCCTTCCTCAACGGTCAGGCCAACAGCCTGCAGATCAACGCCGGCGTGAGCCCGGCCCTGGTGAGCATCATCCAGGGCGTCATGGTGCTGGCCGTCATCATCGCCTACGAGATCGTCCGTCGGATGTCGGTGCGGATGGAGCGCCGCCAGGTGGCCGCCCAGCTCGCCGCCGGTGCGACCACGCCCGTCGCAACACAAGGAGCATCGGCATGAGCACCGCAACCGCGACCCATCGCGCGACGCCGAGTTCACCGGTGTCGCTGCCGAAGAACAAGTGGGCCCGTGCGGGCCTGGCGATCTTCGCCGTCGTCCTGCTGCTGTCGATCCTGCGCACGCTGTCGGGCGCGAACGACATGGACTCCTCGGGCGCTATTTCCTCGGCGCTGTCGCTCGCCGTCCCGATTGGTCTGGCCGCCCTCGGTGGCCTCTGGTCGGAGCGAGCGGGCATCGTCAACATCGGTCTCGAGGGCATGATGATCCTCGGCACCTGGGCGGCGGCCTTCGGCACCATCAAGGGTGGCGTCGTCATGGGCATCATCGCCGGCATCCTGGGCGGAATGCTCGGTGGTGCACTGCACGCCCTGGCCACGGTGACCTTCGGGGTCGACCACATCGTCTCCGGTGTGGCGATCAACATCATCGGCTTCGGCTTGGCGAAATACCTCGCTGCGCGAATCTTCCCGACGATGGACGGTGGTGGACCCACCAACTCACCGCCACTGGATGACCCGTGGTCGTTCAGCATTCCCGGCATCAGCGCGTTGAAGGACATCGAGACCAAGCACTGGTTCTTCGTCTCCGATGTCGCCGGCATCCTCGGTGGCCTGGGCACCAACCTCTCGGTGCTCACCGTGCTGGCCATCGCGCTGGTCGTCGGTTCGATCTTCGTGCTCTGGCGCACCACCTTCGGTCTGCGCCTTCGCTCCTGCGGCGAAAACCCCGAAGCCGCCGAGACGCTCGGCGTCAACGTCATCCTCTACAAGTTCGTCGCCGTGCTCATCTCCGGTGGCCTGGCCGGTCTGGCCGGTGCCTTCCTGGCGATGGTGGCAGGCAACGGCTACGTCGAGGGTCAGACGGGCGGACGCGGTTACATCGGCCTCGCCGCGATGATCTTCGGCAACTGGATGCCGCTCGGTCTGGCCGCCGGTGCCTTGCTCTTCGGCTACACCGACGCGATCCAGTTGCGCCAGGGTGGCCCGACGCTGCACGCGTTGCTGCTCGCCGTGGCCGTGACGATGCTGCTGGTGGGTCTGTGGCAGCTGATCCGCAACAAGAAGATGATCTCCGGCATCGTCGGCCTGGTGATCGGTGGTGGGTTGCTCTACTACTACTTCACCAGCGATACCGTGCCATCGCAGTTCACCTCGATGACGCCGTACGTCACGACCCTGCTGGTCATGGCCGTCGCCTCGCAACGATTGCGGATGCCCGCGGCTGACGGACAGATCTACCGCAAGGGCCAGGCGCACTGATGAGCGATCAGGTCGACTGGGAAGTGCTGCACCGCGAGGCAATCGATGCGATGCATCGGGCGTACGCGCCGTACAGCAACTTCCCGGTCGGCGTCGCCGGCTTGGTGGAAGACGGCCGCATCGTCTCCGGCTGCAATGTCGAGAACGCCGCCTACGGCGTGGGCCTCTGCGCCGAATGCGGCATGGTCAGCGATCTGCACCGCAGCGGCGGCGGACGCCTGGTCGCGGTCTACTGCGTCGGCGGAGACGAAGCCGCGCTCATGCCGTGCGGCCGCTGCCGACAACTGTTGTGGGAGAACGGCGGCCCCGACTGTCTGCTGCAGACCCCGCAAGGCATCCTGCCGATGCGCGAGGTGCTGCCGCAGGCATTCGGGGCCGACAATCTCGACCAGCTGAGCAACTGACGAAGAAGTGGCCACCCGTAGGTGGCCACTTCTCGTATGCAGTGGTCGAGCCGCGCTGTGCGTCACCGGGTTTCGACGCCTCGCTCGTTACTCACGAGGGTGAATGAGCGGTGGTTGGGCCGAGCCGCTGAGGTACGAAGCAGCGCGTGTCGAAACCGGGATCAGCCGGTCGGCAGGCTGGTGGGCAGGCCGCTGGGCAGGCCGGCACCCGAGGGCGCACACTGACCGGTGACGGTCACGAAGGCGCCGCTGTCCATCGGGTCGATCTCGCCCGGCTTGCCGTCCTTCATCGCGGTGAGTGTCTTGGCCGAGAACTTGTCGTAGCCCTTGTCGACCATGCAGCCGGCCAACGTCTCGGCACCGGACTGCGGCACACCCTGGTCGGTGTAGTACTTCACCAACCCGGTCTTCACCTCGTCCTTGGAGGGCTTGCCGTCGGCGCCGCCCTGCGCGCTGGACGACTCCGAACTGGTCGACTCGCTCGGGCTGGACGAGCCGTTGTCGCTCTTCGACTCGCTCTGCGTCTGGGACTGGCTCTGCGAAGGGGCAGCCGAACTGGCCTTGGAATCCGATCCGCCGAGGCCACAACCGGTCAGGAACATCGGAGCAGACAGCAGGAGCGCGGACGCGGACAGAGCGACCGAGCGGGATCGGAACATGGGAGTCCTCCTAGGACGAAAACGTGACATCGATGTGTTGAGCACAGTTCTACCGGTTGCGAGGCTGCGACCGGACTTTCGACGTCACCCAACTCATGGTGGTTCCACTGCGTTGCATGGTTGGATCGGGGCATGAGTGAGCGATTCGATGCCGTCGACATCATCCGCACCAAACGCGACAAGCAGGAGCTGTCGCCGGAGCAGATCGACTGGGTGGTCGACGCCTACACCCGCGAGGTCGTGGCCGACGAGCAGATGTCGGCGCTCGCCATGGCCATCCTGCTGAACGGCATGTCGCGCGAGGAGATCTCGCGCTGGACGGCTGCGATGATCGCCTCCGGCGAGCGCATGGACTTCGGCTCGCTCTCGCGCCCGACGGCAGACAAGCACTCCACGGGCGGGGTCGGCGACAAGATCACCCTGCCCCTGGCCCCGCTGGTTGCGGCGTGCGGCGTGGCCGTGCCGCAGCTGTCCGGTCGAGGTCTCGGCCACACCGGCGGCACGCTCGACAAGCTCGAGGCGATCCCAGGGTGGCAGGCATCGATGAGCAACGAGCAGATGCTGCAGCAGCTCGAAGACATCGGCGCGGTCATCTGCGCTGCGGGTGCGGGCCTCGCCCCGGCCGACAAGCGGTTGTACGCGCTGCGTGACGTGACCGGCACGGTCGAGGCGATTCCGCTGATCGCGAGCTCGATCATGAGCAAGAAGATCGCCGAGGGCACCGGGGCGCTCGTGCTCGACGTGAAGGTCGGGTCGGGTGCGTTCATGAAGGACGTCGACAACGCCCGCGAACTCGCCGAGACGATGGTGCAACTCGGCAAGGACGCAGGTGTCACCACGGTGGCACTGCTGACCGACATGTCGACGCCCCTCGGTCTCACCGCCGGCAACGGTCTCGAAGTGCAGGAGTCGGTCGACGTGCTCGCCGGTGGCGGCCCGGCCGATGTCGTCGAACTCACCGTCGCCCTGGCACGGGAGATGCTCACCGCCGCGGGTAAGGACGATGTCGACCCCGCCGATGCGCTTGCCGACGGCCGCGCCATGGACGTCTGGCGCAAGATGATCTCGGCGCAGGGCGGCGACCCGGATGCCGAACTGCCGACGTCCAAGGAGCAGCAGGTCATCAAGGCCGACGCCGATGGTGTGCTCACCGAACTCGACGCCCTCGCCGTCGGAGTCGCCGCCTGGCGCCTGGGTGCCGGACGCGCGCGCAAGGAGGACGTCGTGCAGGCCGCGGCGGGCGTGGTCATGCACGCCAAGCCCGGCGACACCGTGCGCAAGGGCGAGCCGCTGCTGACGCTGCACACCGACACCCCCGAGCGTTTCGAGCGCGCGCAGGAGGCACTGGAAGGCGCGTGGGCGATCGGCGACTCCGCGGACGACCGGCCCGACCTCATCATCGATCGGATCAGCTGATGCCGCACCACTACACCGAGCCGGTGCGCATCCCGGTGCCCGGCGGCAAAATCATCGACGAACACATCGGCGCAGCCAGCACCGGCGAGACCGCCTGCTCGGTGGCCCACATGGTCGCCCCGACCGGCTGGGACGAGCCGTTCCAGACTCCCGAATTCGATGAGTTCACCATCGTGCTGAAAGGCACCGTGCTCGTCGACCACGACGGCGGCCAGCTCGTCGTCAATGCGGGGGAGTCGGTCAAAACCGTTGCCGGAGAACGCATCCGTTACTCGTGTGGCCCCGATGGCGCCGAGTACATCGCGGTCTGCCTGCCGGCGTTCAGCCCCGAGACCGTCAACCGCGAGGACGAGGAGAAGCACTGATGCCCGGTGAGGTGCGAGGCAAGATCAAGGCGCTGCCGAAGGTGCTGTTGCACGACCACCTCGACGGTGGGGTGCGCCCGAAGACAGTCCTCGAACTCGCCCAGGAGACCGGCTACGACGGTCTTCCGGTCAACGACGTGCAGGGCCTGGCCGACTGGTTCCGTGACAGCGCGGACTCCGGATCATTGGTGCGATACCTGGAGACCTTTGCCCAGACCGTCGGGGTGATGCAGACCTCCGACGCGATCTTCCGGGTGGCCTCCGAATGCGCCCAGGACCTCGCCGCAGACGGCGTCGTCTACGCCGAGGTGCGATACGCCCCGGAGCAGCACCTGGAGCAGGGGCTCACCCTCGAGCAGGTCATCGAAGCAGTGAATGCCGGCTTCCGGGACGGCGAGGCTCGCGCGGCAGAGGCCGGTCACCCGATTCGGGTGCGGGCGTTGCTCACCGCCATGCGGCACGCCGCCAAGAGCCGCGACATCGCCGAACTGGCCGTCCGCTATCGCGACCAGGAAGTGGCCGGCTTCGACATCGCCGGGGCCGAGGCAGGTTACCCGCCCACCCGTCACCTGGATGCCTTCGAATACCTGCGCCGGGAGAACGCCCACTTCACCATCCATGCCGGCGAAGCCTTCGGCCTGCCGAGCATCTGGGAGGCGATCCAGTGGTGTGGCGCCGAACGGCTCGGGCACGGCGTGCGGATCGTCGACGACATCGACCTCGACGCCGCTGGTGACGCCCCGACCCTGGGCCGCTTGGCCTCGTTCGTGCGCGACCGTCGCATCCCCCTGGAGATGTGCCCGACCTCCAACATCCAGACCGGCGCGGCCGAATCCGTTGCGGCGCACCCGATCACGATGCTGAAGGATCTGCGCTTCCGGGTGACGCTCAACACCGACAACCGGCTGATGAGCGACACCTCCATGTCGTGGGAGATGCAGCAGTTGGTCGATGAGGCCGGCTGGGATCTGGACGATCTGCGTTGGGTGACCATCAACGCGATGAAATCGGCCTTCCTGCCGTTCGAGCAGCGGCTCGACATCATCGACACCATCATCAAGCCCGGTTACGAAGCGGCCGCCCGAGGTGCGCTCAGCTGAGGTGCCGGGCGTCCGGCAGCAAGCGTTGACGTAGTTCGGCGTCGCGGCGCATGCGCAGAGCATCGCGCCGTCGACGCTCGGCCAGCACTGCCGCCAGCACCGCGTCCAGGGGTGCGTTCGCGGGCGGTGCGGGGGAGACCCGAGGCAGGGTCTGCTGCAGGAGTGACTGCCCCACCTGGTAGCGGGCCATGGGCGTGAGCATGTCTGTGCGAGTGAGGTACTGGCGGATCTGCAAGGCCAGACCGTCGGGCAGGGCGGTCATGTCGGCGCGGGCCGCCCAGTCGGCGAGGCCCGGCGGCATCAACGGGCCGGGCACGAGTTGCATGGAGGTCTCCTCGCGCACCACGTAGGTGCCGGCCGCGAAGTCACCGAGACGCTTGGCGCGGGTGGAGACCATCGCGCTGATCACCGCGGGGATGCCGGTGAACATCCACAGTTCGAAGACACCCACGAGGCCCCGCACAAAGGCATGCCGGAAGGTGATGGGTCCGCCGTCGTCGCGCACGACGCGCAGCTTCATGACGAACTTGCCCAGGCTGCGTCCGCGCGTGAAGGTCTCCACCGCGACAGGCACGGCCAACATCATGGTGACGCTCAGCAGCAGCGACATGATGTCCATCTGGGCTTGCGATGCGCCCGACGCCACGGCAGCGAGGCCGATGAAGCCGGCGATGAGGGCGATGAAAAGCACGACGGCATCGAGCAACGCCGCCAACACCAGTGAGCCGACCGAGGTGGCGGGCACCTCGATGAGCACGCCCTCGCCGGTGACCATACGGTCGTCGTCGACACCGCGCAGAGCGCGTTTGGCCGACTCGGGAGCTGTGTGGGACGGGCTGGTCATCACCTCGCAGCGTACAGTTCCGGTGTGGACCTGGACGCCTATGTTGACGCGCATCGCGGCGAGTGGTGGCGCCTTCAGGAGTTGGCCAAGAAGCGTCGGCTGGACGCCTGGGAAGCCGACGAGCTGCTCGATCTCTACCAGCGCACCGCCACGCATCTGTCGCTGATCCGTTCCACCGCACCCGACCCCACGGTCACGCAGTACCTGTCGACGATCCTGGCCAAGGCGCGGTCACGGGCGATGGGGGGGCGCGCGAGTTCGTGGACGGCGGTCTCACGCTTCTTCGTGGAGACCTTCCCGGCGATGCTCTACCGGTCGCGCCGCTGGTGGCTGTGGACGATGGCGCTCAGCTACCTGTTCGCCTTCGCGGTGGCGTGGTGGGTGGCCTCGCACCCCGGGGTCGTCTCGGCGATGATCCCGGCCGACCAGCTGGACGCGTTGGTCAACCACGACTTCGAGAACTACTACCACGAGCACGCCGCGGCCGATTTCGCCGGAAAGGTGTGGACCAACAACGCCTGGGTGGCGGCTGTTTGTCTGGCGGGCGGCGTGCTCGGGCTGCCGGTGATCTACATGCTCTTCCAGAACATGCTGAACCTCGGTGTGATCGGCGGCATCATGGCCGACCACGACCGTTCGAGTCTGTTCTTCGGCATGATCCTGCCCCACGGTCTGCTCGAGCTCACCGCGGTCTTCGTCGCTGCGGGCGCCGGGCTGCGGCTCTTCTGGTCGTGGGTCGAACCAGGCAATCGCACCCGCTCGGGCAATTTCGCCCACGAAGCACGCTCGTCCATGTCGCTTGCTCTCGGGTTGATCGTGGTGCTCTTCGTCACCGGCGTGATCGAAGGCTTCGTCACCCCGTCCGGCCTGCCCACTTGGGCCCGCATCAGCATCGGCGTGATCGCCGAGATCGCCTTCTTCGTCTACGTCTACACCCTCGGCCGATCGGCAGCCCGGCGCGGAGTCACCGGCGACGTCGAGGACGCTGACCAGGGCGCCTACCTACCGGCGCGCGGCTGAGCGTTCACAGCAGGCCCTGCCGCTTGAGCAACAGGTAGTGGTCGACGAGGGCGACCGGCAGCTTCTCCGGCGGTTCGTCGATGACGGTGGCGCCGAGCTGGGTGATCGCCTCGACGGTGCGTGCTCGCAATTGCTCTGTGCGCTCGGCAGCTGCCGCGTCATAGGTCTGCCGCACGTCGTCGCGTTGGGTGGCGCTCTGGCGTGACGACGGATCGGCCACTGACGCGACGACCACCCGGTGGTGTTTGGTCAGGCCGGGAAGGACGGGTAGCAGCCCTTCCTCCAGTGCAGCGGGCTCCAGCGGCGTGAGCAGCACGACGAGCGACCGGCGGCGGGTGATCGCGTTGACCGCGCCGGCGAGGGCTTGCCAATTCGCTTCCAGCAAAGCGGGTTCGAGCGGTGCCATCGCGTTGACCATCGTCGACAACAGTTGCGAACGATCGTTCTGGCCGATCACCCGGGTGCGCACGCTGCGGTCACCGGCGACCAGATCGACCCGGTCGCCGGCCCGGGTGGCGAGTGCGGTGAGCAGCAGAGCCGCGTCCATCGCCGAATCAAGTCGGGGCATGTCGTCGATGCGACCGGCGCTGGTGCGGGAGGTGTCGAGCACGACGATGATGCGGCGGTCGCGCTCGGGCTGCCAGGTGCGCACGACCGGGTGCCCGCGACGTGCGGTGGCGCGCCAGTCGATGCTGCGCACGTCGTCGCCGTCGACGTAGTCGCGCAGCGAGTCGAACTCAGTGCCCTGACCACGCACCCGCACCGCTGATCGGCCGTCGATCTGTCGAAGCTGGGCCAGCTTGCTGGGCAGATGGCGACGTGAGGCAAAGGGAGGCAGGCAGCGGACGAAGCCGGGCAGGTCGACGGAGTGCTGCCGGGCGGCGAGTCCCAACGGCCCGAACGACCGGATCGTCACCCGGTCGGCTCGGCGGTCGCCCCGCCGGTCAGGGGTGAGGGTGGTGGTCAGGCGCCGGGATTCGCCGCCCGGCACGTGGACGCGATGGCGTTCGACACCTGAACCGGCGGACGGTTGCCAGGCGTCCCGCACGAGGGCTCGCAGGCGGCGGTTGGTCGGGTTGGTGAGCAGCAGCCCAGTAGTGGTGCTTTCACCGAGCCGCACCGATTCGGGTGACTCTCTTTGCAGTGCAACGCGTTTCGGCGACAGCGCCAGCATGAGGTCGATGCCGACGAGCCCCAGCACCAGGGCCGTCCAGATCCACACCGACGACTGCTCTGGGCGCAGCACGATGAACCCCAGACCCAGCAGGGTCAGGAGTACGGTGCGCCCGGTCAGTGCCATCGGTCAGCGCGGCACCGGTACGGAGCCGAGGGCGGACTGCAGGACGTTCTGCGTGCTGACGCCCTCGAGTTCGGCCTCGGGACGCAGCGCCAAACGGTGCGCGAGCGTGGGCACCGCCATCGTCTGCACGTCGTCGGGGGTGACGAAATTGCGTCCGTTGAGCCAGGCCCACCCACGAGCCGTTGCCAGCAGCGCCGTGGCACCACGGGGGCTCACCCCGAGGGAGAGTGACGGTGAATGCCGGGTCGCCCGGGCGAGGTCGACGATGTAGGCCAGGACGTCGGGACGCACCTCGACCCGTCCGATGGCGCGCGCACCGGCGGCCAGGTCGTCCGGTCCGGCGACGGCGGTGACTCCGGCAGCGGCGAGGTCTTTGGGGTCGAAGCCGGCGGCGTGCCGCTGCAACACCTGCACCTCGTCCTGCTTCTGCGGCAGTGGGATGTCGACCTTCATCAAGAACCGGTCGAGCTGGGCTTCGGGCAGCGGATAGGTGCCCTCGTACTCCACAGGGTTCTGCGTGGCGGCGACCATGAAAGGCGACGGCAGCGCGCGCGGTGTGCCGTCGATCGACACCTGCCGTTCCTCCATCGCTTCCAGCAGCGCCGATTGGGTCTTGGGCGGGGTGCGGTTGATCTCGTCGGCCAGCAGCAGGTTGGTGAAGACCGGCCCGGGCCGGAAGGTGAAATCGGAGTCGCGGTTGTCGAAGACCAGCGAACCGGTGATGTCGCCGGGCATGAGGTCGGGAGTGAACTGCACCCGCTTGGAATCGATGGCCAGGCTCGCGGCGAGGGTGCGCACCAGCAGCGTCTTGGCGGTGCCGGGCACTCCCTCCAGCAGCACGTGCCCACGCGCAAGGAGCGCGATCACCAGGCTGGTGACGGCGGCGTCCTGACCGACCACCGATTTGGCCACCTCGGCGCGCACCCGCCGCAGGGCCTCCCGCGCCGCCTCCGCCGAGTCGTCGCGATCGCCGGAGTTCTCAGCGCTTGCGGCGGAGCTCGGTTTGTTCAGATCGGTCATGAGGGGCGGACCTGCCTTTCCAGTGCGGTCAGTTCACGAGCCAGTCGGGCCAGTTCGGCTTCGTTGATGGGTTGATGATCGTCGGTGAGCAGTGCGCCCACGTCGTGCGGGTTGCGGCCGGTCTGTGCTGCGGCGCGTTCGGCGATCTCCGGGACGGGTGCGTTCCGGCCCAGGCCCAAGCTGCGCCTCAACCGCTGCCGGGTGGCCGAGCGCAGTACGGACGCGGTGCGGGCGGTGTCCTGCGCCTTGCGATACAGGCGGCCACGGGCAATGGTCGTCTCGTTGGCGGGGACGATCACCGGCAGGGGTTCTTGCACCAATCGGCCGAGGCGGCGTCCGCGCCAGAGCATCAGCATCACGACACTGACGGCGAGCAGCCACACGGCGGGCATGAGCCACTTCGGCAGAATGCTCGGCTGATTCGCGGCAGCTGATTCAGGGTCGAATCCGCCTGAGTACCAAACCAGTTCGGAGGTTTGGCCCAGGGCGCGCAGCCCGATCGCCGCGTTGTCGCCCTGCTTCATGGTGTTGTTGGTGAAGGCGTCCACGGAGCCGATGATCAGCACCGGCGGATGCTCGGGGGAGGCTGCGAGCTCGACCGCGCCGCTGCCGTGCGGCCCCGTGAAGCACTGGCCCACCCCGGCTCGTTCGACGGAGTAGACGGCGGCGCCCACGGACATCGTCAGGCCATGCGCCCACGCCAGATGGCAGCTGCCCTGCTGCGAAGAAAGGCTGGTACTCGATTCGCCGCCTGTCGTCGGCACCCCGAAAACATCGGTGACCTGCTGCGGGTCGGGCGCGATGAGAATCAGCCGCGCGCTGTCGCGGTGCGCAGCGGCGAGTTGGCGCAGGCGTGCGTCCGACATCATCGGCGGTGCCGCGACCAGCACGGTCACGTTTCGTCCGGCGCCGGTGCTGGCGTCCTGCAGGTTGTCGACGCTGCGCACCCTCACGCCCTGATCGCCCAGCACGCTCGCAAGTGCCTGCGAACCGCTGGTGGTGGGGTTGTTCGGGTCGAGCGGTTCGCTGCTGGTGCGGCTGAGCAACATCGCGATGATCGCGACGCCCAGCAGAGCCACGAGTGCCAGCGCGCCGATCCCGGCTTTGCGGCCCGTCACTGCAGCACCGCCTGCGCGGGACGATTCGGACGACTGCTGCTGAGTGTGGCGTCGAGGTCGCGCAGTGCGGTGACGGCATCGAGAGCAGGAGTGCGGCCGCCGTAACGCACTTCGTCGAAGGTCGCCCCGGCGCGGCGCAGTTCGCCGCGATGCGCCGGAAAGGCGACGGCCAGCTCGTTCGTCACCTCGTGCGCCGTGGCCCCGGGGCGTGCCGAGACGATGGTGCGGTCGACGCCGGTGCGAGCCAGCGCCCGGAAGTAGTCGATATAGGCGATGGCATTGTCGCCATCGGCGAGAGCGCGGGCTGCCGCGTCGCGCAACTCTTGCGCGGTCTGCTCCAGGTCGACGACCTGATCAGCGTCCGTGGCCTTTCGCACCGAACCCTGACCTCGGCGGATGCGACTGAGCCCGAACGCGATGAGGGCGGCGATCACCAGCAGGCCGATGAGGAGGAAGACGCGGTTGATCGCGGTGCCGCCTGCGACGACGCCGGACAGGTGTTCGTCCAACCAGTCCTGCAGCCGCTCCAACAGCCCGCGCCGGTCTCCGTACTTCGGCTTGCGCAACTCGTCGGCCAACAACCTGCGCGCCTGATCGGCGCTGGGATTGAGTGGCGGGTCGGCGAACACGATCACTTCAGGCCGGCAGCGGTCATCAGATTGAGGTCGAGGGCTTCGCGACGGATCCGCTGATCGATGTAGAGCAGACCGGTGACGCTGGCCGTGAACGGCGCGGTGATCGCCGAGGCGAGGATCGTGACCACCTGGACGAAGATCAAGAAACCGACAGGCATCGTGGCCGACTCGGGGTCGGTGGTGGCGAAGACGCCCGCCATGCCGACCATCATCGCCGGAACAGTGATCAAGCTCGCGATCATTCCGGCGAGCATCTGCGCCAATAAGGTGATTCCCAGAATGCGCCAGAACTGGCCGTTGGTGAGCGCCCAGGAGCGTTTCAACCCCGCGATCGGGCCCAGTTTCTCCAGACTGATCGCGGCGGTGGCCAAGGACGTCTTGGTGCTCAGCCAGACCAGTGCGCAGAGGCCGATGATCACCGCGAGCACACCCGAGATGATCGCTGCGATGTCGCCGGCTGCTGCATAGACGCCGATCACCATGGCTACGAGCACGCCGATGATCAGCACCATCGCCAGCACGATCAGCAGCGTTGCGCCGAGCAGTGACCAGAAGCGCGGACGAATCCGCGTCCAGGCCTCACCGATGCTCGCCCGGTGCCCAAGCACCGCCTCCGCCACGACGACGACGAGCATGCCCGAGAGCAGGATCGCGGCCACGAACGAGAACACCTGGCTGGCGTTGGAGGCGACCAGGAAGCTGGTGTCACCCGTGCCGTCGCTCTCGAACGGGATGTCGCCCAGCACCAGCGTCAGCAGGATCGACGGGATCGCGAACAGCATCGACACCGCGAGGGCGAGCCCGACGGTGGCACCGGGATTGCCGCGCACCGTGCGGAAGGCGCCTTCGAAGATGTCGCCAAGTTTGAGCGGCCGCAGCGGAATCACCCCCGGTTTCGGGGTGAAAATCTGCGGCGCCATCGGCCCGTAGCCGTAGGGCGGCGGAGCCTGACCGAACGGGGGAGCCTGACCATATGGCGGTGGCGGGCCGGCGTACTGCCCGTACTGCGGTTGCGGTTGTACCCCGGGCGGCCCGGCGTACTGCCCGTATTGCGGTTGCGGCCGCGGGTCGGGCGCCCCAGCGGGTGCGTCCTGGCCGGTCGGTCGGTCATCGGGACGGTTGCCGCCCCCCGCAGGGCTCGCCCAATCGGTCATGAACCGACCCTAACCTCCCGCTGTGCCTGTTTCGGCCTCACCGGACGGGCGCCACGCCGCGCATGGGCCGCGACGATCTTCGGCTCGTCCAGTGCCAGCCGTATGCCGCGGCGCACGAGCACCGGCACCGGCTTACGGCGTTCGGAGACGTCCCGCACGAAGCGGCGGCCCATGGTCAGCCAGCGGTTCTGCCGCACGCAGTAGGCGTCGCGCAACAGGCCGGCATCGCGCAGGTGGCCCACCAGGTCGGCGGCGAAAATGCCCTCGGCGATCACCGTGTCGGCGCTCCCGCGATCGACCACGTGGCTGCCGATCGCCCGCGATGTCGAGATGTCGTACAGCGGGACGGCGGTGGTGCCGGTGCGGCACAAGCTCGCCAATGCCTCGAAGGCCAGCTTCACGTGCCACGAGCGGACGTCGTCCCAGTCGGGAATTCCGATGGGGGACAACGGAAGTGACGGATCATCGCCGTCCTTGTAGAAGTCGTCCAGGCGGACGATCGGCCATCCGTAGGCACGGCTGAGCCGCTCGGCGAGGCGGGTCTTGCCCGCCCCACTCGGGCCGCACAGGATCAGCACGCGCGCGGACGCGGTGTCATCGGTAGGGGTGGACATGGCTGGTGATCGTGCGGCGAGCTCACAGACCCTTGGGGTGCCAGACCGTCTTGGTCTCCAGGAAGGCGCGCATGCGGCGCAGGTCGGGATCGGCGCTCCAGTCGGCCTCGACCGCCGAATCGCCGCTACCGGTGGGACGCAGCACCCGCTTGAGGTTGTCGGTCGAGCGCACCTCGAGGTCGACCCAGTCGACCCCTTCGGCGTCCGCGGCCCCGGCGAGATCGATCGCGTTCACGTCGCGGTGCGAGGCGAGCCAGGGCGCCACCTCGGCGGTGCGGGCGGTGATGATGTTGACGACACCGCCGGGCAGATCGGACGTCGCCAGCACTTCACTCAGCGTGATGGCCGGCACCGGACGGCGCTCGCTGGCGATGACGACGGTGGAGTTGCCCGACACGATCGCGGGGGCAACCACCGACACCAGGCCGAGCAGCGAACTGGCCTGCGGCGCAAGGATGCCCACCACGCCGACCGGCTCGGGGGCGGAAATGTTGAAGTACGGCCCGGCGACCGGGTTGAGGTTGCCGAAGACCTGCGCGATCTTGTCGGTCCACCCGGCGTACCAGACCCAGCGGTCGATCGCGGCGTCGACCACGGCGGTGGCCCGCGGCTTGCTGAGGCCTTCGGCGGCGCTCACGTCGGCGACGAACTGCTCGCGGCGTGCTTCGAGCATCTCGGCGATGCGGTAGAGCACCTGGCCACGGTTGTACGCGGTAGCGCCGGCCCAGCCGGGCTGCGCGGCGCGGGCAGCGACCACTGCGTCACGGACGTCCTTGCGCGAGCCCTGGGCCACATTGGCCAGGAAGGCGTCCTTGGCGTCCAGCGCTTCGTAGGTGCGGGCCGATTCGCTGCGGGGGAACTTGCCGCCCACGTAGAGCTTGTAGGTCTTGCGGACCTCGAGTCGAGCGGCCATCAGTTGTCACCCTCCGTCTTGAGGTAGGCAGCCAGACCGTGCCGGCCACCTTCGCGACCGAAGCCGCTCTCCTTGTATCCACCGAACGGTGAGGTCGGGTCGAACCGGTTGAAGGTGTTGGCCCAGACGACGCCGGCCTGCAGGTGATCGGCCATCCAGAGGATGCGCGAACCCTTCTCGGTCCAGATCCCGGCCGAGAGCCCGTACGTGGTGTTGTTCGCCTTGGCGACCGCCTCTGCCGGGGTGCGGAAGGTGAGCACCGACAGCACTGGGCCGAAGATCTCTTCCTGCGCAATGCGGTGCGACTGGGAGACATCGCTGAAAACCGTTGGGGCAAACCAGAATCCGCGCTCGGGAAGTGTGCACTCCGGGCTCCAGCGCGTGGCTCCCTCGGCCTCGCCGGCCGCGGTGAGTTCGGTGATGCGGTCGAGCTGCTCGCGGCTGTTGATCGCACCGACGTCGGTGTTCTTGTCCATCGGGTCGCCCACCCGCAGGGTGCTCATGCGGCGCTGCAACCGCTGCAACACCTCCTCGGCGATCGACTCCTGCACCAACAGGCGTGAGCCGGCACAGCACACGTGACCCTGGTTGAAGAAGATGCCGTTGACGATGCCCTCGACCGCTTGGTCGATGGGCGCGTCGTCGAAGACGATGTTCGCGGCCTTGCCACCGAGTTCGAGGGTGAGCGACTTGCGGCTGCCCGCCACCGAGCGCGCGATCGCCTTGCCGACAGCGGTTGAACCGGTGAAGGCCACCTTGTCGACATCGGGGTGACTGACCACGGCAGCGCCGGTGTCACCGGCCCCGGTGACGATGTTGACCACGCCGGGCGGCAGCTCGGCCTGGCGGCACACGTCCGCGAAGAGCAATGCGGTGAGCGGCGTCGTCTCGGCGGGCTTGAGCACCACGGTGTTGCCGGCCGCGAGGGCGGGAGCGACCTTCCACGCCAGCATCAGCATCGGGAAGTTCCACGGGATGACCTGACCGA
Organism: Yimella sp. cx-51; assembly: GCF_017654605.1. Taxonomy (GTDB): domain Bacteria; phylum Actinomycetota; class Actinomycetes; order Actinomycetales; family Dermatophilaceae; genus Yimella. The sequence continues at coordinate 829,834 of NZ_CP072113.1, forward strand.
CGACACCCATCGATGTGGGGGAGGTGCCGAGGCCCGCGTACTCCAACTTGTCGGCCCAGCCGGCGTAGTAGAAGAAGTGAGCGGAGGCGATCGGGATATCGACGTCGCGCGATTCCTTGATCGGCTTGCCGTTGTCGAGCGATTCCAGCACCGCGAACTCGCGGCTGCGCTCGGCCAGGATGCGGGCGATGCGGTAGATGTACTTCGCCCGCTCAGCACCCGACATGCGGCCCCACACCCGGGTGTAGGCGCGACGGGCGGCCTTGACGGCGAGGTCGACATCGGCGTCGTTACCCACCGCCACACTGGAGAGTGCTTCCTCGGTGGCGGGGTTGATGGTGGTGAGGTATTCGCCGCTGCTCGGCGCGTGGAACTCACCGTCGATGAAGAGGTCGTAGGAGTCGGCGATGTCGACGACGGAGGTCGACTCGGGTGCGGGGGCGTAATCGAAACGCGGGCTCATCACTGCTGCCTTCTCAGTCGATCGTGACGTCGTTCGTGCCGGTGTAAACACCGGTCGTGAGCTTCTGGCGCTGCAACTGCAGGTCGCCCAGCAGGCTTGAGGCACCGAACCGGAACCAGTCGGGGTCGAGCCAATCTTCGCCAGCCACCTCGTTGACCGTCACGAGGTACTTCATCGCGTCCTTGGTGGTTTTGATGCCACCGGCGGGTTTCACCCCGACCATGTCACCGGTGAGCTCGCGCCAGTCGCGCACGGCCTCGAGCATCAGCATCGTGACCGGCAGCGTCGCGGCAGGCTGGATCTTGCCGGTGGAGGTCTTGATGAAATCGGCGCCAGCGAGCATCGACAACCAGGACGCGCGGCGCACGTTGTCGTAGGTGACCAGTTCGCCGGTCTCCATGATCACCTTCAGGTGAGCATTCTCCTGGCCCTCGGGACGCTCGCACGCAGCCTTGACGGCGACGATCTCGTCGAACACCTTGCGGTAGTCGCCCGACAGGAATGCACCGCGGTCGATCACCATGTCGATCTCGTCGGCGCCGGCGTCGACGGCGTCCTTGGTGTCGAGCAGCTTCACCTTCATGCTGGCCCGACCGGAGGGGAAGGCTGTCGAGACCGCGGCGACGTTGATGTCGGTGCCCTCGAGCGCTTCCTTGGCGATCCCGACCATGTCGTTGTAGACGCAGACCGCTGCCACGCGCGGGGTGTCGGGGAAACGTAGGTCGGGCTGGGCGGCCTTGGCGCACAGGCTGCGCACCTTGCCCACCGTGTCGGCGCCCTCCAGGGTGGTGAGGTCGATCATCGAGATCGCCAGATCGATGGCCCACGCCTTGCTGGACGTCTTGATCGAACGGGTGCCGAGCGCCGCGGCCCGGGCATCAGCGCCGACCTGATCGACGCCGGGCAGGCCGTGCAACCATCCGGTCAGCGCGCGATTGGTCAGCGACGAGACGCCGAGCAACTCTCTGGCGCGCGCAGTGGCAGTCGTAGCACTCACATCGGGGAGCCTACAGTTGTCGGTAATGACTTCCGACACATCCGACAATCATCGCCTGATCTTCCGGCAACCGAACTCGGTGCTGACCGGTTGGGTGCTCATCGGGGTCTTCCTGACGGTGCTGATCACCTTCGCGCTCGCCGACGGTCGGCTCGAGCCGAGCAGCACGCTGATCCTGCTGGCGTTGTCGGGTGCGTGCTGGTTGACCCTCGTGCGCCCCGCAGTCGAACTCACCGCCGACGGGGTGCGACTGATCAACCTCGTGCGCGAGGCACGCCTGAGCTGGCCGGCGATCGACGTCGTGGAGAGCCGCTGGAGCCTGAAGCTCTACACGCCGCAGGATCAGGGCTTCTCGGCGTGGGCGATCTCTGCGCAACGCCCCAAGGCCGGGGGAGTGCGCTCCGGTCACGGCATCCTGCCTCCCCGCATCGATGCCGACAATCCGCCCGAGCTGATAGACCGGAAGTCGTCAGCGGCGGCGGTGCGAGCGGCGATCGAACGCGGTCAGGAGGACTACGCGCGGGTGGTCGCCCGCGGTGACATACCGGCGCAGGAGGTCCTCGCGCAGCGTTCGATCTCGACCGTCGGTGCGATCGGTTGGCTGTTGGTGATCACGGCGATGGTGCTCGGCGTCTTCGTCGTCTGACCCTCTTCAACCTTCTTCGAAGGTGCCGGGACGCCGACCTGCAGCTGTTTACGGCCGGGTGAGCTGCTCCATCTCCGCCCGCACTGCCGACAGGCGCCCGGCAGTCTCCTCGGGTGCTGAACCGATCGCCTCCAGGTAGATCTTCAGTTTCGGCTCGGTGCCCGACGGGCGCACGATGATGCGGGTGTCGTCGGCCAGGTAGTAGCGCAGGCCCTCGGTCGGGGGCAGCTCGCCCGAACCCAGCGCCAGGTCATCCATGCGCGAAACCTGTTGTCCGGCGATCGTGCTCGGCGGCTCCGCCCGGAGGCGGTCCATGATGCGGCCGATGATCGACAGGTTGTCGACGCGCACCGAGAAACTGTCGGTCAGGTGGGAGCCGTGGGTCTGGGCGAGTTCGGTCAGGACGTCGGTGATCGTGCGTCCGTCCGCCTTGAGACCGGCCGCCAGCTCGGCCACCAGGAGTGCAGCACTGATGCCGTCCTTGTCACGCACACCTGTGGGATCGACGCAGTAGCCCAGCGCCTCCTCGTAGCCGTAGCGCAGGCCGGGCACGCGGCTGATCCACTTGAAGCCGGTGAGCGTCTCCTCGTGTCGCAGCCCGGCAGCGCGGGCGATCGCGCCCAGCATGCGGGAGCTGACGATCGAGTTGGCGAACACGGCATCGCCCGGCACGCCGCGCTGCACCAGATGGTGTCCGAGCAACGAGCCCACTTCATCACCGCGCAACATGCGCCACTGCCCGGAATCCTCGATGGCCACTGCGCAGCGGTCGGCGTCCGGGTCGTTGGCGATGACGATGTCGGCACCGACCTCGCGGGCGCTCGCCAGGGCGAGGTCGATGGCGCCGGGCTCTTCGGGGTTGGGGAAGCTCACCGTCGGGAACTCGGGGTCTGGCTGCTGCTGCTCACCCACAGGGACGACATCGGCGAACCCGGCACGCGCGAACGCATCGAGCATGGTGCTCGAGCCGACACCGTGCAGTGCGGTGTGCACGATCTTCAATTCGCGGGGTCCGCCCTCGGCCACCACGCTCGTGACCGAGGCGAGGTAGTCGTCGATGATCGAGTCGTCGACGCTCTCCCAACCCTCCTGCGCCAACGCCACCTCAGCCGCACGCGGGAAACGGTCGATGGCGGCCGCGATCTGCTCGTCGGCCGGCGGCACGATCTGACTGCCGTCGCCGAGGTAGACCTTGTAACCGTTGTCCTGCGGGGGGTTGTGGCTGGCGGTCACCATCACCCCGGCGTCCGCTGCGAGGAAGCGGATCGCGAAGGCCAACAACGGCGTCGGCAGCGGGTGGCTGAGCACGAGGGCTCGCCCACCGGCGGCCGTGACGACGGCGGCGGTGTCGCGGGCGAAGACATCGGAGTTGTGCCGCGCGTCGAAGCCGATGACGACAGTGACGTCGCGGCGGCCCAGGGTTTCCTGCAGGTACGACGTGAGTCCGGCGGCCGCACGGATGACGACCACGCGGTTCATGCGGTTCGGTCCGCCGCCGAGTGCGCCGCGCAGCCCGGCCGTGCCGAACTCCAACAGCCCCTTGAACCGGTCGGCCAGTTCGTCGGCTGCGTCCTGCTGACCGGCGTTGGCCCGCTCCAGCAGGTCGACCAGTTCGGCTCGGGTGGCCGGGTCAGGATCGTCGGCGATCCAATCGCTGACCTCGTCGTACACCTGCGACATCTCGGGACTCCTGACTCAGAGCTTGCGGACGATCTGTGACAGCAGGTCGGCGCACCGTCCCGCTGCCTCCTTGCCTGCGTCGATCACTTCCTGGTGCGACAACGGCACCTCACTGATGCCCGCGGCCGCGTTGGTCACCAGGCTGATGCCGAGGATCTCCAGGCCGACATGACGGGCAGCGATTGCCTCCAGCGCCGTCGACATGCCGACCAGATCGGCACCGATGGTCTTGGCCATGCGCACCTCGGCGGGCGTCTCGTAGTGCGGTCCGCGGAACTGCGCGTAGACGCCTTCAGCCAGCGATGGGTCGACCGAGCGGGCCACCTCGCGCAGGCGGGCGGAGTAGAGATCGGTGAGGTCGACGAAGGTCGCTCCCTCCAGCGGGGAGTTGGCCGTGAGGTTGAGGTGATCGCTGATCAGCACCGGGGTGCCGGGCGCCCACTCGGGGTTGAGGCCGCCGCACCCGTTGGTGAGCACGATCGTCTCGCAGCCGGCTGCCTTGGCGGTGCGGACGCCGTGCACGACAGCGCGGACGCCGCGGCCCTCGTAGTAGTGCGTGCGGGTGCCGAAGATCAACGCGTGCTTGTCGGTGCCCTCGATGCGCACCGAGCGGATGGTGCCCTTGTGACCGGCCACCGCCGCCTTGGCGAAGCCAGGCACCTGTTCGTTGTCGATGGAGGCGACGGTCTCACCGAGTCGGTCGGCGGTGTCACCCCAACCAGATCCGAGCACCAACGCGATGTCATGACGCTGGACGCCGGACAGGCGGGCGATCTCGGCGGCGGCCTCATCAGCCAACGCGAAGGGGTCGACGGAGTCGAAGTTGACGGCGGCAGAGCTGGGAGTGGTCACGCAGTCAGAGTAGCCAGATCGTGCGTGGTTGGATGAGAGTCGTGACTGGTCGACAGAAGTCCGTGGTCGTCATCGGCGGCGGACCAGGTGGGTATGAGTCCGCATTGGTGGCAGCGCAGCTCGGTGCTGCCGTCACGATCGTGGAGAAGGACGGGCTCGGCGGCGCAGCGGTGTTGACCGACTGCGTGCCGAGCAAGACGCTGATTGCAACCTCCGACTTCATGTCGAGGTTCAAGGCGGCCGGCCGTCTCGGCGTGCATTTTGAGGGTCATGACGAAGACCAGCACGCCGAGGCGCACATCCGAGAGGTCAACGCCCGAGTGCTGAAACTGGCGCGCGCCCAGAGCTATGACATCCGAGCCCAGGTGCAGAGCGTTGGGTGCAAAGTCATCGACGGCACCGCCTCGATCGTCGATCACAACATCGTGCGTGCCGCGTACACCGACGGACGTACCGAAGACATCATCGCTGACGTCATCCTGCTCGCGGTCGGCACCACCCCGCGCACCATGCCTTCGGCGATGCCCGACGGCGAACGCATCCTCACCTGGCAGCAGATCTACGACCTGCAGGAACTCCCCGAGCATCTCATCGTCGTCGGCTCCGGTGTGACCGGTGCCGAACTGGCGCACGCCTACCTCGGGCTGGGTTCGAAGGTCACGCTCGTCTCCTCCCGCGACCGCGTGCTTCCCGGCGAGGACGCCGACGCCGCGACAGTCATCGAGAACGTCTTCCGCCGTCGCGGCATGCAGGTGCTCAACCGTTCGCGTGCCCAGGCTGCGGAGCGGGTTGGTGACAAGGTGGTCGTCACGCTCGAGGACGGTCGAACGGTGGAGGGGTCACACGCCTTGCTGGCCGTGGGATCCATTCCACAGACCCGAGGGATCGGGCTGGAGGACGTCGGCGTCGATCTCACCGAATCAGGTCACGTCGTGGTCGACCGCGTCTCGCGGACGTCCGTGCCGGGCATCTACGCGGCCGGTGACTGCACGGGTGTGCTGCCCTTGGCCTCGGTGGCCGCGATGCAGGGCCGCATCGCGATGGCCCACTCGCTCGGCGACGCGGTGTCGCCGCTCAACCTGCGCGGCGTCTGCGCCAACATCTTCACCGATCCCGAGATCGCCACGGTCGGATACTCACAGGCTGACGTCGACGAAGGCCGTATCGAGGCGCAGGTGGTCACGCTGCCGCTCTCGACCAACCCGCGCGCCAAGATGCGCAACATCAAGGACGGCTTCGTCAAGCTCATCGTGCGCCCCGGCTCCAAGACGATTGTCGGGGGAGTGGTGGTGGCGCCGCAGGCGTCCGAACTCATCTATCCGATCGGCCTGGCGGTGCAGAACCGCCTCACCGTCGACCAGATGGCGCAGACCTTCTCGGTCTACCCTTCGATGACCGGTTCGATCGCCGAGGCTGCGCGTCGGTTGCATCAGTCGGAGATCTGAGGTCGGCGTCCTCGTCGCAGACACCAAACCGGGCCGTTCCCCCTCGTGGGGGAGCGGCCCGGTCCGGTTTGCCGGAAGGAAGGTCAGTGGGAGAAGGCGTGCGCGCCCAGGTCGCGGTAGTAGCGCGCCATCGGCTGGCGAGTGGCGACGCGCTCGCTGCGGTTGCGGGCGAAGAACTGCACGGTCCAGGTGCCGAGCACCGCGACCATGGCGATCAGCGAGACCGCGAGAACGACGGAGAAGCCGGTGAAGAAGGCGGGGATCATGTTCATGGGGAGAGGCCCTTTCTACAGATGTAGTGCTCGATCTGCTCTGAACACTACACCTGTAGTTTCTTGAGTGCAAACGCGCCCTAACGTCGAGTGGCCGGGCTATGAATGGGTGGCCGGGCCACACCCCGGCCGGTGGTTCATAGCCCGGCCACTCGACGGGTGGATGGTTGGTTCCCGGTGCGTCAGTAGAGCGGGTTGTCGAGCCCGAGTTCGGCTGCAGCGGAACGCAGTTCGTCGCGCACATCCGGATGCGCCGCGTGCTCGATGATCTCCGCGGCCTGTTGTTTCTCGTCGTTGCCCAGCAACCGGGCCACGCCCTGTTCGGTGACGATTGCGCTCTGCTGGAAGCTGGTCGTGGTGTCGAGCAGCCGCGGAACGATCGTCGAGACGTCGGCCTTCGGATGCCACGAGCGCAATGCAATGAACGAGTGACCGCCGTGGGAGTGCATGGCGCCCACGATGAAGTCGGTCTGACCGCCGAACCCGGAGTGGATGCGGCCGTTGATGCGGGAGGCATTGGCTTGCCCGAACAGGTCGACCTGCAGCGCCGTGTTGATGCTGACCATCGTCCGCTGGCGGGCGATGAGCGCCGGGTCATTCGTGCGCTCGGTGCGTTGCATCATCACCCGGCGGTTGCCGTCGATCCAGTCGTACAGCTCCTGTGAGCCGAAGACGAAGGAAGTCGTGAGCGGGACGTCCGTGTCGAGGGCACCCTCGCGCTCCAGTGCCAGCACGCCGTCGGAGAACATCTCGGTCCAGACACGCAGTTCTCGGCGATCGGCCAGAGCTGCGAGGGTGGCGTCCGGCACCATGCCGATGCCGGTCTGGAGGGTGGCGCCGTTGGGCACCATCGCGGCCAAGGTGGCGCCGATGGCCGCGCTCGCATCGTCGGGCGTTGTCGCGAGGGCGACCGGAAGCGGCTCGTCGACCTCGACGGCGAGGTCGACATCGCTCTCGGCCAGCAGTGCATCGCCGTAGGTATAAGGCATGTGCTTGTTGATCACCGCGACCACCAGGCCGCCATGAGCGCGGACGGTCTCGATCGCTGCCGGGAGCACGTTCACCTCGATGCCCATGCTGAGGTAGCCGTTCCTGGCGGGGGCACAGTGCACGATCACCACATCGGGCCGGAGCCGTCGGTGCAGGAGCACGGGCACCATCGAGAGGCGACACGGGACGTACGACAGTGCTGGGTGGTGGCGCTGGCCTGAGCCGACGAAACAGGTTTCAGCAATCACGCCGTCGCGCGTCGGGACGCCGGGTGCGCCGTTGAGGATGTTGAGGACGTACGTGGGCAGCGCACGGTCGAGCGCTTCGACCGCGCGCCACGGGGTGGCGACATTGCCGCTCACGACCACGCGCGGACGCCCGGGAAGGCCGGCGAGGCGAGCGGTCAGCGCATCGAGGGCGACGTACTTCACGAGTCGCGGCTGTTGCGTCGGCCGGTCGTGCGGTCGTCGGTGTCCTGCGAAGGTTCGTGTGGATCGACCTGATCGGGCAACAGCCCGGCCTTGCGCCAGGCCTCGTGTCGTTGCTGCTTCAGGCGCGGCTTGAGGAATCGGATGAGGAGGTAGACCAGCACACCGAAGAGCAGAGGGAGGGTGTAGCTGAGCCAGCGCATGAAGGGCCTCTCGACAGGTGGTGCGGAGCTTCGTCGAACCACGCCACGAACGGTGGGCGACACGGCACGGTTGCTCCGATTGTGACAGGCTCACCGTCGTGAGCGTCACACGTCCTGAGGGCACCCGGGCCCGCCAAGCACATCTGCTCGACTGTGCCATCGAGGTGGTGGGCACCTCGGGACTACGGGGTCTGACCCACCGAGCACTCGACCGCGCTGCCGGCCTACCGGAGGGGAGTTGCTCGGTCTACTACCGCACCCGGCAGGCGCTGCTGGGAGCACTGGCCGATCACGTGGCCGCCCAATTGACCGCTGACGTCCGAGCCTTGACCGAGGGGCTCCCGGCGGACGACGACGATCCGAGTGCCTCGATCGCCGCCACGATCGGATTGCTGATCGACTGGTCGCGCACTCCGGCCCTCATCGTGACCATGAGCGAACTCAGCCTGGAGGCGGTGCGGACGCCCGCGTTGCAGGAGTCGATGCGCTCCTGGCGTCACGACCTGGTCGACGTGATCTGCCCCGTCGTCGAGCGGCATCGCAAGGAGCAGGCGTTGTTGCGCGCGCAGACTCTCGTCGCAGCCGTGGAAGGCGTCGCCATCCAGTCGCTCAGCGTGCCGGACGACGAACGCGAGAACTACCTGTCGAGCACGCTGTCCCTGCTCATCAGCGCGATGGCCGAGCACGGTTCCGACTGACCGAAATCGGCGTGAGTTCGTGGGGTTCGCACGCGTACGAAGGCCACAAACTCACGCCGATTCGCAAGGTCGAGGTCAGGCGGGGTCCTTGATCTCGGCGAGCACCGATCCTGCGCTCACCGTCTCGCCGATCGCGGCCTTCAAACCGGTGACGACGCCGTCCTTGTGAGCGGTGATGGGCTGCTCCATCTTCATGGCTTCGAGCACCACGATGGTGTCGCCGGACGACACCGTGGCGCCGTCCTCCACCGCGATCTTCACGATCGTGCCCTGCATCGGAGCGGTCACGGAGTCGCCGCCGGCGGCCTGGCCGCCGCCACCGGAGCGGGCACGCTTGGGCGCCTTTTTCGGGCCGGCGGCTCCACCCCCGCCGCCGAGCTGCAGGTCGCCGGGCAGCGAGACCTCGATGCGCTTGCCGCCCACCTCGACGACGAGGTTCTGGCGCGGCGTCTGCTCGGCTGCCTCGCCGGGCTGACCGCCGTAGGGCTCGATCTGGTTGTCGAACTCGGTTTCGATCCAGCGGGTGTGCACGGTGAACTTCTGCTCTGGGTCGGACGGGGCGAACGCCTCGTCGCTGACCACTGCGCGGTGGAACGGCGTGACGGTGGGCATGCCCTCGATCACGAGTTCGTCCAGTGCTCGTCGCGAGCGCTCCAGCGCCTCGGTGCGGGTGCGGCCGGTGACGATCAGCTTGGCGATCATCGAGTCGAAAGCGCCGGCGACGGTGTCGCCCTCGACGATGCCGGAGTCCCAACGCACGCCCGGGCCACTCGGCACCACCATGCGGGTGATCGTGCCTGGGGCAGGGAAGAAGTTGCGTCCGGCGTCCTCACCGTTGATGCGGAACTCGAAGGAGTGCGCGTGCGGCTGCGGGTCGTCGAAGTCGAGGGCTTCACCTGCGGCGATGCGCAGCTGTTGGCGCACCAGGTCGATACCGGTGACTTCCTCCGACACCGGGTGCTCGACCTGCAGGCGGGTGTTCACTTCCAGGAAGGAGATGTGACCGTCCGGGCCGACGAGGAATTCGCACGTGCCCGCGCCGACATATCCGGCCAGCCGCAGGATCTCCTTGCTGGCGCGCACGAGCTCGTCGTGTTGTTCATCGGTGAGGAAGGGCGCGGGCGCCTCCTCGACCAGCTTCTGGTTGCGACGCTGCAGCGAGCAGTCGCGGGTGGAGACGACGACCACGTTGCCGTGCTGGTCGGCCAGGCACTGGGTCTCGACGTGACGCGGGTGGTCGAGGAAGCGTTCGACGAAGCACTCGCCGCGACCGAAAGCGGTGACCGCCTCGCGTACGGCACTGTCGAAGAGCTCGGGGATCTCCTCGATCGTGCGGGCGACCTTCAGGCCGCGACCGCCGCCGCCGTAGGCCGCCTTGATCGCCACCGGGAGGCCGTGCTCCTGCGCGAAGGCGACCACCTCGTCGGGCCCGTTGACCGGGTCTTTGGTACCGGGCACCAGTGGGGCGTTGGCTTCCAGGGCGATGTGACGCGCCTTCACCTTGTCGCCCAGGCTGTCGATCGCCTGCGGACCCGGGCCGATCCAGATGAGTCCGGCGTCGATCACCTTCTGCGCGAAATCGGCGTTCTCGGCGAGGAAGCCGTAGCCGGGGTGCACCGAGTCGGCGCCCGCCTGCTGCGCGATCTCGATGAGTTTGTCCTGCAGCAGATAGGAATCGCCGGGCGTGGAGCCACCCAACGCGTAGGCCTCGTCGGCCACCTTCACGTGCAGTGCGTCGCGGTCGGGCTCGGCGTACACCGCGACGGAGGCGATGCCGGCGTCCTTGCAGGCGCGTGCGATACGGACGGCGATTTCGCCACGGTTTGCGATGAGAACCTTGCGCAGTTCGGCCATGACGCCGAGCCTATCCGGCTGTGGCGAGCGACACATTGACGGGGCAAAACCTGGTCGGCGGAAATATCGCCCGCGTCGGTGGTGCTGCACCAGACATGACTGCTGACCACAACGTTCCGAACATCACTCTCACCAGCGGTGCCGCGACTGTGCAGATTCCGCAACTCGGCTACGGCGTCTGGCAGGTGGAGGACGACCAGGCCACCCCGGCGGTCGCTGAGGCCCTGCGCGCCGGCTACCGCAGCGTCGACACCGCCCGCATCTACGGCAACGAGGCAGGCGTGGGACGCGCGCTGGCCGAGAGCGACCTGCCCGCGCAGGACGTCTTCCTCACCACCAAGGTCTGGAACGACGACCAGGGCTTCGAAGAGACCGTCGCCGCGTTCGAGGCGTCCCAGGACCGCCTCGGTCGACCGATCGACCTCTACCTCATCCACTGGCCGGCCCCTGCGAACGGCAAGTTCGTCGACACCTACCGCGCCATGATGCAGTTGCGCGACGAGGGCAAGGTGCGCGCGATCGGCGTCTGCAACTTCAACGTCGAGCACCTCGAAGAACTGCACGACGCGGTGGGGGAGTACCCCGCCATCAACCAGGTCGAACTGCACCCGAACTTCCAGCAGAAGAAGCTGCGGGAGTTCCACGACGCCCACGGCATCGTCACCGAGGCGTGGAGCCCGCTGGGCCAGGGCGGCGAGATCCTGAACGACACCGTCATCACCGACATCGCGTCGCAGTACGGCAAGACGCCGGCTCAGGTGATCCTGCGCTGGCACCTGCAGTCGGGCAACGTGGTGATTCCCAAGTCGGTGACCCCGGCGCGTATCGCCGAGAACTTCGACGTCTTCGACTTCGAGCTGTCCGACCTGGCGATGCAGGCGATCGGCTCGCTCGACAACGGCACCCGGCTCGGCCCCGACCCGGCTGAGTTCAACGGCTGAGTTCACCCGGGCAAACGCAGGGCGCGAGAACCATGAGTTTCTCGCGCCCTACGTTTGCCCACGCCTGTCGCGAGGCCAGACCGTTCGGACGCGCCCGGCGACTCGCCGCGGCGACCGGTCTCGACGCTTCAACTGAACCGGTTGCGGGCGGTCAAAGCCGTCCAGTCGCCGAAGGCGGGTGTGGTTTCCCAGTTGGCGGTGAGGTCGGTGTCGTTGTATTCGGTGAATTGGACGTCGAGGCTGCCGTCGGGTTGTGGGGTGCGGATCGCGTGGTTGGAGTACCCGCCCGGTTTGTACTTCCATTCTTCGTTCGAGGTGGAGTCGAAGTAGTCCCAGTACTGGGCGCTGTCGGGGTAGTGCCAGGTGTTGACCTGCTCGACCAGCAGCCGTCCATCGGGTTGTTCGCGGAAGGTGTACTCGGCCAGGGCGGTGCCCCAGAAGTTGTAGAAGCGCACCATGAAGGAGGTGCGGGGACCGGTGGGGTCGACGGCGATGGCCCAGTCGGCAGGGTCGCCGGTGAGGCCTGGGTTCTTCAGGAAGTTGTCGAAGTCGGTGCCGGTAAGGGGCTCGGGTCCGCCGGCGATTGCGAAGGTCTGGTGGTCCTCGAGTTTTCGCGTCGCCTCAGTGGGGTCAATGGGGTCGACCATGAAGTGCAGTTCGTTGTTCCAATCCGCGCCGTAGATCAGATGCATGGCCCGTGTTCCGCTCCCGTGTCGTTATTCGCTGGTCGCCTCGTCATTGTCGTTGATCGCGGGAGATCACCTCGCGGGCGGTGGGTTCCGTTTCTTTGATGAGCTGGCGCAGCACGGTCAGTGATGACTCGCACAGGGTTAGGGTGCTGCTCGTGGGAGAAGTATTTGCGGGGCGCTACGAGCTGATCGACATGATCGGCGAGGGCGGCATGGGTGGCGTGTGGCGGGCGTACGACCTGCGTGACGGGTCGGTCATCGCGGCCAAGGTGCTACGTCAGTCGGACGCCGGATCGCTGCTGCGTTTCATGCGCGAGCAGGGCATGCGCATCCATCACCCGAACGTGGTCACCCCCATGGGCTGGGCAGGCGCCGACGACCGAGTGTTGTTGACGATGCCGTTGGTGGACGGCGGTTCGCTCTCGGGCCTTGCCGGCAAGCACGGCAAGTTTGCCGCCCCATATGCCGCTGAGTTGTTGCGCCAACTGCTGAGCGCCTTGCAGGCGGTGCACGACCAACGCATCGTCCACCGCGACGTCAAACCCGCCAACATGCTGATGTCGTCCACCGGCACCGACAAGCCGCACCTGTGGCTGACCGACTTCGGTGTCGCCGTTTCACAGGACGCACCCCGCCTGACGAGCCACAGCATCGTCATGGGCACCCCCGGTTATCTGGCTCCCGAGCAACTCATGGGCCACGATCCAGACCCACGCTCCGACCTCTACGCCGTCGGCATGATGGGCATTCAGCTCATCACCGGCCACAAGCCGCGTGCGCAAGTGCGCACCGATGCTGCTGACCTGCCGCCCCGGCCCGACGATGTGCCGGATGCTTTGTGGCACACCGTTGTTCGGATGGCAGACCCCGACATCGAGAAGCGCCCGCACTCGGCGCAGGAAGCGCTCGACGCGCTGGCGGCCGTGCCCTGGCAGAAGCAGAAGACCGTCGACATCCGCAGCGAGCTGCCGCCGCTCGGGGAATCGTCCGGTGAGTTCGCCCCCGGAGGCCGGACGATGGCCTTCGACGGCGGACGCACCCAGACGAGGCAGCAGACAGCGGCTCTGGGTTTCACCCCGGCCGACACCGCGAATCGTGCGGTGGCGCGGGCCGGCCGGGCGCGCCGGATGCAGCGACTCGCCGTGCTCGTCGGCGCTCCCTTGGTCGCCCTCGCGGCGCTGGGTGCCATCTGGCTGACCGGCGATTCCGGCCCCTCGGGCACACCGGGCCTTTCGCGCCTCGGCGCCGAGTGTCGCTGGTCGGACGTCGGCACCACCGAACCCGATCAGAACGGCGTCGAACGGGTCTGTCAGCTCGATGGCGGCCGCTACGTGTGGAGCAAGGTCTAGTTCAGGCCTGTCGTGCGTCGCGGCGGCGTGAGCGCATCGCCCAGAACACCGCCGCTGCAGCAGCGCCGACCGCAAGAGCGCTGAGCCCCAACTGAACCCATGGCACCTTCGTGCCTTGATCGATGCCTTTGCCGACGCTCATCTGGCCCGAGGGTGGCTGCGCCACCGAGGCTCCCGCTGCGTTGACGAAGCTGGGTCCCGACTGTTCCTGCCCCTGGACGAGGATGTTGAGATCAGCCGGAATCTGCGGCACTGACTGCGGCAGTTGCTCGTCGTCCGACGGCTTCTTCGGCTGGGTGTTGACCGTTACGTAGTACCAGCCAGGGACGGTGGTGAAGCGCACGGCCGCACTGTCGACCTCACTGCCCGACAGCGACAGCGAGTCAACCTTGCGGTTCGCCCACAGCACCGGCGCGGTGTACGTCCCGATGGTCTTGCTCTCGGACATGTTCTTCGACAGTGACGTGTTGTGCGAGAACTGGTAGTCCTTCGGGCTCGCCTTCAGCCAGACCCGCTGCGGTGACCAGATCGAGAGCGTCACATCGACCGCGAGCGGCGGCGCGAAGTTCTTGTCCTGTCCGGGCACCGTCATGGTCGCGGCGAGGCGTTGTCCCCACCCCACACGCACCCGGTAGAAGGCCCGGCTACCCACCGTCAGCATCGCGGGGTAACTCCCGGTGGTGAGAGTGGCGGCGCTGCCGAACCCTTGGCCGGGAGGCACTTCCTCGTGCTCTTCACCCTTGGGTGCCTTGAGCATCGCCGTCTGCCCGGACGTCGTGGCCGACCCGAGATTGCCCGACGCCTTCGGCTCGTCGGTCAGGTGGAGCTCGGCTTCGGTCTGCCCGTTGGCGGGTGAGGCGGTGTGCGTGATCGTGATGGTGAGCTTGGTCGACTCACGACAGGTCGAGTTGAAGTAGCCGGCCTGGCGGGTGAGCTCCTTGTCGTCGTCGACGCCAAGGTTGGTCACCGTAATGCCGGCCGGTCCGTCCTCGCCCCGCTCGTCGGTTGCCGAGGAGCACTCGTCCCCCTTCTCGTTCACCGACTTCACCTCGGTGGTGTGGTCCGAGGTGAGGAACGGAGATTTGCCCTCTCGCTCGTCGGTGACGACGGTGGCCATGAAGCTGCGCAGCTTGTTGCGGTCGATGGTGAAGCTGCGTTCCGACCCGTCGTTGGGCAGCGTCACCCGGTAGACACCGGCGGTGAGGGTCGGCCCGCCACTCGGGCCGTTGGCCAAGGTGACGGGCGAGCCGGTGAAGCTGTAGGGCACAGGGTCGACGGCGGCATGCGCTGTCGTCGATGCTGCCCCGAGGGCAGCAACCACGGCTGCTGCCGCCAGGGATCGCTGAACACGCACGCCGACAGTATGACCCGCGCAGGGTGCCGCTGTGGGCACCGGTTCAGGCCAGATGCCGCTCGACGAAGAGCCGGAGCTGGGCGGCGTTGCGACACTCGTGCATCGAGACCACTTCGGCGTACTCTCGCGCCGCCGAATCGCCCGTGCTCCAGGAGCCGGCTCGTTCGGGATTGAGCCACACCGTCGTGCGCGACCGGCGGGCGATCTGTGCCAGGGCCTCCAGCCCGGGGTCGCCGTAGTTGGTGCGACCGTCGCCCAGCACGAGCACCGTGGTGCGGTGCCCGATCCAGTCGGAGTACTTCTCGAGCACATCGGCGAAGGCGGTGCCGTAACTGCTGCTGCGCCCGCGGCTGGTCAGGGCAGCTTCCTGCAGGGCCCATGAGGTGAGGGCGACGCCGGGCGGGGCGTTCTTGACGATGTCGGTGATGTCGGCGGTGCTGCTGACGAATCCGAGCATGCGCACATGCCTGAACTGCTCGCCCAGGGCTTGCATGAGCAACATCGTGAAGCTGCTGAAGCCACCGACCGAGCCCGACATGTCGGCGATGAGCAAGACGTCGGGACGGTGCCGTTTGCGTCGCCGGTAGACCGGATCAAGGGGCACCCCGCCGGTGGCCATCGCCGAGCGCAGGGTGCGGCGGACGTCGATGCCGCCACGCGCCGCCCGGCGCCGACGGCTGAGCTTGGCGGCGAGCTTGCGGGCCAACGGGTCGAGTTGGCGTTTGAGCTGATCGAGGTCGCTGGTCGACAACGCGAGAAAGTCACGCTGCTCACTCGGGGCTTCGACCCCGTAGCGAGCAATCCGCTCGCGCGGACGCACGGCCGTATTGCGCCGCCTGGCCTCGGCTTCGACCCGCCGCTTGAAGTGAGCCACCTGGGTGCGCATCTCGTCCCGGTCGATGCGGTCTGTGAATTCTCCCGACCCCTCACCGAATCCGCCTGAGCCTGCACCAGATCCGTCGCCTTCGCCGGCGTCGCCGCGGGCGATCTGTTGTGCCTGCGCGATGAGCCGCTGCGGGGCGAGTGCGTCGAGCGCCTGGCCGGACGACCACCCCCGGCTTTCGTCGTCCGGGGAGACCCGACCGAGCGACTCCAGTGTCGCTACGGCTATCTCATCGATGCGCTGCTCGTCCTGTGCGGCAAGTGCTCTGGTCAGCTCGTCACGCAGCGTGTCGAGATCGGCGCCGGACAGATCGGTGCTGCGCGCGTGCGGGGTGGCGGGAAACCACAGGTCGAAGAGTTGGTCGAAGGTGGGACGTCCGTCGGCCGAGCGCACCATGGTGGCGGCCAGCGCTTCGCGCAGCGTGCGTCGGTCGTCCAGGCCCAAGACCTCGATCGCCTGCGCCGCAGTGATGGTTTCACTGGTGCCGACTTCAAGGCCATGCGATCGCATCGCCTGCGCAAGGCCCTGGAGGCGATCGGTGGTGCTCACAATTTCAGTGCAGCCCGGGCGGATTCGATGTCTTCCTGGTGCTTGAGCAGCACGCCGAGCGTGGTGGTCACGAAGTCGGCATCCAGTTCGTCGGCGTCCAGCGAGAGCAGGGTGTGGGCCCAGTCGATAGTCTCCGAGACCGAGGGCGGTTTGCGCAGGTTGCCTTCGCGCAGTGCGCGGACGACACGCACCAGTGACTCCTTGGCTGCCTGGGACAGCCCGGGCGCGTGGAGTTGGACGATCTGCTGCTCCAGCTGCGCGTCGGGGTAGTCGATGTGCAGGAACAGACACCGCCGGCGCAGGGCCTCGGAGAGTTCGCGGGTGGCATTTGATGTCACCACGACAAGAGGCCGGTGCTGCGCGGTGATCGTGCCGAGCTCAGGAATCGTCACCTGGAAGTCGGACAGCAACTCCAGCAGCAGGCCCTCCATCTCCTCATCGGCCTTGTCGAGTTCGTCGACGAGCAGCACCACCGGCTGCGCGCTGCGCACCGCCTTCAGCAACGGGCGCTCCAGCAGGAACTCCTCGCCGAAGACGTCGGTGCGCACGTCTTCCCAGTCGGCGTTCTGCTCGGCGGTGATGCGCAGCAACTGCTTGGCGTGGTTCCACTCGTAAAGAGCGCGGGCCTCGTCGACGCCTTCGTAGCACTGCAGGCGCACCAGCTCGCGCCCTGATGCCTGCGCCATGGCCTTGGCCAGTGCGGTCTTGCCGACGCCGGCGGGTCCCTCGACGAGAATCGGTCGGCCCAATGCCGCAGCGAGATAGACAGTGGTCGCGATGGCGTCGGAGGCCAGATAGCCGGTGCCGGCCAGGTGGGTGCGGACGTCGTCGACCGAGGCGAAGGTGGAGCTCATGAGCCCATCTTGCTGCCCAGCTCGACGTCGGTCTGCAACCGGGCGAGGTCTTCGCGACACCGGCGCTCGAGGGTCTCGAGTTCGGCCAGGGAGTCTTCGATGTCGCGGCGACGTTGTTCCAGGTCAGCGCGTCGCTCGCTGAGTTCGCCCAGCAGGTAACGCAACTGGCCGGCTTCGCCCGGTTGCTGGTCGTACATCGTCACGATGGTGCGGATCTGGGGGAGTGAGAAGCCGAGCCGCTTGCCGCGCAGGATCAGGCTCAGTCGCACGCGGTCGCTGCGGTGGTAGACGCGCGCATTGCCGACGCGCTCGGGCGCCAGCATGTCGAGATCCTCGTAATGGCGCAACGAACGATGGGTGACGCCGAACTCCTCAGCGAGTTCGGCGATCGTCCAGGTGCGGTCCGGGTTTGGCATCGCCGGCCAGCATGCTTTACGTTGACGTCAACGTCAACTGTGACCGCAGCCACACCCAGCGAAAGGTCGACCCGCCCGATGTTCGAGCTCAGCAAGGACCACGAAGACTTCCGCCACCTCGTGCGTGACTTCGCCGAATCCAAGATCGCTCCGCACGTGGCGCAGTGGGATCGCGACCACCACTTCCCCTCTGAACTCGTGCCGCAGATGGGCGAGCTCGGGCTCTTCGGACTCGTCGTCCCGGAGGAGTACGGCGGCGCCGGCCTGGACGAAGGCGGCTTCACCTACCTGTGCCTGGCCATCGAAGAGCTGGGACGTGTCGACCAGTCGATGGGCATCACGCTCTCCGCGGGCGTTGGGCTTGGCATCAACCCGATCCTGACCTACGGCAACGACGAGCAGAAGCAGGCCTGGCTGCCCGACCTGGTGGCCGGACACACCCTCGCCGGTTTCGGCCTCACCGAGCCCGAGGCCGGTTCGGACGCCGGCGGCACCCGCACCAAGGCGACGCTCGCCGACGGCCAGTGGACCGTCAACGGCGCGAAGTCGTTCATCACCAACTCCGGCACCGATCGCACCTCCGTGGTCACGGTGACCGCCCGCACCGGCGAGACCGCCGACGGCAAGGCCGAGATCAGCGCCATCATGATTCCCTCGGGCACAACGGGATTCACCGTCGAGCCCGCGTACAACAAGCTCGGCTGGCACATCTCCGACACCCACGGCCTGTCGTTCGACAACTGTGTCGTGCCGGAGGAGAACCTGCTCGGGGAGCGCGGTCAGGGCTTCAAGCAGTTCCTCAAGACGCTGGACGACGGCCGCATCGCGATCTCGGCGCTCGCCGTCGGTCTCGCACAGGCGTGTCTCGAGGCCGCGGCTGACTACTCCAAGACGCGCATCGCGTTCGGAAAGCCGATCGGCGTCAACCAGGGGGTGTCCTTCCAGGTCGCCGATCTGGCGGTCATGGTCGAGGCTGCCCGCCTGCTCACCTACAAGGCGGCGTGGCTCAAGGACGAACTGGAAGCCGGCCGTCGCAGCGCCAAGGAGGTCAAGCAGGCGGCGTCCATCGCCAAGTTGTACTCCTCGGAGGCCGCGGTGACCGCAACGCGGATCGCCACGCAGATCTTCGGTGGCAACGGCTTCATGGAAGAGTTCCCGGTGGCGCGGTTCTACCGCGACGCGAAGATCCTGGAGATCGGCGAAGGGACGTCCGAAGTGCAGCGCATGTTGATCGCCCGTGGGTTGGGGCTCCCGTCGTGACGGCCCACCCCAAGGACCCTCGGGTCGAGGACGTCCGCGCCCGGCTGCAGGCGGCGTACGACGCCTCACGAGCTCCGTCCGAGGCAGCTCGGGCAAAGCTCGACTCGCAGAACAAACTCTATGTGCGAGAACGCATTTCGCTGCTCTTCGACGAAGGGTCGTTCGTCGAGGACGGCCGCTACGCAAACTCCACCGCAACGGGGCTTCCGGCCGATGGCGTGGTGACCGGTCGCGGCACGGTGGATGGCCGGCCGGCGATCGTGATTGCCAACGACCCGACCGTGAAGGCTGGTTCGTGGGGTTCGCGCACCGTGGAGAAGATCGTGCGCGCCACCGAGATGGCGCTGCGCGAAGAACTCCCGGTGTTCTGGCTGGTCGACTCCGCCGGTGCGCGCATCACTGACCAGGTGGAGATGTTCCCCGGTCGCCGCGGTGCGGGCCGCATCTTCCACAACCAGGTGGCGCTGTCGGGCAAGGTGCCGCAGGTCTGCTGCCTGTTCGGGCCGTCCGCCGCGGGTGGCGCCTACATCCCGTCCTTCACCGACCTCATCATCATGGTCGAGGGCAACGCGTCGATGTATCTGGGCTCGCCCCGCATGGCCGAAATGGTTGTGGGAGAAAAGGTTTCGCTGGAAGACCTCGGCGGCGCACGGATGCACTGCACCCAGTCGGGGGTGGGCGACCTGCTCGCGTCCGACGACACCGAGGCCATCGAGCTCGCGAAGCTCTTCTTCTCATATCTCCCGCAGAACTGGCACAGCGACGGGCCGGTCTACCACCCCGAAGCACCGGCCGCGCCGCTCACCGATGACGTCGTGCCGGAGGTCGAGAGCCAGCCCTTCGACATCCACGAGGTGATCGACGGGCTCGTCGACGACGACAGCTTCTTCGAGGTCAAGCCGCTGTTCGCTCCCGAGCTCGTGGTGGGCTTCGGGCGGATGGACGGACGCAGTGTCGGGCTCATCGCCAACAACTCCGCCGTCAAGGGCGGCGTGCTCTTCACCGACTCTGCCGACAAGGCCGCTCGCTTCATCTGGATGTGCGACGCCTACAACATTCCGATCATCTACCTGGCTGATGTGCCCGGTTTCATGATCGGCTCCGAGGTGGAGCGTGGCGGCATCATCCGCCACGGCGCAAAGATGGTGTCGGCGGTCTCGTCGGCCACCGTGCCGCAGTTCTGCGTCGTGGTTCGAAAGGCCTATGGCGCAGGGCTTTACGCGATGGGCGGCCCTGGTTTCGGACCGGACGCGACGCTGGCACTCCCCACCGCGCGCATCGCGGTGATGGGGCCCGAAGCGGCCGTCAATGCGGTGTACGCCAACAAGATCGCTGCGATCGAGGACGACGCCGAACGCGAAGCCTTCGTGCAGGCACGACGCGAGGAATACCTCGAGGACGTCGATCTCGAACGTCTCGCCGCCGACCTGGTGATCGACGGCGTCGTCGAGGCGTCAGCCCTGCGGGACGAACTGCTGCACCGGTTGCGTTATGCCGCTGGCCGCGATCGTCACTTCAGCACTCGTCGCCGGTCGATCCCACCGGTCTGACCTGCCCCGCGAAAGCAAGAATGCCCGCCCCACTTCGGGGCGGGCATTTTCGTCACGGCTGCGGGGGACGCCCCGGCACCGTCACGGTCACTGTGACGGGGGGAGGCGGTGGAGCGGTCACCGTCACAGTCTGCGCCGGACCGGTGACCGTCGCGGTCGAGGT
Source organism: Yimella sp. cx-51 (assembly GCF_017654605.1). Classification (GTDB taxonomy): domain Bacteria; phylum Actinomycetota; class Actinomycetes; order Actinomycetales; family Dermatophilaceae; genus Yimella. The sequence continues at coordinate 850,370 of NZ_CP072113.1, forward strand.
GGCCGTGGCTGTGGCTGTGGTGGTGACTGTCGCCGCCGCTGCTGATGTCGTGACCGTGCGGGCAGCTGCGGTGCGGGTCACCGTTGCAGTGCGGGTGACGGTGGCCGCTGCCGCCCCGGCCGCGCTGACCGTCGTGGTGACGGTGGTCGTGGGCGCCTGACCTGCGGCGGTGCTCGTGGGTGTGGTGCTCGTGGTCGCGGTGTCACTCGGCGCGACAGTCACGGTCTGCGCCGCCTGGGTCACCGTCGTCTCGCTGGTCTCACCCGATGCACTCGCGCGTCCCACCCACCAGCTGAGGCCGAGCAGGAGCACGGCAAGTACGCCGGCACCGGCCACCAGGGGAGCGTTCAGGCCGCCGCCAGCGCCGTACCGACCCTCGTCCTCGTGGTCGTTGCTGTCGACCTCGTCGTCGATGTGGTCGTCTTGATCCGAATCGTCGTACTCGCGGTCGTCGTCGGTCTGGTCGAAGAAGTCCATGATCCCGGGACGCTCATCGTCGCCGCGGGGCGTTTGCTTGGAATCAGCCATCGTCGTCCAGAGGTATGAGACGCGAACCGTGGCGCGTCGGCGATGCACGAACGATGCGTCCGCACGAGTGCACACGCTACGCGAAGCGCGCACCTGCGCAAGACCACCCGTGCGTCGGGATAGGTTGCGCACATGTCGTTCAGTGACCGGGTCGATCGGCTCCAGCGCCGCCACCCGGTGCTGGGCTTCCCGATCGCGGTCTGTTACAAGTTCTTCGACGATCTGGGCGCCTACCTGGCGGCGCTGCTGACCTACTACACCTTCATCTCGTTGTTCCCAGTGCTGCTGCTGGCCTCGACCGTGCTCAGTTGGGTGCTCCGGGGCAACCCCGGCCTGCGCGACCGGCTGCTCGAATCAGCGCTCGCGGAGTTCCCCGTGATCGGTGACCAACTTCAGGCGCCGGCTGCGCTGGACGGTGGAATCGCGGCGGTGGTCATCGGCACCCTCGGTGCGCTCTACGGTGCGCTGGGCGCTGCGCAGGCTCTGCAGTACGCCGCGAACACCGCCTGGCAGGTGCCCCGCAACAGCAGGCCCAACCCGTTCAAATCGCGCGGACGCTCCTTCGTGCTCTTGGTGACCGTGGGCTTCGGTCTGCTCCTCACCACGGCACTCTCGCTCTACATCAACACCCTCATCTCCGGACGTCCGGCGGTCATCACCATCCGCCTCCTGTCGGTGCTGCTGTCGATGGTGGTCTTCCTCGCGGCCTACCAGATGGCCACGGCACGCACGTTGCGGCTGAGCGATCTGTGGGTGGGCGCCGCCGTCACGGCGATCGGTTGGGAGGCGCTGAAAACCTACGGCGCCACCTACGTCAACACCGTCATCAAGCATGCGTCCGCGATCAACGGCGTCTTCGCGTTCGTCCTCGGCATGCTGGCCTTCATCTACGTGGCGGCACTGCTGATCGTCTTCTCCCTGGAGATCGATGTCGTGCGCCGTCGCAAGCTTTATCCGCGCGCACTCCTGACCCCGTTCACCGACGCCGTCGATCTCACCCGTGGCGACGAGAAGGCATACGAGGGCCAGGCGAAAGCGATGCGGGCCAAGGGTTTCGAAGCGATCCAGGTGACCTTCGACGATTCCGGCCGCAGCGCGCGCACCGGTGATGACGGCTCCGGCGAGACCCAGCCCATGCCCTCCCGCCCCATCCCGCACCGCGGCGATTCGCCGCGGTCGGGCTCCACTGCGGTGAGCGAGGATCAGCCCTCCGTCTCGGAGTGAGCCGACCGTCGGGAGCGAGGTCGGTCTGCCTCAGGCCGTGCTGCTGGCGCCTTGGCGGATGCTGTGCCACGGCACGTCGATCTCCTGCAGCAGTTCGCGCAGCGCGGGCAGGCTGACGCCGACGACGTTGTGGAAGTCGCCCTCGATGCTGGTCACGAACGGCCCACCCAACCCGTCGACGGTGAATGCGCCTGCGACGTGGAGTGGTTCGCCGGTGGCGACGTACGCCTCGACTTCTTCGTCGTCAATGTCGGCGAAGTGGACGACGGTGCTCGCCGTCACTCCGAAGGTGGCGCCGGTGCCCTCGGCGCGGGTGTCGATCAGCCAGTGACCGGAGTGCAGCACCCCGCTCTTGCCGCGCATGCGCTGCCAGCGGCTGATCGCATCAGCTGCATCACTCGGTTTGCCGTACGCAGCACCCTCGAACTCCAGCACGCTGTCGCACCCCAAGACCAGTGCGTCGTCCGCGTCGTCCCGGCCGGCGACGTCCTCACACTTGGCGCGGGCGAGTACGAGCGCGACGCCGGCGGGCTCCAATGGTCCGTAGCGCTTCTCGGCCTCCGCGGTCGCCGCTGGTTCGTCGACGTGCGACACGATCACCTCGGGGGCAACGCCTGCAGAACGCAGGGTTGCCAAGCGGGCAGGGGAAGCGGATGCCAGAACGAATCGCACCCGCCCGAGCTTAGGGCGTGGCGACGTCGAGCATGCTGTCGTCCACTACCGATAGCCTCGGCTTGGAGGGCGTAGAGCTGTATCGTCGAATTCACGTCACGCACGCTATGCGCGGCCCTACTTCGATTGCTATCCAATTGACCTGAGTAGATGCCTCGCACATTGCGCGTCGATGACGTCGAGCTCGCCGCCGCGCTCTCCTCGCCCCCATCCGTCCAATACCTGGCGCCCTTCTTCGAACAGCCACGCAGTGTGGCGCAGGCATGCGAATACCTCGACAAGCCCATGAGCAAGATGCACTACTGGGTGCGGCGCTGGACGGGTCTGGGTGCGCTTGAGATCGTCGAGCGCCGCACCGATTGCGTTCTACCGCACCGTCGCCGACGAGTTCGTCGTCCCAGGCGCGCTCTTGCCGGATGCTCTGCTGGAGAAGCAACTCGCCCGGCTGAACGACCTATTGATCCGAAGTTTGGTGCGCACCGCACCCGAGGTGATGTACGGCGGCGACTTGCTGGTCTACCAAAGCCGAGGTCATCGAATGACCGCGATCGATCGGGTAGTGCCCGGGGGTCAGTCCGTGTCCGCCGACGACAGCCTTCAGTGTGGTGCCACTCTGCTCCTCACCTCTGCGGAGGCGAGAGAACTGCGAGAGGAACTATCGGCTCTTCGCGACCGGTGGCAGACGCGCTCGGACGGCCGCTCTCGAAGCTCCAGCGGCATTAGCGAGCAGCTCCTGATGCTCGCCACGGTTCCGCAAGAGTCGGAATAGGCAGGTCAGTCGGTCGCGCGGATGGGGTCGTAGGACGCCTGCCTCGCCGCGCGCCGCAACACTGTCAGCACCGCTGGCCCGAGGGTGAGGATGGCGATGGTGTTGGTGATTGCGCGGCCGGTGTCCCACCCGCCGGTGGAGGTCAGCAGCGTGAAGATGCCGAAACGGTGGAGGTTCTCCAATAACGGCGCACCGGGGATGTAGGAGATACCACCCTCGTAGTAGGGCACTTCGGCGCCGGCGATGAAGGGCCAGAACCACAGGTTCATCAACGCGCCGAAGAGATAGGCGACCACGATGCCGTATGCCACCAGCATTGCTATCTCGCGCTTGCCGCGCACGCGGCGCGGCAGCAGCCCGGCGCCCAACCCGATCCACGCCGAGCACAACATCTGGAAGGGCAGCCACGGCCCGACGCCGGCCGTGAGCAGCGCCGAGGAGAACAGCGATGTGCAGCCGAGCACGAAGCCGAATCCTGGCCCGAACACCCGCCCGGCCAGGATCAGTAGGAAGAACACCGTCTCGATGCCGGCGGTGCCGGCGCCCAGTGGTCGCAAGGCAGCGTTGATGGCCGACAGCACTCCGAGCATGGCCAGCGCCTTGGAGTCCATTCCGCCGTCGGCGATCTGCGCCAGGACGATGGCGACGAGCACCGGCAGCACGGCCATGAAGATGAACGGCGCGTCCGTGCCGTGCTGCATTGGTTCGGGCGAGACCCGGGTGAAGAGCGGCCACGCAAACATCACCAGACCGGCCACGGACGCCAGCGCGATGGTGATTCCCGAGCGCAGTCCGAGCCGCACGGCCGGGCCGTCGAGGGTGGTGACCAGGTCATCGCCCTCGACTGCTGGGGCGGCGCTCGTGGAGCGTCCAGCGAGGCGGTTCATGCGCTCACCTGCATTGCGCGTCGCACCTGGTCGACGGTCAGGTAGGGCAACGGATGGAGCACTTTGGCCACCTGCGGCGCGAAGATCGGCGATGAGGCAATCACCTCGTCCGTCGGGCCATCGGCGATGAGCTCGCCTTCGGCCATCACCATCACCCGGTCGGCGACTTGGGCGACGAACTCCACATCATGCGTAGCCACCATGACCGAATGTCCCTGTGCAGCAAGGAGATCGAGCTGCTTGTGCAGCTGCGCTTTTGCGCTGTAGTCCAAGCCGCGAGTCGGTTCGTCGAGCAACAGCACCGGAGGCTGCGCTGTCAGTTGCACCGCAAGGACGAGGGCGAGCCGCTGGCCTTCGGACAGATCGCGCGGATGCTGCTCGTCGCGAATACCGCTGACGAGACTGTCGAGCAGGGCACGGCACCTACCCGGCTCACGCCCGGCGGCGGTGTCCGCTGTTTCACACTCGGCGCGCACGGTCTGCAGGTACAGCAGGTCAGCCGCGCTCTGCGGCACGAGGCCGACGGCGGCCCGTGAGCGTTCGGGGGAGACCTGCGCCGGGTCGATGTCGCCGACGCGCACACTGCCCGAATGTCGGGGCAGTGCTCCCTGGAGCGCCCACATGAGCGTTGACTTCCCGGAGCCGTTGCGGCCCATGAGCGCGGTGACGGTGCCTGGACGCAAGGTGACATCGACTTCCCGCACGGCAACTTTCGGTCCGTAGGTGACGGTGACCTTCTTCGCCTGCAACGCGGGAGGTCCATCGCTCGGCCGACGTTCCACCCGCTCAATGTGCTTGCCTGCCAGACCGTTTCGTAGCGATGCCGCACTGCGTCGGGCGTCACGCACCGACAACGGAAGGGGCTGCCAACCGGCCAGTCGGCCGAGCTCGACCACCGGTGGTGCGATGGGGGAGTCCTGCATCAAGGTGGCGGCTGGTCCGTGCACCACGCGTCCGCTGCCGGGCAGCAGTACGAGCGAATCGGCATACTGCACAACGCGTTCCATCCGATGCTCGGCGATGACCACCGTCGTCCCGAGGTCGTGGACGAGCCGCGTGACAGCAGCCAGCACATCTTCAGCTGCCGTCGGATCAAGAGCGGACGTCGGTTCGTCCAGGATCAGCACCTGCGGCTGGGTGGTGAGCGCGCTGCCGATCGCCACGCGTTGTTGTTGTCCACCTGACAACATATGCAAGGGACGGGACCGTAGGTCGGCGATGCCGAGCAGATCGAGCACTTCTTCGACCCTTTTACGCATGACGGTCGGCGGCACGGCGAGCTGCTCCATGCCGTACGCGAGCTCCTCCTCGACCGTGTCGGTGACAAAACCGGCGACGGGGTCTTGCCCCACCCGGCCGACGACATCGGCCATCTCGCGCGGCGGGTGCTGCCGGGTGTCGTAGCCGCCGACTGTGACGCGTCCGCGCAGTCGGCCACCGGTGAAGTGCGGCACGAGGCCGTTCATCGCCCCGAGTAACGTCGATTTGCCGACCCCGGTGGTGCCGACGACGAGCGCGAACTCGCCTTCGGGAATGTGTAGGTCGACGTCCTGAAGCGCCGGTGCATCGGCGCCGACGTACTGCACGCCCACCCCGTCGAGCTGGATCATGCCGGCACTTCCTCACGAGCTGGTGGAGCGACTTCGGCGGTGCGGGGAGCGCGCGGAGCGAGAGCGGCCGGCAGCATGGCGGCCAGTGCGGCGACCAGCGGCAGCGAGTCGATGACCGGCCACTGCAGCGGCGAGAGCGTGGGGGTGAGATGCGCCGGTTGTGTCTGGGTGGCGAGGTACATCACGGTGGCGGCGCCAATGCCGCACGCGGCCACGGTGAGCGCGGTGAAATCAAAGGGGTCGGGGCGGTAGCGGGTGGTGCGCTTGCGGGTCGCCGAGACGAAGAGTCCGCTGCAACCCAGTGCGATTCCGGTGAGCAGCGTCGGCATCTTCATCCATCCCGGGGAGTCCTGACCCAACACGTTGTAGACACCGACGCACACGCCGATGAGTCCGAGGATGGTCAGCGATCCGGTGATCAAGCGGGCCCGCGCGGTGGATCGTCCGTGGCGGCCGTAGCCCCGCGAATCCATGGCAGCTGCGAGCAGTAGCGATCGGTCCAGAGCATCGGCCAGCACAGGAATGACCAGGGCCTGCACCGCGTGTCGCTTGCCCACCCCACCGCGCAGCCGGCGAGCCCGGTGCACCCGCTGTGCGCTCTCGGCCAGTTGCGGAAAGACCGAAACGGCAACGACCACCGCAGTTCCGATGTCGTACAACGCAGTTGGCACCGATTTCAGCAGCCGCTTGGGGTTGGCCAACGAGTTGGCGGCGCCCAGACAGATCACCATCGCGGCGAGCCGCAAGCCGTCGTACAACCCGCCGAGCACCGACTGCCAGGTGACCGTGCCGAACAAGCGGATGCCGGCGGCCCACGCGGGCAAGGGAATCTCCGGCAGCCGCACGATCACATCGGTGCCGTCACCGCCGCCGAAGATCACCCGGAAGCCGACCCGCAGCACCACGATGATCACGCCCAACCACACGTACAGCCGGAACGAGCGCGACCACGGAGCATCGCCTCGCCGGCTGAACACCACGCATGCCGCAGCCGCGATGAACAGCAGCGACAACAGTGGGTTGGTGGTCCAGGTGGTCGCTACCGCCAACCCGATCGCCCACATCCACCACGCGACCGGGTGGATCGCGCGGGGCAGGCGGGAGACGATCGCCCGCCGCCGCGCCTCGCCCAGCAGACTCACGAACTACGCCGGCGACGCAGGGCTGTTCCGGCGCCGAGCACCGCGAGGAAGGTGAGCACTGCGGCGCCGAGCAGCGTCGGAGTGTTGAGCGAACTGGAGGTCTGCTCCTTGGCCTCACGGGCCAACTTGTCGGAATCGGCCACCTGGACGCCCGCGGCAACAGCCGGGCCGCCGCTCGGGTTCGCGCCTGTGCTGGTCGCCCCGGCCGTTGCACTCGAGCTCTTGCTCGCGGCCGCGGACGACGGCTCCTTGGCCGCGAGGCTCGGCGGCAGCGACGTGGCCGTGGCGTTCTCGGTGGCGGCCGGGTTGGAATTTGCAGCAGCACCGGAGGTGCCCGGGGCCGCGGGAGTGCCGCTCGAACCGTTCGAGCTCGCACCCTGACCGGGGGAGCCAGGCTGGCTACTGCCCTGTGGCGCGCCCGCAGCAGACGGCGCCGCTGGCGAGCCGGATGTCGTGGATCCCGCCGTCGCCGAGGTCGAAGGGGGACGGGCCGAACTGTTAGCCGAGGTTGAGCCCGACGAACTGGTCGGTGCGGGTGGTGGCGTCGCCGCAGTCGGTCGAAGCGGGCGCAGGCGCGGCTGGGGGTTGGTGGTCGCCGTCGCGTTCAGCGAGAACGACCAGGCCTCGAAGCCGCCCTTGATCGCGTTGCGATTCTTGACGCCCCACTGCGAGTACCGCCATGTGCCACCGTTTTCGGCCCACCAGTACGACCAGTAGGCCTTCGCCGGCGGCGTGTTGATGCAGGCCTCCTTGTAGCCCGGCATGCCCGCAACCGGAATCGTCTCCGAGGCCGAGGGGCGGTTGTAGAGCCGGCAGATGAAAGCATCTCCCCAGCGGGCCACGCCGGCGTAGGGCACACCTGCGAGCTTGAGGGCGTCCAGGCCGGTGGAACCCGGCGGGATGTTCGGCGCGCAGCGGATCACCAGGCCACCGCCCAGCGCCTGGAAGTCGACGACCACGGTGGTGCCGTTGGCGTCCTTGCACATGCCGTCGTAACCGGCAGCGTGTGCGGCGGGGGCCGCGACGAAGGAGACCATGCCCGACCCCGCGAAGGCGAGAGTCAAAGCGGCTGCGGACCGGGCAGGGCGTGCGGCGATCACAGCTGACCCCTCCTGCTCAGGCCGACCAGCAGCAGCAAGCCACCGATTCCGCCTCCACCGACGGCCAGGGCGAGCGGCCACCAGTTCGTGCCGCCACCGCCTCCATCAGCCGACTGTGCCGGTGCGGCGGCCGCCTGGGTGCTGCGCTCGGGCGTCGCCCTCGCCGGTGAGCTTGCTGCGGCCGCCGAGGTGCTGGCGCTGGAGGTCGAACTGCTTGATGGTGCAGGCGAATTCGTTGTAGCAGAGCCCTGCTGGCCGGGTTGTGCGGGCTGCGTCGCGAACGGGTCGACGCCTCCCGGACCGGTGGCCGACGGCTGGGCGCTGGAGTGCTGCAACGCGCGCGAGATGACCGTGCGGACGTCCGGCACCGCGACACGAATCGCGGGTGCGGATCCGGTCGGCCTCCGGGGCGGCTGCACCGGGGTCGCCGTCGTGCTCGAGGCGGTAGCACCTGGACGCACTGCCGTGCTGGACGGCGCAGCAGAGCCGGACCCGCTGGACGTCGTCGCGCTCGCGCTGGGTGTGCTCGGCGTGGTGCTGCTGGGCTCGGGGCTTGTCGTGGGCTCCAAAGTGCCCGGAGTCGAGGTGCTCGGTGCGCTCGTAGTGGGCGCCGAGGTGGACGGCGCAGAAGTGGAAGGCCGCGTGGTGGAGGGCTCCGGTGACGTGGGAACGCTGGTCGACGGCGCGGTGGCCGTCGAGGTCGTCGTCGGTGTGCTGGTGGACGTCGGGGGCGTGGTGGGTGTGTCGACGACCCCGGTCAGCTCGCTGAACGGCACCGGGTGCAGTGCGAAGATCGCCTGAGCCGTGGCGCGGCGCCATTGGTCGATGCCTGGGCCAATGCCACCGGTCTTCGCCTCGGCGAAAGACGTTGCGTCGTAAGCGATCACGCCGCGATCGGAATCGAGCGCGCTGCCGCTTCCGGTCCACTGCAGACCTGCCACCCAGCGTCCGGCCCGAGCCGCTGCATCGGTCTGACCGGCGGCGTACAGCGAAGCGGCGACCAGGCCGGTGCTGTTGGTGTTCGCGCCCTCGGTGCTCACCCCGCCACCGAACGACCCGTCCGGCTTCTGCACCGAGACCAGGAAGGACGAGGCTCGCTCGGTCGCGCCCGAGGGTACGTTCAGACCAGCCTTCTTCGCCGCGAGCAGCGCCTGCAGTGCCATGGCGGTGCCGTCGTTGTCGGGCGCCACCTCACCCGCCGCATTCTGCTGGTCGCAGGTCTTGTCGTCGGGGTAGAACATCGGGAACCACCCGGCCGAGCACTCTTGTCGCACAAGGAAATCCACGGTGCTCTGGACGAGCCCCGGGTTTGCCTTGTGGACGCCGGATCCGATGAAGCCGAGCACGGCAAGGCTCTGGCTGAAGATGTTGGTGCTGTCGTAACCGGTGGCTTCAGGATCCTTCAGGCGCCCCTTACCGGGGCCGCTCGTCGCGACCAGCGTGGTGGTCTGATCGAGGATGTTCAGGGTGCTGCCGTCGGCCTGCTTCAGAGCGGTTGGATCGGCTCCCATGGTTGCCGCGGCGAAGAGCACCTTGGCGCTGGCACCGGCCGTGATGTAGTCGATGTCGCCATAGGTGACCGGACCGGCGTAGTCCTTGGCGTGCTTGGCCACGGCCGACCAGATCTTCTGCGTCTGCGCGGTGGTGCCGCCGTTCGCTTTCACTGCCCACAGGGCGTCGATCGTCAGACCCCAATCAGCGCCGACGAAGCCGGGAATGCCGCCGGATCCGGGGTCGATCTGGGTGAGCAGCCAATCCTTGGCGGCGGCCGGATCGCCGTGGGTCGGACGTGTGCCGGAGGCGTCCGCAGGGGAGATCACAGCGATGGCGCCGATCACGGTGGTGGCGGTGAGAGCAGTCAGCGCAGTGGTCACGCCGCGGCGCCCCGTCGCAGTTCGATATGTCATCCCGGGTCCTTCGCCCTTGGGCGTGAACCGCGCGAGACCGGTTTGCGACATGAAACCGGTTGCCCGACTGCAGTCCACGACAGTCTTTTTCAGCAGCGAAGAATTGGGCATTCCGGCTCGCGAGGAAGACCTCGCCTACGGTTGCGGGACAGCGCCGGGATTCGACCGGCTTCCCCCAAACTCGTTCGCAGTGCCCGCTCGGAGCACTGTGTGCCAGGCTACGTGCCAGATGTCACCGTGGCGAATCCGGGCCCGAGCGGAGGATGAGTTTCCTTGTGGCGCAGGCGGTTTCAGCCCAGCAGATGGTGCACGTAGCACCAGCGCCACGCCTCGCCCGGTTCGAACGAGCGCATGACGGGATGACCGGTCTGCTCGTAGTGCGCGGTCGCGTGCTTGCCGACCGAGGAGTCACAGCAGGCCACTTCGCCGCAGCTCAGGCACATGCGAAGTGCCACCGGATGCAGACCTTCGGCCGTGCATCGTGGGCAGCCGTCGTGGCTGAGCGGCTCGACACACTCGTCGACATCTTGCAGGTCTTCACATCCGAAGCGGCGCACCTCCGGGGTGAGCAGCGTGGCATCGGAGAAGCGTTCGTCCCGGTCGTTGACACGCGCGATCATCGACTCCTCGACGTCGAGTCCAGCGAGGATCTCGGAGAGCACCTCGTGGTCGATGACGCCTCGGTCGCGCAGGTGCAACAGCTTTTCCCGCTCCGACTCCAACATCGCCGAACGCAGCCGTCGGTAGGCGGTCGAGGGCGCTTCCACGTCGGGATCGTTACTACCCAGGCGCTCCCAGGCCGGGTTGACCCGCCGCTGGGCCTGCAGGCGTAGCGCGCCGACGATGTCGTCGGGCACCCCCGGAGACTTCTGGAGTTCGTCATCGAGTCGGCGCTCGCCGGCGTTCACCGTCATCTGCAGCATCTGCGCGTACTGCAGCGCCTCCTCGCGTGGGTCGGGGCCATGCAGGTCGAGCTTGCGGGCGAGCGGTCCGAGCGTGAAGCCCTGAAGGGTCAGCGTCCCGATCGTCACGACCAGCGCCGTGAAGACCAGAAGTGCACGTTCTGGGGTGTCCTGCGGCAGGAGGAATGCTGCAGCGAGGGTGACCACGCCGCGCATCCCGGCCCACCCGGTGGCGGCGCTCTCACGCAGCGAAAGTGACGTGGCGGAGTCTCGAGAGCGTCCCAACATCGCGAATGCGAGCATCCAGATGGGTCGGACGACGATGACGGTGAGCAGCACGGCGAAGGCGATGAGGAAGGTGCGTGCCAGGCCGAGTTCGGAGGTGCGCACCTCGTCGAGGATCGTGCGGGCCTGCAGGCCGATGAGCAGGAAGACCAGGTTTTCCAGAATGAACTGGATGGAGGCCCAGTTCATCCGCTGCGCGACCCGGGCCGAGGCGGTCTGGTCGACCGGTGAGGTGTGCGCGAGCAGCACCCCGCAGACGACGACGGCGACCACTCCGGACGCGTGCACGATCTCAGCCGGCACGTAGGCCACCCACGGAGCCATGAAGGACACCGTGACATTGGTGACCGCGTCACGCAGGTGGCGACGCACCAGTTTCAGCAGGCGGTAGGCGAGGTAGCCGATGAGGACACCGCCTGCCGCCGAGCGCACGAAGGAAACGGCGATGTCGAGGCCGGTGACCTCGTGCGTCGCGGCCTCCAGCGCCATGCTCACCACCACCAGCGCCGTGGCGTCGTTGAAGAGTGACTCGCCTTCCAGGATGGAGACGATGCGGCGGGGCAGACCGATGCGCCGCGCCACCGCCGTCGCCGCGACAGCATCGGGTGGTGCGACGACACCGCCGAGAGCCACCGCGAACGCGAAGGGCACGGCGGCGACCAGCGCCCAGGTCACCCCAGCCACCGCGAAAGCCGTCGCGAGCACGAGGAATACCGACAACCCGATGATCTGCCGGCGTTCGCGGCCGAGGTCGATCAGCGAGGTGTTGATCGCGGCTGCGTAGAGCAGGGGCGGGAGGAACCCGACGAGCACCACATGTGGATCGAGGTGCACTTCGGGCATGGCCGGCACGAACGACACCACCGCTCCGAGCGCGGTGAGGATCAGTGGCGCCGACAGCGACACCCTTCGGCACAACGCGGTGACCAGGACGACGGTCGCGACGAGCGCGAGCGCGATTTCTGCGAGCTCCACCGCGCAAGTATGGGGCCCCGCCCCACAAACCGGACGCAAAGTGCACGGCTACCGGGGGTGGTAGCGGGTGATTTGCGTCCGGTTTGTGGGCGAGGGTCAGGCCAGGACGGCCTCGCGCAGGGTGTCGAGGCCGACGCCGCCGATGTCGAGAGCCCTGCGGTGGAAGGCCTTGAGGTCGAACGAGGAACCCTCGCGCTGGGCGACCTGTTCACGCAGTTGCAGCCAGAGGCGCTCGCCGATCTTGTACGACGGGGCCTGGCCGGGCCATCCCAGGTAGCGGTCGAGCTCGAAGCGCAGGAAGCCTTCGTTCATGTCGCAATGCGCGTTGAGGAAGGTCCACGCCTTGTCGTAGGTCCATTCGCCGCCGCCCACTTCCGCAGGCGCGTCGAAGCCGCAGTGGAAGCCGATGTCGAGCACCACCCGAGCCGCACGCAGCGACTGTCCGTCGAGCATGCCCATCCGGTTACCCGGGTCGTCCATGAAACCCAGTTCGTCCATCAGCCGCTCGGCGTAGAGGGCCCAACCTTCGCCGTGGCCGGAGGTCCAGGCGTCCATACGGCGCCACTTGTTGAGCAGCTCGCGGCGGAACATCGTCTGCGCGACCTGGAGGTGATGCCCCGGAACGCCCTCGTGGTAGACGGTGGTCAGCTCACGCCAGGTGCCGAACTCGGTGACTCCCTTGGGCACCGACCACCACATGCGTCCCGGACGGCTGAAGTCGTCGGACGGCCCGGTGTAGTAGATGCCGCCCGACTGGGTCGGTGCGATCATGCACTCGATGGTGCGGACGGGTTCGGGCACGTCGAAGTGTTTCCCGGCGAGTTCGTCGATTGCCTCGTCGGCCTTGCGCTGCATCCAGCGCTGGAGTGCGTCGGTGCCGTGCAACTGGTACTTCGGATCGGCGTCCAGTGCCGCAGTTGCCTCCTTGACGGTGGCCCCGGGCTTGATCTGCTCGGCGACCCGCTGCATCTCGGCGGTGATGCGCGCCAACTCTTCCTGACCCCAGGTGTAGGTCTCCTCCAGGTCGACGGTGGCGCCCAGGAACTGGCGGCTGTAGAGCGGGTACTTCTCGCGTCCACAGCCGTCAGCCTCGGGAGCATGCGGCAGGAACTCCGCCCGCAGCCGATCACCGGCCCCCGCGTAGGCCGTTGCCGCAGAACGGATCTGGTCGGCGATCTGCGGGTGCTGGGCGGCGTACGTGGTGAAGTAGCCGTCGTCTGCGGTGTGGTCGACCGTCTGCTGGATGCATGCCTCGACCTGCCTCTTCGCTGCGACATCGCCGCGCGACGCGGCTTCACGCAACGATTCGAACCACTGGTCGAGGGCGGTGGGCAAAGCCTCCATGCGCCGGCCGATGACGGCGACCTGTTCATCGGTGTCGGTCGGCATGAGATCGAAGACGTCGCGCACCTCCTGCAGCGGCGATGCGATCACGTTGAGGGACGCCAGAGGCACACCGGCCTCGTGCATCTCGACCTCCAGGCCGAGGCGCTCGCGCATCGCGCTGAGGGTGACCCGGTCGACGTCGTCGATCGGGTGAGCAGCCTCCAGCTTGCGCAGCGTGTCGCGGGCCTGGTCGGCCTTTGCCTGCCAGCCGGCGGGGGAGAAGTCGTCGAGTTTGTCGTCGCTGCCGGCAACACCGAGATAGGTCGCGGTGATCGGGCTGAGCCGGACGGTCGCTTCGTGGTGATCGTCGGCGATCTGGTCGATGGCGGAGTGTTCTCGATTCGGGGTCACGCCCTCGAACTTAACCAATCCGGGGAGCCGACAAACCGTCCCGCGTGCTTCTGGTGCGCTGACGCGCACGCTGCCGATGGGTTGCCTGCCTAGACTCGCCGCGTGAAACGAGTCGCCGCACCGGGCCTACTGGTCGCCCTCCTGCTGGCGACCCTGGTCATCCGGGCGCCGCTGACCAGCGTCCCGCCGGCGTTGCCCTTGATTCGCGATGACCTCGGTCTCGGGGCGGTGGCTGCTGGGATGGTCACCACACTCCCGCTGATCTGTTTCGGAGTGTTCGCCTTCCTCACCCCGTTGTTGGCGGCGCGGGTCGGCGTGGAACGCACCCTCGGCCTGGCTCTTGCTGCGATCGCCTCGGGGATCGCGGTGCGCCTCGTCGTCGACGTCAGCACCTTCTTCCTCGGCACCCTGCTCATCGGCCTGGGCATCGCCGTGGCCAACGTCGTGATTCCTGCCATCGCACGCCTGCACTTTGCGTCCGACCTCGCACGAGTGATGGGCCTCTACACCGTCGTCATCCAGGTCAGTGGCGCCAGCGGTGGTTTCCTGACCCGGCCCCTCATCGACGGAGTGCAGTGGAAGTGGCCCCTGGCGCTCGGCGTGTGGCTCGGGCCGGCGTTCGCGGTGCTCGCAGTCTGGACGTCGGTCAGTCGGGGACACCGGGGCAGTGCCGCTGCCGCGCCTGCGGTGACTCGGATCAGGGGCGTTGCGCAGCGGCGGGTCACCTGGGTGATCGTGGCGGTGATGGGTCTGCAGTCGCTGGTCTTCTTCACCGTCGTCAACTGGCTGCCCACCCTGCTGGCCGATCAGGGCTGGTCGAGCTCCGCGGCGGGTATCGCGCTCGGAGCGTTCAGCATCCTGGGATTTCCGGGCTCGATGCTGGGTGCCCGAGTGCTGCAGTCGTCGCGCCGTACGACCTGGATCGCTGCGGTGGCAAGCATCTATGTCTTCGGGCTGGCGCTCCTGGTGATGGGCACAGTGCCGGCTGCTTTCGGCGTGCTGCTGTGCGGTCTGTGCCAGGGCCTACCGCTGGCCATTGCGTTGTCGGCGATCGCCCATCAGCAGGATCCGGCCGACGTGCCGGCCGTCTCGGCCGTGGCGCAGGGGGCCGGCTACCTGCTCGCCTCACTTGGTCCGGTGGTCGCTGGCGCGTTGTACGCAGCAGCGGGCGATTTCATGACCTCGATGATCTTCCTCGCGCTGTCGATGTTCGCATGGGCAGGCGCGACCGTTGCCGTCGGACGCGCCCCGGATGGCGTAGTGCCCGCACCCCGCTGAGGGGCACGGGCACTGTTGATGCAGATCCGGATCAGGCCGGCGTCGCCTGCGTCTGATGATCCTGCGTCGCGGTGTGGTGCGGCAGGGTCTGTTCCTTGCGGTACTCGCGCCAGCTGTAGGTCACGGCTGCGGCCCACAGGGCGTAGAGGACGGCATAGACGATGTAGCGGGTGCCGTCAGCTGCGTCGATCCAGTCACTCTTGAGCAGTGTGCGTGCGTTCGTGACCAGGATGAGTCCGCCCACCAGGGAGCCCAGGATGCGCGGGGGCAGGTGGCGCACCAACCAGGCCGCGATGGGCGCGGCGATCAGACCACCGATCAACAGGGCGGCAACCCAGCCGAGGTTGATGCCCTGCGACCCGAGGGCGATCAGGAAGCCGACGCTCGCCGCGACCGAGACGAGGAACTCACTGGTGTCGATGGAGCCGATCACCTTGCGCGGCTCCAGGCGGCCGCTCGCCAGCAGCGCTGGCGTGCCCACCGGCCCCCATCCGCCGCCACCGGTGGCATCAACGAAACCGGCGAAGAGGCCGAGCGGGGAGAGGAAGCGATTGCGCAGCGGGTGGCCCAGGCGGTCGGTGCGCAAGCCCCGAAGGGTGAACCGGCCCAGCACGTACAACCCGAGCGTGAAGAGGATCAGAGCCATGACCGGCTTGGCGGTGTCGGTCGAGAGATTGGCCAAGAATGTCGCGCCGGCGAAGGCGCCGACTGCGCCGGGTAAGCCCACCTTGAAGACCACCGGCCAATCGACATTGCCGAATTTCCAATGGGCTGTGCCCGAGGCGAGGGTCGTGCCGATCTCAGCGAGGTGCACCGTAGCCGACGCCGCCGCGGGATTGGTGCCGATGGCGAGCAACAGCGTCGTGGACGTCACGCCGTAGGCCATGCCGAGGCTGCCGTCGACGAGCTGGGCGCCGAGGCCGACCAGAGCAAGCAGGACGAGTTTGCGCATTTCACGTTCCTATCCATAACCAAAAGTTTGTGAAAGCAAAATGCAAGCTAATGACTGGTGGTGTGCAGCCGCTACGGCCGTCCGGATGGTGAAATCGAGCGCATGACGACAAGACCTGTCGACCTGTCGGCAGGTGCGTGCGGAGGCGTTTGGGGTGCGCGCGCCGAAGGGCCGCGAGTGTCCCCGCGCGCGGCACTCGCGTCAGCGGGGAGGGCTAGCGGGAACGCTCCACGAAGCGCGAGCCCGGCAGGGCGCTACTGCGCCATCCGGCGCGGGCCCGTCCGGCCCACTGGGAGCGAGCGGGCTCAGGCTCGGATGATCCACTGCCAAGGCTGCACAGAACGGCCACGACGGCTGCGATCTCCTCGGCGGTCGCGTGGGTGCTCTCGATGCGGACGACGGAGGCTGCCGCCGCGGCGTCGTCGGTGCTCACAGCGGGATGTTCCCGTGTTTCTTGGGCGGGAGGCTCTCGCGCTTGGTCTTCAGCGCACGCAGCGCCCGGATCACCTGCACGCGAGTCTCTGACGGTGCGATCACGGCGTCCACGTAGCCCCGCTCGGCGGCGATGTAGGGATTGGCCAGGGTGTCCTCGTACTCCTGGATCAACTCCTGCCGGCGCTTCTCCACCGCCTCGGCGTCACCACCGGTCTGCTCGGCGACGGCGGCAATTTCCTTGCGATACAAGATGTTTGCCGCACCCTGCGCGCCCATGACCGCGATCTGGGCGGTGGGCCAGGCGAGGTTGATGTCGGCCCCCAAGTGCTTGGAGCCCATGACGTCGTACGCGCCGCCGTACGCCTTGCGGGTGATCACGGTGACCAGCGGCACCGTCGCCTCGGCGTAGGCGTAGAGCAGCTTGGCCCCGCGACGGATGATGCCGCCCCACTCCTGGTCGGTGCCCGGCAGGAAGCCCGGCACGTCGACGAAGGTCAGGATCGGGATGTTGAAGGCGTCGCAGGTGCGCACGAAGCGTGCCGCCTTCTCCGAGGCGTTGATGTCGAGGGTGCCCGCGAGCTGGATGGGTTGGTTGGCCACGACGCCCACCGACTGGCCGTCGATGCTACCGAAGCCGCAGACGATGTTGGGTGCGAAGAGTTCCTGCACTTGCATGAACTCGCCGTCGTCGCAGACGTGTTCGATGACCGACACCATGTCGTAGGGCATGTTCGCCGAGTCGGGCACGATCGTGTCGAGCTCGCGGTCGGCGTCGTTGATCTCGAGGTCTTCCTCGGTCACCGGCGCGAAGGTGATGCCGGCGTCCATGTTGTTGGGTGGCAGGTAACTCAGCAGATCCTTGACGTAGGTCAGCGCGTCGTGCTCGTCCGAGCCCATGTAGTGAGCCACTCCGGAGCGGGTGTTGTGGGTGCGCGCGCCCCCGAGGTCTTCGAAGGCGACGCTCTCGCCGGTGACGGTCTTGATGACGTCCGGGCCGGTGATGAACATGTGCGAGGTCTGGTCGACCATCACGGTGAAGTCGGTGATCGCGGGGGAGTAGACCGCGCCGCCGGCACACGGGCCCATCACCAGCGAGATCTGCGGGATCACGCCCGAGGCGTGCACATTGCGACGGAAGATCTCGGCATAGAGCCCGAGTGCGACCACGCCTTCCTGGATACGCGCACCGCCGGAGTCGTTGATGCCGATGATCGGGCAGCCGATCTTCATGGCGAGGTCCATGACCTTGAGGATCTTCTCGCCGAACACTTCGCCGAGCGACCCACCGAAGACGGTGAAGTCCTGGCTGAACACGCACACCGTGCGACCGTCGATCGTGCCGTGACCGGTCACCACACCATCGCCGTACGGGCGGCTCTTCTGCTGACCGAAGTTGGTGGAACGGTGCCGGGCGAGGGCATCGAGTTCGACGAACGAGCCCGGATCGAGCAGGTGTCGGATGCGCTCACGCGCGGTCATCTTGCCCTTGGCATGCTGTTTCTCGATGCGATGTGCCTTGCCGGCGTGCACGGCAGCCTCGATGCGCGCATCAAGGTCTGCCAGGCGCCCGGCGGTCGTGCGGATGTCGATGTCCGGCTGCTCCGGGGCGGTTTCGCTACCGGATGGGTGACCTGCCTCACCTGTCATGGACACAGACAATAGCCTTGTGTCCATGGCGCCCGTCCTGGAGTCCGAGTCGATTCGGGGCCGCGTGCCGTCACCGCCCTGGCGGCAGGTGGACATTCTCGGCTCGGTCGACTCCACCAATGCCGTGCTGACCGGTGATCCGAAGCCGTGGCGGGTGGTCACCGCCAACTACCAGTCCTCCGGCAGGGGCCGTCTCGATCGCCAGTGGGAGGCTCCCGAAGGCACGAGCATCGCGCTGTCGGCTTCGCTTCCCCTGCCCCGCGAGACCACCCGGTGGGGCTGGGTGCCGCTGCTGGTCGGAGTGGCCGTACGCCGCGCTCTGCTGCGCCTCACCGACCTCGACGTCGGTCTGAAGTGGCCCAACGACGTCCTGGTGCGCACGCGCGATGGCTGGCTGAAGGTGGGCGGCATCCTCTGCGAAGCCACACACGGTGCCGAACCGGTGGTGGTGGTCGGCATCGGGCTGAACGTCTGGCAGACCAAGGAGCAACTGCCGGTCGACAGCGCCACCTCGCTGATGCTCAACGACGTGTTCGTGCACCGCGAGGTGCTGATCGAGCACCTTCTCGCCGAACTGGTCACCATCGAAAGGGTCTGGCACACAAGCGATCTCGACGGTGAGTACCGCACCGGGTGCGTCACCCTGGGGCAGGTCGTGCGGGTCACCACCGAGCGCGATGCGCCGGTCGAGGGCGAGGCCGTCGACATCGACGAGATCGGACGCCTGGTGATCGAGCAGGACGGCGAGCGCGTGCCGCATGCCGTCGGCGACGTCGTCCACGTGCGTCCCAAGGAAACGGCCCCCAACCAGGAACGTCCCACGGAGAGTTCCCGATTCGTCGACCAGATGGAGGAGCGGCTACTGGGCAACCCGCGCTCGCTGCGTCGTGCGGACGTCGGCCGGCTCGCCGGCGTCGACGCCGAGTTTCCTCGAAGGCTCTGGCGGGCCATGGGATTCGCCAACGCGCGCGACGAGGACGTCGTCTTCAACCGACAAGACGTCGAGGCCGTACGCGGTATGACGGCCATGGTGCGCGACGGGCTGATCAACGAAGCCACGGCCATCGGTATTGCGCGGGCGGTGGGCCGCAGCACCGACCGGATGTCGATGTGGATGCTGCAACTCATCAGCGACATGCTGCTGGTCGACGAAGGCTTCGAGATGGACCGGGAGCGCGCCGCCGAGGTCGCCGAGCGCACCGTCGAGGTGGCCGACCGGATGACACCGCTGGTCGATTACGTGACCCGACGGGCGGTCTCCAATGCCATCGCCCGCATGGTCGCCGATGCGCAACCCGAGTCGCACGTCGGCGTGGTGCGCACCGTCGGTTTCGCCGACCTGGTTAATTTCAGCCATCTCATCCGCTCGATGAGCGAACGTGATCTGGCGCTGCTGGTAACTCGGTTCGAGACGATCGTTTCCGACGTCGTCGCCCAGGCCGATGGGGCAGTGGTCAAGACGGTCGGGGACGAGGTGCTCTTCACCCATCGCACGGTCGAGGGCGCGGTGCAGATCGGCTTTGACCTGCTCGCCGCCGTCGAGCGCGACCCGTTGATCCCGCGCCTGCGGGTCGGCGTGGCCACCGGTCGGGTGCTCGCCCGTCAAGGTGACATCTACGGAAACACCGTCAACCGCGCCAGCCGGCTCACCTCCACAGCGGCACCCGGCGAGATGCTCGTCGACGAGGACGTCGCCGCCGAGTTGCGTGACCGGGACGACCTGCAGGTCTTCGAGATCGGTCCGACCGTGCTGCAAGGAGTCGGTGAGGTCCACCCGTGCGCGGTGAGTCTGCGTCGCGGCTACAGCACCATCCACGAGGAGTGAGGCAATGATCAGGATCGAACGACACGGCGACGAAGGCTTTGTCGCCGAACTCGTGCTCGATCGACCCGAGGCCATGAACGCCATCTCCACCGCGATGGCCCAGGCGCTCGCTGACGCCACCGGTGAACTCGCCGCCGACCCGAGTGTGCGCTGCATCGTCGTCACCAGTTCGCACCCGAAGGCCTTCTGCGTGGGCGCCGACCTGAAGGAACGCAACTCCTTCAGCGACGCCGACCTGGTGGCGCAGCGGCCGATCGCTCGGCGCGCCTACACCGGCGTCCTCGATCTGCCGGCGCCGACGATCGCCGCGGTCGACGGTTTCGCCCTGGGCGGAGGCGCCGAGATCGCGCTCTCGTGCGACATCGTGATAGCGGGGCAAGCTGCCACGATCGGGCTGCCCGAGGTGTCCGTCGGGGTCATTCCCGGCGGTGGCGGCACGCAGCTCCTCGTCCGCCGCATCGGTTGGGGCAAGGCCAGCCGCGCCATCTTCTCGGCGCAGAAGTTCAGCGCCGAGGAGGCCAAGGAGTGGGGTTTCGTCGAGGAGTTGGTGGCTGCCAGCACCGCCCGCGAGCGTGCCTTCGAGCTCGCCACGGTCATCGCGGCCAATTCACCGGTCGGTCTGCGCAATGCCAAGAAGGCCATGCGCTTGGGCTCCGGCACGGATCTTGCAGCGGGTCTCGAGATCGAGGACGCGTGCTGGCGGGCTACGGCGTTCTCGCCCGACCGGGCCGAGGGCGTGCGTGCCTTCGCCGAGAAGCGCAGCCCGCAGTGGCCGGGGGCGTGAGGGCTAGCATCCCCTCCATGACCCGAGTCCTACTGGCGGAAGACGACGCCGCGATCTCCGAACCGCTCGCGCGTGCGCTTCGCAGGGAGGGTTACGAGGTCGATATCCACGAGGACGGCAGATCGGCCCTGAGCGGTGCGCGGGAGAATCCCGACCTGGTGATCCTCGACCTCGGCCTTCCTGAAATGGACGGTCTTGAGGTGTGCCGCACCCTGCGCTCCGAGGGTTACTCGGTGCCGGTACTGATCCTGACCGCGCGCGCGGACGAGGTCGACACCGTCGTCGGGCTCGACGCAGGGGCAGACGACTACGTCACCAAACCCTTCCGCCTCGCCGAACTGCTCGCGCGCGCCCGGGCGTTGTTGCGCCGTTCCCCTCCCGAACTCGCGACCGGACCCGTCGTACGGATCGACACGGAGGCGCGCCGCGCGTTCTGCGGCGGCGATGAACTCCAACTGACCGTGAAGGAATTCGATCTGCTCCGGGTGCTGGTGCGTGAGCAGGGCAAGGTGGTCTCGCGTGAACAGCTCATGCGCGAGGTCTGGGACACCACCTGGCTGGGGTCGACCAAGACCCTCGACATGCATGTGTCGGTGCTGCGGCGAAAGCTGGGCGACGACGCGTCCGATCCGAAGTTCATCACCACCATCCGAGGCGTCGGTTTCCGCTTCGAGTCGTCCGACGAGGTCTGAAAACCGTTGCGGAACAAGCTGGTTCGTCAGGCGTACGTCTCGATCGGCCTGGTCTTGGTGATCGTCGCCGTGCCGGCCGTCCTGTTCGCCGTCGGGTGGTGGCGTCGGCTCGGGATCGTCCTGCTGTGTGTGATTGCCGGGGCGATCGGTTTCGCGCTCGCACGCCGTCTTGCCCGGGAGATCGCTGATCCCATCGGGCAACTGGCCGCGCAGGCCGAACTGGTGGGTGATGGTTCGGCGATCTTCCAGCCGTTGCAGACCGACATTGACGAACTGAAGCGCATCTCGCAGGTTTTCGAGCGTCGCACCGGCGAACTCACCAGGTCGCTGGCCGCCGAGCGCGAATTCGCCTCGGACGCCAGTCACCAGTTGCGTACCCCGCTCACCGCCCTGCTCATGCGGCTGGAGGAGATCGCGATGGCCGACGACCTGCCGACCGCTCGCGAGGAGGCGCGGGTGGGTATCGCCCAGGTGGAACGACTGACCGGGGTGGTGGACGAACTGCTGCAGCGGGCACGAAGGGGGCCGACCGGTGAACTGCCGAGCACCTCGCTCGACTCGGTCATCGCCGCACTGCAACGGGAATTCCAGCCGGCCTTCGCCGACGCCCGCCGTTCGGTGCTGGTCAGCGGCGAGCGAGGCCTGTGGGTGCAGGTGACCCGGAGCGCGCTGTCGCAGATCTTGGCGACGCTCTTCGAGAATGCACTCCAGCACGGCTCCGGCACGGTCGAAGTCAGGGCACGACACAGTGGGCCCTCGGTGGTCGTCGAGGTGAGTGACCGTGGGGCCGGCGTCGACCCGGCGATCGCCGCGAAGGTGTTCGAACGGCGGATGTCGACTGGGGGCACCGGTCTCGGACTCGGCCTTGCGCGCGATCTCGCCGACTCAGCCGGCGGCCGCCTCGAGCTACGCAGTGCGCGTCCGGCCGTCTTCGCGTTGTTCCTGTCGGCCGGCGTGCAATCCGATCAGTAACGGACGACGTCCCCGTCAGGCGTGGGGGTCTCACCCGCCGCCGAGTGCGTGGGCGTGGTGGTGAGGGGCGTCTCGTCCTCGTCCAGTTCAGCTGCGAAGACGAAGCGGCGGTAGGTCCAGAAGCGGAACAACGTGCCGAGCCCAATGCCGATGAAGGCGTTGATGTTGAGCCAGAGTGAGCCTTCGAGGTGCAGCACGTAGTGGGTGAAGGCCACCCACAGCGCCGAAATGCCGAGGGCGATGCCGTTGACCAGGAAGAAGAGCCCGACCTCGTGGTGCACCGGGCGGTTGCGGCGGTGGCGGAAGGTCCAGTAGCGATTACCCAACCAGGCGACGGCGGTCGCGACGGCTCCGCTGATGATCTTGGCGGTGGTGACCTTGCCCGACATCGATCCTGAGATCAGGATGTTGAACAGGCCCATGTCGACCACGAAACTGACGGCGCCGACGATGCCGAACTTCGCCCCTTCACGCCACAGGCGGTGGACGATGGTGTTCGGGCTGGTCGGCTGCACGAGCAGAGCGTAATCGGTGGACACGGCTTCCTCCCGGTTCGGTGGTCGTGGATATCGTGGGGCG
Source organism: Yimella sp. cx-51 (assembly GCF_017654605.1). Taxonomy (GTDB): domain Bacteria; phylum Actinomycetota; class Actinomycetes; order Actinomycetales; family Dermatophilaceae; genus Yimella. The sequence goes on from NZ_CP072113.1 coordinate 873,272, forward strand.
CGTGACTCCCCAGCGCACTCCCGGTGGTTTCCCTGTGGTCGGCATCATCGGCGGCGGGCAGTTGGCGCGGATGTGCGCCCCCTACGCGGTCAATCTCGGACTCACCTTGTCGGTGCTCGCCGAAGGTTCGGACGCCTCCGCCGCGCTGGTCGTTCCCTCGTCCCCCGTGGGCGACCACACCGACATCGAGCAGGTGCGCCGGTTCGCTGCGCACTGTGACGTGGTGACCTTCGACCACGAACACGTGCCACCGGCGGTGCTTGCCGCCCTGGAGGCCGACGGTGTCGTGACCCACCCCAGGGCGTCGGCGTTGCGACATGCCCAGGACAAGCTGGTGATGCGGCGCCGGCTGAGCGAACTCGGCCTGCCCTGCCCTGCATGGGCGGCCATCTCGGGCGCCGACGGCCTGGAGCGATTCGCCGCCGAGCACGGATGGCCGGTGGTGCTGAAGACCCCACGCGGTGGATATGACGGCAAGGGCGTGCTGGTGGTGTCTTCGGCGGGCGAGGCGGCTGATTGGTTGTCGGCGCTGCAGCCGGGCGAGGAACTGCTCGTGGAACAGGCGGTGCCTTTCGAGCGCGAACTCGCCGTGCTGGTGGCGCGCAGTCCCTCCGGTCAGGCCGCGGTGTGGCCCATTGCGCACACCGTCCAGAGCGGCGGCATCAACACCGAAGTGATCGCCCCGGCGCCCGACCTGGCCGAAGATCTCGCCGTGCGGCTGGCGAACGACGCACTCACGATTGCTGCCGAGCTCGATGTCACCGGGGTCATGGCGGTGGAGGTCTTCGAACTGGCGGGCGGCAGCTACGTCGTCAACGAACTCGCGATGCGACCGCACAACAGCGGCCACTGGACGATGGACGGCTCGGTCACCAGCCAGTTCGAACAACATCTGCGCGCCGTGCTCGATCTCCCACTTGGCGATACCCGTGCGCGCAGCCCGTGGACGGTGATGGGCAATGTGTTGGGCGGCGAATACCCGCAGCTGTATCCGGCCTACCGGCATCTCATGGCGCGTGACCCCGGGCTCAAGGTGCATCTGTACGGCAAGGGCGTGCGTCCGGGGCGCAAGATCGGACACGTGAACGTCTACGGCGACGATCTGGCCGACCTGCGCGAGCGCGCCCTGCACGCGGCCGATTATCTACAAGGAGTGGTCACCGAATGAGTTCTCACAACGGATCCGACGGCCCGGTCGTCGGCATCGTCATGGGCAGCGACTCCGACTGGCCCGTGATACAGGCGGCAGCAGAAGCTTTGCGGGAGTTCGGAATTGCCTACGAAGTCGATGTGGTGTCGGCGCATCGCATGCCCACCGAGATGATCGACTACGGCCGTGACGCAGCCGCGCGTGGTCTGCAGGTGATCATCGCCGGTGCCGGGGGAGCAGCCCACCTGCCCGGCATGCTGGCCTCGGTCACCCCGCTGCCGGTGATCGGCGTCCCGGTGCCCCTGAAATACCTGGACGGGATGGATTCCCTGCTCTCGATCGTCCAGATGCCTGCCGGCGTGCCGGTGGCGACCGTTTCCATCGGTGGGGCGCGCAACGCGGGGTTGCTGGCGGCGCGGATCATCGCCTCGGGCGAGGGCGAACGGGCCGCGCAGCTGCGGGCGAGGATGGTGGCCTTCCAGGACGACCTCAAGGCCCAGGCGACCGCGAAAGGTGAGCGCCTCCGGGCGCAGCTGAGCTGAGTCCGCACAGACGAGTTGACTGGCGGCGCACCCCGATCGAGGGTGCAGCGGGTCAGGAGTCGATGCCGAAGATGTCGCGGGTGTAGACCTTGTCGGCGACGTCGTCCAACTCGGCGACGCGGCGGTTGGCCACGATCAGATCGACCGACTGCTTGAACGTCTCCAGGTCACGCTCGACATGTGAGCCGAAGAAGGTGTCGTCGGCCAACTCGGGTTCGTAGACGACGACCTGAACGCCTTTGGCCTTCAACCGCTTCATGATTCCTTGGACGCTGCTGGAGCGGAAGTTGTCCGACCCGGCCTTCATGATGAGCCGGTGGATGCCGACCACCTTCGGTGCCCGGCGCATGATGTCCTCGGCCACGAAGTCCTTGCGCGTGCGGTTGGCGTCGACGATCGCACCGATGAGGGTCTGCGGCACGTCCTGGTAGTTGGCCAGCAGTTGCTTGGTGTCCTTGGGCAGGCAGTAGCCGCCGTAGCCGAAGGACGGATTGTTGTAGTGGCTGCCGATGCGGGGGTCGAGCCCGACGCCCTCGATGATCTGCCGGGTGTCCAGCCCATGCGTCAACGCGTAACTGTCGAGCTCGTTGAAGAACGCCACCCGCATCGCCAGGAAGGTGTTGGCGAACAGTTTGATCGCCTCGGCCTCGGTCGGATCGGTCAGCAACACGTCGACGTCGTCGTCGAGGCTGGCTTCCAGGAGCAGGTCCGCGAACTCGCGTCCGCGTTCGCCCTTCTCGCCCACGACGATGCGTGAGGGGTGCAGGTTGTCGTACAGCGCTTTGCCCTCACGCAGGAATTCTGGTGAGAACAAGAGGTTCTGGGTGCCCAGGCGCTCTCGCGCTTCTTGGACATAGCCGACGGGGATGGTCGACTTCACCACCATCACTGCCTCGGGCGCGATCGCGATCACGTCGGCGATCACACCGTCGACCGAGGAGGTGTTGAAGTAATTGGTGTTCGGGTCGTAATCGGTCGGGGTGGCGATCACCACGAAGCGCGCTCCGCAGTAGGCCCGCTCCTTGTCGGTGGTGAACTCCAGATCGAGCTCACCGGAGCGCAGCAACTCCTGGAGTTCGGCATCGACGATGGGGCTGCGCCCCTGCTCCAGGCCGGCGACGCGCGCCTCATCGATGTCGAAGGAGACGACGCGGTGGCGCTGGGCGAGGAGTGCGGCCACCGAGAGACCGACATAACCCGTGCCGACCACGGCGATATGAGTACCAGCGGGCATGGCGCACACGGTACCGGCGAACCTCGGCGCGCGCTGCGGCGACACCGCCGGCCGTAATGTGGACATCGCCCGTGAGCGACCTGGTGACCAAGGAGCAAGAGCGCATGCGATTCGGACTTTTCATTCCGCAGGGTTGGCGATTCGACCTGGTGGGCATCGACCCGCACCGCCAGTGGCAGACGATGTCCGACCTCGCGCAGCACGTCGACCAGGGTGACGCCTGGGAGTCGATCTGGGTCTACGACCACTTCCACACCACCCCGGAGCCCTCGAACGAAGCCACCCACGAGGCCTGGACGCTGATGTCGGCCTTCGCGGCGTCCACCTCCCGGGTGCGCCTGGGACAGATGTGCACCTGCATGAGTTATCGCGATCCGGCCTATCTGGCCAAGGTCGCCGCGACCGCGGACGTCATTTCGGGCGGCCGTGTCGAGATGGGCATCGGTGGCGGCTGGTACGAGCACGAATGGCGTGCGTACGGCTACGGATTTCCTTCTGCCGCAGACCGATTGGGCCGACTGCGCGAAGGCGTCGAGATCTTCCGGCAGATGTGGACGACCGGCTCGGCCACCCTTGCCGGCAAGCACTACCAAGTGGACGGCGCCCTCTGCCACCCGCAGCCGTTGCAGACGACCAGTGCGGCCAATCGCATCCCTATGTGGATTGCCGGAGGTGGTGAGAAGGTCACCTTGAAGATCGCTGCGCAGTACGCCGATTACACCAACTTCGACGGCACTCCGGACGGCTTCCGGTACAAAAGTGGTGTGTTGAAGGGCCACTGCGAGAAGGTGGGCCGCGACTTCGAGCAGATCACCCGTTCGGCCAACTACAACCCGGTGATCGGGGCGAACGCAGCGCAGGTCGACGACAAGCTGGCGTGGTACGCCGATCACCTCGGCAAGGTGCTGGGAGAGCAGCGTGGTCAGGAGATGGCCGACAACCTGCGCCACCAGCCGTTGGTGGGTACACCCGACCAGATCGTCGGCAAACTGCGTGAGCTTGAGGCGCTGGGTATGACCTACGCCATCACCTACTTCGCCGACGCCGCGTACGACCGCAGCAGCATCGAATTGTTCGAGCGCGAGGTCATTCCCGCGTTCGCCTCGTGAGCCACCCGGTGTGGAACCGGTGCAGGTGATCCAGCAAACTCATGCGAAGACCCGGAATACCCGAAAGTAGGATGATCGCTCGTGAGCGGAAACACTGACTTCGACCTGTTCAAGATCTCCGAGGACCACGAGGCCCTGCGCGAGGCCGTCCGGGCGGTGGCTGACGCCAAGATCGCCCCGCACGCAGCGGAGGTGGACGAGAAGAGCGAGTTCCCTCAGGCTGCGCTGGACGCACTGGTCGCCTCCGACTTCCACGCCCCGCACATCGCCGAGGAGTACGACGGCGTTGGCGCCGACGCCCTGGCCACCTGCATCGTGATCGAGGAGGTCGCCCGGGCGTGCGCGTCCAGCTCGCTCATCCCGGCGGTCAACAAGCTGGGCTCGATGCCGGTGATCCTGGGAGCCTCCGAAGAGGTCAAGAGCAAGTACCTCCCGCCGGTCGCGCGCGGGGAGGCGATGTTCTCCTATGGCCTGTCCGAGCGTGAGGCGGGCTCGGACACCGCGTCCATGAAGTGCCGCGCCAAGAAGGACGGCGACCACTTCATCCTCAACGGCCAGAAGTCGTGGATCACCAACGCCGGTGTCTCGCAGTTCTACACCGTGCTAGCTGTCACCGACCCCGACGGCGAACGCGGCCGCAACATCACCGCGTTCGTGGTGGAGAAGGACGACGAGGGCTTCGGCTTCGGGGAGAAGGAGCGCAAGCTCGGCATCAAGGGCTCTCCCACCCGTGAGCTGCATTTCGACAACTGCCGCATTCCGGCCGACCGCATGGTCGGCAGCGAGGGTGAGGGGCTGAAGATCGCCCTGCGCACCCTCGACCACACGCGCGTCACGATCGGTGCGCAGGCCGTCGGCATCGCCCAGGGCGCACTCGACTACGCCCTCGGCTATGTCAAGGAGCGCAAGCAGTTCGGCAAGGAGATCGCGCAGTTCCAGGGCCTGCAGTTCATGCTGGCCGACATGGCCATGAAGCTCGAGGCTGCTCGCCAGATGGTCTACGTGGCAGCCGCGAAGTCGGAGCGCGGCGACGCCGATCTGCCCTTCTTCGGTGCAGCGGCCAAGTGCTACGCCTCGGACGTCGCGATGGAGGTGACCACCGACGCCGTGCAGCTGCTCGGTGGTGCCGGTTACGTGGTCGACCACCCGGTCGAGCGCATGATGCGCGACGCCAAGATCACCCAGATCTACGAGGGCACCAACCAGATCCAGCGCATGGTGATGGCGCGCTCGCTGCTGCGCGGCTGATCCGCCGCCCCAAAACAAACCATCGAGTGGCCGGGCTGTGAACCGGTGGCCGGGCTATACCCCGGCCACCCGTTCACAGCCCGGCCACTCGATGTCTGGACTCAGGGGGCGACGTTGGGGGAGGTGTCGTTGCGCAGGGCGTCGAAGAGGTCCTTGGACTTCGCTTCGTCCCAGAGCACGGCCTCACCGGCGTAGGTGGGGTAGGCGCTGTTGGCCACCGGCACCTGCACCGACTGGCCGGAGGACGTGACGCTCTTCAGCGCCCACGCCAGCTTGACCGCGGTGATCGGACCCATGTCCTTGTCGACCGCGAGACCCTGAGCCCCGGACTCACCGACGCCCTTGAGCTTCCACGGCACGAGCAGGTTGCCGGGCGAGGCGACCTTGCTCATGAGCGCCGACAAGAACTCCCGCTGACGCTTCACGCGGCCGAGGTCACCCAGCGGGTCGGAGTAGCGGGCGCGCACGTAGCCCAGCGCATTCTTGCCGTCGAGGTTCTGGCAACCGGCCGGAAGGTCGATGTGTGCTTTCTCGTCGTTCATCGGCTTGTCGAGACACATGCGAACCCCACCCACGGCGTCCACGACATTCGCGAAACCGCCGAAGCCGATCTCCATGTAGCCGTCGATGCGCAGGTTGGTCGCCTTCTCCAGCGTGGCGATGAGCAACTGCGGTCCGCCGAGCGCGTACGAGGCGTTGATCTTGTTGTTGCGGTGTCCCGGCACCTCGACCCAGCTGTCGCGGGGAATCGACAACAACGTGTCAGCGCCGCTGTCGGACATGTGCAACACCATGATCGAGTCGGTGCGCTTGCCCTCGATGGTCGATCCGCCTGTGCCGAGGCGCTTGGCCTCCTCGCTACTGAGCCCGGCGCGGGAGTCGGAGCCGACGAGCACGTAGTTCTTGCCCTTGCCCGCAGCGGGTCGATCAGCGGTAGGCAGGGCGTCCAGCTTCTGCACGTTGTTCCATGCGCTGTTGGCCGCCCACAGTAGGGAGCCCATCCAGAGCGCGATGATGACCAGCGGGATGATCACCCAACGCCGCCAGCGGCGACGCCGCTTGGGAGCCTCGCCATTTCCGTTCGGTGGGCCACCAGCGTTGCGCGGCCTCGGGGGCGGAGCGCCGTTGCCACCGCGGTTTGGAGCGGAACCTCTCGGGTCGCGTGCACCGGGGCGGCGCGGGTCGTTCGGTCGGCCCGCACCGGCGACCGGTATGCGCTGGGTCGCGTCGCGCACGTCACGCGGAGTCTGCGCGCTCTGCGGACGCTGACCAGGCCTGTTGGCCGGCATCACCTGGGTCTGGTCGGGTCCGGGACGCCGTGCGCTGTCGTTCGGGCCAGGTCGAAACGCGCCAGGTCGAGGCCGGCCCTGACCCTGCGCGGGACGGCTCTGGGGGCGACCTTGCTGCGGGTTCGGACGCGGAGTTCCCTGCGTCGGGCCCGGGCGCGGCGTGCCCTGCCGGGGATCAGAACGCGGCGTGCCTTGCGGCATCGCGCGCGATTCGTCCTGAGGTCGGCGTCCGCGCGGTCGACGAGGCGCCCCGGGGCGGGTGTCGAAGGTCATCGGTTCGTCGTCAGGCACCGCGCAAGGGTAACCGTGCAACATGTGTTTGGCCTGTAGCCTGTGCGCGTGCCAGCCACCGATTCCGACAACCTCCAGGGAATGTCGGTGGTGATGCCGATCCTCAACGAGGAGCCGTATCTCGCCGAATCGGTGAATGCCGTGCTCCAGCAGGAATGGCATGGCCCGATCGAGGTCATCCTTGCTCTCGGGCCCTCCACCGATCGCACCGACGAGGTAGCCCGCGCCCTCGCCGACCAGGACGAGCGGGTGCGCCTGGTGCCCAACCCGAGCGGTCGCACGCCTGAGGCGTTGAACGCCGGAATCGCCCACGCTCGCTACGACATCGTGTGCCGCGTCGACGGCCACGGCGTGTTGTCGCCTGACTACCTGCTGACCGCCGCCCGCACCCTGCAGGAGACCGGTGCGGCGAATGTCGGCGGCATCATGGACGCCGTCGGCCGCACGCCCTTCGAGAAGGCTGTCGCCGTCGCGATGAAGAGCAAGATCGGCGTCGGCGGGGTGAAGTTCAAGCTCGGCGGAGAGGCCGGCCCGGCCGACACCGTTTACCTCGGCGTGTTCCGCACATCGTGGCTCGACCGCGTCGGCGGATACGACTCCCGCTTCAGCCGCGCCCAGGACTGGGAGATGAACTACCGCATCCGGCAGGAGGGCGGGCTGGTGTGGTTCACCCCCGCGATGCGGGTGGCCTACCGTCCGCGTCCCACCGTCCGCAGGCTGGCGCGCCAGTACTACGAGTACGGCCAGTGGCGACGGGTCGTCGCGCGCACGCACGAGGGGTCGATCAACGCCCGGTATCTCGCACCGCCCACAGCACTGGTGGCGATCGCCGCCGGCGCAGCAGGCGGCGTGGTCTGGAAGCCACTGTGGGTGGTGCCGGCCGGCTATCTCGCAGCGATCGGCGTCGGCGGGATGCTCATCTCCGGTGACGAACCGGCCTCGGTACGGGTGCGCGTCCCACTGGTGCTCGCCACGATGCACATGTCGTGGGGTTGGGGCTTCCTGCGCAGCCGAATCCGGTTGAGCGGCGAGAGTTCCGGTAGTTCACGGATTGCGCACTAGGCTGGCCCGGTTATGTCCATGTTGACCCGCACCCAGCGCATCTGGGACCACCGCAAGGTCATGGTGACCCTGGTCCGGCGTGACCTGCGAGTGCGCTACGCGCGCAGCGTCCTCGGATACCTGTGGACGCTCATCGACCCGCTGGCGATGGCCCTGGTCTACTGGTTCGTCTTCGGCGTGATCTACCAGATGCGGGGCATCGAGACGAGCCAGGGTGCTCCGTTCGTGCTCTTCCTGCTGGCCGGTCTGCTGCCGTGGAACTGGTTCAACGCATCGATCAACGAATCGGCCCGCGCGCTCTACTCCGAGCGGCTCCTGGTGCGTTCGACCAACATCCCGCGTGAGCTGTGGGTCATCCGGTTGGTCATCTCCAAGGGCATCGAGTTCTTGATGTCGTTGCCGATCCTGATCGCCTTCATGCTCTTCTTCCGCTTCGGGCAGAACGCCAATCCGATCGAGATCCACCCCGAGCGATTCCTCTACTGGATTCCGGCGACGCTCCTGCTCTTCCTGCTGTCAGTGGGCATCGGGCTGGTGATGGCTCCGGTGACTGCGCTGGTCGACGACTTCGTCCGCCTGGTGCGCATCGGCCTGCGGATGTTGTTCTACTTGACGCCGATCGTCTACTCCACGCAGATCCTCGACGACCGTGCTCCGTGGGCCCGCACCATCCAGCAGTTCAACCCGCTCACCGGAATCAACGACATGTTCCGGCAGGTCTTCCTGACCAACGCGGCGCCTGACTGGAACGCGTGGATCGCGGCCGTGGCGGTCAGCATCGCGTGGGTGTTCTTCGGTATGTGGGTGTTCCGCAAGCTCGAGCCCGCCGTGCTCAAGGAGATCTGAGATGCCAGTCGAGAAGGTACCGGCCACGTGGAGACCCCAGCGCACTGACAACGATCCGCCCGGGTACGACCCCGAGAACAAACTCACCTGGGACGACTACAACTTCCCGGTAATCGACGACTCGATCGAGTGGGAGACCCCGAAGGGTCAGCCGGTGATCACCGTCGACGGCCTGGGTATCAAGTTCCTCCGCGGACGCAAGCGCAACCTGTCGCTGCGTGAACTGGTCTTCACCGGAAAGAGTGCGCACAACCGCGAGACCTTCTGGGCGCTGCGGGACATCAACTTCACCGTCGGCCGGGGCGAGGCTGTCGGCCTGGTCGGCGGAAACGGTGGCGGCAAGTCGACGCTGCTGAAGCTGATTGCGGGCACGCTCATCCCCGACGAGGGGAAGGCCCAGATCACCGAAGGTGTCGCTCCGTTGATCGAACTCACCGGCGGGTTCATCGGTGACCTCTCGGCGCGGGAGAACATCTACCTCACCGCCGGTCTGCACGGCATGAGCACCGAGGAGGTCGACGAGCGCTTCGACGAGATCGTCGACTTCGCCGGCCCGGCCGTGCGCGATGGCCTCGACGTGCCCTACCGCCACTTCAGTTCCGGCATGCAGGTGCGGCTCGGTTTCGCGGTGATCACCACGCTCGACGAGCCGATCATCCTGGTCGACGAGGTGCTCGCCGTCGGCGACGCCGCCTTCCGGGCCAAGTGCTACGACCGGATGGAAAACCTGCTTGACCAGGGCCGCACGTTGTTCCTGGTGTCGCACTCCGACGGCGACCTGCTGCGCTTCTGCACCCGCGGGTTGTACCTGCGCGGCGGCGGCCTGGCTGCCGACGGTCCGATCGAGGACGTTGTCGACCTCTACTACGACGACCTGCTCGGTGACGAGCGACGTCCGCCCAGCCCCGAACAGTTCGCCAACACCAAAGCTCAGCGTGTCGACGAGCGCATCCGGCGCCGACTGCAGCGCGATGAAGCGCGCCGCAAGGGCTGATCAGCCCTCGAGCACCGGTCCGTCGACTGCCTCCGTCTCGATGCGGGGCGTCCGCGTCTGAGGGTTCTCGTTGCGCACCAGCACCACGGAACCTCCCGCGGACAGAACTTGTGCTGTGTGCAGCACGGTGCCCTTGATCGGGAGGTCGATGAGCATCAGGCGTCCGGCTCCGCCGGTTTCGGTCAGGAGTTCGCCGTAGGTGATGTCATCGAGCGCCAATTCGGACGGTGCCGCCGGTACGAAAGCACTGAACTGGTCGGGGAAGCTGGTCAGCTCGCTGGCGCCGAGCGCCGCCTCGGGTTCGACGAGGTCGCCCTCGCGGGTGCCTACTGTCGCCTCGACGTTGTCGCCTGCGCCGACGCACACCTGCCCGCCCACTGCCCATACGCCCAGGGCCCAGTAGACCGAACGCCAGTGCGCGGCAGGGAAGTCGAGCGCTACCCGATCGCCGGGTGCGATGTCCATCTCATCGAGCAACCAGTGCGCAGCCTTGGCCGCCCACATCGAGATGACCTTGGCCGAGAGTTCGACCCGCTCACCGGTGGCGTCGTCGTAGGACGTGATCACCGGTCGGGTCGGGTCGGCAGCGGTCAGGCGGGGCAGGAGCTGGTCTGGACGCATGCTGTCAGCCTAGATATGCCGGCGTGACCGATCTGACAGCGGCGGGTCGGGAGGGTCGCGAGCGCGTGGCTCGCTAAGTTCGTGCACATGTCCGTTCGGGTCATCATCCAGTCACGCCTGTCGTCCACGCGGTTGCCCGGCAAGGCGATGCTGACCCTCGCCGGGATGCCGGCCGTCGTCCTCGCGGCGCGACGAGCAGGAAATGCCGGTCTGCCAGTGGTCGTGGCCACCAGCGACCAGTCCGACGACGACGTCCTGGCGCAAGCGGTCGAGGCCGCGGGCATCACCGTCTTCCGCGGGTCGCTGCACGACCCGCTCGGCCGCTTCGTCGCTGCCACCGCCGACATGGACGACGACGACCTAGTAGTGCGACTGACCGGTGATAACGCGGTGCCGGACGGGGAATTCCTCGGCGAACTCATCGACACCATGAACACCGCCGGTGAGGACTACATCCGGGTGACGATGGCCGACATCTACGGCGTGGGCGCCGAGGTGATCCGGGTCGGGCTGCTGCGGCAAGCAGCGGCCGAGACGACGTCCTCCTTCGACCGTGAGCACGTGACGCCGTGGATCCGGCGTCACACCAATGACCTGGATTTCGTGCCACGCCTCAGCGCGGGCGATCCGCTGCGGGTGCGGTGCACGATTGACACCCTGCAGGACTACGTCGTCGCCGCGACCGCGCTCGGCGCCGTGCCGGACGCCGTGGCCGCCCCGTGGCGCGACCTGCTGCGGGCATGGGCGGACGCCGGCGGCGCTTTGCCGGAGCCCCTCGCCGGAGCGCGCGGTAATGCCATCGAGCAGGGGCCGTGGGTGCTCGGGGCAGTGCAACTCGGTGTCGTCTACGGGGCCGCGAACCGGGTGGGCCAACCCGACGCGCTCGGTGCATCCCGCATCTTGGCCGTCGCCGCGGCGTCCGGCGCGACCCATGTCGACACCGCGCGGGCGTACGGCGAGAGCGAGGCCCGCATCGGCAACTCACTGGCGCACGGATTGTCCGAGCGCATCGGCGTGGTCACCAAGGTGCGCCCGCTGGACGACCTCACGCCCGACGACTCACCCGCAGCGGCACGCGACGCCGTCAACGCCTCGGTGCAGGAATCGCTGCGACTGCTGCGCTCGGGTTCGGTGGCCGCGATCCTGCTGCACCGTTGGGCTGACTGGAACAAGGCCGGCGGCGCCGTCGCCGATGCCCTCGACCAGACCCGCGCCGAAGGTCTGTGCACGGTCATCGGTGCCTCGCTGGCCACGCCTGAAGAACTCCTCGAAGCGCTGGCCGATCCGCGCCTGGGATACGTGCAACTGCCGTTCAACCTGCTCGACCGCCGGTGGACGGCACCGCAGGTGCAGCAGGCGCTCGCCGCGCGCCCGGACGTCATCGTCACCGTGCGCAGCGTCTTCCTGCAAGGTCTGCTCGCCGTGCCCGAAGCTGGCCGCTGGCCGGCGAATGTGTCCGATGACATTGAGTTGCTGCGCGACCGGCTCCCGGCACTGGTGCAGCAACTCGGCCGTGCATCGGCGGCCGACCTGGCCCTGGCGTACGTGCGCGGCCACGACTTCGTCACCTCCGTCGTCCTGGGCGCCGAGAGCACCGACCAAGTGCGTGACCAGGCGATGCTGCTGGCCCGGGCACCGCTGACGGCGAAGGAGATCGCCATCGTGGACGAAGCAATTCCCGCCGGCAGTCCGACGCTGGTCGACCCGAGCACATGGAAGGTGGAGTGGTGACAGATTTGTTCCGGCTGGACGACGCGACCGCAGTGCTGACCGGAGCCTCCGGTTGGCTCGGTGCGGCAATGGTCGATGCCTTGCACGACGCCGGTGCCACGGTGCACGCCCTCGGCCGCGACACCACCCGACTGCGCGACGCGCTGGGGGAGTTGGCCGATTCGCCACGAGTGCAGTTGCATGCGATCGATGTCACCACCAACGCCTGGCCGGCCCTGCTGGAATCACTGCCCCGCATCGACGTGCTGGTCAACAACGCCCATGTCGGCCGCGGTGGTTCGATGCGCACGGCAACGGACGACAACTTCGACGAGGCCTTCGAGCTCGCCGTCAAAGCGGCCTGGCGCGGTATGACTGCTGCTCGCGCCGGCCTCGCAGCGTCCGTGGCTGCCGGGGGCTCACCGGCGGTCATCAACGTCGCCTCCATGTACGGCCTGGTCGCGCCCGACATGACGATGTACGCCACCGAGGAGGGCCGCAACCCGCCCTTCTACGGCGCCGCCAAAGCTGCTCTGCTGCAGCTATCGCGTTACGCTGCAGCGGAATTGGGTCCGGAGGGCATCCGGGTCAACGCGATCACCCCGGGGCCCTTCCCGGCGCTCGCTGCGCAGGCCAACGGTGAGTTCGTCCAGGCGCTGAAGGACCACACGCTCACCGGCACGGTCGGTGCCCCCGAAGACATCAAGACGGCGCTGCTCTTCCTGGCCTCGCCCCACTCCCGGTTCGTCACCGGCGCCAACATCGTGGTCGACGGCGGCTGGACGGCTCGCTAGATCTGAAATCGGCGTGAGCTTGTGGGGTTCGTCGGCGTTGCGAACCCCACGAACTCACGCCGATTTGCCAGGTGCGGGGTCAACTCAGCAGGGCGTCCGCAACGCGTTCGCGGCCGCGACCGTCCACGAGTGCCTGACCGCGGACGGCCATCGCGGCGCGCAGGTCGGTGTCCGTGAGCAGGGCCCTGATCGAATCCGTCGCGATCTGCTGCTCGGTCCCGGCGTCCTCTCCGCGCAAATGGGGCAGGCGCCCGCCCGGCACGGTGAGGCCTGCGTCGTTCGTGGCGGCATAGCCCTGTTCCTGGTTGTCGACCACGCACACGCTCGCCGTTGGCACACCGAGGCAGAGCAGTTCCCAGATGGTCGACCCCGCGGCGCTGATCGCGGCGGTGCACGTGCTGGCCAGCGCCGGGAGGTCCGGTGGATTGCGGACGATCTCCACGGTCTGACCTTCGCCGAGATCCAGGCCGACGAGCCGTTCTGCGATCGCGTCGGTTGCCGCGACGGCGATCACCTCGACCGGATGGGACGTGCGCAACGCCAGCGCCGCGAGTTCCGGGCACGCCGCGTACGGGTCGGACCCACCGAAGACGACCAGGAGCCGGGGCACTTCCAGGCGGGGTCTGGGGGAGCGGGCGCGCAAGACCTCGTCCCGGAACAGCGCGCACTCCACGCCGGCCAGGGCGAGTTGTCCGACATCGACGAGGCGAGGGCGAGCGCCGTAGTTCTGGTCGACGTAGACATCGGCCTCCTGCTGCGCACCGAACGGCCCGTCGACCATGGCCAGCACCCGCACGCCGCGTGCTCGAAGGGCAGTGCCCACGGTTGCCGGGATGTCGTAGCCGTCGATCACCGCGTGGCTCAGCGCGGCGTCGGTGATTTCGTCTGCCGGGCGCAGCGCGATTCCAGCAGCAGCGAAGTCGCGGGCGACCCAGGGCACGTCGAGTTCACCGAAGACAGTGGCCGACGCGCCGCGGGCAAGGAGCTCCTGGGAGAGCGCGAGCAGTCGGACGGCGTGCCCGACTCCGGTGGCGGGGTGGGCTTCGACCCGAAGGCCGACCTGCGGATGTGACATCGCTCTCCTCGAGTGCGCGACTGCCTTCGGAACGAGGTGCGCCGGTGCCGCCAAAGCAGCCGTGTCGGCGCGGTCGATCGGCGGCTCGATGCTAGCCTGAACTGCCCGGTCGTCCGGTGTTCTCGTCGACCTCTCACGGTGTCGCGCGATCGGTCCCGGGCGCTGACACATCACACGCGACGCACGGGAGTCATCACGTGAGCATTCTTCAGGGTTCGTCCATCCTGGTGACCGGTGGCACCGGTTCGTTCGGCAAGGCGTTCATCAAGCGTCTGCTGGAGCAGGAAGACCCCAAGCGCGTGGTGATCTACTCGCGCGACGAGCTCAAGCAGTGGGAGGCCCGCCAGCTGTTCGGCGACGACCCCCGCCTGCGTTGGTTCATCGGCGATGTGCGCGATCTCGACCGCCTACGCCGTGCGATGCACGGCATCGACTACGTGGTGCACGCGGCTGCGCTGAAGCAGGTCGACACCGGTGAGTACAACCCGCACGAGTTCGTGAAGACCAACGTGCTGGGCAGCCAGAACGTCATCGAGGCGAGCATCGACGCCGGCGTGCAGAAGGTCGTGGCGCTCTCCACCGACAAGGCGTCCAGCCCGATCAACCTCTACGGCGCCACCAAGCTCACCGCCGACAAGCTGTTCATCCTCGGCAACCACTACGCCGCCGCCTACCCGACCCGCTTCGCCGTCGTGCGCTACGGCAATGTCACCGGCTCCCGTGGCTCGATCATCCCCAAGTTCCGCGCCCTCCACGAGGCGGGGGAGTCGCTGCCGATCACCGATCTGCGCTGCACCCGATTCTTGATCACCCTGCCCGACGCGGTTCAGATGGTGCTCGACACTTTCGACATGATGCAGGGCGGCGAATTGGTCGTCCCGCACATCCCGTCACACATGGTCACCGATCTCGCCCAGGCCGTCGCGCCCGGCGCGAAGATGCACGACATCGGTCTGCGCCCGGGCGAGAAGCTGCATGAGGAGATGATCTCCGAGGAAGAGGGTCGCCGTGCGGTCATCGTGATGGATGGCAAGTACTACATCCTGCAGCCGGAGTTCGCCACCTGGGGGTACGAGCCGCCGAAGGACGCCGTGCCGGTGCCCGAGGGCTTCCACTGTGCTTCTGACAAGAACGACATCTGGATCGGCGCCGACGAACTGCGCGAGATGCTGGAGTCCGGCATCTGATGGTTCTGCCCTACGGCCGTCAATCGATCGACGAGAGCGACATCGAAGCAGTCGCCGCGGTGCTGCGCGGCGACTGGCTGACCACCGGTCCTGCCGTCGACGCCTTCGAGGACGAAATCGCAACCATCGCCGGAGTGCCGCACCGCGCGGTGTCGGTCACCTCGGGCACCGCTGCGCTGCACACCGCCTACGGTGCGTTGCAGTTGCAGCCGGGCGACCAGGTGATCACCACGCCGCTGACCTTTTTCGCCACGGCCACGTGCGCGATGTGGCAGGGCGCCGAGATCGTCTTCGCCGATGTCAGCGCTGACACCGGCAACCTCGACCCCGCTTCGGTCGCCGAAAAGATCACCGATCGTACCAAGGTGATCGCCGGCGTCGACTACGCCGGTCACCCGATCGACGCGCCGGCACTGAAGCAGTTGGCGCACGACAACGGTGCGCTCCTGCTGGAGGACGCCGCCCACAGCATCGCCGGTTCGCTCGACGGTGTGCCGGTGGGTTCGCTGGCCGACATCACCACGTTCTCCTTCTTCCCGACCAAGAACCTCACCACCGCCGAAGGCGGCGCGGTCGTGGCACCCCACGCCCACCTCGTCGACCGGGCACGGCTGTTCAAGGGCATCGGTTACGAGCGCAAGCCCGAACTCATGGACGTGCACGGTGGCTGGTATTACGAGGTCACCTCGCTCGGGCTCAACTACCGGCTGCCCGATGTGCTCGCGGCACTGGGGTCGAGTCAGCTGAAGCGGCTCGAGCAGTTCAAGCTGCGTCGGCAGGCGATCACCGATCGCTACAACGAAGGCCTCGCCGGCATTGACGAACTCATCCTTCCCGGGCACCGCGAGGGCGCCTCGCCGATGTGGCACCTGTACCCGCTGCGCATCCAGGACGGTCGCCGACGCCAGCTCTTCGACCATCTGCGGGACGGCGGCATCGGCGTGCAGGTCAACTACATCCCGGTGCACCACCAGCCGTTGTTCCAGGACCTCGGCCATCGCAAGGGCAGCCTCCCGGTCGCCGAGGCCTACTCGGAGCAGGAGATCAGCCTGCCGATGTTCCCCGACCTCACCGACTCCCAGGTCGACCAGGTGATCCAGTTGGTGCGAGGCTTCCTCGGCGCCTGACGGCCGCCTCCTGAACAAACGGTTCAGCCCCAGCGCACTGCGCTGGGGCTGAACCGTTTGTTCGTGTGGAGCAGGCCGGATCAGATCTCGGCCTGGTCGGGTGCGGCTGCTGGAGGCAGCACACCCTCGCTGGGGTCGCCGCCCACCTCGGCGAGTTCGGCGTCCTCCTGATCGAGCTCGGAGGGTTGGTCCTCCGCGTCCGCCGTCGGCGCCTTGGCGACCAGTGGCTGCTGCCGGACGACCAACATTCCGTACCAGCCGCGGCCGATCGTCACGAGTTTGTCGCCGATGACGGTCGTGGCCGGGGGCCCGGCGAGGTAGACGTACTCGTCGTACTCCTGCGCCCATTCCGGCAGCGGGTCGGCGTCGGGGGAGCGTTTCCCGTAGCGCCAAAGCGGTGGCATGCCGGTGGGCAGCACCTGCACCAGGCATCGCTCGGCGACCTTGGTGACGAGGTTGTCGGCCGGGTCGTCCTCGACCAGCAAGGAGGCGAGCACCTTGGCCTCGCCATTGTTGAGTTCGAACTCCAGTTGCGGACTCGGAGCGGGGCGGCGCAGCGAGATCGGCGTGTCGAGGCGACCGACCGCTGGATAGAGCCGGAGAGTGTCGCCGTCGATCTCGACCCGATCGATGACGGTCGGCGTCTTCAGACGCTGCAGCCCGAGGTACCACCCGATACCGCGCGGCTGGATCCAGTAGCCGTCCGACATCTGGCGGATGCCCGGCAGCAGGTCGGCGTCGAGGCGCACCTGTCCGCGCCACTTCAGCGTGCCGATCCGCAACTGCAGGACGACATTCGCCATCTTCCAGTCTTCACCGAAAGATCGCATCGTGGCCTGGTCGATCACCATGGTGATGCGGATGCTGTTGCCCTCGACCTTCGAGGTGACCGGCACCGCGGTGTGGTGCGTGTCGCCCCACATGAGCTCACCGGTCACCGTTGCCCGTTCGGCGATCTGGCGACGGATGGTCGTGGAGATCTCCAGCTTCAGCGACTGCTCGTCCCACTCGGCGCTGGTGAGCTTGCTCTTGAGTCGGCGGGCCTTGAGCGGGCTCTGCGGCTTGCGGCGGCTGATCACCGCACCGAGGGCGGTCGGCACCACCTGTGGCCGCGGGTGTCGGGCGAGGTTCTTGGCGAAAGTCCTGGTGTCGCCCGACAGCCGCCAGCGCGCCAGATGGCGCACCATCGGCAGGTCGCCGTCCAGCAGACTGCGATGCACCAGACGTGCCAACCGTGTCGTTTCGCCGGTGACCGTCGGGTCGAGCTTGCGCGCGAGGTCGAGGGCCATCTGCTCGGCAGCGCCGCGATCCTCCTCCGGCACGCACACCATCGACTCGGCGAGGGCGACGAGGTCGATGTGCACGAAATAGGCGTGGACGCGGTCGCGCACGTCCTTGCTGGCGGCGTGGTCGGCGAGGACGTCGAGCACCATTGCCGCCGACAGATAACGGTCGCGGGCATTGTCGGCGCGGGCCGCCTGTTGGGTGATGGAGTCGCCCGACTCGCGGTCGCGCCAGAAGTAGACATGCTCGGAGAGGATGTCGACCGCCGGCGCCTCCAGGTAGGCCCGCAGCGTCACCATGTAGTCCTCGTAGCGGATCGCCGGGAACTCGTAGCCGCCGGCGTCCCAGAAGGAGCGCCGGTAGACCTTGTTCCAGATCATCCGGTCGCGCATGAGCTCCGGGGTCTTGTTGATCGTGGTGGCGATGCGCGTCTGGCGGAACGGGGAGCGGTGCGTCCACGACTGGTAAGCGCCCTTGTGCGAACTGAACCGCATCGCATTGCCTGCCGCGAAAGCCGAACCCGTCTCCTCCAGCGAGCCCACCATCGAGGTGTAGGCGCGTGGCGCGATGAGGTCGTCGCTGTCGACGAAGGTGATGTACTTGCCGGTCGCGTGGGCGGTGCCGGTGTTACGAGCCGGGCCCAGGCCCTGGTTCTCCTGGCTCACCAGGGTGAAGCGGTCGTCCTTGGCCACGAACTCACGAGCGACATCGATCGAGTTGTCGCTGCCGCCGTCGTCGACGAGGATCACCTCGATGTCGGTCAGCAGTTGCGTGCGGATCGACTCCAAACAGTCGCCGATGTAGGCGCCGACGTTGTAGAACGGGACGACCACGCTCAGCAGCGGGCGGTGGGCGAGCTCAGTCATACGAGACCTTCTGCAGCGTGCGGGCGGATGGAGCCGGGGGAGAGGCGGGCTGGCAAGACAGCTCAGCTCTTGCGCGGACGGTGGGCGAGGAACGCGGTGCCGTCGAGAGCGCCGAGCAGCTCGACGTCACGACCGCACACATTTGCGCGAATTCCCTTGCTGGCCAAGCGAATCGGCTCATCGCCGGTGAGTGTCCGCAACTGCAGACGTCGGGAGGCGATGTCCGTGTGCGGGTTGTCGGCCGGATCCGACGGGATCACCTGGTCGAGATGGATGACCGCCCGGTGGTCGTGCACCTGCACCTCAACGCCGGTGCTCGGCCAGGGTTGTTCGATGACCAGCGTGCCGCTGGGCACCGACAGGTGCAGCAGCAGGTCGGTGCCGCTCAGGCGCACCTGCTCGATGAGCACGACGCGGCGCTTGCGTTCGACGCCGAAGCGTCCGTGCGTCACCTTGCCCTGCACCCAGTAGCCGGCGCGGTGGAGACCGGCGAGTTGATCACCGGTCGCGGTCACGTGACCGCCGTAGTGCAGGGGGCCGGCCTTCACATCGATCTCCAGCGGCTGGA
Source organism: Yimella sp. cx-51 (assembly GCF_017654605.1). Classification (GTDB taxonomy): domain Bacteria; phylum Actinomycetota; class Actinomycetes; order Actinomycetales; family Dermatophilaceae; genus Yimella. Next base: position 892,269 of record NZ_CP072113.1, read on the forward strand.
AACCGCCCTTGGTCGCCACGGGCAGGGTGTCGATGCTCAGATCACAGATCAGCCCGGTCGGGGTGATCTGCGACTTCACCTTCATCTCCTGGCCGCCGAGGGTGGCGCTGACCTCCGCGCGTTCGCGAGCGCGTTCGTTGAGCGGAATCTCGACGCGGTAGACCATTTCCCCCAGGCTGAGCCGGGAGTCAACCAGGCGCCCGGCGCGCGGACGGTGGGTTGACGCCTTCGCGGCGAGCTTCTGGGCGCGCTCCGCCAGAGCGCTCGGGGCGCGGCGGGCCAGGTCGGCCTTCGAGCGCGGTGGGTGGCCGAGACCGGCGCGCTTGCGCGAGATCTCCAGCAGCGTCTTGGTGTCGTTCTCCCGGGCAGCCTGGTAGGCGCGCTGCAGTTCGGGGCGGGCCAGGCCCACACCGGCCGGGTCGACGCGCTGGGCCAACTCGTGGGCGAGCTGTTCGATGGCCGGCTGGTGCTCGGCGTCGGCGTGCACGAGCGAACCCATGACCTCACGCAGATCGACGTCGATCAGGTGGGAGTGGACGAGTTCGCGCACCTCGGGGGTGGCGAGTTCATCGACGGTGTCGAGCACCATGAAGGCGGCCTTCACGCGGTCCTGCACATTGCTGAGGTCTTTGCCCTGGCCCGAGATCGACTGGCCGACCGGGCGCTCGCGCCAGACGTAGATCGGGTCGGGCAGGGTGTCGACCGCCTCGGCCTCGAGATGAGCCCGCATCGTGACCGGGAAGTCCTCGAACTTCATTTCGGGCCAAGCGAATTCGCCGTCCTCCCAGAAGCTGCGACGCCACAGTTTGTTCCACGCCATGCGGTCTCGCATGAGCAGCGGAATCTCCCGGATGGACGTGCGCTGACGGCGCTCACCGAACGGCTCGGCATGCGCGGACGAGGGTTCGATCGGTCGGGTCAGCGGCAGGCGCCAGATGTGTGCGGCGGCGAAGTCGGAACCCGACTGCTCGAGGCTGGTGACCAGTTGCTCGAAGGCCCTGGGAGCGATCAGGTCGTCGCTGTCGAGGTACATCAGGTAGTCGCCGGCGGCCGCGTCCGTGCCTGTGTTACGGGCGGCGCCCAGGCCCTTGTTCTCCTGGGTGATGATCTTGAACCGGCTGTCGCGCTCGGCCCACTGCTGCGCGATGAGGGCGGAACCGTCGGGGGAGCCGTCGTCCACCAGGAGGCATTCGAACCGGTCGTAGGTCTGCCGCGAAATGGTGCGCAGGCAGTCGTCGAAGAATTCCTCGACGTTGTAGAACGGGACGATCGCGCTGATCAGCGGATCCATCCGACCTCCCTCGAATCGGTGCTGGCGGGCCAACGGGCCGGTCGGAGTCTACGCGAGCGCGGGCCCGGCGCTGGGTGGCCGGTGAACGGGCCGGTCACTGCTAATCTCGCTGGCGACCTGACAGCACTTCGACGGAGGTTTGTGCGTGGACCACACCAATCACTGGTACGGCCATGCCCACATCCTCGCCGAGTACTGCGGCCTCGACCCGGCCGCTCCGCCGCCGGTGCGTGGCGTGATCCAGCACGGGTGGAATTTCGCCCACGGTCTCGGGTACGGCCACGTCAACGACCACAGCTTCACCAAGCTGGTCTGGACCGATCGCAACCGCCGTCGCGGCCAGGTGATCAGTTGGCGAGACTTCGCCGTCATCGGCGCGCCGTTCCTCTACCTGATGGATCTGCGCAAGGACGAACAGCCGGAGAGTCGCGAGGGCACGATCTTCTACCCCTTCCACGGCACGGCCGACTACGAGTCGGTGATCGGTCAACACGATCGCCTGATCGAGGAGATCAAGCAGGTCGAGGAGGGCCCGGTGACGGCCTGCCTCTACTACGTGGAGTACGACGACCCCGAGATCCGCGGCCATTACGAGGACTCCGGCTTTCGGGTCATCACCCACGGCCGCCGCGGTCAGCAGTGGCAGGGCACCGACCGCTTCTTCCTCTTTCGGCAACTGGAGGAGTTGAAGAAGCACAAGCGGGTGATCTCCAACCGGCTGACGACCGCGGTGATGTACGGCGCGGCTGCCGGCTGTGAGCCTGCGGTCTACGGCGATCCGATGGAGATCGAGGCCAAGGCCGGATTCAACGGGGCGGGTCTGCTCGAGGCCCTGTACCCCGAGATGTTCGGCGAGCACCTCGATGTCGAGGCCGCCGTAGCCACTGCACGCCAGGAGATGGGCACTGATTTCGTGATGGGTGCCGACGAACTTCGCTACACGCTCGGATGGGACGAACCATGGCTCGCATCGTCGAACTGAAGCAGTACGACAACGTCACCCTCGGGCAGGGAGTGATGCAGAACTGGGTCGACCTCGATGTCGACGGCCCGTCCTGGCATCCGCTGATCGCGGAGCTGACCAAGGAGGTCCGCGGTCGGGTGCTCGTCGTGGGCCCGCACGATCCGGCGCTGCTGGAAGACCTCGCTGGTCGGGTGGACGAGCTGGTCGTCGTGATCCGCTCCGCGCCGGACGCCGGGACCATCGCAACGCGGGTGCCGACCGCTCAGGTGCGCGCAGGCAGCCTGGCGCATGCGGTCGAGCAGGGCGAGACCTTCGACGCTGTCGTCGCCCTCGACGACCTCTACCGAGTGCTCTCGGCTGAGGAGGGCGACCGCACCTGGGCAGAGTTGGCCGCCGAGGTGTTGCGTTGTGCGGCACCGGATGCGCCTGTTCTGCTCGCTGTCGAGAACGAGCGTGGACTGCACCGCTCGGTCACCAGCATCGACTCCTACGCGATGAACCTCGACCGCGACTGGACGCCTTTCCGCACTTGGGACGCCTCCCGTCCGCGCACTCCCGAGCAGGTCGCTTCGTTCGTCCAGGAGGCTGGCCGCGATGCAGTCGTCTGGGGCTTCCTGCCGGCGTGGCGACGGGTGGACGTGCTGACGAGTGGCGCATCGGGTTCGTCCTCGCTGCGCGACTTCGCCGCTGCTTACGCGCTGCGCGGCGGTGCCTCGCCGATCCCGTGGCGCTCGGCTGCGCTGGCCGACCGCATCGATGACGTCGCTGCCGGATGGGTTGTGGTGCTCGGCGGTTCGTCAGAGCCGGCTGCCCGCACCGTCGACTCTGCAGGAAGCACCTCCGACTGGACTGTGGCGCAAGGAGTGTTGCGTCGTAGTGATGGTCACGAGTTCCGTATTCCGGCCGGTGGCCGTACCGCTCTGATCGAGCTGATCGAAGCGGCCGGTGACTCCGACACCCCGACCATGCGCCGCGTGCTGAAGCAGTGGTACGCCCGGTTGCAGGAGGTTGCCGTCAACGGCGTCGTGCCTGCGCAGTACGCCGACGCGCGCCTGCGCAATGTCTTCGTGGACGGGGACGCCGGCGACGTGGTCTTCCTCGAGGCTGCGGCTGCCGACGCGCGGCTCGAGGACGTCGTCTGGGCGGCGTTGTCCGATCTGCTCGGCACGATCATGGGCCACGGGCTCAAGCACCCTTGGCCGACTGCGATGAACCGGCAGACCCGTTTGGCTGCGCTCGGTGCGATGGCCGGTGCCCCGCGTCCGGACGACCTGCAGCGGTGGGTCGGTCGGGTGGCTGACCAGGGCCAGACCCGCGAAGAACTGCTCGCGGTCGTCAAGCGTCAGCAGGACGAGCTGAAGAGCACCTGGGCCCGCCTGCGCTGGGACGAGAAGCAGTACGCGACCTTCGTGGCGAAGTCGAATGTGCAGAAGGGTGTGCGTTACGCCAAGAAGCAGGGCAAGAACCTCCCCAAGGACGCCGCTCGCCGCGTGGTCAAGAAGATCCGCAAGTAGCAGACCTTCGGCAACTGACAAGCGCCGCCACCTGTTGCAGGTGGCGGCGCTTGTCAGTTCGGTCTGGGGAGATCAGCCCTCAGATGAGCTCCCAGGAGAGCGCGGTGCCCTTGGGGGCGTCGGCCCTGAAGGTGCGTCCTTCGACCAGCGCGAAGTCGTCGGCCGGAAGGCCGCCGGCCGGTCGGATCGAGCGGACGTTCTGCGCGGTGACGGCGTCGCCGGCCTTGACGTCTTCCACGACGTACAGCGAGCGCCGGAAGCGCAGGCCTTCCTTCTCCTGCTGGCGAGCGCCGATGCGGGGCTGACCCAGGCACTGCCAGCCAATTTTTGTCTGTTCGACCAACATGCGCAGTTCGTCGGGTTCGGAGGAGAAGGACGCATCGACGCCGCCCTCGGCCCGGGAGAGCGTCACGTGCTTCTCCACCAGCACCGCACCGAGGGCGACCGCGGTGATCGCCGCGCCGATGCCCATCGTGTGGTCGGAGTAGCCGATGAGAGTGCCGAAGGCGTCCCGCATCACCGGGATGCCGCGCAGGTTCGACTCGCTGGGGTCAGCGGGGTAGTTGGCGGTGCACGCCAGCACGACGATCTGCTCGTTACCGGTGGATCGCGCGGCCTCGACCGCAGCCGTGATCTCCTTCACCGAGGCCATGCCGGTGGAGATGATGGTCGGCTTGCCCTTGCTCGCCGCGAGCCGGATCAACGGCAGGTCGACGATCTCCGAACTGGCGATCTTGTAAGCGGGCACGTCGAGCGACTCCAGCAGATCGATCGCGGTGGGGTCGAAGGGAGAGGAGAACGCGGTGATGCCGAGTTCCTTGGCCAGGGCGAAGATCGGCTCGTGCCATTCCCAGGGAGTGTGCGCTTCTTCGTACAGATCCCACAGCGTCCGACCGCCCCACAACTCGTGCGAGTCGGAGAGCCGAAAATCAGGAGCGTCCGACTGGATGGTGATGGTCTCGGGCTTGTAGGTCTGCAGCTTGATCGCGTGCGCCCCCGAAGCCGCAGCCATGCGGACGATGTCGAGTGCCTTCTCCAGCGAGCCGTCGTGGTTGCCCGACATCTCGGCGATGATGTACGGCTCGTGGCCAGGACCGATCTCGTGCTGCCCGATGCGTACCGAATCAGTCATTGGGCTGCCTCCTGCGGCGGATGGTGTGAATGGTGACGGCCTCGCCGTCGATGACGCGCTCGTCCGTGGCGATCTCCTCGAACTTGTTGCGCTTGTTCATGCGCCGCACCGCTTCGTTGGCGTCCATGACCTCGCCGTCGAGTCGCTCCAGCAGCAGGCCGTCAGGATTGCTGAACGCGAACTTCACCGCCTGGCGCTGGATGTCGATGAACGCCGGCAGCATCTCGCCACGCTCGGTGAGCCCGTCGTTGTCGAGGTAGAAGCCCCACATCGCGGTCTTGGCGTCGGCGTCGATGTCGAAGAAGGTGACGACACCGGCTGGACGCCCGCCGCGCTCGTACATGTAGACCTTGCGGGCTTCGTTGCCCTGCAACGACTTCCAGTAGGAATCGTGTTGTTCGGGGGAGATGACGTCGCGGGTCAGGGACACCGCGCGCACCTCTGGATGATTTCGCCAGACGCGCACGAGGTCCTTGTCGGCGTCGGTCACTGGACGCAACATCAAGCCTCCGGACAGGTAAGACGGGAAGGGTGCAGAACGCCGATAGACTAACTGACCGGACCACAACCAACCCCGGAGGATTGATGACCACGCTGAGCCGTGAGCAGGTGCGCTCGATGATGGGTGAAGTGCTGCAGGCACAGGGTAAGGACCTGCCCGAGAGTGACGAGACGCAACTGTCGGAGATCGGTTTCCGCTCGCTCGACTTCTCCGAGCTCGCGCTGCGGGTCGAGGACGAACTCGACGCCGAGCTGAACTTCGACGCCCCCGGACTGCGCTCGATCGAGACCGTCGGCGACGTGCTCACGTTCATCGAGCAACTGCAAGAGAGCTGACGCCTTGCCTGCGAGTTCGGGCGCTCCCGGGCAGCACGAGCGCACATCGGTGCCGGGTGCGAACAACCGCATCATCACCTCGTTCTGGGCGGGCACCTGGGCCGATCTCGATGCGGCACAGCCGGATTGGCCCGCCGCGTCGGCCTTCCTGGTCGATGATCACTTGAGCGCCCTCAAGGCGGTGTGGGCCCATGTCGCAGGTGGACGCGAGACCCTCATCGCCGGCTCGGGCCGGGTGGGCAAGGAGCAGGCTGCCGACTTCCGCGCCGACGGCCTGGCGGTCGTGCGAGGCGGGCAGATCGAGCCGGCCACATCCGAGCGCGCGCCGCAGGATGGCCGGGTGTGGCTGCTGACCAGCGGCTCCACCGGACGTCCCAAGCAGGTGGCGCACACCCTCGATTCGCTGACGACGGTGGCGGGCTCGCAGCCTGCTCGTACGTGGCTGTGCCCGTACGCCGTCGGCGCGTACGCGTGGTGGCAGGTCGTCACGCTGTCGCTCGGCCTGGCCGATCAGAGCGTGCTCTTCATCGAGCCCTCGCAGCTGGACGACTGGCCCGCACTCGCGCTCGAACACGGCGTGACAGCAGCCTCGGGCACCCCCACTTTCTGGCGCCAGGCGCTCTGGCGCTCCGGTGAGGTCATGGCGAAGCTGCCCCTGGAGCAGGTGACCCTCGGTGGTGAGCCGGTCGACCAGGCGATCCTCGACCGGTTGCGCGAGGTCTACCCGAAGGCTCGCATCTCCTGGATCTACGCCTCGTCCGAAGCGGGTGCTGCGATTGCAGTGCACGACGGAAAAGCAGGCTTTCCGCAGGACTGGCTCGACCGCGACACCCCCGGGCGTCCGAAGCTGTCGGTGGTCGACGGCGAACTCGTCATCGCCTCCAGCAAAGCCGCCGAAGGCATGGACGCCGCCATCCGCACCGGCGACCATGTCGAGCTCGCGGACGGTCGCGTGCTGATCACCGGACGCCTCGCCTCCGACGAGATCAACGTCGGCGGATCCAAGGCTTCGGCCTCCAAGGTGCGCGGAGTTCTGCTGGAGCATCCGGCTGTTGCCTGGGCCGCTGTGAAGGGGCGCAAGGCACCCCTGGTAGGCATGGTCGTGGCAGCCGAGGTCGTGCTCGATCCCGATGCCGAGCCTGTGAGCGATGCCGACCTGCAGTCCTGGTGCGCCGGACGACTGCCCGACTATTCCGTACCGCGGCGGATCCGCGTACGCGACGAGATCCCGTTGAAGGAGACGCTGAAGAGCGATGTCTGAGAACACCCCGATCCCCGCAGCGTCCTGCGTCCTGGTCTCCGGCGGATCGCGAGGTCTCGGCCTCGATCTGGTCAAGGACGCCCTCGCCGGTGGCGCCAAGGTGGCCACCTTCGCCCGCACCGTCACCCCTGAGCTCGAGGAGTTGCAGGCGCAGCACCCCGACACCGTCTTCATCGGATCGGTCGACATCACCGACGAGTCGGCGGTGAAGAAGTTCATCAAGGACGCCTCGGCCAAGCTCGGCCCGATCGACGCGCTGGTCAACAACGCCGCCATCGGTCAGGACTCCATGCATCTGCACACGTCCGCCGAGCGGATCGAGCAGATCATCTCCACCAACCTCACCGCGACCCTCGTGCTCACCCGCGCCTTCCTGCGGCACGCGATGGCCAAGTCCGGCCGCGGCCGCATCGTCAACGTCACCTCCATCTGCGCCCAGCGTGGCTACGCCGGCCTGGTGGCCTACTCCGCGACCAAGGGCGGGCTCGACTCCGCCACCCGTGCGCTCGCCCGGGAGATGCACGGACGCTTCCTGGTCAACTCCGTGGCCCCCGGCTTCTTCGCCTCCGAGATGTCCTCCGTGCTCGGCACCGAGCAGTTGTCGACGATCACCCGTCGCACGCCCACCGGCCGGCTGGTCGAACCCGAGAACATCGCCCCGATCGTCCACACCCTGCTCTTCGACGACACCAACATGAACGGCCAGGTCATCGTCGTCGACGGCGGCGGATCCATCTGATCGGGCGATCGCGATGAACACAATCACCGAGCGCGAATCCATCCTGAGCGAGTTCGCCAACGCCGAATACCTCGTGCTCGGGGCGCACGTCAACGGCGAGACCTACCCCGGCACCGCCCGCTCCTATCTCGCCGACGGCCGGGGCGTCGCCTGGCAGGCACCCGAACGGGACGGCCTCACCTATGCCATCGACGCCGAGATCGCCGACCAGCCGGTGTCGGCCATGCTCGGCCGCCGCGCCCGCTCCATGGACCCCGCCGTCGTCTGGCCGCTGTGGACCGGCTGCGAAGCCGCCGCCAAGGCCCTCGACCTGCCGGTGCTTTCCTGGCTGAACTGGCCCGGCCTACGGCTTCCCGACGAGATCGCCACCAAGGTCACCCTCCACTGGGAACAACTCGACGACATTTTGGTTTGCTACGGAGTTGCAAGCACGGCCTGACCTCCGCTTCGCTCGGTCAGTGCCGTACTCGCAACGCCTATGCAACTGTGTTTTCTCTCGCCGTTCCTCCTCGTGCTCCACTCGCAGGCTCGCGCAGCACGCATCCTCACCGGCGAGGTCTATGGAGTTGCTTCGGTCTCCTGACGCTTGCTGCGCTGCGCGTCAGGGACGCTCAGCAACTCCTTCGCAACTGTGCTCTTTCTCGCTACTCCTCCTCGTGCTGAGCTCGCAGGCTCGCGCAGCACGCATCGTCACCGGCGAGGTCTATGGAGTTGCTTCGGTCTCCTGACGCTTGCTCCGCTGCGCCGTGATGAACAACGTGGAAGCTTCACCCCGTCATGGCGGGGTGAAGCCTCCACGTAGTTTGTCCAGCTGCTTCAGGTCAGTCCGGTCGGCGGCGCAGGATGCTGACGCAGTAGTTGCCGGCCGGGTCGTAGGGGTGCAGCTCGTAGGTGCCGAAGCGGGCATCGACCACCAAGCCGGACGCGGCGACGTCGGCGTCGAACTCCGCCGCGCTGTAGACGCGTGAATCGGCGGGCGTGCCGTCGGTGTGGAAGCCGACCAGGATGCGGCCCTGCGGCGCGAGCAGGTCGCGTAGGTGGGTCAGCATCGCCTGCTCCTGGCCGTCCTCGCCCAGGATCATCACGTTGCCGACGCAGACGATCAGGTCGTACGCCCGCGGAAAGCCTTGTGCTGCAAGCAGATCCGGCGTCGCCTCGTCCACCCGGCACTTCGCCGTCGGGAAGCCCGGATAGGTGCGCGCGGCCTGGTCGAGCAGTGCGGCGTCCAGGTCGATGCCGTACGCGTCGTGACCGCGGTTTCCCAGCGCCGCGCCGACCCGGCCCATCCCGCACCCGGCGTCCAGCACCCGGGCGCCGCGGGCGCAGAGTGCATCGGCCAGGCGGGCTTCACCGTCGATGTCCTGCCCGCTGGAGTGCAGCTGCGCGAAGCGCTCGCCGTACCCGCTGTGATCGGATCGTTCCCACCGGGTCGCTGCACGGGTCATGGCTCTCCTTCGTCGATGCTCGCCCCGTAGCCTAGGCAGGTCCGACCCGACAGGAGTTCCAGTGTCAACGAACAACCTGCCCACCGTGGGTGTCGTCATGCTCTCGATGGGCGACCGCCCCGGTCCGCTGGCGGAGGCGATCCACAGCGTCCAGCGGCAGGAGGGCGTCGAGGTCGACATCGTCGTGGTCGGCAACGGCTGGCAGCCCGAGGGTCTGCCCGAAGGAGTGAGCGGGGTGTACGAGCCGGAGAACCTCGGCATCCCCGAGGGTCGCAATGTCGGCGCCGGTGAGGCGGTGGGGGAGTTCCTGTTCTTCTTCGACGACGACGCCACTATTCCCGGCACCGACGCTCTCGCCCGGCTGGTGGCTCAGATCAGCGCCGCCGACGACATCGCCCTCTGTCAGCCAGGCCTCACCGATCCGGTGAGCGGTGAGGCGCCACGACGGTGGGTGCCTCGACTGCGGGTGAAACCCGGTGAGCTGCAAGGTGGTCAGGTTGCGACCTTCTCCGAAGGCGTCGTCATGATCCGCCGTTCGGCCTTCGTCCAGGCCGGTGGCTGGCCCGGAAACTTCTTCTTCGGACACGAGGGTATTGACCTCGCGTGGCGGTTGATGGACGCCGGGTGGAAGCTCTGGTACGCCCCCGAGATCACCGTGCACCACCCCTACACCGAGGCCGCGCGGCACGCGATCTACTACCGCACGAACGCGCGTAACCGGGTGTGGGTGGCCAAGCGCAACCTGCCGGTGCCGCTGGTGCCGCTCTACCTCGGCACGTGGACCGCGCTCACCCTCGCGCGAGTGCACGACAAGGAGGCTCTCAAGGTGTGGTTCAAGGGATTCGGAGAGGGAGTGCGCACGCCCGCCGGCCCCCGCCACCCGATGAGTTGGCGGACCGTGCGTGAGCTCACCCGCGCCGGCCGACCCCCGGTGATCTGATGCGTTGCGTCATCACCGGGGTGCGTAGTCGCACCCACCTCGTGCACATCGCCGCCTACCTGCGCCACCGGCTTGCCTCCACCGACGAACCGCTGGAGATCGCCTATATCGGCGGCGGTCAATTCCTCGGCAATGCCAGCGTCGACCGGCAGGACGTCACCCGCATCCTGCCCAGCGACGCACGCGTCCACATCACCTTCCCTGAAGGGGATGCCCGTTGGCGTCATGACGGCGACCGGCTCACCTATCTCTCGGTGGGCGCGCCCGGCATCAAGCCCTGGCTGCAGCTGCGGCGGGCAAGCGCCCGCCGGAAGATCGACGTCGTCGTCACCGACGAAGGCATCGGCACCTACGGTGACCGCTCCACCCGCCGCGACGCCCTCGCGCGCCAGGGTGTGGGGCAGCCGTGGCGATCAGTGCGGGCCTTCGCCGTCGACGGAGCCGCCCGCACCCTCACCACGACCCGTTGGGCGATGTACGACAAGGCCGACGGCTGGGCGCTCAATGAGCACATCGCGGACGAATTCCGTTCGCTGACAACAACGGTGCCGGACGGGCGCTCGGATCGCGTTGTCTTTCTCGCGCAGCCCTGGGTCGAACTCGGTGTGCTCGACGAGACCGCCTATCTGCAGCACATCGCGCAGATCGCGCAGGTGGTGGGCCAGCAGGGGCTACGACTCGCGGTGCGTCCGCACCCGGCCGAGAACACGCAGAGGTATCGCGACTACGAAGTGCTCGACACCTCCTTCACCGCAGAGGTCGACCCGCAGATCGTTTCCGCGGCCGGCGTGGTCGGCGGCACGAGCACGGCGTTGCTCAACCTCGCTGCGCTCTACCGGCTGCCGGCCGCCCGGCTCGTCGTCCCCGGGCTCGAACATCTTGAGGACGACCTCGGAACCGACCAGCGTGCGCTCCTCGACGCGTATCTGCCGCGAGCCACCGAGGTCGGTCAGTGGGGCGGGTTACAGTCGTCGATGTGAAGGGCAGGACGTCGACCAGAGCACGCATCACCGGTTCGCTGACCGGCTCGTTCACGGGGTCTCCCGCAGTGCAGCGAGCGGTTGATCGAGCCCGGCAGGCCGCTCGCGACACCGCAGCCCGGCTGCCGCGCTCGGAGTCGGCCGGTCCGTTGCGCGCAGGCGATCTGCAGCAGGTCCGCATGACCGACCTGCTCACCGACGGCCGCGTCGCCCGTCAGACCCGCCGCGCCGCTCGCCGACTCGGCCTTGCCCGCACCATCGACGACACCGCTGCATGGGCGGCCTACGGCGCGCTCGCCGCACTGCTGCGTGTGGTCGACGACGGCTCTCGCCGTGCGGTGGTGATCGATTCGGTGGGGGAGCGCTCCACGTTCAGCCGTTGGGCGGTCCAGGCGGGCTTCTCGCCCCTCGCCTACGACGTCATGCGCCCTGGGGTCGTCGGCACCAATGTCGAGCCGAGAAGTGTCGATCTGGCCGTCCGGTTGCACCCGCACTCCACCTCGGGCCACGGGGTGGACGAAGACCTCACCCGTGCCTCGTGGGCGGTGCGCCGCGGCGGCCTCATCTGCATCACGCTGCGCCTGGGTCCGGCCGATGAGGGCGGTGTCGCGGTGGCTGACCTCCGGTCGATCATCGCCCGCGCCGCCGACCGCGGTCTGAAACTGGTGGGCGATCTCGACATCGAGGACGGCCGTCGCGCACAGGAGGCGCAGCGCCAAGAGGACGGCAGTTTCGGCCTGGCTCTGCTCACCTTCCGGGTGCAGCACGACCGGTGACTGCACAACCGCTCACTGCCGATTACGCGCCCGGCCGGCGGGTGCCGTTGCGGGCCATCCTCGGTGGTTTGCGGCACGGTGGAGGCGATCCCACGTGGCGCCAGGCAGGCGATCACCTGTGGCGCGCGGCGGTCACGCCTGAGGGCCCGGTGTCGCTGCGGCTGCACCTCGAACCGGCGACCGGCGGCGACCGGGTGGTGGCGCAGGCCTACGGCCCCGGAGCTGACTGGACGCTACAGCGACTGCCCGCGCTGTTGGGCGATCACGATCCCATCCACGAATTCGTCGCCCATCACAAGGTGGTCGCCGAATGTCTTGCCCGACAACCTGATTGGCGCCTCGGCCGGTCAGGTCTGGTGATCGACTCGTTGGTGCCGGCGATCCTTGAGCAGCGGGTGACCGGCCGTCAGGCGTTCGCCGCGTATCGCACGCTGGTCTGGCGATTCGGCGCCCCGGCGCCCGGCCAGGCAGCCGAGCTGGGGTTGCGCACGCCGCCGGACGTCGCAGGGTGGGCGCGCATTCCGTCCTGGGAGTGGCTGCGTGCCGGGGTCGATGCGCAACGCGCCGACACCGTGATGCGGGCGATGGCGGTCGCGCCGCGTTTGCAGGAGTGCGCCGAACTTCCCCGCGAGCAGGCCTGGCGACGGCTGCGCGCGATTCCCGGCATCGGGGTCTGGACGGCAGCCGAAGTGGCCCAGCGCGCGCTGGGTGATGCCGACGCGGTCAGCTACGGCGATTACCACGTGGCCAAGAACATCGGTTATGTGCTCACCGGCGCCGAGGTCGACGACCACGGCCTGGCGAAGCTGCTCGAGCCGTACGCCGGGCATCGCTACCGGGTGCAGTACCTGATTGCTGCCAGTGGTCTGGGCCGTCCGCGCCACGGGTCTCGGCTCAGCCTGCCGACCCATCTGCCCACGCGCTTCTGAAAGCGCGCAGCGGCGGTGCGCCTGTCGGGCAACCCGGGTCGCCATTGACATACTGCGCGCAGTGATCGTCGATCGAGAATGGGGAGTTCGTCCAGCATGACACTCGGGAACAACGACTTCGTCGCCGTCATCCTCGGCACCGGCTTGAACGCGTACAACATTTCGCGCTCATTGCACGAGGCCTACGGTGTGTCGTCCCTGGCGCTCGGCCGGTTCGCATTGCGCGAGACGGCTGACTCCACGATCGTGCAGGTGCGCACCAAGCCCGATTTCGATCAGGACGAGGTGATCATGCAGACGCTGCGGGAAGTCGCCGCCGAGTTCGATGCCCCCAAGCTGGTGCTCTTCCCGACGATCGAGCACTACACGAATGTCGTCCTGCGCCACCGCGACGAACTCGACCCGCGTTATGTCGTGCCGCTGCTCGACCAGCAGTTGGCCGACAAGCTGATGAACAAGACCGATTTCTACCGCACCTGCGCCGAACTCGGGGTGCCGCACCCGGAGACCGTGGTGCTGGAACCAGGCGACATCGATCCGACTTTCGGCGACGACCTGCCTTTCCCGTACCCGGTGATTCTCAAGCCGGCCAACACCGACATCTACCCGGCGCTGCAGTTCGAGGGCAAGGAGAAGGTTTATAAGGTCGCCGATGCGAGCCGGTTGCGTGCGATCTCGGCGCGCATCTTCGCGGCGGGTTACGACGACGATCTCATCGTCCAGGAATACCTCGCCGGCGACGAAGCGGTCATGCAGGTGGCCAACTCCTACTCCACCCCGGCCGGGCAGGCACGCTTCATCTCTGCGGGCCAGGTCGTGCTGACGGAATACAACCCCGCCCTGGTCGGCAACAACAACGCGATCATCTCGATCGCCGACGCCGAACTCACCGACTCGTTGCGCCGTTTCCTGGACGGCGTGGGCTACGTCGGCCTGGCCAACTTCGACATGATGTACGACCGGCGCACCGGGCAGAGCAAGCTGCTCGAGGTCAACCTGCGTCCGGGCGCGACGAGCTATTACGTCATGGCCGGCGGTGGAAACCTGATCCGCTGCGTCATCGAGGACCTCGTGTACGGACGCGAGTTGCCCTTCACCGTGACCGGCCAGGAACGGCTGTGGATCAACGTTCCGTACCCGGTGGTGTTGCGTTACGCGCCGGCTTCACTGCGCGCCCGCACCAGGGCAGCAGCCCGCAGCGGCAAGGTGCACACGCTCGACTATGCCCCTGATCGCAGCCGCGCTCGCAGGCTGAACATGGCCCGGCTCGATGTGCGCCACGGCCTTGACCATTTCAAGCACAGCGACAACCGGCCGCGCTGAGATCAGCCGGCGCCGAGCAACTCGCGGACGACGGCAGCTGCCCGGCGGGCCTCGTCGGTGATGATGTTGGTCGGCAGATTCACCACGCGGGCGATGAGGTCTTCGCTGGTTGCCAGCGCCGGGTCACCGACGCGGTAACCGTATTCGGCCGGGTCGGCGACTCCCGGAAAGAGTGCGGGTCGGTACCACCGGCCGGCGTAGAACCCGGCCTCGGTCACCTTCGTCACCAGCCGCTCGGCGAGTTCGGATGACGCGACGAAGAACGGGAAACGCACCAGCGCGGAGTCCGGCGTGATGCTCTCGGGGATCTGCACGACATCGCGCAGGGTCTCCAGGTAGACCGCGACGGCGGCCGAGCGGGTCTGCTCGATGGTGGCGAGGCAGGGAAGGGTCTCAGCGATCTGCTGCAGCATCCACGGCGAGGGCGCCATCGCGGCGTACGGCAGGCTGCCGGTTGTTTCCTCGGTTGAGATGAGCGGCTCGAACAGGCCCGCCCGGGCGAGCGTCGAGCGGGCCTTGGTCGCGACGCCACCGGGAAGGCGGTTCAGCACCCGCACCTGGTTCTTGTAGAGGCGTGCCGTGCGGTCGATCCGTGGGGTCACCGCGCGCAGCGTGCCCAGTTCCTGGGCCAGCCGCCGGCGCAGGTGTTCGTCGCAGCGCTCCGCGTTGATCCAGATCGCGCCGCCGAAACGGCTCGGCAGCATCTTCTCCGCGCCGAAGGAGTGCACCGAGATGTCAGCCAGCGGTGAACCGTCCTCGGCGAGGGCCAGGCGTCCGACGCAGTGTGCGCTGTCCTCCACCAGTACCGCACCCGCGGTGTCGGCGACTGCCCGCAGTGCACGTGCCCGAGGTTGGTCCACGATCCCGAAGGTGTGCTGGAGCACCACGGCCCTGGTCGCGTCGGTCACTGGCACTGTGGTGGGATCGAGCGCGATGGAGGCGGCGCTGATGTCCCCGTACGCCGCCCTCATGCCGGCGGCGAGGATCGGGGTGACCGCGGTCGAGCAGGTGAAGATCTGGGTCAACACCTCGCCAGTGCCGTGGGTCTGTCCGATCGCCCGGAACACCACCTCCATGCCGTAACGCGCTTTGAAGACCGGGTACCAGTCGCCGGGTTCGGTGCCGGTGCGCTCGGCGAGCAGGCGGCGGACGGTGTCGGCGGGGTCGGACGACATGGAGTGGTTCTCCTCGGGTTGGGCAGGTGACGCACCAAACCTAGTTCAGGACCCAGGGCGCTCGGTGATCTCCAGCTCGACCTGGCCGGGGGATCGGGTGGACACCCGACCCTGCAGGCGCTCGCCGGCCAGGGCCACCTGGAAGCGGGCCACGGTGCGGCCCAGCAGATAGGCATCACCGCTGAGCACCGACCAACGGTCGCTGCCGCCGTCCAGCGCCACCTCGTCCAGATCTTCCTCGGGTGCGGTCGTTGCCGCCCACGCACGCCGGACGCGGTCGGTCAGACTTTCGGGGTGCACCGATTCGATGCCGATCTGCATCGACAGCGCTGATCCGGCCGCGACGCCCAAGGCGTCACGCACTGCTTCGGCGCGGCCGAGCGCGAACCAGTCGCTGGCACCGGAGCGGACGAGCGTGCGGGCGCCGGGTGCATCGGGGCGCAGGAAGCGGGCATCGAGTCCGCGCACGATGGCCGCGGGCACCCGATCGAGCTTGCCCTTCACCAGATCAGCGGCGGAGGCCACCTCGTCGGCGATGTTGCGGATCGTCACCGCGAGGTCGCGGCCGTGGGTGTCGGCCGATCCGCGCAGGTCCTCCAGGGGCATCAGGCCGTGGGAGCCGAGGGCGAAGTCGGTGAGGCCGCTGCGCCAGGCGCGGCCGGAGGTGTCGCTGAGGACGACGGCGAAGTCTTGGTGCCCGAGCTGATCGACGAAGGTCGAGTGCAACTCAGCGGCAGCGGCGTCCGGGTCGTGAGGGAGCAACAGACGCACGTCGTCGTCGGAGTTGGAGGAGTCGATGCCCGCCCCCGCCATCACCGGGCCGGCCTTGGCCGCAACCACCCGGGTGTAGCCGGTGGAGGTGGTGCGCTCGGCGACCACGGCAGTGGATTCCTGCAGCACCAGGTCGGGGCGGTCCACCGTCGGATCGCCGATGAGCCCCAGCGCCTTGGAGACGATCTTGCTCGTCACCACCACGACATCGCCGTGTTCGATGCGCTGCCCGGTGGCGGCGAGCGCGGTGAGCACGACCTCGGCGATGTCGGCGCCCGCAGTGATCTCCGGCACGCCGGTCACCGGCAGGACGCTGATCACGCGCGCAGGGTCAGCGCGAGGTCGAGCGCCGCGGCTGCGATGGCGTCGGTGGAGGCGGCGTCCTTCATCAGCAGCGGCAGATCGCGCACGGTGAGTGCGGCGGGGCCGGAGAACGACGCGGCGTCGGCCGGATCGACCAACCAGCCGTCCAGGAAGTCGCGGTAGAGCGAGGCGACACCGCTGGGGGAGACCTCGACGTCCAGCGCTTTCAGGCAGGCATCGGCGTGGCCGCGCACGGGGCCGCCGCCGACGATCGGTGAAACACCCACGACCGGTGCCGACGTGCCGCGCAGGGCGTCGCGCACTCCAGGCACGAGCAGGATGATGCCGATGGAGACCACCGGATTGCTGGGCGGGAGCAGCACGACGTCGGCTGATCTGATCGCGTCCAGCACTCCGGGCGCGGCACTGGCCCGGTCGAGCCCGGCCACCACGAAGCGCTGCGCGGGCACGGCGGCCTGCATGCGGATCCACCACTCCTGGAAATGCACGGCCTGCTGCTGGTCGTCCTGTTCGACCACGACGTGGGTTTCGACGAAGGCATCGGTCATCGGCAGGAGCTGCACCCGTTGCTCGGGAAGGCCCCACCGCGCCGCCAGCCGTTCGGTGACCTGCGAGGGCGACTGACCCTGGGCGAGCCACATGCTGCGGGCGACGTGGGTGCCGAGATCACGGTCTCCCAGCCCGAACCACTGCGGCTCGACGCCGTACGCGGCCAGTTCGCCCTGCAGTGCGAAGGTCTCGTCGGCGCGGCCCCATCCCTGGCCCTCGTGGATGCCGCCGCCGAGGGTGTAGAGCAGCGTGTCGACGTCGGGGCTGACGCGTAGCCCGAAGAGGGTGATGTCGTCGCCGGTGTTGGCGATGATCGTCAGGTCGTGCGGTCCGTCGTCGCGACTGTCGAGGTGGCGCCGCAGGCCACGCAGGAACCGTGCGCCGCCGACGCCGCCGGCCAGTGCTGTGATGCGCATGGCCCGCAGTGTGTCAGGAGTGAGCGATATCGTGCGCAGGAGGCCGCTTCTACCGGTCAGCACTTGACGAATCGGTAGCGACACGCGTCTAATGACACCGTTGTCATTTCGATTCGGACCTGGAGGAAACGGTGCAGGAGTTCTCGTTGTTCGCCGTTCAGGCTCCCTCCGACGACGACGGTGCCTTGGCATGGCAGGAGAACGCCCTGTGTGCCCAGACCGACCCCGAGGCGTTTTTCCCCGAGAAGGGCGGCTCCACCCGCGAGGCCAAGAAGGTCTGCATCGGGTGTGAGGTCAAGGCCGACTGCCTGGAGTACGCCCTCGCCAACGACGAGCGCTTCGGTATCTGGGGCGGTCTGTCCGAACGTGAACGGCGCAAGCTCAAGAAGCGAGCCGTCTGACCCACTGATGTGGTGACCCTGACTCTCACCTCTGCCGACGCTGACGGGTCGCTGCACTTCCTCCAGGACGACGGCCCGCGCATCAACGTCACCGCACTGCTGGTGGTCCGTCATGGTGGCGAGCATCTGCAGCGCACTCTCGCCGCGCTCGGTGGGTCGACCCGCAAACCCGATCGACTCGTCCTCATCGACGACACCGACGAGCGCCTTGTGCACGGCCTGCTCGCTGAACATCCGCAGGTCAGGAGCGCTTTCCCCGACGTCTCAGTGGTGACGGTTCCGGCTGATTCCACCTTCGCCGACACCGTCGACATCGCCGTCGAGGCCCTGCCCGAACCGGGCGAGGACGTCGTCGTACCCCGGCGCACCCGCACCCGCGCCGACAAACGTCCGATCAGACCACGCGACCGACACGAGTGGCTCTGGTTGTTGCACGAGGACAACGTGCCCGACGCTGCAGCGCTGGAGGCCCTCATCGCCACCGTCTCACGCAGTAGCCGCATCGGCATCGCCGGCTGCAAGGTGCACGAACTCGATCAGCGGCGGCGCCTGGTCAACGTCGGCCTGGAGGTCACCCGCACCGGACGTCACATCGGCGAACGGATGCAGGGCGAATTCGACCAGGGGCAGCACGACACCCGCAACGACGTGCTGGCCGTCAGCAGCAGCGGCCTGCTGATCCGACGCGATGTCTACGCGACGCTCGGCGGGTTCGACCCCGCCTTCGACGGTGACGGTGACGGACTCGACCTGTGCTGGCGAGCACACCTCACCGGTCACCAGGTCGTGATCGTGCCTGGTGCGGTCGTGCACCAGGACCTCTCGACACAGCGCGCCCAGGACGAACACCGCGACCCCGACCTGCCCGCTCCGCGAAGCACCCGCACCCTGCGCCGCCACCGACAGGTGGCGCTGGCCCGATCGTCCTTGCTCGGGTTGCCGCTGATGAGCGTGTGGATCCTCGTCAGCGGCCTGGTGTTGGGCCTGGCCATGCTGTTGGTGAAGCGTCCGCGTCGTGCGTTCAGCGAACTCGTCCAGGCCACAGCGCCTTTCGGCATCCCTCGCATCATTGGTGCCCGCAGCAGGTTCTTCGGTCGCTCCACCGCTCGCAGGCGTTACCTGCAGCCGCTGTTCGTCGGTACCGCAGCGGCATGGACGAGCGCGCGCGACTCACTGCGGTCGGCGGTCACCCTGCAGGAGACACCCGCCGAACACGATCTGGTCGGCGAAGGCACGGGCGAGACCGGTCCGGTCGACGACGACGCCCAGGAACTCGCGGCGGGCCGCCGGCCGGCCCGCCGTCTGTTGCGCAGCCCCGGACTCTGGGTGCTGCTGGCTGCACTGGTCGTTGCTGGCCTGCAATGGCGAAGGTTGCTCGGCAGCCGGTCGTTCCAAGGGCGCTCCGGGTCGATCGTCGGCGCAGAGCTGCGTCCCTTCGGCACCGACTCCGCGGGCATCTGGCAGCTCTACACCGACCGGTGGACCGGCGCCGGGGTGGGCGGGCTGAACCATCCGGGTGACTACCTGCCCGCGCTGTGGCCGTTCGCCTGGCTGATCGAGAAGATCCCGGGCTTGCACGCAGCCACCAGTGGTCAGACCGCCGTGCTGTGGCTGCTCGCACTCTCCGTCCCGCTGGCGACGATCAGCGCCTACCGGGCCGGCCGCGTCCTGACCCCGCATGCCTGGCCGCGTGCGGTCGTCGCGCTGCTCTGGGCGACGACCGCGGTCGCCACGACCGCATCGGCGCAGGGCCGCCTCGGGGTGGCGGTCGGGCTCGTGCTCGCACCGCTGGCATTCGCGGGTGTTGTGGCCATCGCCCGGCCGCGCGCCACCGCCACCATGACCTTCGCGACGGTTGCGGTGAGTGCCCTCATGGGGCTCTTCGCGCCGCTGCTGCTGGCCTTCAGCACCGCGGCTGCAGTGTTCGTGCTCATCGGTGCATCGGGCTGGGCCCGGCTGCGCGCCCTCGTGGTGGTGCTCGCACCATGGCCGTTGCTCGGTGTGTACGGCTGGCAACTGCTGGACGATCCCCGACGCATCTTCGCCGGCCCCGGCAATCTCGTCACCGGTCCGGTGCCGGACGTCCGGCCCTGGGAGGTGCTGCTGCTGCATCCGGGTGGTCCGGGGTCGTACCCGGTGCTGCTGGGCATCCCGCTGCTCGCGCTTGCCGCTTACGGCCTCCTGCGGGGCCGCCGCCACAAGCTCGTGCTCGCCGCCGCCTTCCTCGGCCTCGCCGGCCTGGCACTCGCGCTGGCCGCACCCGATCTGGTCGTCATGAACGGCGCCACCGGCCCGCGGACGCCGTGGCGTGGCCTGCCGCTGGCCGTCTTCGCGCTGGCTTGCGCAGCCATCGCTCTCAGCGCGCTACCGCCTCGCCTCTTGTCCACCCGGGCCGACCGCGCGACCGTTCATCCCGCGCTGGGCGCGCTCGCCGGGTGCAGCGCCCTTGCTGTCGCGGCGCTCGCCGGTTGGAACGGCGTGGTCGACACGCTGCGTCCGGTGTCGCAGCCGCTGCCGTCGATGGTCCAGAGCCAGTTCACGGGCATCCGCTCAGTGCGTGCGCTCGTGCTCACCGCGGACGCCGACGGCACGGTCAGCTACCGCGTGCAGGGACGCGAGGTGAGCAAGCCGGTCACCGATTTCGATCTGCCCGCGCCCAGCGGTGGCAACCTGACGGCCGTCGCGGTCGGTGATCTGCTGCGAGGTCAGGGCGAGGCAGCCGCTGACGCCCTTCACCGACTCGCTGTCGGCTTCGTGGTCGTCACCGGCGACAGTTCCGGACGGCGACAGCTGACCACCACGCTGCAGAACGCCGGCTCGCTGGTCGCGATGTCCGCGCCGGGCGCGCGAGACGTCTGGCGGGTTGCACCGCAGAACGTCGCTGATGGCAGTCGGTCGATCGCCAGCAGCCGCATCGTCCTCGCCGTCGACGGACAGCCGCAGTCGGAAGTGCGGACTCAGGCATGGCACTCCGAGACCAGCGTGAAACTGCCGGCCGGAGCCGCGGGGCGGCAGATCTGGATCTCCGAGGGTGTGGGTTGGCATCAGCATGCTGACGTGCGCTTCGCCGGCCAGCGCCTTCGTCCGGTGCCCGCGAACGGTGTCATCACCTACGCGCTGCCTGCCTCGGCGGGCACGCTCACCATCGAGAACACCAACGCCCGGCCGCGCACGCGTGCCGTGCAACTCGCTCTGTGGGCCCTCGTCATCTTCGTCGCCTTGCCTTTCGGCAACCGAGCATCGCGTCGCCGCGCATGGTGAGCGCGGCGGCACTGGCGCGCACCGTCGTGGTGTGCGCGGCGAGCGCGGGCCTGGTCTACGGCACGACCCAGGTCGACGTCCGGACCGACTGGTCGCGTGCCGGCGACGACCGGGCATCCCGCTCGCTGTCGGCTGCGATGAGCACCACCTTGGTCTGTCCTGGCCCCGATCGTCCCGGCACACCCGGATACGAGGGCGCCTCGCAGAGCGTCACCGTCACCACCTCGGCTGCTCCGGCAGCGCTGCTGGACGAGACCGCGGCCGGAGGGTCGATGCAGACCACACGTCTGCCTGAGTCTGCCGGTGGTGCGCCGCCTCGGTCGAGTGCGCGTCCTGCCACCGCCGGCGCACCCCTCACCGGTGCGGGCAGCGTCCGGATTGTCGGGCAGGGTGGCCTGGCCACCGGTCTGGCCGCGCTGCAGCACTCCGTCGAGCAGGAGGAGACCGTCGGCGGGCTGGCCGCCACCGCGTGCTCCCAGCCAGTGACGGACGCGTGGATTCCGTTGGGCGGCAACCAATCCGGACGAGTGTCCCGAGTGGTGCTCAGCAATCCAGGATCCTCGGCGGTCACCGCGGATGTGACCGTGATCGGCAGCAAGGGACGGGTGGCCGGCAAGGGCGCCGCCGGGGTCGTGGTGCCGCCCTCTGACCGTGTAGTGGTCAACATCGGTGACTTCGACGCCGACCTGGCGAACGCGATGGTGCATGTGACCTCTCGTGGCGGAGCCGTCTCGGTCTCCGGCAACGACGTGCTGATGAGGGGCGAGACGCGCGCGGGTGTGGCTTCGGCGGCACCCATCCAGGCATCCACCGACCAGGTCTTGCCGCTCGTCCCGGTGCAGGCGGGCCGTGCCGGCGTCCGGGTTGCGGTGCCTGGTGCGGCCACGACCGTGCGCGTGCGTGCCATCGACGCGACGGGGCTCGTGGTCACCGACGAGGTCGCCGACCTTCCCGGTGGCGTGACGAGTGCGGTTGCGCTGCAAGGGATTTCGCGCGGGAGTTATGCAGTGCGGGTGACCGCGGAGCAGCCTGTGGTGGCTGCCGCGCAGACCGACGCTGCCACGCAGGGACCCTCGGACATCTCGTGGTCCACCGCCACGCCCGCCGTGCCCGCGCTCACCGGTTCACCTGTGCCGAGCGTCTCCGGTGTGCGCACCTGGCTGGCGATCTTCGCCCCAGACAAAGCGGCAACTGTCGACGTCGTCACCATTGGTCCCGGCGGTGGCAACCGGCGTCTGGCGGTCGCGGCCGACACCCCGACCTGGGTCGAGGTCACAGGTCGTGACGCCGTCTGGGTGCGGGTCAGATCCGGCTCGGTGCACGCCGCGCTCTCGAGTGCAGGCAAACAGGGTTCGCAGCCGTTGCTGGAAGTGGCCGGGCTCGAGCCGGTGCTGGTCAAGCCCGCGGTGCGCGACACCTCCGCCGAACGCGACTGACTTCTGTCGCGACGTCCGCGACCGGTGTTCGGCGGGGTTGCCCAGTGCGTGGCAGCGATTCGACCGCGAGTTCGACGCCGCGCGGCATCAGAGTTCTCAGTAGTGAGCCGCCAGCCACTCGGCATAGGTGGCGCCGCCGCGGCGGGCTGAGGGACCCGGAAGGTTCGAGCCATCGGCGAAGGCCTTGAGCACTCCACCCACCGTCGGTAGCGCAAGCGCGCGACGTAGGGGCACGCCACGCACATGCGCGGTGAGCACGGCGATCTCACGTGCGGTGAGCACTTCCGGGCCGGCGAGTTCGATCGGGCCGGCGGTGAGGTGGTCCTCCAGAGCGAGGTCGACCAGCATCTTGGCCACCCACACCGGATCGACCGGCGCCACCCGAAGACCCTTGGGAGCCAGGCTGATTCCGCCGGCACGCGGCGCAAGCACCTGCTCGGTGAGGCCGTGGAACTGCGTGGCGCGGACGATCACGTGCGGCAGGCCGGAATCGACGACCACCGTCTCGGCCCGTGCCTTCACCCGGTAGTAGGGGAGCGGGTTGTCCCAGCAGCCGACGATCGACATGTGCACGAAGCGGGGTGGCGTGCCGTCGAGAGCGGCCATCGCCAGCCGGCGCGTGCCGTCGACGTCCACGTCTTCGGCGTGACGTGCGTCGGTGGCGAGGTGGATGATCGCCTGCACGCCGTCAACCGCGTCGGCCAGGCCGCTGTCGTCACGCAGGTCACCCACGACCTGGGTCACTCCCTCGCGATCGGCGCCAGGTGTGCGTACCAGCATCCGCGCAGGGACGCCGGAGCGCACCAGTTCGTCGACGACAGCAGTCCCCAGGGTGCCGGTGCCGCCGGTGACCAGCACGGGCGTGCGGTCGACCGTGGGCAGGCCGGGGATGAGGGTGGGGGGAGCGGTGGCGTCCGACACGTCTCAGTCCTTGAGTTCGTCCGGGTCGATGCCGAGCAGACCCGCGATCTGCTCACACATCACCAGGTGGATCAGTTCGACCAGTTCGGCCTCGGTTGCGGCTCGCGTCTCGATCGGTCGTCGATAGACCACCACGCGTGCGGGAAGGGAATTCTGAGCCGGGAAAGCACGGGCCAGGGCGATCTGGTCCTCCCAGGGCGCGGGATCGCTCGGGGGGACGTCCTCGACCGCGAGTTCGATCGGTGACTTGCGTAGTTCAGCCCTGTCGCAGACCCGCTCGAAGGCGTCGAGCACCACTTCGTCGAAGCGATCGCTGCGGGAGCGCATTGCCGGCACGCGTGGCCACGCCAGGGGCCCGCGTATGCCACGGCCACGGCGCTTTGAGGTCATGGCTCGCAGCCTAATCGCTTGAGAGCTCCTGTCTCGGATCCCGCTGGCCGCGAGGGTGATTCGACGCTCACCGCGGCGCGGCTGCCGGGCGAAGTCGGTGCCGGGGCCTAGAGTCGACGCCGTGATGAAAGCGGGTTGGTCAGGATGCTGAAGCGACGCTGCTGCCGTGCCGGTTGTGGTCAGGGCGCGGTAGCCACCCTCACCTATGTGCACCGCGACCAGACGGTCGTCGTCGGCCCGCTCGCCACCTATGCCGAGCCGCATGCCTATGACCTGTGCGCCGATCACGCCTCCCGGCTGAGCGCGCCCCGCGGCTGGGACGTCGTGCGCCTGCCGATCGACTACACCGAGCCCGCCCCGAGCGACGACGATCTGCTGGCCCTGGCCGACGCAGTGCGTGCTGCTGGCCGGCCGCCTGCGAAACCCGACCTTGAGCCGGAGCAGCTGCCTTTCCCACCGTTGCGCGTCGTCCGCTCACGCTGACACCTGCGAGCATCAAGGCATGAGCGAGCACTTCACAGGGGCCGTCGTGCTGTCGACGAACATTTCCCCAGTGGGGCCCGGGCAACCACGCACCGGCATCCACAAGACCCCGCACGAGTCGATCGAGGTCTTCGAGCCCGGCCCGCATTACGGCGCCGGCTCAGGGGTGCGCGGCGACCTCGTGGGTAACTCCAAGCATCACGGCGGGGCCCAGAAGGCGGTGTACGCCTACTCCCGGGAAGAGTTGGATCACTGGGCGCAAGCGTTGGGTCGCGAGCTTCCGAACGGCTATTTCGGAGAGAACCTCACCACCCAGGGCATCGATCTGGAACGGTTGCTCATCAATCAGCAACTAGCCATCGGCGAGGCACTGCTGGAAGTTTCGATCCCGCGCAGTCCCTGCCGCACCTTCGCTGTGCACATGGATGAGCGTGGCTGGGTGCGCCGCTTCACCGAGCACGGACGCTGCGGGATCTACCTGCGGGTGATCGAGCCCGGCACGATCCGGCCCGGCGACCAGATCGAGCTCATCGGCAGGCCCGGTCACGAGGTCGACATGCTCACCACCTTCGCGGCCGCAATGGGCGACGATGCGGCGTCGGAGCGGGTCGTGGCGGCCGCCTGCCTCCCCGAGATGTACCACCAGCGCCACGTCGACCGGCTCGCCGCCCGGGCGCCGCGGGCCTGACCGGGCGTTGAAGCCTCGGCCAACTAGGCTTCGGCGGGTGAGTGCAGTCGATCTTTCAGAGTTCATCAAGGCCTACGACGTGCGTGGCCTGGTGCCCGAACAGCTCAGCGAACCCGTCGCACGGGCGATCGGCTCGGCTTTCGCCCAGGTGACGGTGTTGCCGGCCGGGGAGACGTCCGTGGTGGTCGGCCATGATATGCGACCGAGTTCACCGGCGCTGTCGCGCGCATTCGCCGACGGTGTGGCGCAGCACGGCGTCGATGTCACCCTCATCGGGTTGTGCTCCACCGACGGCCTCTACTACGCCTCCGGGGTGCTCGACGTCCCGGGCGCAATGTTCACCGCCAGCCACAATCCGGCGCAGTACAACGGCATCAAGCTCTGCCGCGCCGGTGCCCGGCCGGTCGGCCAGGACACCGGTCTGGCTGATATCCGCGACCTGGCGCAGTGGACGCTCGACCGTGGCGATCTGCACCAGCTCTCCGGCAGCGCCCGCACCGGCACGATCAGCGAACGCGACCTGTTGGACGACTACGCCCGATTCTTGCGCAACCTCGTCGACCTGCGAGGTGGGCGCCCGCTCAAGGTGGTCGTCGACACCGGTAACGGCATGGGCGGACACACCGTGCCGGCGGTGCTGGGTACGGGTGAACTCCCGTTGGAGATCGTCCCGCTCTACTTCGAACTCGACGGCACTTTCCCCAACCACGAGGCCAACCCGCTGGAGCCGGAAAACCTGCGCGACCTGCAGGCTGCGGTGCGCGAACACGATGCCGACCTCGGCCTGGCTTTCGACGGTGACGCCGACCGCTGCTTTGTGGTCGACGAGCACGGCGACCCGGTGAGTCCGTCGGCGGTGACTGCACTCGTGGCGACGCGGGAGATCGGCAAGGCGGTTGCCGAGGGCAAGAGCGCCTCCGATGTGGCGATCGTCTACAACGTCATCTCCTCGCGCGCGGTGCCGGAGATCGTCGAGGCGACGGGCGCCCGCACGGTGCGCACCCGCGTCGGACACTCCTTCATCAAGGCACAGATGGCCGAACACGAGGCAGTCTTCGGCGGCGAACACTCGGCCCACTACTACTTCCGCGATTTCTGGTACGCCGACACCGGCATGCTGGCCGCCATGCACGTGCTCGCGGCCCTGGGGGAGCAGCCCCTACCGCTCTCGGAGCTGATGGCGCAGTACGCGAGATACCCCGCCTCCGGCGAGATCAACTCCAAGGTCGACGACCAGAGCGCCGCCACCGAGCGGGTGCGTGACTGGGCTGCGCAGCAGGGTGAGGTAAGTGAGGACGAACTCGACGGATTGACGATCGCCCACGACGCCGAGCCGATGTGGTGGCTGAATGTGCGCGCCAGCAACACCGAACCACTGCTGCGACTGAACGTCGAAGCAGCCGACACTGAGACGATGGAACGGGTGCGCGACGGTGCGCTCGCGGCCATCCGCGCCTGACCAACGACAGGAGAACTGACATGACTGCACAGATCGACGGCTGGTTGCGCGAGATTCTTCGGTGCCCGGTATGCCACGGAGCACTGATCGATGGCGAATCACCTTCGGGATCAATCGAATTGCAGTGCGCTGCCGACTGCGAGGAGCCTGGTCAGCGCCGCGGGTATCGCGTCGATGACGGCATTCCGGTGATGCTGGCCGACGAGGCACGCGTCTTCACGGTCTGACCACCAAGCACAGCGAGGGGTAGTCATGCCGGAACTGCAGGAGTCCTGGGTCGACGACCCGAACGAGCTGGCTCGGCGCGACAGCCGCGACACGCTCCGGGCGCTGGCCACCGCAGGAGCGCAGATGCGGGAAGGTCTCACCTTTGCCGCCGAAGCGCCGTTGGAGCGACTGGGTGACGAACGTCCGCGCTCCATCCTCGTGGCAGCGGCGGGGAGCTCGCAGATCGTCGGTGACGTGCTGCGCGTCCTGGCCGAGTCCAGTTCCTCCGTGCCGGTGGCCGGGCGCACGAATGTGCCACTGCCCGGCTTCGTCGGGCCGCTCGACCTGGTGATCGCAGTGTCGCTCTCCGGTCGTGCTCCGGGGCCGCTCGCGATTGCGACAGAGGCTGCGCGGCGAGGCGCCGCTCTGCTCTCCGTGGGAGCAGACGACTCACCGCTCGCGGACGTGACGCGTCAAGCGCGTGGTGTGCACATCGGCATCGGCAGGGGTCGTGATTCGAGCCGCACGTCGGTGTGGTCGCTGTTGACGCCGGTGCTGGTCGCTGCCGGCCGGCTCGGTGTGGTCGACCTTCCGGAAGAGGCGCTGCAGGAAGCTTCCAGGGCGCTCGACACCAAGGCGGAGGAGTGTCGGCCGTCGTCGGAGTCCTTCGTCAACCCGGCCAAGCTTGCCGCCGCCACGCTCGCGCCGACGGTGCCCATGGCCTTGGGTGACGGGCCGTTGATGGGAGTCGCCGCAGCGCGGGCGTCCGCGGTGCTGGCGCGCACGGCTCGGGTGCCGGCGACCTACGGCGTGCTGCCCGATCACGCGTCCCAGGTGGTGGCCTGTTTCGACGGACCCTTCACCGCCGGTGGTGGTCAGGGCACGTCGTCGCCGCGCATCGACGACATCTTCGCCGACCCCTTCCTCGACGGCCCGGCACAGCCCCGGCTCGGGCTGCTCATGTTGCGTGACGCCCCGGCCGCTGAGCCCACACCGTCCTCAGCACTCGCTGACGCGGTGGCTGCCGAAGCCGACGAGGCTGGGTGCAAGGTGGTGGAATCGGTTGCGGCACAAGCCCATCCGTTGGCGCGCTTAGCTGGTCAGCTCGCGATGGTCGACTACATCGCCACCTATCTCGCCATCGGTACCGGCATCGACCCGTCGGTGTCACCGCACGTCGCCAACCTGCGCGATCGCACCCGGGGTCGCTGACGTGGTTGCCTGTACGAGTTCGACGAACCACTCGATGGGCGGCAATTCGCAGTCGTCCAGGTGAATGCTGCGTCGTCCCTTTCGAGCTCCGATCATTCGCAGGGTCAGCTCGGCGTAGTGCAGGGCTATCTCAGGCAGATCCAGCTGGCCCCCTGGCCTGAACCAGACGGCGACATCGGTCGACATTCCGAGGATCGCGAAACGGGTGACCGATGCTTCGGGGATGACGGCGTTGCCCTGCTCGACGGCGTCGGCGAGTTGGGCCGCCCAGATGGATTCGTACCGGTCGCGAAGTTCGAGGACGGGAGCAAGGCGTTCGTCGTCGAGCGACCGCAATTCGCTGTCGACCACCAACGTCTCCTCGCGTCGGGTGCCGTGAGCGAGCACGTGCATGAGGGTCAGCCCGCCGATGCGATCGAGGGGGCTCACACCCTCCTCACACACTGTCTCCGCATCGGCGATCAAGCGGGTGAGGCTTCGCAGCATCATCTCCACGAGCAGGTCGTCTTTGGTGCCCATGTAGTGGTAGAGCGTGGCGAGGGAGATGCCGGCTTCGGCGGCGATGTCACGAATGCCTGTTCCCTGGAATCCTTTTCGTGCAAAGAGGGTCAGCGCCGCGGAGTGGATGCGAGCCTCCGCCGCAGCGCGACCTGGACGATTGATCATGTCGTCAGCCTAGATTCGCACGTTCGTCCACCGCTGCCTGTTCGGGGATGTTCCCGGCGCGGGGACGGCAGTCGATCACGGCACCTGAGTCGGCCGACAGGCGTGACTTGGCCACCCTCTCCGAAGGAGTCATCGGGAGGGTGTCACGCACAGACCAGTATCTCGGCACCTTGAAACCCGCGAGCTCTACGCTGCACCACCGGTCGAGTTCCTCGACCAGTGCGTGCGGGTCGTGTGGCTGCGTCGGCATGACGAATGCCTGCACCTCTTCGCCGACCATCTCGTCCGGACGCCCGATGACGGCCGCCATCGAGACCAATGGATGGCGCTCCAACACCCGTTCCACCTCGCGTGCCGCGATGTTCTCCCCGGACCGTCGGATCATGTCCTTGAACCGGCCCACGTAGTAGAAGCGTCCTTCAGTGTCGGTGCGCACGTGGTCGCCCGAGAGCAGCCAGCCGTCCCGGAATTTCGCTGCGGTCGCTTCAGGATTGCGCCAGTAGCCGTCCATGAGCCCGACGCCTCGCACCGCGAGTTCGCCGCTGCTGCCCAGCGGTAGCACCTGCCCCTCGGGGTCAAGCAACACCACCTCACGCCCGCGGTGGGCTCGGCCCAGGCAGGCGGTGCCGACCGCGATGTCGTGGTCGTCTGGGCTGACGATGAGATCGGCTCCCGATTCGGTCATCCCGAAGGCTTCGAACCACGATGTGCCCCATCGTGATTCGAGGTCTGCATGCTGCTCGAAGGGAATGCCACTGGCGATGACCGCGCGTACGCTGTGACGGCGGTCATCGGGATGAGGAGGTTGGCCCAGCAGCGCCGCCGGCATGACGCCAAGACAGTAGAAGAGCGTCACTCGGTGCCGCCGCAGGTCGTCCCACATCCGGGAGGCACTGAACCTGTCGGCGAGCAGCAGGTGAGCACCGGCGAAGAGTGCGGTGACCACGTTCCACTGCGGATCGAGATAGCTGAACGCCTGCGCGGTGTACATCACGTCGTCCGGTTGTACGGCGGGGAAGGTCGTGGTCAGGGATCGGGCGATCTGGATCCAGTAGGTATGTGTCAGCATGCAGCCCTTGGGCAGACCCGTTGTGCCGGAGGTGAATTGGATGTTCACCAAGCGACCGGGAGTGGCGTCGACCGCAGCATGTTGGTCCTCGCAGACCTCAACCGGGAGTTGGTCCTGCGCGACCAGGAGCGCAGCGGACCCCAGCTCCGCGAGCAGTTCGGCGACGAAGCCGAGCTGGTCGGGTGTGGTGACGACGATCTCGGGTTCGGTGAGTTCGAGCAGATGGCGTGCATCGCTGCGTCCACTCTTGGAGTTGATCGGGACCAGCACGCGTCCCGAATGCGCGCAGGCCAACCACAGCAGTGGGAACTCCGGGATGTTCGGCAACATCGCGGCGACGCGTGCGTTGGGGGAGCTGTGGCCTGTCACCCAACCGGCGATGCGCCCACTCGTGTGATCCACCTGTTCGAAGGACCATCGGGAAGTGACCGTGCCGTCGACGCCGATGAACGACCACGCCGGCCGGTCACCGAAGCGCTCAGCGGCGGTGGACACCAACTCGGGGATGGTCTGCGGGTCATTCATCGTGGGACGGCCTGGGCCCCGGACTCGGTCGGATCGATCAGCAAGGACAACTCCACCTCTAGTTGGAGCGCTTCCTGCAGGTCGACGCCCATCCCGGCGTCGATGAGCCGTTTGGCAAGAGCCGTGGCCACCGGCGGCTGCTGGGCGATTGACTCGGCGAGCGCGAGCGCGTCCGGCAGGGCCGACCTGGGATCGGCGAGATGGCTCACCAACCCCCACTGGTGGGCCTGCTCGCCGCTGAAGCGTTCCCCGGTGAGCACCAGCCGCTTTGCTCGCTGCGGCCCGAGCACCGGACCGAGCAGTTGGGTCACCCCGTTGGTGACGGTCAAGCCGACCCCGACCTCGGGAAAGGCGAAGCGGGCATCGGATGCCGCGACCGCCAGGTCGCACGCCAGCGCCAGTTCACACCCGGCACCGACCGCCCAGCCTTCGACTGCTGCGATGACCGGCGCTCGCAGCTCCCGAACCAGCCGGGTGAGCTCTTGCAAGCGTTCGAGCCGTTCGCGGGTGTCGTTCAGGTCGCGGTCGGAGTTGGGCTCCTTCAGGTCGTGCCCGCTGCAGAATGCGCGCCCGCTGCCGGTCAGGACAACGGCGCGCACCGTGTCCTGCCCGGCGGCGGTCAGGGCATCGGTGAGATCACGGACGAGTTCATCGGTGACCGCATTGAGTCGTTCGGGCCGGTTGAGCGTGATGACGTGCACCCCGCCGTCCCGAGTCTCCTGCAGGACGGTGGTCATCCCTGCTCCATCTGGTGCAGGAATGACTTCCCGCGCTCCGACAGAGGTGCGTCGAGCACCTGCGAAGGAGGTCCCTGCTCGGCGATGCCGCCGTCAGCCATGAGCACGACCCGGTCGGCGACCGCGCGGGCGAACCGCATCTCGTGGGTGACAGCGATCATCGTCATGCCCTCGGAAGCCAGGTCGCGCATGACGGCGAGCACCTCCCCGACCAGTTCGGGGTCGAGCGCCGAGGTGGGCTCGTCGAACAACATCAGGTCGGGCTGCATCGCCAATGCTCGAGCGATCGCGACACGCTGCTGCTGGCCTCCGGACAGTCGTCCCGGATAGCGATCGGCATACTGCGCGAGTCCGACACGATCGAGCAGTTCGCGGGCCATCGGCTCAACCTCTGCCCTCGGACGCTTCGACACCTTGACGGGTGCGGTGCAGACGTTCTGCAGCACGGTCTTGTGCGGCCAGAGATTGAACTGCTGGAAGACCATCCCCACCCGTTGCCGGATGTGGTTGATCGACTTCTCGTCGTACTTCAGTTGCTCACCCTTGATGAACACCTCGCCACTGGTGATGCGTTCGAGGCCGTTGACGCAGCGCAGCAGTGTGCTCTTGCCAGCGCCCGACGGCCCGATCAGCACGACCACTTCACTCGGGTCGACGGTGAGGTCGACGTCCTGCAACACCGTGACATCGCCGAACTTCTTGACGATCTTGTCCATCCGCAAGATCGGCTGGGCGTCCGCCTGGCGCGTCTCGACGGGATTCTTCTGGATGTCCATGCCGCTCCTCAGATCTCGTATTTGCCGTAGCGGCGCTCGAGCACACGCAGCAGCGCGGTCAGGGCCAGGACGATCACGAGGTAGTACAACGCTGCGATCAGGTAGAACTGCAACGGCTCGTAGGTGGCTGCAGCCATCTTCTGCGCCTGCAGGAACAGCTCGGGCACGGTGATGAACGAGGCCACCGAGGTGTCCTTCAGGGCGATGATGAACTGGTTGCCCAACGCTGGCAGCATCGACCGAAACGCTTGTGGCGCAACGATGTCGCTCATCGCCAAACGTCGTGACATACCCAGGGATCGCGCAGCTTCGGTCTGTCCGGAAGGCACCGATTGAACGCCTGAGCGGAAGATTTCGGCCATGTACGCCGCGTTGTGCGCGGTGAGGCCGGCGACGGCCGCCCAGAACGCCGGGACGTCGACGATGGAGACCAAGCCGTAGTAGATGACGAAGAGTTGTGTGATCAGCGGCGTACCCCGGATGACACCGAGATAGGCCTGCGCGATGGCATTGGCGATCTTGTTGCTGCTCATGCGAAGAGCAGCGATGACCATGCCGAGGACGAGCGCCAGCACGACCGAGATCACCGTGAGTTGCAGGGTGATCAACAGGCCCTTGGACATCAACGGCCATGATTCGCGGAAGGCGTCGATCATGGTGTTTCCCCTTGGCGGGGGTGCAGTCGACAACTCATGACTTGCTGATGTCCTCGCCGAACCACTTCTGGCTGATCTTGGCGTACTCGCCGTCGCTCTTGATCTTCTTCAGGAACTCGTTCACCTTCTTGGTGAGGTCGCTGTTGTCCTTGCGGGAGGCGATGGCCGCGGGGTCGGGAGCCAGTACCGGGCCGACCGCTTCCACGGCGAGCTTGGTCTGCTTGATCTGGTAGAGGCCGACGAGCTTGGTGGTGATCACAGCGTCCACGCGGCCGTTGCCGAGTTCGACGAGCGCCTGGTTGTCGGAGTTGTAGGTCTTGACGTCCTTGACTCCGCTCTGCTTCTTGGCGAGCTCCTCGAAGGTGGTGCCGAGGGTGACGCCGACGGTGGCGTTCTTCAGATCAGCGGCCGACTTGATGGGGGAGCCCTTCTTCACGAAGAGCTGTGCGCCCGACTCGTAGTAGTTGTCGGTGAAGTCGACGGCCTTCTTGCGGGCTTCGGTGGCCGACATCGAGCCGATGATCAGGTCGTAGCGCTTGGCCGCGAGCCCGGCGACGAGGGAGTCGAAGGGGCCGGTCACCGGGTTCGGGGTGAGGTCGAGCCACTTGGCGAGCGCGTTGCCGATCTCGACGTCGAAGCCGGCGAGCTTGCCTGCGCTCTCGTAGAAGTTGAACGGGCGGTACTGGCCGCTCATGGCGAAGGTGAGCTTGCCTTCGGAGACCAGCTTGTATCCGTCCTTGCCGCCGCCCTCTTCGGTGCCGCAACCGGTCAGCAGGAGGCCGGTCGAACTCAAGCCTCCGATCAGGAGTGTGCGTCGCGAGAGTTCCATGATTCCTCCACTAGATCGATCGATCGATAGTTGGAAGTATGATCCAGATCACAGGGCCTGCGGTGGTTTGCGCGCGAAGGAGTTTCAGATGCGGATTGACCTCGTACTGCGCCACGCCGACCTCCTCGACCCAGTCGAGGGACGCCGTGACGATGTCGACATCCTGATCTGGCGAGGGCGCATTCTCGATGTGTTGCCGGGTGGCACCGGCCCTTCGGCCGACGTTGAAGTTGATCTGCGAGGGCGTTGTGTCACAGCGGGATTCATCGACGCGCACAACCACATGGCGTGGTACGGACTGTCGTTGGCCGAGATCGATCTGAGTGGTGCACGCAGCGTTTCGGAAGTGGCCGCATTGGTGTCAGGCCGGGCATCGCAGCTCGATGCCGAACAAGTCGTCATCGGTGCGGGGTACGACCACAACGACATCGGTGGTCACCCTGATCGGCACATCCTGGAGGAGGCCGTGCCCGGCCGTCAGGTGTGGCTGAAGCATCGTTCCGGCCACATGGGCGTGGCCAGTTCGGCCCTGCTGCAGCGGATCGGGGTCTTCGACGGGGTGGCCGCACCCGAAGGCGGCCGGATCGTCCTTGGCGAGGACGGCACTCCCACCGGTCTGCTCCAGGAGCAGGCGCAAAACTTGGTCTCCGCGCACTTGACGCCCGTGCCACTGGCCGTGTTGTCCGACGCGCTGGTCGCCGCAGGTGAGCGTTATGCGGCCGAGGGCCTCGTGCACGTCACCGAGTGCGGCATGGGTGCCGGCTGGCTCGGGCAGTCACCCGTCGAACTCGCCGCCTATCAGCGGGCTGGTCGGGCTCTACGGGTGCGCTGTCAGTTGATGCCCGCAGTTCACGCGCTCCACTCGCTCTCTGCCGATCCGTCGGACGACATGACTCTCGGTCTCGACCTCGGGATCGCTACCGGGTTCGGGGACGACCGCTTGCGGCTCGGCGCGGTCAAGATCTGGCTCGACGGATCCCTGATCGGACGCACCGCCGCAATGACGCAGGACTACTGCGGCTGTTCGGACAATCGCGGCTTCCTGCAGGACGACCCCGAGGTGATGCGCACCCAGATCAGTGCGGCACATGCCGCCGGGTGGAATGTCGCTGCGCACGCCATCGGCGATGCCGCGATGGACTTCGCGCTCGAAGTGTTCGAGCAGGCGCAAGCCGCCCACCCTCGTCCGCAGGCTCGACACCGCATCGAACACGCTGCGCTGACCAGCCCGGAGCAGGTCGCGCGAATGGCCGCGTTGGGTCTGAGTGCCGTCCCGCAGATGCGCTTCCTGTACGAGATGGGCGACGCGTTTCTTGAAACGCTCGGCGAGCACCGCATGCCCTGGCTCTACCGCCACCGAAGTCTGCTGGACGCTGGTTGCCGCGTTGTCGGCAGCAGCGACCGGCCCGTCTCCAACGGAGCCCCACTCCTTGGAATGGCCTCCATGGTCGAACGTCGCACCGCCTCGGGGCGCGTGCTCAGCCCCGACGAGCGGGTTGATGCCATGACTGCGCTGCGGGCGTACACGGTGCACGCTGCCTGGATGGCCGGCGAGGAAGCCGAATTGGGACGTGTAGCAACAGGACTCCGCGCCGACCTGGTGATCCTCGACCGTGACATCAGCAGGGCCGACGGCGAATTGCTCGCTCATACCAAGGTGCTCGCCACGCTGAGTGATGGTCTCGCCACGTACGACAGCTGCCTCGGTCTGCCGCAGTGGTGAAGGCGCGACGACGCATGAAGGCGCGACGACGCATGAAGGCGCGGCTGCCCGTGCAGTTGCCCGCGCGCGAAGGCCGCACGGTGTTCGTCTCGACCGAACGCTGAGGGCGGCCTCAGCTACGCCACAGTTCGTCGGCAGGTGAGCTCGCGCTCACTTATCGCTGAACAACCACGGGGTGATCCGATACGCGATCGCGGCGAGTTCCGGGCGCACCTTCTCTGCAACTCGGTCATCGACGCCGTTCCCTCCGAGCCCAACGCAAGGTGCAGGGCAGTGACGGTCGCGAAGACATTGCCGGGCCACGCAGGTTGCCGACCGCTCGGGGGCTTCGAGTCGTAGTCGTCCAAGGCCGAGTTCACAGTGTCGAGCCAGGTCGTCGATTCGCTGACATCGATTCCTCGTAGGACTTCGAGTACTGCGCGCGCGGACGCGTGCGGTTTCCTGGTCGACCCACGCTTAGTCGTGGACCAGTCGGTAGGCAATGGGTTGGAGGACCTCGCTGGGGGTCGCGGCGCCTACCTTCGCGCTCGAGCCCAGGAAATCGGCGCCGTGGGCGACGGCGTGCAGCCAGCCCAGTTCGTCGTCGTATCCGCGGGTGTCGCCTCGCGCACGTACCAATCGGCCACCGCATCGAAGGCCGCGCGATCACGATCGCCGGCTTCGGTGAGCCAGGCCAATACCAGTGGCGCGAAGGTGCGCGCCTGCACCTGGGCGGGACGCGATATTGACGACCGCACTTGACCGAATGACGGCGTGGTCATCCTTGAAGCGACCGGCCTCGATGCCCTCGGCCAACTCCTGGTACGCCCATCCGTCACGGACCTGGGGATCCGGTGAAGCCATGCCTTTGAGCAATTCGTCAAGAGAGTGACTCATGTGGCCCGATGGCATCTGCCGGACGAGTGGTCTGGGCGGATGTGGGCTGGCAGCTGACGCGGCTGCGGAGGGCGTGCACGGATGGATCAGGGCGGGCTAGGTGGTGGAGCCACGGTCGAGTGGTCTGGTCGAGGGCGAGCACACGTCCGGGCTTGTGGCAAGGGCGGGCGGACGCCCTGTGCATAAGTCTGCGTTTCGGTCGTCTTGTGGATACCCGCGGGTAGTCCAATTCCGCTGTGGGCGAACGAGATTCACGCATCTGAACCCTTCCACTTGATATCGAACATGTGTACGATCGGGGTATCGAACAGGGGACCGCTGGGGAGGGGGCGAGGCGCGCATGAGCATCGGTCATGTCGGGTCGCGTGATGACTCCTACCCGGGTGAAGCGGCTGAGTGCGCGGACGCGGTGCAATCGGTGGTGGGTGATGTGCGCCGGCTTGCTCAGATCTCGTCGAATCTGACTGATGTGGAGTTGACTGCTGCCGCGCGGGCGTTGGCGGTGGTGATGCAGCAGGCCGAAGCGGCTCTGGTGGCGGTGACCTCGGATGCGATCGAGCGGGGCGCGGTGTACCGGTCGACAGCGGCGGACGCGTGCCAGTGGGTGCAACGCCTGTCGACCGGTGAGCCCGTCGCCGCTCTGGTCGGTGCTGAAACAGCCTCTCTTGCAGGGCCTCCGGTGCCGGCTGCCACCGAAGCCGAGAGCGCCGGTGTCGAGGGCGATGATTCTCAGGGAGGCGGTCTGTCTGCGGGCGGGATGGAACCGGCGCATGCCTCGCGGGTGGCGAAGCTGGCGGACGCGTGCTTGGTGCCGGCGAACCGGGTACTGCGTGACGCAGTGACCACAGGGGCGGTGAACACCAGCGTCGCCAAGACCGCGTTGGATCACACGCCACGCGTGGCGGCCGTGCTGGATGGTGCGGAGCGTGATCAGATTTTCGGGTGGTACCTCTCGCTCGACCCGGGCGCCGGATCAAAGCAGGTGCGTGAACTGACCAAGCGGATCATCGCCGAGTACGGCGAAGACCAGCTCGATGCTGATGAGGACACGCAACAGCGGTACGAATCGTTGTCCTGGTCTGAACTCCCGGACGGGATGGTGCGGTTGATCGCGGATTTGTCGCAGGATCACGCGGAGCAGGTCAAGCACGCGATCGGGGCGTTGTCGGCACCCGCACCAGCGTCGGACTGTTGCGACGATGTGTTCCACCGTCATGACGTCGGGGCGAGGCCCACGGGTACGGCGGATGTGCGGGTGCCGGGCAAGCGCCGCGCGGACGCGTTACTGAAGCTGATCACCATGGGCGCTGCCGCGGTGGATGACGATGGACGGGTGCGGACGTTCGGATCGGCTCGGATTGTGGTCACGATCGATTTCGATGCGTTGGCGAAAGCAGTGGCTGGGCTCGGTGTTTCGCAGGGTGGGGTGGGTATCACCCCGGAGACGGTGCGACAACTCGCGTGTGATGCGGAGATCATCCCGATGGTCCTCGGCTCCACATCGCAACCTTTGGATGTGGGCCGGCGCAAACGCCTGGTCGACAAAGAGTTACGCCTGGCGGTGATGCAGCGTGATCGGCACTGCACCTTTGATGGGTGTGATCGTCCGCCGGTGATGTGCGAGGTGCACCATGTCGTGTCGTGGTGGGCCGGCGGGGTGACGAGTTTGTTGAATTCGGCGTTGCTGTGCGGCACGCATCACCGCATCGTGCACCGCGACGACCTCACGGCAACCGTTACCGGTGAGCGCGTGACCTGGCAACACGCCAAAGCCGCCAAGGTGGCGTGAGCGAGGGTGACGGGAGATCGAGGTTCACCGTGGTGCGCCTCAACCGTGCGGTGGCGGTCACCTCGCTGGGCTATGAGCTGGACAGGCTGACCTCTCAGCTGCACGAGCCGGAGGTGGATGCTCGCGCGAGCCCGTTTGAGCCGGGGCAGTCCGGGCTGACGGCCGGCGTGATGAGCCTGACGGTGCATCCGCTGACACGAGCGGCGGGAGCAGCAGCCCAGATGCCTCAGCAGCAAGCGAGTCAGCGCGCCTGGGCTCGGAGCCGGCGGAAACGTCCGGCCATTCGCACCACCAGTGCCACGACGACGGCGCCCAGCGCGAGCACCGCGAACGCGAACTGGTCCGGAGTGAACACGTACTTGTCGTTCCAGGCGACTGGTTGGTGAGCCTCGTCCGTCGCAGCGCGACCAAACGTGAAGTCGCTGACCACCTGCGTCGACGGCTTGTTGAAGCTCTGCTCGATCACCGTCAGGTAAGGCGCCTTCGCAACTGCGGTACGGAGCGGTGCTGTCACGTAGCCGGAGCGGGTGCGCATATCTGCTGCGAACCTGGTTTCTGCCGTAGTGGTGCGGGCGGAAGCGTCCGTGCGGCGCACTCGGTGATCACTGAGGACGTACGTCGTCACGGTCGGGCGAGTGGTTGCGGCACGTGAAAGCTGCATCGGGTAGACGAAGGTCTTGTCGGGATAACTCATAGTGACCGGCGGGATCGCACCGTCAAGTTCCTTGCCCTCGGCGGTCAGTTGCATCGCAACGAACGCCCAACCCCGAGCCACGTATTGATCGAGGATCTTCTGCACAGCGGGGCGTACGACATAGCCGCGAGCGGTGAGCCATTGCCGCAGCGATGCCGGATCACCGGCGCGAAGTGTGGTGGCGCGCAGGGGTCCGAGGTCGACGCTCGAGAGTTCCTGCACCCCACTCGATGCTTCGGTGCTGGTCTCCGCGGCGCCCGACCCCACCCCGCTGTCAGGGCGCCCGACGAGGTGCCAGCGGTCCTTCTTCGTCGGGCGTGTGGCGCGATCGAGGGCGAGGAAGGTGTCTTCGTGAGCGAGCGAAACCGTCGCCGGCGCAGGTGTGGGTACGACGAGGCCGGCGTCCTCGACCTTCGAGCGCACCAACAGACTCATCGTCACGTCCGTCCGGTCATTCGCGTGGACGACGAGAGCCTTCTCCGTCGGCACGGTGAGGGTCGATCCCTCACGAGCGAACATGCCACCGCAGGCACATGCGTCGGCAGACGGGAGTGCGACGAAACTCATCACTGCGGCCATCACGGCAGTCAGCAGCAACTGAATCCGGCGACCGGTCCATGCGTTCATCCTCGCCCCCGTAGGCTCGCAGTCGTGACCTCTGATGTGACCCACGACTCATCCGGCATGTCGTACGGCGACTACCTCGACCTCGACACTCTCCTGGACGCCCAGCACACCCGGGCGGTTCCGCCGCAGCACGACGAACTGCTGTTCATCATTCAGCACCAAACCAGTGAGCTCTGGTTCAAATTGGTCATTCACGAACTGCGGTCGGCCCGTGAGCTCATCGAGGCCGACGACCTGAGCCCGGCGTTGAAGCGGCTGGCTCGGGTGAAGCACATCCAGGCCACACTCAGCGAGCAGTGGACCGTCCTCGCCACGCTGACGCCGAGCGAGTACGCCCAGTTCCGGAGGTTCCTCGCAACCTCCAGTGGTTTCCAGTCGCTGCAGTACCGCATCGTCGAATTCATGCTCGGCAACAAGAACCCCGACATGGTGCGCGTCTTCGACGGCCGCCCTGAGGCCATCGCGCAACTCGAGGAGGAGTTGCACCGGCCGAGCCTGTACGACGTCTTTCTGCAATTGCTGGCCCGGCGCGGTCTGCCCGTGCCGCAAGAGCTGCTGGAGCGCGACTGGTCGCAGCCGTACCGCGGCAACGAGGCGCTGGTGGACGTTTTTGCCACGGTCTACTCCGACCCGGAGAAGTACTGGGACATCTACGAGGCCTGTGAAGAACTCGTCGACCTGGAGGACAACTTCCAGCTCTGGCGGTTCCGTCACCTGAAGACCGTCGAACGCATCATCGGCATGGGGCGAGGCACGGGCGGGAGTGCGGGCGTGCCGTTCCTCCGACGCGCGCTCGAGCTCACGTTCTTCCCCGAGCTGTACGCCGTCCGGGGCCGCATCGCCGAAGGGACAATCGGCTCATGAGTGACGCATTCGAGCAGCGAGCCATCGAACTCGACGCCGCCGACCCGCTACGCCAGTACCTGGACGAATTCGTGCCGGCGCGCGACAGGGCGCTGACCGCCTACCTCGACGGCAATTCGCTGGGACGTCCCACCAAGGCGGCCGCGGACGGTCTTGCGGAGTTGGTCTCCAACGGCTGGGGGAGCGACCTGATCCGCGGCTGGACCGACGGCGACAGCCCATGGATGCAGTGGCCGGAAACGGTCGGCGATCTCATCGGTCGAGCCTGCCTCGGAGCGGCCGACGGCCAAACGGTGGTTGCCGACTCGACGACCGTGATGCTCTACAAGCTGGCCCGGGCAGCCGTCGACGCGGCACCCGAGGGTCGTGCCGAGATCGTCCTCGACACCGACAACTTCCCGACCGATCGCTATGTGCTGGAGGGAATCTCGCGCGAACGCGGTTTCGAGCTGCGGTGGATCGATGCCGACCCCGACACCGGCGTCACGGTCGACCAGGTACGTGAGGTCGTGGGGGAGCGCACCGCCCTCGTCGTGCTCAGTCACGTCGCGTATCGCTCGGCGTGGCTGGCCGACATGCCGGCCATCACCCAGGTTGTCAAGGACGCCGGTGCGGTCATGCTCTGGGATCTGTGCCATTCAGCAGGCGTGGTGCCGATGCAACTCGACGAATGGGGCGTCGACCTCGCCGTCGGCTGCTCCTACAAGTACCTCAACGGAGGACCGGGTGCGCCCGCCTTCGGTTACGTCGCGCGTCACCAGCAGGGCAGGCTGCACCAGCCCGTCCAGGGCTGGATGGGTCGGGCCGAGCCCTTCGAGATGGCGCCTGGTTACCAGCCCGCACCGGGTATTCGGTCGTTCGTCAGTGGTACACCGCCGATCGTTGGCATGGTGCCGGTACGCGCCGGGGTGGAGATGGTCGAGCGCGCCGGTGTGGACGCCATTCGCACGAAGTCGGTGCGACTCACCGAGTTCGCCATCGAACTGCACGATGCCTGGCTGGCGCCACTCGACGTACGCCTCGCTACTCCCAGGGATCCTGAGCGCCGTGGTGGACACATCACGTTGTGTCGCAGCGATTTCCGGCAGGTGTACCGCAAGCTCTGGGCGGACGGCGTGATTCCCGACTTCCGCTCGCCGGACGGTATTCGCGTCGGCCTTGCGCCTCTCACGACGACCTACGCCGACGTCGTCACGAGTATGCGGATGATCCGCGACCAGATCAGCTGACACTGGCGCTGTGCTTCAGGCCCGATCGTCACATAGAAATGTCAAGCCAACCAAAAATGCAGTCTGTCAGGGCTCAGCGCAGCGGCACTTTCCACAAGACCTGGGTTCCGCCGCTCCCAGGCGAACTCGCCGAGGCTGCACCGCCGTGTCTCTGAGCGCGCTCGCTGATGTTGAGAAGGCCGCTCCGGCGGGTCGCCTCACCGAGCCCGATGCCGTCGTCCTGCACGACAATTCGTAGCTCGTCTGTGTCGATGTCGATCCGGGCCGAGGACGAGCTGGCTCCGGAATGTCGGGCCACATTCGCGAAGCATTCACGCAGTACGACGAGCACCTCGGTGGCGAGTTCGTCCGACACTTGGCTCAGCTCACCGTGCAGATCGATCTGTGGAGTGTGGCCCATCGCGGCGCTGCTGTCGTGGGCCAGTTGGCTGATCTGAGCCGGAAGCGTGAGTGCAACCGGCCCGGTCTGGAGTTCGAAGATCGTGCGGCGGATCTGCTTGATCGTCTCGTCCAGGTCGTCAACCACACGGTCGAACCGGGGCCGGGCCGCCAGCGGCAGTGAGCTGAGCGTGGCCTGCACCGTGAGGCCGGTGGCGAACAGGCGCTGGATCACCTGGTCGTGCAGATCGCGGGCGATCCGATCGCGATCTTCCAGCACCGCCAATTGCTCCTGTTCGGTGCGTCGCAGCCGCAGCAACCACGCACCGGCCACCCGCTCGGCCAGCGACCGTCCCTGATCGACGATCGGGTCGCGCACGGTGTCCTTGCCCTGTCGCCAGCCCAACTGAACGGTGCACAACCGCTCGCCACCGGCGTCGATCACCAGGAGCAGGCCGGTGTCGCGCGCCGGGTTGAGGCCCGCCGCGATCAATTCGGCATCGGTCATCAAACGCACCTGGTCGTCGCCCGAAGTGCCGTCGACAAAGACCGTGTGGTCGGCGGCTACCCGCTCACCGACAAGCGAGGCGATCTGCTGCCACAAGTCCGGCGTCCAGCCCTCGGAGTTGATGAGCGCCACGGCATCGACGCCCGCCTGTAGCCAGCGCTGCCGGGCCTCGGCTGCGGCGAACAACTGGGCGTTGTCGATCGCGATGGCTGCTGCGGCGGCCAACGACTGGGTGATGGCCAGGTCTTGGTCGGAGAACTCGTCGGCGTCGAGTTTCTCGGTGAGGTAGAGGTTGCCGAAGACCTTGCCCCGCCCCTGGATCGGGACGCCGAGGAAGCTCTCCATGTGCTGATGCGCGGCGGGAAGGCCCACCGACGAGGGGTGATTCGACATCTTCGCCATGCGGATCGGCCTGGGGTCATCGACGAGGAGCCGCAGGATGCCGCGCCCGTGCGGAGTCTCCCGGATCGGACACACCGAAGCGTCCACCCCATGGAAGATCAGTCCGTGCAGTTCACCCGCGGTGTCGACGACGCCGAGGGCGCCGAAGCGTGCTCCGACCAGCTCGCAGGCGGTGTGGACGATGTTGTCCAGCACCGCTTCGAGTTCGAGCTCACCGGTGACCTGCGCGACGGCCTGCAGGACGCGGCTGATCGGATCGGC
Organism: Yimella sp. cx-51; assembly: GCF_017654605.1. Taxonomy (GTDB): domain Bacteria; phylum Actinomycetota; class Actinomycetes; order Actinomycetales; family Dermatophilaceae; genus Yimella. The sequence continues at coordinate 934,702 of NZ_CP072113.1, forward strand.
GGTGGGCAGAAACCTTTCGGGCATGGGGACGAGCCTACGAAGCCACCCGCGGTCCGCGCACTCGGCTACCGCGCACCGGAGGGCCGAGACTGAGCTCGGTGCGGGTGGCGAGGGTGGGGGAGAGGCTCACCACGGATTCGCGCTCGGGCGCCAGGAATCCGGTGACCACCACGCTCGACCCGGCTCCCTCGGAACTGACGTCGTCAACCTGGAAGGCCACGACGTCACCGGCGTGCGCCGCGCGGGCCAGGCTCGGATCGTTGCTGTGCAGCAACAGACGGCCGTCGTCCACTTCGCAGCGGACGACGAGCACCACCGGCAGAGCGCCGCAGGAGAGCGCGACTCGACCGATGCCGACGGTGGCCAGCAAACGCCAACTCGGCTCAGTCAGAACCGGATCGGGGGCCATGCCATGAAGTCTGGTGCGAGTGCGCACGGACATCCAGGGACCAAGGTCCCTCGGGCAGGGGTGGCACAATGCATTGCCGTGACCACCTCAGCCACCTCGCCGGTGCGGATCTACCTCGTCGACGATCACGAGATCGTGCGACGCGGACTCGCCGAGGTGCTCACCCAGGACGGCCGCTGCGAGGTCATCGGTGACTCGGGATCGGCGATTGAGGCGACCGCCCGCATCCCCGCGCTGCGACCCGATGTCGCGGTGCTCGACGGGCGGCTCGGCGACGGGTCGGGCATGGACGTCTGCCGTGATGTGCGTTCGATCGACCCCAGCATCCACTGCGTGATCCTCACCTCCTACGACAACGACGACGCGATGTTGCAGGCGATCATGGCCGGCGCGCAGGCGTACGTGCTCAAACAGATTCGCGGCACCGACCTGGTCGACGTGGTCGTGCGCGTTGCTGCCGGTGAGAACCTGCTGGACGAGGATGCAGCCAGCGAGGTGCGCAGCCGCATCGCCTCGACCGACATCTGCCACCACCCGGCGCTTGCAGAGCTCACCGAGCAGGAACGCAAGGTGCTGCTGCACGTCGCCGACGGCATGACCAACCGGCAGATCGCTGCCGAACTCTTCCTGGCCGAGAAGACAGTGAAGAACTACCTCACCAGCATCCTGGCCAAACTCGGCCTCGGTAGTCGCACGCAGGCTGCGGTGCTGGTCGAGCGGTTGCGCGCACATCCCTGAGCCGGTCGTCGTGCCTCAGGCGGGGCCGAGCGATCGGCGCCCCGCTCTACGCGTGGAGATGCCTACGAAGTCAGAGAAACGCCCGGGTCGTCCCCGGGCGTTTCTCTGTACAGCGGGTGTTGCCGGCCGTCCAGCAGTCAGCTCTTCTTCGGAGCGCCGGGTCGGGCGTAGCGCCACCACGTGATCGCGATGCACATGATCGCCCATGCGACGCCCACCCAGTAGAAGGCGGGGCCACCGAGCGTGGTGATGCCGATACCGAAAAGGAACGGACCGAACGCGGCGACCGCGGCCGTCCAGCCGATGACGCCGCCGGCTTGGCGTCGCTCGAAGATCATCGGCATCTGTTTGAAGGTGGAGGCGTTACCGATACCTGCGAACAGGAAGATCGCGAGCATTCCGTACAGGAACTGGTTGAAGCCTGACTCCAGCGCAGCGGCCGAGGAGGTGTCGGGCGTGAGACCGGGAATCGTGTAGATGATCGATGCCACCAGGCCGACACCGGAGACGAGCGACCAGATCGCGCCGCCCATGCGGTCGGTCAGCGGCGAGAAGAGCACGCGCGCACCGGCGCCGACTAGCGGGCCGAGGAAGACGTACTTCACCGGGTCGGGGAGTGCATAGCCCTCCACGAGCACCTTTGCTGCTGCGCCGGTGCCACTGACGATCTCGGAGTTGCCGGTGCCGTAGAGATTGGCCATGAGCAGACCGAACTGAGCCGACAGACCCGAGAACGTGCCGAAAGTCATGATGTAGAGCAGCGTCATCCACCAGGTGTCCTGGTTCTTGAAGATGTCGAACTGCTGCTTGATGTTGGCCTGGATCGGCACCGACTTCAGCATCGTCCACGCCAGCGCTGCCCCGATGAGCATCAACGGGATCCAGATGAAGGCGGCGTTCTGGAACCACACCTCCTGGCTGGGCTTGCCGGGAGACTTCATCATCTGGCTGCCGCCGAAGATCGCCAGGCCACTCATCGCGATGAGGTAGGGCGTGGCCAGCTGGACGATCGAGACGCCGAAGTTGCCCAGGCCCGCCTGCAGGCCGAGCGCCGTCCCCTGCTTGGACTTGGGGAAGAAGAACGAGGTACTCGGCATGAAGCCGGAGAACGCGCCACCACCGATACCGGCCAGGAAAGCCAGCGTCATCAGCTCCCAGTACGGCGCCGTCGGGTTCTGCACGCGCACACCCCAACCGAGGGTGGAGGAGACCAGCAGCAGCGTCGTGAGCGACACCATCTTGCGGGTGCCCATGATCGGCGGCAGAACCATCCAGATGAGGCGGAAGATTCCGGCGGCCAGACCGGGCATGGCCGCCATCCAGTACAGCTGCTCCTTGGACCAGGAGTAGCCGAGCGCGTTGAGCTTGGGAATGATCGCGCTCGGCAGGAACCACGCGATGAACGCCAGGGTGAGACAGAACGTGGTGATCCAGAGGGTGCGCCACGCCAGCCCGGAATCCCAGTTCTCCCCTTCGGGATCCCAGGACTCGAGCCATTCCTTCCCGCGGCGGGGTTGCTCAGTCGTACTGGTCATCGGGTTGCTCCAACTGGTTCGGGCCGTTCGATGTGATCGGCGATTTCGGGGGAGTGCTCACGGTGCATAGACAGCACCGTGAGGTGCATCCAGATCGCGCAGACCGCGGTGAGCAGGAACAGGACGAAGAAAGTGCTGGACGGGAACCCCGACCACTGTTTGGTGTAGGCGAAGAGCGGGGGCAATGCGAAGCCGCCCAGGCCACCGAACATGCCCACGAGTCCGCCGACCGAGCCGACATTGTCGGGGAAGTACTGCGGGATGTGCTTGTAGACGGCGGCCTTGCCGATACCCATCGCGCAACCGAGCAGGAAGACCAGCACCGCGAACGGGAAGAGTCCGAGGTTCCACGCCAGGTGCTGGCTGGTGTGGCCGTCAGGGTGCACGATCACCAGGTGTCCGTTGGGCATCATCAGGATGCCGCTGGTCAGCAGCATGACCGCGAAGGTGAGGTACATGACCTTGCGAGCACCGAGCTTGTCGGAGAACCAGCCGCCCAACGGGCGCAGCAGGGACGCCGGGAAGATGAACGTTGCGGTGAGCAGTGCAGCGTCGTGCAGGGAGATGTCGAAGTTGTCGACGTAGTACTTCGGCAGCCAGGCCGAGAGCGCGACGTACGCACCGAAGACTGCTGCGTAGTAGAGGCTGAAGCGCCACACCCGCACCTGCTTCAGCGGCGCGAGCATCTCGCTGACCGGCTTGCCGGCTCCGGCCATCTTGTCCTGGCTCGGGGTGATGAAGAAGGTCAGCACCGCCACGGCGACCAGCGCGATCGAATAGACCGCCGGGAAGAGTCGCCAGCCGCCCTCGATGAAACCGAAGTAGGTGGCGCCGGCCGTTGCGGTGAGGATCGTGGGGAAGACCACCAGCATCAGCTTGGTGACCGAGGCACCGACGTTGCCTGCACCGAAGACACCGAGCGCGTAGCCCTGACGCTCGCGTGGCGTCCACGCGGAGTTCCAGGCGACGCCGACGCTGAACAGGTTGCCGGCAAAGCCGACCAGGAAGGCCAGCAGCAGGAGCATCCCGTAGGAGTGCGCGTGTGCGACCAGGTAGCACGGGATCGCGGTGAGCAGCAGCATCGCGATGGTGACCACCCGGCCACCGACGCGGTCGGCCAGCATGCCGGCCGGCAGGCGCCACATCGAGCCGTTGAGCACGGCGACGGCGCTCACCCAGGCGAGTTGCGGATCGGAGAGCTTGAGCTCTTTCTGGATCGGGACACCGAGGATTCCGAACATCAGCCAGACCGCGAACATCAAGGTGAACGCGATGGTCGACATCACCAGGACTCTGGTGGCACCGCTGGATCTGGGAAGGGTGTCGGATGCCGTGGAGGACATCGGCGGAGGGCTCCTTCGAGCGCTTGCAGGACACACGGCAGGTCACCGTGCAGGTACCAAAGTAGGAATGTTCGCGGGACGGCAATAGGGACGTTGGTCCCCTTCCACTCCTGAGAAGAATCCCTAGGCTCAGGGGGCATTGGGACAACTGTGCCGATTCTTGGAGGACGAGCATGTCGATCGACGACGCGATGACCAGCGCTCTGTTGCGCACCCGTAGGCATTTCGCACCGAAGAAGGTGTCGGAGGATCTGCGCACGCTGCACCAGGTGGGTGGTCGCGCCGGTGACGCGTTCTACCGGGACCGCTGGAGCCACGACAAGGTCGTGCGCTCGACCCACGGCGTCAACTGCACCGGGTCCTGCTCCTGGAAGGTGTACGTCAAGGACGGCATCATCACCTGGGAGGCGCAGCAGACCGACTATCCCTCGGCGGGTGCGGACAAGCCGGAGTACGAGCCGCGCGGTTGCCCTCGAGGTGCGGCTTTCTCCTGGTACACCTACAGCCCCACCAGGGTGCGTTACCCCTACCTGCGCGGCGTGCTGCTGGAGATGTTCCGCGCTGCCAAGGCCGAGCACGGTGGTGACCCGGTGCTGGCCTGGGAATCGATCGTGGAAGACCCCGAGAAGGCTCGCCGCTACAAGAAGGCGCGCGGCAAGGGTGGTCTGGTGCGGGCCACGTGGGAAGACGCCGTCGAGATCATCGCGGCCGCCCACGTCTACACCGTGAAGAAGTACGGGCCCGACCGCATCGCAGGATTCTCCCCGATCCCGGCGATGTCGCCGGTCTCCTACACCTCGGGCGCTCGGTTCCTCGAGCTCGTCGGTGCGCCGATGCTCTCCTTCTACGACTGGTACGCCGACCTGCCCAACGCCTCGCCGCAGATGTTCGGTGACCAGACCGACGTCCCCGAATCGGGCGACTGGTGGGACGCCGGCTACCTGATCATGTGGGGCTCCAACGTCCCGCTGACCCGCACCCCCGACGCCCACTGGATGACCGAGGCCCGTTACCGGGGGCAGAAGGTCATCGCGGTGGCGCCCGACTACGCCGAGAACGTCAAGTTCGCCGACGAATGGGTCACCGCGGCACCGGGCACCGACGGAGCGTTGGCGATGGCGATGGGCCACGTCGTGCTCAAGGAATTCTTCGTCGACCAGCAGGTGCCTTTCTTCGAGGACTACAACAAGCGCTTCACCGACCTGCCCAACCTCATCTCGCTCGTGCCTGGTCCGGACGGCGTGCTGCGTCCGGGCAAGTACCTCGTGGCCGGCGATGTGGAGGGCGGCCCGAAGGCCGACTCCGAGAACGCCATGTGGAAGCCTGCCGTATTCGACGGCGCGACAAACGAATTGGCGATTCTCAACGGTTCCATCGGCGATCGCTATGGCGAGGAGGGCGTCGGTCAGTGGAACCTCGAGCTCGAGGGTGTCGACCCGTTGCTAACGGTCTACGGACGCCACGACGACGCCGTCGAGGTCGAGTTGCCGCGCTTCGACGCGACCGACGGCAAGGTGGCCTACGAGCGCCGCGGCGTACCGGTGCGCCGGGTGGGAGACCGCCTGGTCACCACCGTCCTCGACCTCATGCTCGCCCAGTACGGCGTCGGACGCGAAGGCCTGCCGGGAGCGTGGCCGACCGGCTATGACGACCCGTCGGCACCCGCGACGCCTGCGTGGCAGCAGCAGCACACCGGCGTGCCCGCGCAGCAGGTGGAGCGCCTCGCCCGCGAGTGGGCGCAGAACGCCATCGACACGGGTGGTCGCGGCATGATCCTCATGGGCGCCGGCGTGAACCACTGGTTCCACTCCGACCAGATCTATCGCGCGATGCTGGTGCTCACCACGATCACCGGCTGCCAGGGCCGTAACGGAGGCGGATGGGCGCACTACGTCGGCCAGGAGAAGATCCGGCCGATCATGGGCTTTCAGCACATGGCCTTCGCGCTCGACTGGCACCGCCCGCCGAGGCACATGAACCAGACCTCCTACTGGTACGTGCACACCAGCCAGTACCGCTACGACACCCACAGCGCGGACGACCTGGATTCGGGCACCGGCATCTTCGCCGGCAGGGGAGTCATGGACCTGCTGGCGCAGTCGGCGCGACTGGGTTGGAGCCCGAGCTACCCGACCTTCGACCGCAGTTCGCTCGACCTCGCCGATGATGCCGCCGAAGCCGGCATGGAGGTGCCCGATTACGTTGCGGCACAGCTGAAGTCGGGTGATCTGCGGTTCGCGGTGGAGGACCCGGAAAACCCTGTCAACTACCCGCGAGTGCTGTCGCTGTGGCGCTCGAACCTGCTGGGCAGCTCGGCGAAGGGCAATGAGTACTTCCTGCGTCACCTGCTGGGCACCGACAGTGCCGCGACCGCCGTCGAGGCGTCGCCGGAACACCGTCCGAGCAGTGTGGTGTGGGCCGAGGAGGCCGGCGAGGGCAAGCTCGATCTGCTCATGACGATCGACTTCCGGATGACCAGTTCGACGATCATGAGCGACGTGGTGCTGCCCGCAGCCACCTGGTACGAGAAGCACGACCTCTCGACCACCGACATGCACCCCTTCGTCCACTCCTTCAACCCCGCGATCAACCCGCCGTGGCAGACCAAGTCGGACTGGGAGGCATGGAAGGCCGTCGCGAAGAAGTTCAGCGAGTTGGCCGTCGATCACCTCGGCACCCGCAAGGACGTCGTCGCCAAGCCGTTGTGGCACGACACCCCCGAGGCGATGGCCACCGTGCATGGTGAGGTGAAGGACTGGAAGCTCGGGGAGTGTGAGCCGATCCCGGGCAAGACGATGCCGGTGATCGCGGTCGCCGAGCGCGACTACACCGCCGTCTACGACAAGATGACGACGATCGGTCCGCTCATGGAGAAGGTGGGCATGCTCACCAAGGGCGTGGCCTATCAGGTGGGTCGCGAGATCGACATCCTGCGCACCCGTAACGGGGTCGCGAACAGCGGGGCGGGTAAGGGCCAGCCGAAGGTCGAGACCGACGTCCAGATGGCCGACGCAATCCTGCACCTGGCCGGCGTCTCCAACGGACACCTCGCCACCCAGGGATTCAAGTTCCTGGAGAAGCGCACCGGGACGCAGTTGGCCGACCTGTCGGCCGAGCACGAGGGCAAGCAGATCACCTTCGCCGACACCCAGGTGTCTCCGGTGCCGGTGATCACCTCGCCGGAGTGGTCGGGTTCGGAGTCGGGCGGTCGTCGCTACAGCCCGTTCACGATCAACATCGAGCGCAGCAAGCCCTTCCACACCCTGACCGGGCGACAGCAGTTCTACGTCGACCACGACTGGTTCATCGGTATGGGCGAGGCGCTGCCGGTCTACCGTCCGCCGCTGAACATGACGAACCTGTTCGGTGAGACCCCGATCGGTGAGCAGAACGAGCTCGGGGTGTCGGTGCGATACCTGACACCGCACAACAAGTGGTCGATCCACTCCGAGTACCAGGACAACCTGTTCATGCTGTCGCTGTCCCGCGGTGGGCAATCGGTCTGGATGAGTGACCGGGACGCCGACAAGGTGGGCATCAAGGACAACGACTGGATCGAGATGGTCAACCGCAACGGTGTGGTGGCAGCGCGAGCGATCGTCAGCCACCGCATGCCGGAGGGCACGGTCTACATGCACCACGCCCAGGACCGCCTCATCGACGTTCCGCTCACCGAGCGTGACCGCAAGCGCGGCGGAATCCACAACAGCCTGACGCGAATCCTGTTGAAGCCCAACCACATGGTGGGTGGCTACGCGCAGTTGGCCTACTTCTTCAACTACATCGGCCCGATCGGCAACAACCGGGACGAAGTGACGATGATCCGCAAGCGCACCGCGCCCGTCGAGTACTGAGCCGCCGGCGAGAGAAGAGGAGACACAGCATGAAGATCATGGCTCAGATGGCGATGGTGATGAACCTCGACAAGTGCATCGGTTGCCACACCTGCTCGGTCACGTGCAAGCAGGCATGGACCAACCGGGCCGGCACCGAGTACGTGTGGTTCAACAACGTCGAGACCCGCCCCGGCCTCGGCTACCCGCGCACCTACGAGGACCAGGAGGAGTGGAAGGGCGGCTGGACGCTGGCCAAGAACGGCAAGCTGCAGCTCAAGGCGGGCGGTCGTTGGACGAAGCTCGCAAACATCTTCAGCAACCCCAAGATGCCCTCGATCGAGGACTACTACGAGCCCTGGACCTACGACTACGACACCCTGCTGACCTCACCGGCCACGAAGAACTTCCCCGTGGCGCGTCCCAAATCGCTGCTGTCCGGCAAGGACATGAACGTGCAGTGGTCGGCCAACTGGGACGACGACCTGGGCGGCTCGAAAGAGATCGCGGTCAAGGACCCGATGCTCAAGGGCATCGAGGACAAGGTGAAGTTCGAGTTCGAACAGACCTTCATGTTCTACCTGCCGCGTATCTGCGAGCACTGCCTCAACCCTTCCTGTGCGGCGTCCTGCCCCAGCGGCGCGATCTACAAGCGTTCCGAGGACGGAATCGTTCTTGTCGATCAGGACAAATGCCGTGGCTGGCGCATGTGTGTTTCTGGTTGCCCTTACAAGAAGGTCTACTTCAACCACAAGACCGGCAAGGCCGAGAAGTGCACCTTCTGCTACCCGCGCGTCGAGGTCGGCATCCCGACCGTGTGCGCCGAGACCTGTGTGGGGCGGCTTCGTTACATCGGCCTCATGCTCTACGACGCCGACCGGGTGCTGGAGGCGGCGAGCGTCGAGAACGACCAGGATCTCTACGAGGCTCAGCGTTCGGTCTTCCTCGACCCGAACGACCCCGAGATCGAGCGGGCGGCGGAGCAGGCCGGCATTCCGGGTGACTGGATCGAGGCGGCCAAGAAGTCGCCGGTACGACGACTGATCCAGGACTACAAGGTGGCGCTGCCGCTCCACCCGGAATACCGCACGATGCCCATGGTCTGGTACATCCCGCCGCTCTCGCCGGTGGTCGACGTCGTGCAGGAAACCGGCCACGACGCCGAGGACAAGGACAACCTCTTCGCCGCGATCGACACCCTGCGCATCCCGGTCGAGTACCTCGCCAACCTGTTCACCGCCGGCGACGTCGCTCCGGTCAACGACGTGCTGCGCAAGCTCGCGGCCATGCGTTCGTTCATGCGCGACATCAACCTCGGCGGAGACCCGAACGAGGCGATCGCCCAGGCGGTCGGCATGGATGCCGAGTCGATGTACGAGATGTTTCGCCTGCTGGCGATCGCGAAGTACAACGAGCGGTATGTCATTCCGACCGCGCACGCCGAGCAGGCGCACGGATTGGAGGAGTTGGCCACCGACTGCCCGGTCGACTACGACTTCGACTCCGACATGGGCACCTTCGGCGAGGGCTCAGGTGAGCTCACCCCCGTCGCGGTCGAGAACTTCCGGATGCTGCAGGAGCGCCAGACCAGCGACGAGTTGGTCGGCGGCGGTTCCAAGAGGGGCCGGGTCAACCTGCTCAACTGGGACGGCAAGGGCAGCCCGCGCGGGCTCTTCCCCGGGCGGAAGGACAAGTGATGAACATCTTCCGTCGCTCTGCCCGCGCCCACCGCTCGCGCCTGCCGCAGCAGGAGTTGCAGGTCGCGTGGCAGGCGGTTTCACTGCTGCTGGACTACCCGGGTGAGGACGCCGCACCGCAGCGCGCGCTGCTGCGTCCGGCGGTGACGCAGTTGCCCGCTTCGGTGCGTGACCCGCTGGTCGCGTTCCTCGATCACGCCGATGCCACCGACCCGCAGGTGCTGCGCAGCGATTACGTCGAGACCTTCGACCACACGCGGCGCGGCTGCCTCTACCTCACCTACTTCGCCTACGGCGACACCCGTCGCCGCGGTGTGGTGCTGGTGCAGTTCAAGCAGGCCTATCGCAAGGGCGGCGCAGAGTTCGAGTCGGACGAACTGCCCGACCACCTCGGCGTGGTGCTGGAATTCGGCGCGACCGTCGACATCGAGACCTCCTGGAAGCTGCTCGGCGACTACCGGGCGGGCGTGGAGATGCTGCGCCTTGCGTTGCAGGACCGGCATTCTCCGTGGGCGAACGTGCTCATCGCCCTGTGCGCGACGCTGCCTCCGCTCGGCGACGACGAGGTGGAGGCGGTGGCTCGACTGATCGAGCAGGGCCCGCCCCAGGAGGACGTTGGCATGGAGGGTTACGCCCTCGACCCACGCCTGAACTCCCCGTCACCGGGCACTTTCACCCCGCCCCCGACCATCCCCAATACGCCCGAGTTCCTGGGCAACGAGATTCCCGTGGGAGCCCCCCGATGAACACTTTCCTGTGGGTGATCGTGCCCTACATGTGCCTGGCGATCTTCGTGGTCGGCCACTGGTGGCGCTACAAGTACGACAAGTTCGGCTGGACGACGCGCTCGAGCCAGTTGTACGAATCGAAGCTGCTGCGCTGGGGCAGTCCGCTGTTCCACTTCGGCATGCTCGGCGTGGTGGGTGGCCACGTCATCGGCCTGCTCATCCCCAAGTCGTGGACCGACGCGATCGGCATCAGCGACGGCGTCTATCACTTCGTTGCCGTCGTCGGCGGCATGATCGCCGGCATCATGACGATCGTCGGCATCGCCATCCTGATCTACCGCCGCCGCACCACCGGGCCTGTCTTCTCGGCCACCACGCCGATGGACAAGGTGATGTACGCCTTCCTGGCGGCAGCGATCGTCCTCGGTATGTGGAACACCATCGCCGGTTCGATCTTCACCGTCGGCGGCCACTACAACTACCGAGAAGGCGTATCGGTCTGGTACCGCTCGTTCCTCGCGTTCAGCCCGGATGCCGACCTCATGGCCCAGGCGCCTATCGGGTTCAAGCTGCACGCACTGGTCGCCTTCGCGCTGTTCGCGATCTGGCCGTTCACCCGGCTGGTGCACGTCTTCAGCGCGCCGGTCGGTTACATCTGGCGTCCGTACGTCGTCTACCGCTCGCGCGATCCGCAGCGCGGACGCAGCACGTCGACCTCGCGTGCGTGGGATCGTCCTGAACTCAAGCGCTGAGGACAAATATGTTGTGGGCCCGCATCCTCATCGGGATGCGGGCCCACGCATGTTCGCGGATGCGATCAGATGCCGCTGTTGACGCTCAGCGCCTTCTTGCCGACAAAGCAGCTGGCGGTGTGCTTGCCTGATGCGCCGATGACCGAGCACTTCAACGTCTCGCCGTTGAACTGCACGTCCTCGTTGGCCATGTCCTGGTCCTTCTTGGAGAACTTCTCCCACAGGCCGCTGGCGTCCTCGCAGCTGAGTCCGATGGCCGTCGCCTCGGCGTCCTTGCCCTTGAACTTCAGGGTGCACTGGTTCGCGCCGCCAGGTGCTGCGGTTGCCTTCCCGCTGCCTTCTGCGGCGCTGGTGGTGGCGTTACCGGCCGAGGTCTGGCCGGCGGCGCTGCTCGCCGCATTCGTGGCGTCATCCTTCTTGTCGTCCGAGCCGCAGCCGGTGAGCCCAACGGTGAGCGTGAGCGCCGCGACGCCAAGGGCAGAGTGAAGCTTCCTCATGTGTTCCTCCCCAGAACAGGTGTGCATGTGACGCAGAGATTCGGCACGGCATTGGCGGAGCGTCTCCGTGGCTTTCGCCGGGAAGGAGGGCCTGCCGGTCACCCAGGCTTGCGAACGGACGAGCCTCCCCTGTGGACTACCGGTGCTCACTGGCTGAGGGCGGGGCCTGACAATGAGTGCATGCACTTCGACCTTGCGATCATCGGCACCGGCTCGGGCAACTCCCTGGTCACCCCGGACTTCGACGGCAAACACGTGGCGGTGATCGAGAAGGGGCTCTTCGGCGGCACCTGCCTCAACGTGGGGTGCATCCCGACGAAGATGTTCGTCTACGCCGCCGAGGTCGCCGAATCCATCCGCGGGGCGAGCAAGTACGGCATCGATGCCCACCTGGACCGCGTGCGCTGGCGTGACATCCGTGACCGGGTCTTCGGTCGGATCGACCCGATCGAAGCCGGGGGCCGCGACTACCGGGTGAACGGGCCGGGCACCACGGCCTATCTCGGCACTGCCCGCTTCACCGGGCCGCGCGCACTGGTCGTCGACGTCGACGCACGCGAAGAGGAAGTCACAGCCGATCAGATCGTGATCGCCACTGGCTCGACTCCCGTTGTGCCGCAAGCGATCCGCGACAGCGGGGTGCGCTTCTACACCAACGAGGACGTCATGCGCATCGATGAGCTTCCGCGGCGCATGACCATCGTCGGCGGCGGTTACATCGCAGCGGAGTTCGCGCACGTCTTCGGCGCACTGGGCGTGGAGATCACGATCGTCACGCGCGGTCCGCAGATGCTGCGCGCCCAGGACGAGACTGTCGCCCGAGCCTTCAGTGAACTTGCCGCACAGCAATGGGACGTCCGGTTCGGCACGACCGTGGCCGGTGCCTCCCAGGAGGGCGAGGTCATCTTGTTGACCCTTTCCGACGGTGTGCAACTCGAGACCGACCTTCTGCTGGTCGCTGCCGGCCGCGAACCGCTGGTGCCCGAAGGCGTTTCGCTCGCCAGCGTCGAGCTCACCCAGGACGGCCGGGTCGAGGTCGACGAGTTCGGGCGCACCACCGCCGATGGCGTGTGGTCGCTGGGTGATGTGAGCTCGGCCTACCAGCTGAAGCACGTGGCCAACCACGAAGCCCGTGTCGTCGCCCACAACCTCACTCACCCGGAGGCACTGGAGGAGTTCGACCACCGCTTCGTGCCGGCAGCGGTCTTCACCCATCCGCAGGTTGCATCCGTCGGCCTCACTGAGCAGCAGGCCCGGGACGTCGGCCACGACCTCACTGTCAAGGTGCAGAAGTACGGCGACACCGCCTACGGCTGGGCCATGGAGGACACCACGAGCTTCGTCAAGCTGATCGCCGACCGTCGTACCGGCGATCTGCTCGGCGCCCACCTCATGGGTCCGCAGGCCAGTTCACTGATCCAGCCGATCGTCCAGGCGATGAGTTTCGGTCAGTCCGCAGTCGGTCTCGCGCGAGGGCAGTACTGGATCCACCCCGCGATGGCCGAGGTGGTCGAGAACGCTCTGCTCGGGCTCGAATTCGACTGACTCACCTCTGCTCAGGGAGTTTCCCGAGTGGACACCGAATGTCACGCCGCAACCAGGAGAATCCTGGCAAAGAATTGGTAAAGGCCCCCGCGGCGGGTTGCTGGACGTGATCTGATTCGAGCAGCCGGCGATCGACTCTCGATCGTCCACGAGCTCGGGGGAGTCGATGGCCGAATTCGCCGTCCGCACAACAGGTCTACGGAAGGTCTATCAGGGACGACGCGGACGCCACGTCGCCGTACAAGGGCTCGATCTCAACGTGCCGGTCGGGGGAGTGCACGGCTTTCTCGGACCGAATGGCTCGGGCAAGACGACCTCGCTGCGCATGCTGCTCGGGCTCATTCGTGCTGACGGCGGCACCATGGAGATCTTCGATCGGGCGGTGCCAGAACATCTGCCGGAGGTGATTTCCCGCGTCGGCGCCATCGTCGAGTCGCCGAAGTTCTTCCCGGCCTTCAGCGGACGGCGCAACCTCAGCCTCCTCACCGATGCGATTGGCACTGAACGCAGTGCGGTCGATCGGGTGCTGGAGGAGACGTCGTTGCGGGATCGAGCTGATGACCCTTTCAAGTCGTATTCGCTCGGTATGAAGCAGCGCCTCGCGATCGCGGCCACGTTGCTCAAATCTCCCGATCTCCTGATCTTCGACGAGCCGACCAACGGCCTCGACCCCGCCGGCATCCATGAGATCCGGCGCACCATGCGAGCGCTGGCCGACGAAGGTCGCACCGTGCTGGTGAGTAGTCACATCCTCAGCGAGATCCAGCAGATCGCCGACACCGTGTCGATCATCGGGCAGGGTCGCCTGCTGGCCGAGGGCAGTGTTGCCGAACTCATGGCACGCGGGGCATCGGGTGCCGTCATTCGCACCACCGACGACGTCCGAGCCCGCGAGTTGCTCTCGAACGCAGGGGTGAGTCTTCGCGCCGAGCACGACCATCTCGTGCTGGACGATGTGGACGACCCGGCACGCATCAGCGAACTCCTTGCGGCGCAACAGATCTGGCTCCGTGAACTGCGGCCCACGGGTCACGACCTGGAGTCGGTCTTCCTCGAACTCACCCGCTCCGAAGGTCTCGAAGCCACCGGAGGTGTGCGATGAAGCGGTTGCTGACGGCGGAACTGCGCCGGGCAGCGGCGCGAGGCATCACCAAAGGGGCACTTCTGCTCACCTTGCTGGTCGCCCTCTTCGCGTTGTTCGGCACGTATCGCCAGGTGGCGACCATGCCCTCCGAGGCGCAGATGCAGCAGGACTTCAAGGCCGTGCACGACGACTGGGTGAAGAACCACGTGCAGAACGAGAAGACCTGTCGCGAAACCACACCCAAGGACGTCGTCGAGGCGAATCCGGGCATGTGCGAAATGCAGGAACCGACCAAGGAGTCGTGGTTCGGGCAGCGACTGACGATCGGCCAGCAGGCGCGTGACGTCCGAATGGGCCTGAGCCTCATCGTCGCCCTCGCAGCGCTGATGCTTGGAGCGAGCTTGGTGTGTGCGGAGTTCACCTCGGGCTCGATGATGACGTGGCTGACTTTCGAGCCGCGTCGAAGTCGCGTCTACGCGACGAAGGTGATCGCGGCGGCGCTCTTCGGACTGCTGCCCGCCCTCGTCGTCTTCCTCGTCGATGTGCCCGGGTTGTGGCTGATCGGCCAGTCCGGGGGACTGCAGTTCGGGCCGGGAGAACAGAGCACCTACTTCGCGTCCTTCCTGCGCTTGTTCGGGGTGGGCGCCTTCGCCGGACTGGTAGGCGCGGCACTGGGCTTCGTCGCGCGACACACCACCGCCGTGCTCGGAGCGGCGATCGTCTACCTCATTGCGTTCGAGATCATTCTCGCCAGTTCGATCGAAAGCATGAAGCGCTGGACGATCGGCACCGCTGTCACGGCCTTCGTCGAGCACGGTCACGGATGGACGACCTACCCCGATTGCTATGGGCCGCAGGAGTGCAAACCGATCGAGCACTGGCTCGGCTTCTGGCCGGCGACAGCGCAGCTTGCGGTCGTCGCAACTGTGATCACGCTCGGCGGCCTGGCGATCTTCCGCAGGCGGGACGTCGGCTGACTCGGATGCGAGGCTCCCGCCGCGTACGGTCGACGCATGGCCAATCGTCTTGCCAGCGCGACCAGCCCGTACCTGCTCCAGCATGCCGACAACCCCGTCGACTGGTGGGAGTGGGGCGAAGAAGCCTTCAACGAGGCGCGTCGCCGCAACGTCCCCATCCTGCTGAGTGTCGGGTATGCCGCCTGCCACTGGTGCCACGTGATGGCGCACGAGTCGTTCGAGGACGAGGCGACGGCAGTGTTGATGAACGAGAAGTTCGTCAACATCAAGGTCGACCGCGAAGAGCGTCCCGACATCGACTCCATCTACATGAATGCCACCAGTGCGATGACCGGCCACGGTGGCTGGCCGATGACATGCGTGCTCGACCACGAAGGTCTGCCCTTCTTCGCCGGCACCTACTTCCCGCCGCAGCCGCGGCACGGACAGCCGTCCTTCACGCAGGTGCTGCAGTTCCTCAGCGACGCCTGGACCGATCGGCGCGACGATGTACGCGGCGCCGCCGAGGCGCTCCGGGAGCATCTCAACCGCGAGGCGACCGGCGGCGCACCGATCAGCAGTGCCGAGATCGGCCGGGCTGCGCAGCTGCTGGCAGCCGAATTCGACAGTCGCGCAAAGGGCTTCGGCGGGGCGCCGAAGTTTCCACCATCGATGGTGCTGGACTTCCTTCGGCTGCGCGGCACCCACGGCGACGACCGTTCGCGGCAGATGCTGGAAGAGACGGCCGAGGCGATGGCCCGAGGCGGGATGTACGACCAGCTCGGTGGCGGTTTCGCGCGCTACAGCGTCGACGCCGATTGGGTGGTGCCGCACTTCGAGAAGATGCTCTACGACAACGCGCAACTGCTGGCGGTCTATGCGCGTCTCGGCACCCCGCTCGGCGACCGCGTCGCCCGGGAGACCGCTGACTTCCTACTGCGCGAGTTGATGGTTGACGGTGGCGCACTCGCGAGCTCGCTGGACGCCGACACCGAGGGTGTCGAAGGCAAGTTCTACGCCTGGACCCCGCAGCAGCTCATCGAGGTGCTCGGTCCAGACGATGCCGCGTGGGCCGCCACGACCTTCGGGGTGACCGAGCGGGGCACCTTCGAGCACGGCAGCTCGGTGCTGCAACTGCGCCAGGACGTCGACGACAACGAACGGTTGGCGGACGTCCGGGCGAAACTGTTCGCTGCGCGTGAGCAGCGGGTCCGCCCGGGACGCGATGACAAGGTGGTCGCCGCGTGGAACGGGCTGGCGATCAGTGGCCTGGTGGCGGCGGCCCAAGCTCTCGCTGGGGACCCCTACCTGCGTGCCGCGGAGCGCATCGCCGACTACCTGCTCACGGTGCACGTCGTCGAGGGCAGGTTGCGACGTGTCTCCCGCGACGGCGAGGTCGGTAGGCCGGCGGCCGTGTTGGAAGACCTCGGGTGCCTCGCCGGTGGACTCCTCGATCTGGCCGCTGCCACCAACCGGGTCGATCTCCTCGACGCAGCCAGGGCACTCCTGGACGACGCCATTGAACGATTCCGAGCGCAGGACGGTGGCTTCTACGACACCGCCGTCGACGCCGAGACCCTCATCGCCCGCCCGCGTGAGGCGGTCGACAACGCCAGCCCGTCGGGCTTGTCGTCCGTGGTCGATGCATTGATCACCTTCACTGCGCTCAGCGGTGACACACGCTACGACGAGATCGCCGGCGAGGCGCTTGCGTCCATGCACGAAGTGGCCAGTCGCGCTCCTCGCTTCGCCGGACGGGCGCTGGTGGCTGCGCATCGCTTGGCGACCGGCCCCGAGCAGGTCGCGGTGGTGGGGGAGCCCGGTCAGCAACGCGACACCCTGGTGTCGGCGGCACTACGGCGGTTCGGCGGTCCTGTCGCGGTCGGCGATGGCGTCCACGCGAGTCTGCCGGTGCTGGCGCAACGTTCCGCAGTCGCGGGTGGTGCGGCAGCGTTCGTCTGCCGTGGCCAGGTCTGTGATCTTCCTGTCACCTCGGCAGAGCGCCTGCTCGGTGGTGCGCACCACGGCTGATCCGGCCGTACGATTGCGCGCATGGCCGGAGGACTTGCTGCACTTCTCGACGACATCGCGACCCTTGCTCGCGCTGCCGCCGCATCCGTCGACGACGTCGGTGCCGCGGCACTGAAGGCGAGTGCGAAGGCATCCGGTGTGGTGGTGGACGACACCGCGGTGACTCCGCGTTACGTCACCGGCATCCAGCCCAACCGTGAGCTGCCGATCATCAAGCGGATCGCGATCGGGTCGCTGCGTAACAAGCTGCTGTTCATCCTCCCGGCGATCATGCTCGCCTCGGAGTTCGTGCCGTGGATCATCATGCCGGTGCTCATGGTCGGTGGTGCCTTCCTGGCCTTCGAGGGGGCCGAGAAGCTCTACGAGGCACTCTCAGGCAAGCACGACAAGGACGAGTCGAACGAAGGCAAGTCGGAGGAAGAGATCGCCTCCGGTGCCATCCGCACCGACTTCATCCTCTCCTCCGAGATCATGGTGATCTCGCTGAACGAGGTTGCCAACGAGAGCTTCTGGTCACGGCTGTCGATCCTGGTCGTGGTGGCCATCTTCATCACCGTGCTGGTCTACGGCGTGGTCGGTCTGATCGTGAAGATGGACGACATCGGCCTGCACATGGCCAAGAAGGACTCCGCCGGCAGCCAGAAGTTCGGCACCGCGCTGGTCAAGGCCATGCCCAAGGTGCTCTCCGGACTGTCGGTCATCGGTATCGCCGCAATGCTCTGGGTGGGCGGCCACATCATGCTCATGGCGCTGGACGACATCGGCTGGAAGTGGCCCTACGCCCAGGTGCACCACCTGGAGGAGTGGGTGCGTCATTCCACCGGTGGTGCGGGCGGCGTCCTCGGATGGGTGGCGAACACCCTCGCCTCAGCGCTGGTCGGTCTGGTCGTCGGCGCGGTCATCACCGCGATCGTGCTGAAGTTCTTCCACAAGGATCACAGTGAGCAGGACCACGCGGTCGACCTGGAGAAGGACGCCGGCCGTGACACCGGAGATGCAGCAGCGCACTGAGCTGAGACCTGAGGACCCACCACTACATAGGCGGAGTGGTCGCGGCGGCCTCGTCACCGCCGGTTGTGTAGCGCTGGTGCAGACGCTGCACCGAGGGTAGGTAGTGGTCGAGCAATCCGGTGCGATGACGCCGTTCCCGGGTCGCGAGAATCACCCCGCGTTCACCGGCGCGCTCCGGACCGCTGACTGCGGTGATCTGCGACCACGGAATGCGCCGCAGCCGTGCGGGAAGAACGACGCCCTTGGCGTCCAGGCGAAGGCCGCGCCAGGACGTGATCACCGCAAGCAGCACGCCGACCAGGACGAGCCCGAGGAACGCCACCCGCAGCCACAGGCCCGCGAAGATGTAGGCCGCCGACAGGCCGAACATGCCGACGATCGCGAGGGTCACGCCGATCGGCAGCGCGCGGGTGCCGTGCGCGGTGATGACCTCACCGTCGTCGACAACTTCTTTGGCGTCATACATCGCGGGCCCCTTGCACGGTGTAGGCCTGGGTGGGTTGGCCTCAGTATGCCCACGCGGCGTGTGCCGGTGGGGTGAGCAGGTCGGTCATGGTTCGGGCTCGTGGCGCCCGGGAGATCCGACCCGTTGATGTGCAGCGGCCCGGCAACTGAGTCGGGTCCGCCCGCGACGACTCCGGGCGAGATGCCCGGTCGCGCGTCTCGAACCCGAGACGGCCGCCGGATGCCCAGTGGCTCAGGTCGTCTGGCCGTCGGTCGGTTCCTCCGAGCTGCGGTCCTGGTCAGGGCCGTCACTGTCGCGGTCCCGTTCGCGTTCGCCTGTAGGACCGTCGTGATCACGGTCGTCACCGGCAGCTTTGTCGGCGTCGACCTCGTGGTCTTCGCCCTCACCGCCGGTGGACTTCACGGGCTCGGGGTCGCCTTCCCCGGTCATGATCGGACGCTCGGCACCCTCCTTGACGCCGTACGCGCCACGCACTTCTTCCCAGGCCTTCAGCTTCTCCTGGTCGACATCGACCTTCAGCTCGTCGGGCATCTGCTGTGCCCGCTGATCGCGAGTGGCCTCCTGCGGGCCCTGGGCATCGCGGTCGTCAGGGGCGACATCCTCCAGCGGCTTCTCCTCACCGTCCGGGCGCTCGTCCCCGTCGTCACCCTCGGGGTCGGCCGATCCCGAGGTCACCGCGGTCGGGGTGGGGGAATCGACCTCGCCGTCGTTGTCGGGGTCGAGTCCGGCTTCATCGGCCACCGTCGGCTCGCCGTCGGTCAACTCGTCCGAACGTCCGTGCCCGGGCTCGCCCGCGAGTTGGTCCTGGTCGAGATCGTCCTCGCCCATGTTGCTGGTGTGCTCCGGCTTGTCCGACATGTTCTGCTCCTCCTGCGACGAAAGAATGAACCGCTGTTGGGCATTCATTAAGCCACCCCGCGGTGCATGCGTGGGCGTTGCGGCGGAGGGGATTGCGTGGTTTTCGCGCTCGTCGGTGACCGCCGGTATTCTCGCGTGAGCCGGCATGGGTGATGACCCGATCAGCCCAGATGGGCGATGCCAGCGTCCACCAGTGAAGTCAAAGCTGCGTCGACCGCAGCAGAAGGAGAACAGGACACTCATGTCCTTCGACTACAAGGTTAAGGACCTCAGCCTCGCCGAGGCCGGCCGTCACCAGTTCCGCCTCGCCGAGCACGAGATGCCCGGTCTGATGGCGTTGCGCGAAGAGTTCGGTGATTCCAAGCCGCTCAAGGGCGCTCGCATCGCCGGTTCGCTGCACATGACCGTCCAGACGGGTGTGCTCATCGAGACGCTCACCGCGCTGGGCGCCGAGGTGCGTTGGGCCTCCTGCAACATCTATTCCACCCAGGACGAGGCCGCCGCTGCCGCCGTTGTCGGCCCGAACGGCACCGTCGACAACCCGCAGGGTGTGCCGGTCTTCGCCTGGAAGGGCGAGACGCTTCCGGAGTACTGGGAGTGCACCAACGAGATCCTCACCTGGCCGGGCGGCGAAGGCCCCAACATGATCCTGGACGACGGCGGCGACGCCACCATGCTCGTGCACAAGGGCAAGGAGTGGGAGGCCGCCGGACAGGTGCCCCCCACCACTGAGGACGACTCCGAGGAGTTCGGTGTCTTCAAGGACCTCGTCCGCAAGACGATGGCGGAAGACCCGCAGAAGTGGACCAAGATCGCCGCCGGCATCAAGGGCGTCACCGAGGAGACCACCACCGGCGTCCACCGCCTCTACGAACTCGCACAGTCGGGCGAACTGCTCTTCCCCGCGATCAACGTCAACGACTCGGTCACCAAGAGCAAGTTCGACAACAAGTACGGCTGCCGCCACTCGGTCGTCGACGGCCTCAACCGCGCCACCGACGTCCTCATCGCCGGTAAGACGGCGGTCGTCGCCGGCTACGGCGACGTGGGCAAGGGTTGCGCCGCGGCGCTGGCCGGCCAGGGCGCCCGCGTCGTGGTCACCGAAGTCGACCCGATCTGCGCACTGCAGGCCGCGATGGAAGGCTTCCAGGTCGCCAAGATGGACGACGCCGCCGAGTACGGCGACATCTTCGTCACCACCACCGGTTGCTACGACGTGATCACCGCCGAGCACATGCAGAAGATGAAGAACAAGGCGATCGTCTCCAACATCGGTCACTTCGACAACGAGATCGACATGGCGGGCCTGGCCAAGCTGCCCGGCATCACCAAGGTCGAGATCAAGCCGCAGGTGCACGAGTGGACCAAGGAGGACGGCAACTCCATCATCGTGCTGTCCGAAGGCCGCCTGATGAACCTCGGCAACGCCACCGGACACCCCAGCTTCGTGATGTCCAACTCCTTCGCCAACCAGACGATCGCCCAGATCGAACTCTTCGCCAAGGCCGAGGAGTACGTCGACGACGAGGGCAAGCCCACCGTCACCACGCTGCCCAAGCACCTCGACGAGAAGGTCGCCCGCGCCCACCTCGCCGCGCTCGGTGTCGAGCTCACCGAGCTCACCAAGGCCCAGGCCGAGTACCTCGGTGTGGACGTCGCCGGCCCGTACAAGCCGGAGCACTACCGGTACTGAGCCCTCGCAAGCTCGGGCTTCAGTCCCGATCATGCTCCGTCTTGAAATGTCTTTGCTGCGCCTTCGGCGTACGAGCCGGAGCACTACCGGTACTGATTTCTGATCGATGAGTGCGGCCGGTCTGCTGGGACTTCGTCCCTGGCAGACCGGCCGCACTCATCTCGCGAAATCAGTGCTATCTCCTCTGGCGAGCACTCCTCCTCTGCTCCGCACCTCGTTCCTCGGTGCGGAGCAGCATCGTCGTTGCCGCGTCCTGCCTTGACCACGTCGTCAACGTCCGCGTCTCATCGAGGCTTGTCGACTTCGTGTGTATGTCTGCCGCTCGCCGCCTTGCGCTGTGGCGTCGTTTTGCCGCGTGTCGTGGCTCGGGGAGGCGTGTTGTCGTTGTTGTCGGCTGATCGTGTGAAGATGTGCTGAGCACCCGGTGAGAAAGGCTGAATCGATGACCCCGCGAGTCCTGGTGGTGGACGACGACCCGTCGCTGGCCGAAATGCTCGGCATTGTGCTGCGCGGCGAGGGGATGCAGGTGGCCCACTGCGCCACAGGATCCGGCGCGCTTGCGGCGTTCCGGGAGGCCAAGCCGGACGTCGTGCTGCTCGACGTCATGCTGCCGGGCATCGACGGCGTCGAGGTCTGTAAGCAGATCCGTGCCGAGTCGCATGTCCCGATCGTGATGCTCACTGCTCGCACCGACACCACGGACGTCGTCGCGGGCCTGGAAGCCGGGGCCGACGACTACGTCAACAAACCGTTCAAACCGCAGGAGCTTGTGGCTCGTGTACGTGCGCGACTGCGTCGCGGCGAAGAAGCCGATGTCGAACCGCTGACGATGGGTGACATCTCGATCGATGTTGCCGGTCACAGCGTTACCCGCGATGGCAAGCCAATTTCTTTGACTCCGTTGGAGTTTGACCTTCTCGTGGCGCTTGCGCGTAAGCCGTGGCAGGTGTTCACCCGGGAGGTGCTGCTGGAGCAGGTGTGGGGTTATCGGCACGCCGGCGACACCCGGTTGGTCAACGTCCACGTGCAGCGGTTGCGTTCGAAGGTTGAGCGCGATCCCGAGCACCCCGAGATCGTCCTGACCGTGCGAGGAGTGGGCTATAAGGCCGGACCGAGTGCCTGATGAAGAGCCGGTGAGTGGCGGACGCCGCCTGCTCGCCGGGCTCTGGGCAGCGCTGCGCACAACGCTGCGCGCCCTCGGCAGTTCGTGGCGTC
The DNA here is from genome assembly GCF_017654605.1 of Yimella sp. cx-51. Classification (GTDB taxonomy): domain Bacteria; phylum Actinomycetota; class Actinomycetes; order Actinomycetales; family Dermatophilaceae; genus Yimella. The sequence goes on from NZ_CP072113.1 coordinate 957,093, forward strand.
GTTCGCTGCACACCCGCGTGGTGGTCACCACTGCCATCGCCGGAGCGGTCGTGACCCTCGTCCTCGGGTCGTACATGTATCACCGCATCGCCACCGGGCTGGTCGAATCGAAACTGGCCTCCGCCGAGGCCGAGAGCTTGAGCAAGCGGGCCGACGTCCAGAGCATCTTCGCCAGCACCCCCAATACCGACCTCAGTTCGCTGCGGCAGCTCGCCAGCGACATGGTGCAGCAGGTGCGTTCGCCCGGCGACGACCTCTCACGCCGGGTAGCTTTCATGCAATCGCTGGACAACAGCGCGCAGCCGATCGCCAAGATCTCCTCCCCGCCGTTGAAGACGGAGATGATCCCCGACGAGATCCGCACCGCGCTGCGCGACGACCCCGACCACCAGCAGGTGCAGATCATCAGCGTGCCGGGCAGCGACGGTGCCGGCGAAGTGCCGGCCGTGGTCGTCGGATCGCGGGTCTCGGTGCCCAACGCCGGCGCCTACGATCTCTTCTTCGTCTATCCCATGGACGCAGAAGTCAGCACGCTCAACATCGTCAAGGGCAGCTTCGCCGCCGGCGGTGTTGCGCTCCTTGCGCTGCTGGCCGCGCTGGCATACCTGGTCACCCGCATGGTCGTCACCCCGGTTCGCTCGGCCGCCCACGTCTCCGAACGACTGACCGCCGGCGCGCTCAACGAACGAATGCAGGTCAAGGGTGAGGACGACCTCGCGCGGTTGGCGACCTCCTTCAATGCCATGGCCGACAGCCTGCAACGGCAGATCCGCCAGCTCGAAGACCTCTCCACGCTGCAGCAGCGCTTCACCTCCGACGTCTCGCACGAGCTGCGCACGCCCCTCACGACCATCCGGATGGCCGTCGACATGATTCACGCCAGCCGCGCCGATTTCAGTCAGCCGGTCGCACGTTCGGCGGAGTTGCTGAGCGCCGAACTCGACCGTTTCGAGTCGCTGTTGACCGACCTGCTCGAGATCAGCCGGTTCGATGCCGGCGCCGGTGCGCTCGCCACGAGCCCCGGAGATCTGCGGGTGCTGGTCGATCGTGTCGTCGATGCTTCGAGCGTGTTGGCCGAACGCAGCGGCACCCCGATCAGAGTGCTGGGTAAGCGCGGTGTGCTCGTGCCGATGGACGAACGCCGCATCGAGCGGATCCTGCGCAACCTGGTCACCAACGCCATCGAGCACGGTGAGCGGCGTCCCATCGACATCGAGATCGCGGCCAACTCCACTGCAGTCGCGGTCACCGTGCGAGACCACGGTGTGGGCCTGCGACCCGGAGATGCGGTGCGGGTGTTCAACCGCTTCTGGCGGGCCGACCCAGCTCGTGCTCGGACGACCGGCGGTACCGGGCTCGGACTCTCGATCGCGTTGGAGGACGCCCGCCTGCACGACGGCTGGCTGCAGGCGTGGGGCGCGCCGGGGGAGGGTAGTTGCTTCCGACTCACGCTGCCGCGTAGTCCCGGCGTCCCGATCGCCCGATCACCACTGCCGCTGGCGCCGGACGACTCCCAGGTCGGACGCTTCATGCCCTCCGGCAACTCCCTCACGCTGGGCAACGAGCTCGACGCTCCCACCAGCACAGGAGGCGCGCCGTGACCAATCGCCGTTGCACCGTGTGGACCGCCGTGGTGGCGGCGCTGGTGTTGCTCACCGGCTGCGCCGGGCTGCCGACGTCCAGTGGGGTGCGGGCCAAGCAACCCATCGCCGATGCGCCGACTGCCCAGCCCGCCGACGTTGAGTTCTACGGTCCACAGTCGGGGGCCGGGCCGATTGACATCGTGAAGGGCTTCCTGCGAGCGAACGGAAGCATCAAGGAAGGTTTCGGCGTCGCGCGCGAGTTCCTCACGCCCGAGGCGAGCAAACGATGGGCGCCCAGCGGGCGCGTCTCGATCAATCAGGGCGAGCGCGATTTCGTGGTCAGTGACATCGGCCCCGGGAGGGTGCGGCTGACCGCCACCACCTGGGCCGAACTCGACAGTTCCGGACATCTGAAACAGATGGTCGTGCCGAGCCATCGCACCGTCGACATCGCGTTGGCCAAGGTGGGTGGACAGTGGCGGATCTCCGGCCTTCCGGCCGACTTCGGCCCCTACCTCTCGACGACCGACTTCCGTGATCGCACGTATGCGCCGTACACCGTCTACCTGGCCGAGCGCCGCACCCGAACGCTCGTTCCCGACCAGCAATGGTTCCCACGCACCGGCCTCGCGACCGCGCTGGCGCGTGCGGTGCTCAGGGGTGCGCCGGAGTGGGTGTCGCAGGCCGACGGTTCGGCGCCCGACCTCAACCAGGTGCCGGGCGGCACACGCCTGGCGGTCGACGCCGTGCCCGTGAGCGCGGACGGTGTGGCGACCGTCGAGCTCACCGATGGTGTGCGTAAGGCGGATTCCTCCACCCGCACAGCCCTTTGGGCAGCGATGATGGCCACTCTCAACCAGGTGCCGAAGGTGCACCGCGTGACGATCAGCGTCGGCGGTGCCCGGCTCGACGACGACCAACTGCCGCCCGCACCCGTGCTTCCCTCCGATGTCGGCTACTCGGTGGCCGGGCCTTCGGAAGCGGGGCTGGTGACGCGCACTGCCCAGTCGCTCAGCTGGCGCACGGACGGCCAGAGCCGTCGTGCTCCACAGGGCAACCAGCCACCGCTGCCCGCCCTGAACCGCAACTGGTATCTCCTGGCTGCCGACGCCGAAGGAGATCAGGTGGTCGGGGTCAGTGGTGACCGGTCGAGCCTCGGCCGCTGGGCCCGCGGAGCAGATCTGTACATCGTCCCCACCTTCGGTCGGCAGTTGACACGCCCGAGCTTCGACTACCTGGACGAGATGTGGGTCGCGGGCCTTGCACTGTCCAATTCAGGACCCGACAGGGAAGTGTCCAGTGGCGCGACGATCTGGGTGATGGATGCCAAGGCAGCGCCGCGGACCGCTCGACCACAGGTCGTCTCGGCGCCCTGGCTCGGCGATTCGCAGGTGCTGAGTCTGAAGGTCGCCCGCGACGGACAGCGCGTGGTGCTCGTGACCCGGGGGGCGAACGGCAAGACGAAACTGCTGATGTCGTTCGTCATCCGGGATGCCAACCGCCAGGTGACCGCGCTCGCCCAGCCCGTCGAGGTCGGCCAGTCGGTCACCGATGTCATCGACGTCGGCTGGCTGGACGAGGTGACCCTGGCCGTCATCGGCAGGATCGGGCAGTCCGGTGACCAGCAGGTGATCGAGGTGCCGCTGAGTGGTTTCGTGAATCCGCTCGGTGTCGTGCAGGGCGCCCAGCAGATTGTCGCCACCGGTCGCGGCACCGGCGACCTGTTCGTGATCACCAACAAGCCCGGAGTCCAGGAACGGATCGGCGGGGGTTGGCGCACGCTACCTGGTGTCACCGACGTCATCGCACCGGGTAGTTGATCCACAGGCGCAGGCGAGCCTCGGCTTCTCCACAGCCCCTGGCTGCGGCAGCGCATCAGACCATGACACCGCGGACGCTGGGCACATGGGTGTCTATCAACGGTGCGCGGCCGGCGTCGATGCACTGCTCGAACTCGCAGCGCCTCGCCAGTGCGCGGGCTGCCGCCGAAGGCACGAACGCTGGTGCGCCGGCTGTGCCTCGGCCCTGACCGCGCTCTGTCGTGGCCCGGCGTACGGCTGGGTGACCCGAGACCTGTCGGGGTTGCCCGCGGTGTGGAGTCACGCGGTCTACGAGTCGGTGCTCACTCGATGCCTGCCGGCGTTCAAGGACGACGACCGCACCGACCTGAGTGCGCCGCTCGCGCCGCTGTTACGTGCATCCGTCATCGGAGTGATGCATCAGGCTCCGCAGCTGCTCGAGGCCCGCGCCGACAGTCGCCTGCTGGTGGTCTGTGCGCCGTCCAGTGCAGCGTCGGTGCGCACACGCGGCCGTCTACCGCTGCTCGAGCTGACCCGTCGTGCCCTCGCCGGCGGCGGCTTCACGATCGCCGCACCGGCGAGGCTGACGTTTCGGCGGCGGGTGGTCGACCAGTCCGGTCTGGACGCCGATCAACGGGTGTCGAACCTCGCTGGTGCGATGCGGGCGGACCGCGTCGAGGGCCTGAGCTGTCTGCTTCTCGACGACGTCCTCACCACCGGCGCGACCCTCGCCGAAGCGACGCGGGCGCTGCGTAGCGCCGGGGCGCAGCACGTCGTGGCCGCCACCCTCGCGACGGCGGTGCGCAGGTTCGAACCATGACAACGGTCGGCTGCGAGTCCTGTTCCCTGTCAACCGATTTGTCTCACGAAGTTGTCCGATTGGCGGATCTGTGGACGTTCCTGTCGTGGTGGCATAGCGTTGGTTCATGGAAGCCGGTGCGACACGACAAGGTCGTCACCGGCTCGTGTCTTTTCGGTCTGGAGGTGGTCGCCGGGAGGAATCGGACGCCTAGTTCACAGGTCTGTCTTCTGAGCACAAGGAGATTCCATGGAGATCACGGTCACCGGACGTCACACGTCGGTACCCGAACGTTTTCAGCGTCACATCGAGGAGAAGCTGGCGAAGGTGAACCAGCTCGACCCGCGCGTCACCCGCTGCGAGGTCGTCGTCTCACACGAGGCGAACCCGCGTCAGGCCAAGGAGGCCGAACGCGTGGAGATCACCTGTTACGGCAAGCGCACCGTGATTCGTGCGGAGGCCAGCGCCGATGAGGTGTACGCCGCGCTCGACCTGGCATCGACCAGGCTCGGCGAGCGATTGCGCCGCCAACACGACAAGCGCCGGATCAACCGTGGCGGGCGCAAGGTGCCCAAGTCGGTGCACGACGCCACCGCGCCGCTGGCCGGCCTTGATGAGCAACCCGCGGCTGCCACGCAGGACGACGACCGTCCGGTGCCCGAGTCGATCGCCAAGCTCGGCGGCGACGCCGACTGCCCGATCGAGTTGCGCGAGAAGACCCACACCGACGCGCCGATGTCGGTCGACCAGGCGCTCAACGCCATGGAACTGGTCGGTCACGACTTCTTCCTCTACCACGACATCGACTCCGACAAGCCGGCCGTGGTCTACCGCCGCCGCGGATGGTCGTACGGCGTGATCACCCTTGACGTCCAGGAAGCCGCCGCAGAGACGGCCTGACGTGAGTGAACGGCGGGGCCCACCGTGGGCCCCGCCGTTCTCGTGTGTGCGCTCGGCACGACCCCGGATTGGACCGACCCCCGCTGCTGACATGTGACGCCGGGCTCGGCACAAGGGTCTGTCGGTGCACCGTTCTACGCTGAGCGCATCATGCACGAGGTGACCGAAACCCTCACGAAAGCGCAGGCCCGGCGAATCGCACTGGCAGCGCAGGGTTTCCACGACCGCCGACCCGCACCTTTCGCCGCGACGATGCGGCATCTGCAGCGGGTGATCGACCGGGTGGGCGTCGTCCAGATCGACAGCGTCAACGTGCTGTCGCGCAGTCATTACCTTCCCTTCTTCTCCCGGCTGGGGCCCTATCACACCGCGTTGCTTGACCGCGCACGCGACGTGGCGCCGCGCCGGGTGGTGGAGTACTGGGCGCACGAAGCCAGCCTCATCCCGTCGAGCACCTGGCCGCACCTGACCTTCCGGATGCGGCGTGCCGAGGCCGAGTCGTGGGGCGGCATGCAGAGCGTCGCTCGTCACCACCCTGATCTTGTCGCGACTGTCGAGCAGGAGGTGCGGCTGCGTGGGCCGCTCACAGCTCGACAGGTGGAGGCGCAACTGGCGCATGACGTCCCGCAGGTGAAAGAGCACTGGGGGTGGAACTGGAGCCTGGTCAAGAACGCCTTGGAGCATCTCTTCTGGGCGGGCCGTATCACCAGCGCCGGACGCAACTCACAGTTCGAACGGCGTTACGCCGCAGTCGAATCCACGTTCCCCATCAGCGCCCGTGCGGCAGCCGCACCAGACGCACGTCCAGCCGAGCACGAGTCGTTCATCGAACTGGTGCGCATCGCTGCCCGGGCGCACGGCATCGGCAGTGAGTTATGCCTCCGCGACTACTTCCGGCTCAAGACCAGCCAGGCCCGCCCCGCGATCGAGGCGCTGGTGACGGCGGGGGAGTTGCGTCCGGTGCAGGTGCGTGGATGGAACCGCCCGGCCTATCTCCACGCGGATGCCGCTCGACCCCGCAAGAGCGACGCGCAGGCGTTGCTCAGCCCGTTCGACTCACTGGTGTGGCAACGAGAACGAGCCCATGACCTCTTCGACTTCCACTACCGGATCGAGATCTACACCCCTGCCCATCTCCGGGTGCACGGCTACTACGTGTTGCCCTTCCTCTACCAGGGCGAGCTGGTCGCACGGGTCGACCTCAAGGCCGACCGTCAGAGCAGTGTGCTTCGGGCACAACGCATTTCGTGGGAGCCGCAGGTGCCTTCCGGCGCAGCCGAGGCGCTGGCGGCCAACCTGCGATCCATGGCTGATTGGTTGCAGCTGACCGACGTGTTCATCGACGTGCGCTAGCGCGCTGACGCTCCCGATACGCGGCTACTGCGGAGGCATTGCTGCAGGTGGGCGAGCAGAAGATCTTCGACCGGTTGCGGGTGAGGTCGAGCACCACCCCCTCACAGTCATCGGCCTCACAGACCGACAGGCGCGACAGTTCGTCCGAGCGGATGAAGTCGATCATCGCCATCGCGGTCTCCACCAGGATTCGCACGTGCAGCGGGCTGTCGTCGTCCACGACATGCAGGTGCCAATCGAGGTCGTCGTGGCGCACCAGGCGCGGCTGGGTCTGCACCTGCTCCAGGATGTGATTGACGAGCTCGGCCGCCTCGTCGCGATCGGCCGTCAGCAGTTGGCGCAGGTCGGGACGGATCGCACGCACCTGCTCCAGGTCGGCGTTGGTGCGCGGCGCACGGCCCGTGTAGCCCTCTGACCGGTAGAACTCGTGCAGTTGCGCGAGGGTCGTCAGGGTGTCGGGCGCAGCGGCGCTGTTGACCAGCCGGACGGCCGCGCGAAGGGCGGGCTCGGTGTCATGAGCAAAGCGCATTTTGACACCTTACATCGCTTGGCCCTACCGTCATGAGCCATGACCGCTGTGACTGATGACCGACCGATTGCGGTTGCGAGCACCAACGCCCGCTCGGGCCTGCTCTTCGCGATCATCTCCGCTGTCTCGTTCGGCGGCTCCGGTGCGCTCGGTCGCGGACTCATCGAGTTGGGCTGGACGCCCGGTTCGGCGGTGCTCTACCGCATTCTCGTGGCGGCCGTCGCGCTCACCATCCCGACGATCTTCGCGCTGCGCGGGCGCTGGCACCTTCTGCGCGCCGACCTCGGACTCGTGATCGGGTACGGACTCATCGCGGTCGCCGGCACGCAGCTGTTCTACTTCAACGCGGTGCAGACGATGCCGGTCGCGATGGCGCTGCTGGTCGAGTACGCCGCGCCGATCGCCGTCGTCGGCTACCTGTGGTTGCGGCATGGGCAGCGTCCCAGCCGGCTCACCGCGATCGGTGCGGCGGTGGCCATCGCCGGTCTTGCGCTCGTCCTCGACCTGCTCTCCGGTGCACAGGTCGACCTGCAGGGCATGACGTGGGCCCTGCTGGCGATGTGTGGCGCGGCCGTCTACTTCATCCTGTCGGCGCGCGAGACGCACCTGCCACCGCTCGCGCTCGCTGGTGCCGGTCTCTGGGTGGGCGCCGCGACCATGGCCATCGCCTGCCTGGTCGGCGTGGTGCCCTACGCCACGGCGACCGGGTCGGTGCAGTTCTCGATCGGTCAGGTGCCCTGGTGGGTCGTGCTGCTGGGTCTTGGACTGGTCACGGCGGCGCTTGCCTACTCCTCAGGCATCGCTGCGGCGCGCGCCCTCGGATCACGCGTCGCATCCTTCGTGGCGCTGATGGAGGTGCTCTTCTCGCTCGCCTTCGGCGCGATCCTCCTGGCGCAGAAGCCCGGACTGGTGCAGCTTCTCGGTGGCTTGCTGATCCTCGGTGGCGTGGTGCTGGTCAAGCTCGGCGAACCCGTGCCCGAACTCGAACCCGACCTTCCCGAGCCGCTCTGATCCACCGCAGGTCGGCGCTCATCGCAGCTTGTCGCCCATGCATTGAGCCCGTGCACTTCGTCCCATCGGTGCGCGTGCCCAGAGATCAGTCGCGCTGACCCGCACGTCCTGCTGGCTGGTCGCGGTCAGCGCCGAGCAGCTCGAAGTAGGCGCCGTCGGTGATCGAACCGTCCGCTGCGGTGTACGCCTGACGATCGGCGCCCCACTGACGAAAGCCCGCTCGTAGCAGGATCTTCTGGGACGCCACGTTGGCCAGGTCCGTGCCGGCCTGGACGCGGGTCAGGCCCAGCTCGCCGAACGCGTGGTCGAGCACCGCCTCCAATGCCTCGCCGGTGACGCCACGGCCGCGGGCGTGCGCCCACAGCCAGTAGCCGACCTCGGCGTTCGTTGCGGTGCCTTCACCGATGCCGAAAAGATTGATGTTGCCCAGCACCCGCCCAGTTTCGGGGTCGGTGATGCACCAGCTGATCTGGTCGCCGCGATCGGCGAAGAGACGCCGACGGCGCAACGCCGCCGCGAAGGTCTGCGTCGTCGGCAACTCGTTCGCCATGAACCGGCGCGCGTCGTCGTCGGTCACGTCGTTCGGGCCAGGTGCGTCTGCTGGCGTCCATTCCCGCAGCACCAAGCGTTCGGTTCGCAAGGTCGGCACCGAGAGCGGTTGCACGCGCTTGGCTTCCCGGTCGTCCGAAGCGAGGAGCTCGAAACTGGTTGCGCCGCTGTGTGGACGATCGTCGTGGGCAAGCGTCGAACGTTCGGTCGCGCACTCGGTGAACCCCGCTCGCCGCAGGACACGCTGGGAGGCGTGGTTGTCCTCATCGGTACCGGCGTACAGCCGGTGCAGACCGATGCCGCCACGCAGGCCCGCGCGATCGGTCAGTGGCGCGAAGGCGTGTGGGATGAGCAGCTCGAGCGCCTCGGCGAGAGCGCCCCGGCCGCGGGCCTCGGGAAGGAGCCAATAGCCGAGCCAGCCGGTGCCGCGGATGAAATCGACGTCGAGCCGGGTGAGCTGGACGTGGCCCAGGAGTTGGTCGGTGGTGGCGTCCGCGATGCACCAGAAGACCCCGTCGCCGATCGCCATCCGGCGGCGGTGGTCGCGTAACCAGCGCGGGAACTCATCGGCCCGCGGCTGCAGGTCGGCGCTGAACTGCTGAGCGACGGCGTCCGGGTGCTCGGGCAGTTCATCACCGTCGCGGTACGGACGCAGCACGACTTTGTCGCCCCGCAACAGTTTGGGCTCCCACCACGGACGCGCCGCCCGCACATCGCGCAGGCGTGAGTCTTCCCATTCGCCGCGCGACAGTGAGCCCAGCCAGAGGCCGTCGCTCTCGCCGAACGATCCGCGGTGCATGCCGCGCCACACTCCGTCGAAGGTGAAGCCAGCCGCCCATACCGGACGCCAGGAAGCGAAGTTGCCGGCGCCGCAGCGCCACGTCACGACCTGGGCGTCCATGCGCTCGAAGCAGTAGTCGACGACCAGCCGCACCGTGCGCGTCATGACGCCGTGACCACGCGCGTCCGGATGCAGCGAGTAGCCGACCTCCCAGGTGCGGCCGCCACGTGGATGCAGGTTGATGCCGCCGGCGAAGCGCCCGTCCAGTTCGATCGCCCACGTAGGGTGCACCGGATCGGCGTTCCAGTGGCTGGCGCTCAGGTCGAGATACTGCTGCGCTTGTTCTGCTCCATACGGCTCTGGCAGCGGAATCCACTGGCGCGAGCGGGCATCGTTCGCGAATTCGATGATTCTCGGCGCATCCGCGGGGGAGTACGCGCGCAAGGTCAGGTCGCCGTCGGTGAGCACCGGGACGTCATCGGGAAAGCGCATGCACCTGACCCAACCACCCCTTGACCTGGGGTCGCCACCCAATTCGTCCTGTCGAGTCGTCCCCGGCCGTCCTCGCCCTCGCGGGCGCGGCGCATCGTCGATGAACCCGCAGACGGTCAGCGCACTGGTGGAACTCGAGGCGCAGAGTGGGGCGTTGGTGCTGCGGTCGCTGTGCGGCCATTAGTCTTGGTGGGTCTGTCCACGAACGAGGAGCAACAGTGCCGAAGGTAGTCGAGAAGGTCCTGCGGGCCGGAGAGGGCCGTACCGTCAAGCGATTGGCGGCTCTGGCGGCTCAGGTCAACCTGCTGGAAGACGACTTCAAGGCGCTCAGCGACGCCGAACTGCGGGAAGAGACCGACAAGTTCCGCAAGCGCTTGGAAGAAGGCGAGACCCTCGACGACCTGCTGCCGGAGGCTTTTGCGGCGGTGCGTGAGGCGAGTGTCCGCACCATCGGCAAGCGTCACTTCGACGTCCAGCTCATGGGCGGCGCCGCGCTCCACCTCGGCAACGTCGCCGAGATGCGCACCGGTGAGGGCAAGACCCTCGTCGCGACCCTGCCCTCCTATTTGAACGCGCTGAGCGGCAAGGGCGTGCACGTCATCACGACCAACGACTACCTGGCTGAGTACCAGTCGGAGTTGATGGGGCGCGTGCACCGCATGCTCGGCCTGGAGACCGGCTGCATCATGGCGTCCATGACGCCCGACCAGCGGCGCGTGGAGTACAACAAGGACATCACCTACGGCACCAACAACGAGTTCGGCTTCGACTACCTGCGCGACAACATGTCGTGGTCGACCGACGAACTCGTGCAGCGCGGCCACAACTTCGCGATCGTTGACGAGGTCGACTCCATCCTGATCGACGAGGCCCGTACGCCGTTGATCATCAGTGGCCCGGCCGACGAGGCCACGCGTTGGTACGTCGAGTTCTCCAAGATCGTCGAACACCTGAAGTGCGCGCCGAAGAAGGCCGGCGAGAACAAGCCCGGTGACGGCGACTACGAGATCGACGAAAAGAAGAAGACCGTCGGCATCATGGAGTCGGGCATCGAGAAGGTCGAAGACCTGCTCGGCATCGAAAACCTCTACCAGGCCGAGAACACCCCGCTCATCGGCTACCTGAACAACGCCATCAAGGCCAAGGAACTGTTCAAGAAGGACAAGGACTACGTCGTCAAGGACGGCGAGATCCTCATCGTCGACGAGCACACCGGTCGTATGCTCGCCGGCCGTCGTTACAACGAGGGCATGCACCAGGCGATCGAGGCCAAGGAGGGTGTGGAGATCCAGAACGAAAACCACACCATGGCCACGATCACGCTGCAAAACTACTTCCGTATGTACGACAAGCTCGCCGGCATGACAGGTACGGCCCAGACCGAAGCCGCCGAGCTGCACCAGATCTACAAACTGGGCGTCGTCACCATCCCGACGAACAAGCCGATGGTGCGTGTCGACCAGCCCGACCTGATCTATCGCACCGAAGAGGCGAAGTTCAACGCCGTCGTCGACGACATCGTCGACCGCCACCGCGAGGGCCAGCCGGTGCTGGTCGGTACCACCAGCGTCGTGAAGTCGGAATACCTCTCGGAGCAACTGCGCCGCAAGGGCGTGCCGCACGAGGTGCTCAACGCCAAGTTCCACGAGCAGGAAGCGCAGATCGTCGCGCAGGCCGGCCGCAAGGGCGCCGTCACTGTGGCCACCAACATGGCTGGTCGAGGCACCGACATCATGCTCGGCGGCAACCCCGAGCACATCGCTGTGGCCGCGCTCAAGCGCCGGGGCCTCGATCCGGAAGAGACGCCGGAGGAGTACGAGGCGGCCTGGGACGAAGCGCTGGCCAAGGCCGAGAAGGCGGTCGAGGCGCAGCACGAGGAGGTGCTCGAGCTCGGCGGTCTGTACGTGCTGGGCACCGAGCGCCACGAGTCGCGCCGTATCGACAACCAGCTGCGCGGACGCGCCGGACGTCAGGGTGACCCCGGCGAGAGCCGGTTCTACCTGTCGCTGCAGGACGACCTCATGCGGTTGTTCAACGCCGCGCTGGTCGACCGCTTCATGCAGACCGCCAAGATCGAGGACGAGGTGCCGATCGAGTCCAAGATGGTCAGCCGCTCCATCGCTTCGGCGCAGACCAGCGTCGAGGCGCAGAACTTCGAGATCCGCAAGAACGTCCTGAAGTACGACGACGTGCTCAACCGTCAGCGCGAGACCCTCTACAAGGAGCGTCGCCGCATCCTGGAGGGCGAAGACCTCGGTCCGCAGGTGCGTCACTTCATCAATGACGTCGTCGATGCCTACGTCGACGGGGCGACTGCCGAGGGATTCTCCGACGACTGGGACCTCGACCAGCTCTGGGATGCGCTCAGGCAGCTCTACCCGATCTCGTTGACGATCAAGGAGATCGAGGACGAGGTGGGCGGCCGCGCCGGCATCAACGCCGACCTGCTCAGCCAGGAGATCCGCTCGGACGCACACCATGCGTACGACGAGCGCGAAAAGGGATGGGGCGAGGACGTCGCCCGCGAGGTTGAGCGTCGCGTGATGTTGTCGGTGCTCGATCGCAAGTGGCGCGAGCACCTCTACGAGATGGACTACCTCAAGGAGGGCATCAGCCTGCGCCAGTTCGCGCAGCGTGACCCCCTGGTGGAGTACCAGCGCGAGGGCTACCAGCTCTTCTCGGCGATGAACGACGCGATCAAGGAGGAGAGCGTCCAGAACCTCTTCCACGTCGAGGTCGACCCGAACGAGGTCAAGGCATCGCTGCCGGAGAAGCCGGTGGAGAAGATGACCTTGACCGCACCGGGTGAGGACGGTCAGGCGCACCAGCACGAGATCGCCGATGACGGGCACGTGGTGAGCGACGAGGACGACGCACACCTGCCGCGTGCGCAGCGTCGGGCGAACGCCAAGGCTCGAAAGAAGGCCAAGGCGACCGCGAAGAAGTAGCGACGTCGCGCGATGAAACGGCGGCCGCCCCGGATTGGGGGTGGCCGCCGTTCCGTGTGTGAAGAGCCGGACCCGATTGCTCAGCCGATTTCCAGGTCGGTCAGCAACCAGCGTCCGTCGCAGGCCACCAGTCGCATCGCCGCCGCGCGCACCCGCCCGCGGTCATGCACGACCGCTGACACCTCGGCAGCGCCTTCGACCGCCTCGCAGGCACGAACCCGCAGCACTCGCGCCGGGCTGGCCGGTCGTGCGCCGCGCCGGACGGCCACGGCGTGAGTGCGCCGCACCCGCTCACGTAGTTCCAGCGTCATCCACCGCTCCACCTGCGACGGGGGTCGCAGCCCCGAGAGGGTCTCCAACAGCCCGAGGATCAAGCGTTGACCCCACGCGGCCGGGTCCGGAAGGTCATGGGACGGGGTGCGCTGTGGTCCGAAATGGGGGTCGTACTCGGTAGCTCGGAAGCCGACCGCCAGCACTGGCTGGGTGTCGTCCACAACCTGAAGGTGGCGTCGCGACCGTGCCGGTGGGAGCAGGGACGGTGCAGGTCGCAGGAGCAGCGCGTTCGCTCCCAGGGTCTCAGCGGTCATCGCGAACCTCCTTGTGGCACAGCGGCATTGGTTGAGGGTGAAGTGAGGATCTGCCCGACCAGCAGGACGTCCGGGTCGGGGCCGATGACGGCCCGGTTCGCGTCGTGCCAGGCGGGTACCAAGGCTGCGATCTGGTCAGCCGAGGCGGTGGGGCCGAGGTGACGGCCGATGATCGACCACAGTGAGTCGCCGCGGCGAACCACGACCGTTCGGTCGGCCGTAGTGGCCCCGCCGGACATCAGCAGTGGGGTGCGATCGGCCGGTGCGGTCGCTGGTGGCGCGGTGGGCGTCCAGCCGGGCTCAGGGGCCTGCGGTGCGGCAGATACTTCAGGTGCGACGGTGTCGCGCTCGTCCTGCGCCGCGGCGGGGCTGATGAAGTCGGGGGTGGGCACGGTGTCGACCGCGACCGCTGACGCCGGGGGCGGAGCACTTACTGTCGCCGAGGCGGCGCCGGAGAAGCTCCAGGCGGCCACTGCGATCAGCCCCGAGGCGAGCAGTCGCGCGCTGCGATTGCTGGGTGCGTCGACCCCGCCGATCGACCGGTAGGCGGCCGCGGCGACGACGGTCGCCCACGCCAGCGCCGCGCTCAGGGCAATGCGGAGGCAGGAGGTCCACAACGCGTCGACGCTCGCCAGGTGAGTGGTGGCGAAGGCCACGCCGGTCAGGCTCAGCGCCGAGCCGGCCGCGCAGGCGAGGGCCAGGAGCAGCGCCAGGCCGCGGGCCCGGCGGTTCAGCGAGTAGATCATGAATCGACACTAAACGCCATAAAACGTAATTAACAGTGCCAAAGGGTAAATTGTGGGTAAAGGGCGGCAGCTGCACTAGCCTCTGCTCCCATGCGGTGGGAAGAGCTCTTCGGCGACCTCGAGGCACAACTGGTCGAAGCCGACCGGCAGGAGCGGGAAGCAGAGGCCGCCGAACTCACCAGACACGAGCGGGCGCAGGTCGGCTGGCTCGACCGGGTGGCCGGATCGATGGGCGAATCGATCAGTTGCATGACATCGGCCGGTGCCGTCGACGGGCGCCTGGTCGATCTCGGACGCGACTGGCTGGTCGTCGACGAGTTCGGGCGGGGGAGCGCCATCGTCCCGGTCCACAGTGTGGTCAGTGTCGGTGGCCTCAGTAGGCGCAGTGACCAATCGCCTACTCACGCGCGGGAGTTCGGGCTGGGGGTCGCGCTTCGAGCGATCTCCCGCGACCGTTCACCGGTCGGGGTCTACGACAGCGGTGGTGGTGTATGGGTCGGCACGATCGACTTCGTCGGACACGACCACCTCGAAGTGGCGCTGCATCCCGGAGATGCGGTTCGGCGCGCTTCGGCAGTGACCGGACGCCGGGTGATCCCGTGGTCGTCGATAGCAGTCATCCGACGAATCAGCTAGCGCTGCAACCTGATTCGGCCAGACCCCTATTGCTGCAAGGTGCCCGCGTCGACGCGCGCTTTGGTGTCGGCGTAGCCGCGCTGGATGTAGGCCTCCAACTGCTCCGCCTCGATCCGCCACGACTTGCCCACCTTGATCGCGGGTAGCTCGCCGGAACTGATCAGCGCATAGACCGCCCGGGCGGAGATGTTCAGGATCTCTGCCACGTCTGCGATCTGCAAGAAGCGAGCGGCCACGACTTTTCCTCTCCGGAGCAGGGCGTGCTGGACGGCCTCCATTGTGGCTCATCGCGGCCCTTAACAAACCTTTACCTGTGGAAAGCCCGCCGATGCGGCCATCTCGACGCACGATGTCGGCGATGGATCAGGAACAAAGGAAGTTGCAGGCGATGGGGGAGACAACCCGTTCGAACCGGACCGCGTCGGATCGGTCCGTACGCAGGATGCAGAAGCCGTCCTGGCGTGATGGACGCCTCGTGCTGGGCGTCGTGCTTGTGCTCGCGGCCATGCTCTTGGGAGCGATGACGCTGCGTCATTTCGACAGCTCGGTGGAGGTGTTGCGGGCCAAGCGCACGCTCCTGCCCGGTGACACCGTCTCGGCCACCGACCTCGAAGTGGTGAAGGTGCGCATCGACGGCGGTCAGAAGCGCTATTTCGTTTCGGGGCAGCGCCCGACCGGCACTGTCGTGCGCGAGGTGCGGGCCGGGGAGCTCGTGCCCACCAGTGCGGTGGGTTCGGCCGCCCAGGTGCGTGCCAAGAGTGTCGGGTTGCCGGTTGCAGCCTCACAGGCCTCGGCGTTGGTGCGTGGTTCGGTGGTGGACGTCTGGGTCGCCCGGCGCACTGCCGGCTCGACCGGTACGAACGATTTCGAGCAGCCCACCCGTGAAGTGGTGCGAGCGACCGTCCATCGGGTGCCGGCGTCCGGCTCCGGGCTTGGAGTGTCCTCCGGCGGTGACCAGGTGCACGTGCTGGTGCCCGATGACAAGGTCGCCACGATCATTGCCGCGGTGAACGGGGGAGCGAAGGTCACCCTCGTGCCGGCAGCAGGTTCGCCGATGAAGGCAGCCTGATGGCTGTCGCAGTGATCACCGGCGTCAACGCGCACGCCGAGGCCGATCTCGCGGCCGCGCTCGGGTCGGCCGACGGTCTGGCCCTGGTGCGTCGATGCGCTGACCTGGCCGAGGTGCTCGCCGTCATTGACGCCGGACGCGCCCAGGTAGCGCTGGTCTCGGCCGATCTGCCGGGCATCGACCGCTCCACCGTGCACCGGCTCGTTGCGCAAGGCTGCCGTGTCGTCGGCGTACACGCCGATGAGTCGCAGGAGCGCACCCTGCGCGAATGGGGCGTCACCTGGTTGCTGCCCGAGCGCGCCACCGAGGCCGAGACGGTCGAGGTCGTACGGGCCGCAGCCGCCGCCGAGTTGGAGGCCACGCCAGCACCCGTCTCCTCCAATGGCGTAGACGCTGAGCATGAGGTGCAGGCCGCATCACCTGATGCGGGTGATGAGCAAGGTCGCGTCATCGTGGTCTGGGGCGCTGGGGGTGCGCCCGGCCGTTCCGTGGTCGCCGCCAACCTCGCCGTGCTGCTGGCTCGCGAAGCCCCGACCCTGCTGATCGACGCCGACACGTATGCGGCGTCACAGGCGCAGCTGTTCGGCATTCTCGACGAGGCGCCCGGCATCGCGGCTGCGACCAGGCTGGCCGAGGCGGGCCGGCTCGACACCATCACATTGGCCGGGGTTGCTCCGCTCATCGGCGAGCGACTGCGCATCCTCACCGGCTTACCGCGGTCCGACCGCTGGCCTGAGCTACGACCCGCGGCCCTCGAAGCGGTACTCCAAGCCTCGCGCAGAATGCACCGTTGGACGATCGTCGATGTCGCTGCCCCGATGGAGACCGACGAGGAGCTCAGCTTCGACACCCTTGCGCCGCAACGGAATGCGGCGACCCGCACGATGCTCATGGAGGCAGACGAGATTCTCATGCTGGGTTCGGGCGATCCGATCGGCCTGAGCCGCCTCGTCCGCGTGATCGACGACCTCAGCGAGGTCACGCACCGCCCTCCGGTCGCAGTCGTCACCAAGGTGAGACCGGGCGCGGCCGGGCGACGACCGGAGCAACAGATCGCCGATGCGCTGCGCCGGTTCAGTGCCATCGAACCCGTCCTCATCCCCGATGATCGCGACGTGCTGGACGCGGCGTTGCTCGCCGGGCGATCGGTCGTGGAGGCGGCGCCCTCCTCGCCACTCGTGGGCGCGCTGCAGACGCTGGCCGAAGCGCATCTCGGCCTGGCCACTCGCGCGACCAGCCGATCGCGTCGGGGGAGGTTGGCACTGCGCACGGGATGAGACGATGTGCGACGTGGTTGACAGACTCACTTCGCTCGACGCATCCTTCCTCTACCTCGAGGACGCCGCCATGCCCATGCACGTCGGCTCCGTCATGGTCTTCGACCCTCCCAAGGAGGGCTTCGACTACGAGAACATCATCGACCTCGTCAGCAACCGCATCGCGTTCGTGCCGCGCTACCGGCAGCGTGTGCAGCACACGCCCGGGCGCATCAGCAACCCGGTGTGGGTCGACGACGCCGACTTCGACATCACCTATCACGTGCGTCGTTCGGCGCTGCCCAAACCAGGGTCGGTCGCGCAGTTGGAGGAGTTCGTCGGTCGTATCCAGGCGCGTGCCCTCGACCGGGATCGGCCGTTGTGGGAGCTCTACCTCGTGGAAGGGCTCGAACGCGGACGGTTCGCAATCGTCACCAAGACCCACCAGGCGCTCGTCGACGGCGTCAACGCCATCGACATCGGGCAGGTCATCGTCGACCCGGACGCCGGTCGCGAAGACCAGATCCCGCACACCTGGCGCGCCCGCCCTGCCCCCAGCGGTCTCGAACTCATCGCTGACGGCATCTGGTCGATGGTCCGCAGCCCCGGTCGGGTGATCCAGGACAGCGTGCACACCGTCTCCAACATGCACACCCTCACCCGTCGCGTCGCCGGATCGGCGACCGATCTGCTCGGGATGCTCGCGCGCACCGCAGCCCGCCCGGCACCCCACAGCCCGCTCAACACCGCCATCGGCGGCTACCGCCGGTACGTGATGCTGGAGAGCAAGCTCGGCGATTACCAGAAGGTGCGTACGCGCATCACCAAGGGCAACGGCAACGAACACGTCACCGTGCACGACGTCGTCCTTGCCGCAGTCACCGGAGGTCTGCGGGCGTGGCTGATGGCGCGCGGCCAGGCCGTCGACAGCGGCGCGACGATCCGCGCGATGGTGCCGGTGAGCACCCACAGCGTCGGTGACGACGACGAGCAGGATCAGGTGACCGCCTGCTTCGTCGACCTTCCAGTGGGCGAGCCCAACGCCCGCATGCGACTGCACCAGATCGCGTATTCGATGCAGCAACAGGTCGATTCCCGCACCGCCGTCGGTGCCCGTTCGTTGTCGAGCCTCTCCGGGTTCGCGCCGCCCACCCTGCACTCCCTCGGAGCACGTCTGGGCAATGCGATGTCGCGACGCATGTTCAACCTCGTGATCACCAATGTGCCCGGGCCGCAGCAGGCTCTCTACGCAGCTGACGCCGAGATGGTCGGCTCCTACCCGGTGATTCCCCTGGCCAAGGGTCAGGCGCTCGCGATCGGACTCACCTCCTACAACGGCAAGGTCTACTTCGGCCTCACCGCCGATCGCGACTCCATGCCGGATGTCGAGATGCTCGGTCAGTGCATCGAGGAAGCGCTGGCCGAACTGGTCACCGAGAGCTGAGGACACCATGTCGACCATGCGACGCGTCTACCTCCCACTGCACACCGACGACCTGCGGACGTTGTCCGACAGCAGGTCACTGTCCGCTGACAGCCTCGACGGCTTCGCCGTCACCGACGCTGTTCGCGCGCAGTCGTCAGGGGCCGACGACGAAGAGCAGCACGAGTACGCAGCCATGCAGGACGCCGCCCTCTGCGCGATCGCCGAGGATGCTCCGGTCGTCGGTGCGGTCGATGTTGCTGAGAGCGCAGTGGTCGACGGCGACTCCGACGCGAAGGTCACGGTGCGAGGGCCGCTGCTGCTCAAGCGTTTTGCCAGCTTCCACCTCATCGACCGCGCGGCTGCCGCAGCAGACCCGGATGAGGAGATCGAGCTGTCGTGGTTCGACGCCACCGAGCTTGCGCTCGTCATGGAAGTGCTCGACCAGCAGTAGCCCAGAGCACAACGCGGCGCCTCCAGCGAACAGGCGCCGCGTTTGTACGTTCCTGCGTTTGCGAACCAGTCACGGCGGTCTCGACGACGACGAATGTGGGTCTGACACGATGGATGAACATTCGAAGCCGAACGTCATCGACCAGGAGCCACCTTTCATGGACGCAGTGACAACCCCGCCCGCACCGATCAACGAGCCGGTTCTGGACTACGCGCCGGGCAGCCTGGAGCGGGCGAATCTGGAGCTGGCGTTGCAGCAGATCGGCAGCGAGCAGGTCGACCTCCCGCACACCATCGCCGGCAAGCGCGTCATGGGCGGCGGACGGGCGATCGGGGTGCGGCAACCGCACGATCACCGGTCTGTGCTGGGCACCATGAAGAACGCCACCGTGGGCGATGCGCAGGCTGCGGTGCGGGCCGCCAAGGATGCCGCACCGGCCTGGAGGGCGCTGAGCTTCGACGACCGGGCAGCGATCATCCTCAAGGCCGCGGACCTGCTCGCCGGCCCATATCGACAGCGCCTCAACGCCGCAACGATGCTGGGCCAGAGCAAGACCTGTTACCAGGCGGAGATCGACTCGGCCTGCGAGCTGATCGATTTCTGGCGGTTCAACGTCCACTTCGCCCGGCAGATCTTGGCCGAGCAGCCGCCGGCCAACGCGCGCGGCATCTGGAACCGCACCGACCACCGGCCGCTCGAAGGCTTCGTCTACGCGATCACGCCCTTCAACTTCACGGCCATCGCCGGCAACCTGCCGACGGCGCCGGCTCTCATGGGCAACACGGTGGTCTGGAAGCCCAGCCCCACCCAGCAGCGTGCCGCGCAGGTGACGATGGAACTGCTCGAAGAGGCCGGCATGCCAGCGGGCGTCATCAACATGGTCACTGGTGACGGACTCAACGTCAGCAAGGTGGCGCTCGCCGATGCCGACCTGGCCGGCATCCACTTCACCGGCTCCACCCCGACCTTCCAGCACCTGTGGCAGGAGGTGGGTTCGCGCCTCTCGACCTATCGCACCTACCCCCGGCTCGTGGGGGAGACCGGCGGCAAGGACTTCATCCTGGCCCACCCCTCGGCCGACCCGGACGTCCTGCGCACGGCGATGATCCGCGGCGCCTTCGAGTACCAAGGGCAGAAGTGTTCGGCGGCGAGTCGGGCGTACGTGCCGGCGTCGCTGTGGAAGAAAATCAAGGACGATCTGGTGTCGATCACCGACGGGATCCTGCAGGGCGATGTGCGCGACTTCGGCAATTTCATGGGCGCGGTGATCGACGACAAGGCCTTCGCCAAGCACAAGGAAGCCATCGACATGGCGCACTCGCACAAGGACATCTCGGTGCTCGCCGGTGGCACCTACGACGACTCGGTCGGCTACTTCGTGCGTCCCACCGTGCTGGAGGTCGGTGACCCCGACAACGCGGTCTTCTCCACCGAGTACTTCGGCCCGATCCTCGCGGTGCACGTCTACCCCGACCGGCAGTTCGACAAGGTGCTCGACCAGATGGAATCGGTGGCGCCCTACGCACTCACCGGCTCGATCATCGCCCAGGACCGCGCCGTGATCGCGGACGCCACCGCGCGCCTGCGCTTCGCCGCCGGCAACTTCTACATCAACGACAAGCCCACCGGTGCCGTCGTTGGCCAGCAGCCTTTCGGCGGTGGCCGCGCCAGCGGTACCAATGACAAGGCCGGTTCCGCGGCCAACCTGATGCGCTGGACCAGCCCGCGCTCCATCAAGGAGACCTTCGTGCCGCCGACGTCCTACGAATACCCCCACATGGGCTGAACCCGATTCACACGCGGGTCGGACGCCAGTGAGGCGAGCGGCGGCTCACGGGCTGACCCGCAGGCCGGGCCCCGGACGGGCTCAGAACACCGATCGCGTTGGAAACCCTTTGGGCTCCAACGCGATCGGTGTTCTGAGCTACGTGGTCAGCGCTCGGCCAGATAGGCGAGGCCGACCTCCTCCTCGAGCACGAGGGCCTGGACGAAGGAGGGAGCCGCGGCCTTCTCGATGCGGCCACCGATGATCGGGATGCCGCCTTTGAGATCACCGATCACAGACAGCCGCGTCTCGTGCTCCGACGACGGAGTCAGCGTGACCGTGCCGTTCATCGATGCCGGGGTGCCCTTGACGTCCACGGCGAGATCAGCCGTGCGTGCACCGTCAGCGGCGGCCGGTCCCCAGTTCTGTGTCTCCACGACGGTGATCGTCTTGCCGACCATGGCTCGGATGTTCTCCGGGAAGGCGTCGGTGGGCAGCACGCGCGAGACGGTGATCACCGCGCCGTCCGAGGTCTGGGCCAGGTCGACGGTGCCGCCGTCGGTGCTGGTCGCTTCGGCCTTGCGGCGCTGGTATGCCTCGTCGGTGATCATCGCGTAGACGTCGGTGACGGATGCCGGGTAGGTCCAGGAGCGCTCGATCTTCATGCGCGCAGAATAGCCAGCACCTGCCGCTGCAGGATGCGTTCGGCTCGCGCCACGCGTGCGGCCCGGGTATCGGCGGGCGCACTGCCACCCGGCACCAGCCCGCGCAGATCCTCGGCGTGCTTGCTCAGCGCGGACGCGAGGGCTTCGACCATGTCGGTGAGCCGTTGGCCGATCATGCGCAGACTTTCGTCGCCGAGGTCGTCCACGATCCCTTGCAGCAACCTGCCGATCCGTCGCAGGTCGTAGCCGGCAGCACTCAGACCGGTACAGTCCGGCGGCGCCGAGCCGAGCGGGCGGAAACCGTCCTCGGGATCGATCTCGTCGGCAAGGGTCAACTGCGGCAGCGGTCCGCCGAACATCGCGTCGTGCCAGGACAGCAGAGCCTCGGCCACCTGCTCGAGCGCTTGGTTGATGGTGTCGGTGGTCGTGCCGGTGACCGCCTCCGGCTGCACCGCCAGCAGCCGTGGCACCACCGAGGCGAGGCGTCGCGCGACGGGGTGCGGGTCGGCTGGCGCTTCGGCGGGAAAGGACATGGCCGACAGGGTACGCCGCGCCCGAACTGTGGCGTAGTTCACACAGGCGATATGGTCGCCAGTGGCGTACAACGACGTGCGTCACACATCGCACCCACGAGGTTGTTAGCTCAATGTCTGGTGACCCCCAGGACGTTTCCCTGCGTGAGAACGCATCCACCGATTGTGTCGACGGGGGGTGCACCGAGCAGTTGAGCGAGCGGTATTTCCGCCATGTTGCACCCGAAGACCGGGACGCGATCGGCCCCGCCAACCTGCACGGCCTGGTGCACACCCATGTCGAGTTGGCCAGGCACAGGCCACCCGGCCGGGCCAATGTGCAGCTGATCAGGCCGACGTCGGACGTCCACGGTTGGAATTCCTCGTACGCCGCGCTGCAGATCGTCACCGACGACATGCCCTTCCTGGTCGACTCGGTGACAGCGGCGTTGGCTGCCCGAGGGCGCAAGGTGCACATGGTCATCCACCCACAGATCTGGGTGGAGCGTGACGCAGCCGGGACGCTGGTGCGCGCGCTCGAGGTCGATGAGCAGCCCGCCGGGATGTCTCCCACGATCGAGTCGTGGATGCATCTGCAGATCGACCTCGGCGCTGACACCAGCACCGATGACGAACTGGTCAAGGCCGTTCACGGTGTGCTCGACGATGTTCGTGACGCCGTGGCCGACTGGGAGAAGATGCGCACTCAGTGCGACGTCATCATCGCCGACCTCGAGGCCAATCCGCCCAGTTCGGTGCGGCCCGACATCATCGAGCGCACCCAGGCATTCCTGCGGTGGTTGGCCGACGAACACTTCACCTTCCTGGGTTACCGGGAGTACGCACTCGACATCGTCGACGGTGAAGATGTGCTGCGCGGCGTCTCGGGCACCGGCCTCGGGCTGCTGCGTTACGACGCGCCGTCCTCGCAGGCCTTCTCGCGCCTGACCCCGCATGCGCGCCGCACGGCGCGCGAACCGCACCTGATCACGGTGACCAAGGCGAACTCGCGTTCCACGGTGCACCGACCGGCTCACCTGGACTACATCGGTCTGCGCACCTTCGACGAGCAGGGCAACGTGATCGGTGAGCGCCGGTTCCTCGGCCTGTTCTCCTCAAGTGCGTACCTGGAGTCGGTGCGACGCATCCCAATTCTTCGTGAGCGCACCGGCGCGGTGATCGACGCCTCCGGGTACGCGCTCGACAGCCACTCCGGCAAAGACCTGCTACGCATCCTGGAGACCTATCCGCGCGACGAACTGTTCCAACTGCGTACCGAGGAGTTGCAGTCGGTTGCCGATCAGGTGCTCCGGGTGCAGGAACGCCGCATCCCGTACGTGCTGCGCCGGGATGACGAGTTCGGGCGTTTCGCCAGCTTCATGGTCTACATCCCGCGCGATCGGTACACCACCCGTGTGCGCCTGGCGATGGCCGACATTTTGCAGCGCGCCTTCGGAGCGGAATCGATCGACTACACGACCAATGTCAGTGATTCCGAGCTGGCCCGCATCCACTTCGTGGTGCGCTTCGAGCCGGGCCCCGAACGGCCCGAGGTCGACGACGCGAAGTTGCGCGACGACCTCTTGCGCTCCACCCAGACCTGGTCGGAGCAGCTGGGCATGCACGCCAGGGAAGAAGACGGCGAGGACTCCTCGGCCCGAGTGATGTCGTTGTACGCCAATGCGTTTCCGGAGGCGTACAAGGAAGACTTCGGCCCCCGTCAGGGCGTGGCCGATCTGCGCCACATCGAAGCACTGCAGGACGCCGACGACACCCGGTTGACGCTCTACCGCGACCCCACTGCCGACCCGCGCGAGCGGCGGTTCAAGCTGTTCCGGCGCAACTCCGTCGTGCTGACCGACATCATGCCGATTTTCACCGATCTTGGCGTGCAGGTCACCGACGAGCGTCCCTATTCCATGAACCGCGCCGACGGCGAACTCATCCACATCTACGACTTCGGTCTGCGCGCGCCCTCGGCGCAGATCTGGGGTAGTGACGAGGAAGTGACCTCGGTCCGCGAACGTTTCCAGGACGCCTTCGCGGCCGTCTGGGAGAAGCGTGGCGAGAGCGACGGGCTCAATGCGCTCGTGTTGGCCGGTGGCCTCACCTCCCGCCAGGTGACCAGGCTCCGTGCGCTGTCGCGTTACCTGCGTCAGGTGGGCCTGCCCTTCAGCCAGGAGTACGTCGAGCAAGCTCTGGTGGCGAACGTCGAGCTCACCGGTGAACTGGTGGCTCTCTTCGAAGCCCGCTTCGATCCCGAACTCGCCGGTGACCGCGCTGCCGAGCAGGCGCAGATCAACGAGCGCATCGACGAGGGCCTGGCGCAGGTTGCCAGCCTCGACCACGACCGGATCCTGCGCACGTTCCGGGGCGCGATCATGGCCATCCTGCGTACGAATGCCTACCAGGACGACCGCGAGGTCATCAGCTTCAAGATCTACTGCGCAGCGGTGCCGGGCATGCCGCATCCGCGCCCGAAGTTCGAGATCTGGGTCTACAGCCCGCGCGTCGAGGGCGTCCACCTGCGCTTCGGCAAGGTGGCCCGCGGAGGCCTGCGCTGGAGTGATCGTCGCGAAGACTTCCGCACCGAGGTGCTCGGCCTGGTCAAGGCACAGATGGTCAAGAACGCCGTCATCGTGCCGAGCGGCTCCAAGGGTGGTTTCTACGCCAAGCAGTTGCCGAGCCCGAGCGATCGGGACGCCTGGATGGCTGAGGGCATCGAGGCCTACAAGCGGTTCATCGGCGGCATGCTCGATGTCACCGACAATCTGGTCGACGGCGAGGTCGTGCCACCCACGGATGTCGTGCGCCATGACGAGGACGACACCTACCTGGTGGTCGCGGCCGACAAGGGCACCGCGTCCTTCTCCGACATCGCCAACGGCGTCGCCACCGAGCGAGGATTCTGGCTCGCGGACGCCTTCGCGTCCGGCGGCTCGGCCGGCTACGACCACAAGGGCATGGGCATCACGGCCCGGGGCGCCTGGGAGTCGGTGAAACGGCACTTCCGCGAGATGGGCCATGACACCCAGACCCAGGACTTCACCGTGGTCGGGATCGGCGACATGAGCGGCGACGTCTTCGGCAACGGGATGCTGCTGTCGGAGCACATCCGGCTCGTGGCCGCCTTCGACCACCGCCACATCTTCCTCGACCCCGACCCCGAAGCAGCCGCCTCGCACGCCGAGCGTCGCCGACTCTTCGACCTGCCGCGGTCGTCGTGGGACGACTACGACAGGTCGCTGATCTCCGAGGGTGGTGGCGTCTACCCACGCACCGCGAAGTCGGTGTCGATCACTGCACAGGTGCGCGAGCGTCTCGGCCTCGCTGCCGAGGTCACCGAGATGACACCGTCCGACCTCATCCACGCCATCCTGCAGGCGCCGGTCGACCTGGTGTGGAACGGCGGGATCGGCACCTACATCAAGGCGCAGTCGGAGTCGAACAGCTCGATCGGCGACCGGGCCAACGATGCGATCCGTGTCAATGGCTCCCAACTGCGCTGCAAGGTCGTGGGGGAGGGCGGCAACCTCGGAGCCAGCCAGCTCGGACGCATCGAAGCCGCGTCCAAGGGCGTCCGGATCAATACCGACGCCATCGACAACTCCGCTGGCGTCGACACCTCCGACCACGAGGTCAACATCAAGATCCTGCTCACCGACCTGATGAAGCGGGGACGCTTCGACCTGGATGAGCGCAACGAGATCCTGGTGTCGATGACCGACGAGGTGGGCCGCACCGTGCTGCGCACGAACTACGAGCAGAACACCCTGCTGGGCAACGCTCGGGCACAGACCTCGGTGATGGTCACCGTCCACCAGCGGTTGATCCGCTGGCTGGAGTCGCGTCAGGAACTCGACCGCGCACTCGAATTCCTGCCGTCCGACAGCGAGATCGACGAGCGACTGAAAGCCGACACCGGCCTGACCTCGCCGGAACTCGCCGTCCTGGTCGCCTACGCCAAGTTGGCGTTGAAGACCGATCTGGCGTCGAGCAAGCTGACCGATGACCCGTGGTTCAGCCGCACGTTGGTCGACTACTTCCCGCAGCAGATCCGCGACCGGTTCGCCGGCGAGTTGGAGGATCACCCGTTGAAGCGGGAAATCATCGTCAACTCGGTGGCCAACTCACTGGTCAATCGGGGTGGCATCACCTTTGCCTTCCGGGTGGTCGAGGAGACCGGAGCCTCCGCGGAGCAGATCGCGCGGGCGTACGTCATCGCCCGGGAGGTTTTCGATCTGAGTGGTTTCGTGGCCCAGGTCGAGGCGCTCGACAACGAGATCTCCACCGACGCCCAGACCAAGCTCTACCTGGAGTTCCGACGTCTGCTCGATCGGGCTGCGCGCTGGTTGATCAACAACCGCCCGACCTCGCTCGACATCACCTCCGAGATCGAACGGTTCTCCGGCACGGTGGCTGCGCTGACCGCGCAGGTGCCCGACCTGCTGCGAGGCAGCGAGCGCGAACGCTGGGAGCGCAATCGGTCGGCGTTGGAGCGGGATGGGGTGCCCACGCAGCTGGCAGGACGCGCTGCCGGGCTCCTGGACGTCTTCTCCTTGCTCGACGTCAGTGAACTCTCGATCGCCACGAAGGAGGAACCCTCCGCCGTGGCCGGGGTCTACTTCGCGGTGTCGGAACGGGTCGGTATCGACACCATGCTCGGCGCGGTATCGGCATTGCCCCGAGAGGACCGGTGGGATTCATTGGCCCGCGGAGCCATGCGGGACGATCTCTATGTCGTTCTCGAGTCATTCACTGCGGCGGTGCTCGCCGGCACACCCAGCGACGCCGATCCGGCGGATCGGGTGGCTCAGTGGCTTGAGGAGAATCCCGACTCCGTCGGCCGCGCATTGTCCGGGCTCGACGCGATCAAGGCATTGCCCCACCCGAGCCTTGCTCCGTTGTCCGTGGCGTTGCGCACCCTGCGCGGAGCGATCCGTTCGGGCAGCGCCAGCTAACTGCATGACGAGTCACGAGCCCACCCGCCGGTCATCGGCGGGTGGGCTCCGCTCTTGCCGGGCTGCCTGCGAACCTCTCCACTGCGGGTGGCACGCTGATCGCGACAGCGCACCACCTCGGCGCGGAAGGACGACATGCCCACTCTGAATGACGTGCTGGGTCATCACGGCGTGAGTGAGGACGACTCCGACTGGTTGCACCGGCTGGTCGGTGATTGGCAGCTGATCGCTGACCTCTCCTTCGCCGACCTGGTGTTGTGGGTGCGAACCGACGCCGATGACTGGCTGGCCGCCGCACACGTACGACCGACCACCGGGGTCGGGGTGTTTCCCGAGGACATGGTGGCGACGAGGATCGCCGCCGCGCGTACCCGCATGGTGCGCAGCGCCCACGACCAGCAGCAGATCGTGCGCGCGGGCCAGACCGTGTGGCGCGACGACATGCCGATCCGCGAGGAAGCGATCCCGGTCGTTCGCGGCGATCGCACCGTCGCCGTCCTGACCCGCCACACCAATCTCGCGTCGATGCGCACTCCCAGTCGGCTGGAAGTCACCTACCTCGCGACCGCCGATGCGCTCGCCCGCATGATCGCCGCCGGAGCCTTCCCCCAGAGCGAACCGATCGCCAACGTCCGCCGTGGCGCGCCGAGGGTCGGCGACGGCGTCCTGCGGCTGAGCGCCGACGGCATGGTCAGCTATGCCAGCCCCAACGCGGTGTCGGCGGTGCACCGGCTCGGACACGAGGGTGATGTGATCGGCGTACACCTGGCTTCCGCGGTTCACGCGCTCCTGCCGCCGCGTCAACTCGCGGACGAGGATCTCGGACAGATCCTGCAGGGACGGGTCGCACACCGCGGCGAGGCCCAGACACGTTCGGCCACCGTCATGTTCCGCTCCATCCCTCTGGTGGAGACCGAGACAGCGGCCGAGTCACGCACGGGGGCAGTGCTGCTCGTGCGTGACGTGAGTGAACTGCGGCGCCGGGAACAGGAACTGGCCACCAAGGACGTCACGATCCGCGAGATCCATCACCGGGTGAAGAACAACCTGCAAACCGTCGCCGCGGTGCTTCGCCTCCAGGCGCGGCGCATCGACGACACTGTGGCACGGGCGGCCCTGGGCGACGCGGTGCGGCGGGTGGCCACGATTGCTTCCGTACACGAGACGCTCTCCTCGCGGCTGGACGACCAGCTCGACTTCGACGACGTGGCCAGACAGGGTCTGCAGGCCGCACTGGAACTCGGCAATCGTGGGGGAGTGCAGGTGACCGGACGCCTGGAAGGCACCTTCGGTGTCTTGCGCTCGGAGGACGCCACGGCGCTGGCGATGGTGCTGGCCGAACTCGTCCAGAACGCCGTGGAACACGGTCTCGCCGAGCAGGACGGCACGGTCGTGGTGGACGTGCTTCGCACGATGCGTGGCGAGGGCGACCTGCTGAGCGTCGAGGTGCGCGACGACGGCGCCGGGCTACCCGGCGACTTCGACCCTGGCCGGTCGGGCCTGGGCACCCAGATCGTGCGCTCGCTGGTCACCGATCTCGGCGGTGACATCACGTGGAGCGCCACGACGAACGGCACCGCCGTGAAATTCACGGCGGTGCTTCGTGAGACTTCTGACGGTCGCTGACCGTCGACGGTGCGTCAGCCGGCGCGTCGTGCGCGTGCGTTGCGACGCTTCATCGCGCGGCGTTCGTCCTCCGACAGGCCACCCCAGACTCCGGCGTCCTGGCCGGATTCGATGGCCCACTTCAGACAGGTGTCGATGACGTCGCAGCGACGACAGACGGCCTTGGCGTCCTCGATCTGCTGCAATGCCGGACCGGTGTTCCCGATCGGGAAGAACAGCTCGGGGTCCTCGTCCAGGCAGGCAGCGCGGTCGCGCCAATCCATAGTCGTCCTACTCCTTCGATTCGTATGGCCATCGCCTCGGGTGCGTGTCGATGTGCCGGGTCCGCAGGTGTGTACCCGTGCGTGGGTGGTAGATCAGGGTCGGTACGCTGTTGGTGGGCGCGCCGACGATCAAGGCTCACAGATCGCCATGTGTTGCACAAGGGGTTTGCGCGAATTCATTTGACTTCGAAGGTGAGTCATTCATCACACCACGCCCGAATTTCGCGAAAACACGAGGTTTAACGTGCCCGCTGACACCATCCGTCCGCTGCTTGCACCCGGCCTGATGGCCGTCCAGACAGTCGGTCTGATCGCCTTCGCTCTTTGGTCCGGTATTGACGGCGGATCAGCCCGGTCATGGTCTTTCGCTGCCACTCTCATCGTGCTCGCGGCGTGCACCGCAGTGCTCGCCTTCCTGCTCAGCCAGCGCCGCGCGGCAGCCCGCACCCCCACGCTCCTGTGGAACGCTCTGCTGGTGCCGATCGGGTTCAGCGTCGGCGACGGGGGAGCGCCCTGGGTGGGGTGGTTGATCATTGGGCTCGCGGCAGCGACCTTCGTAGCCACGTTGCTGGTGCCCACCGAACCGGCCGACTGACGGGGCTGGATGCCCTTGCCGACGTAGGGTGAGCGCATGCGACGAATGTGGGCGGGCCTCTTGGCGGTGGCGTGGCTCGCAGTGTTGGTCGGCTTGCCCATGGCGCCGGCTCGAGCTGCTGGCGGCGAACGCATCCTCGACTTCGACGTCAGGTACGAGCTCAACGCCGACGGCTCGGTCGCCGTCACCGAGACGCTGAAGTACCAATTCGTCGGTGACCAGTCGCACGGCATCAAACGCGCGATCATCACCTCCCAGGGCTACGACCCCGAGCCCGACAAGTACCGGGTGTACCCGATGTCTGACGTCAAGGTCACCAGCCCGACCGGCGCACCCTCCGCAGTCGATTTGTCCGACTTCGGGGCGATGACGGTCATCCGCGTCGGTTCACCCACCCGCACGGTGCGCGGCGTGCAGACCTATGTGGTCAAGTACAAGCTCGGTTCGGTGGTCAACAAGCAGCAGGACGACGTCGAGTTCTACTGGAACGCAACGGGATCGCAGACCGGCGTACCTACTGACAAGGTGAGCGTCACCGTCGTCGGTCCGAGCTCCACTGCGGCGACGAAGGCGGTGTGCTTCTACGGCGTCACCCGTTCGGACGACCCGTGCCAGGCAACGCCCGGCAGCCCCTCCACCTACTCGGCCAGCGGCCTCCAGCCCTACCAGCAGGTGACGATCGCGGCCGCCTTCCCCGGTTCGTCCTTCAGCAACCCCGCCCCGAAACTGGAGCAGGGGAGTATCGACGACTCGCAGACCGGCGGCGGATCGTCGATGTCGCCGGAGACCGAACGCACCCTGGGGGCCGTCGGACTCGGCGCCGGCGTCGCACTCCCGTTGGCTGCCGCCGGCCTGATGGGTGCGGCGGTCTGGAAGCGCGGGCGCGACGAGCGGTACGCCGCCATGGCACCCGGTCTCGAACCCGAGGCAGGGATGGACGACACCGTCCAGCGCGGCGGCAAGCAGACCGTGGTGGTGCAGTTCCAACCTCCTGCCGGCGTCCGTCCGGGCCTGATGGGCACCGTCATCGACGAGGAAGCGGGCACGGTCGATGTGTCGGCGACAATCGTCGACCTCGCCGTTCGCGGGTTCCTGCGGATGGAGGAGATGGGGTCAGGCGGCCGCTTCGGCAAGAGCGACTGGCAGCTCACCTATCTCGGCATGCCCGAAGGCGATTCGCTCCTGCCCTACGAGCGCACGTTGCTCGATGGGCTCTTCCAGCTCGGCTCGCCGGTGTTGCTGTCGGAGCTGAAGAACCACTTCAAGCCGACGCTCACCCAAGCGCAGAGCCAGATGTACACCGAGGTCGTCCAGCGAGGCTGGTTCCGGCGTTCCCCGCAGACGGTGCGCGGCCAGTTCATGATGGGCGGCATGGCGCTCATCGGTGCCGCCGTCTTCGGTTTCGTCATGCTTCCAGCACTGAGCTCGCTGATGATCGGACTGCCGATCGGCCTGGCGCTCGCCGGAGCGATCGTCATCGTCATGGGTCGCAAGATGGCTTCCCGAACGGCGCGCGGCTCCGCCGTCACCGCGCAGAGCATGGGCTTTCGCGAATACCTGGTGACCGCTGAGGCCGACAAGATCAGGTTCGAGGAGGCCGAGCAGATCTTCAGCCGCTACATGCCGTACGCGGTGGTGTTCGGCGTCGCCGAGCAGTGGGCCAAGAAGTTCGAACAGGTCGCCCGCGCCGCCGAGGCCGCGGGTCAGCCGCTGATGATGCCGGTCTGGTACATCCCGATCGGTGGCGACTTCGGCGGGATCGCCGGAGGGATCGATGATTTCGGCACGGTGTCGGCGGGCACTTTCGTCTCCACGCCCGGATCTTCTGGCGGGTCGGCCTTCGGCGGAGGTGGATTCAGTGGCGGAGGCGGCTTCTCCGGTGGTGGCGGTGGAGGCGGCGGCACCAGCAGCTGGTGATGCTCCACCCAGTGCTCCGGCGCTGCCGGGGAATTGGTTGGTCCTTCCCGCCGTTGGACCGATAAGCTCCAA
Organism: Yimella sp. cx-51; assembly: GCF_017654605.1. Taxonomy (GTDB): domain Bacteria; phylum Actinomycetota; class Actinomycetes; order Actinomycetales; family Dermatophilaceae; genus Yimella. The sequence continues at coordinate 988,384 of NZ_CP072113.1, forward strand.
CAGTTGACAACTCCACAGCGTGACGTGCCTGCACGGGTGCCCTTCACCGGGCACACCATGAACTCGGGGGTGATCGGTTTCGACGTTGATCACCGACGAGGGAGAAGCGGGTCGAGGATGCACGGTTATCTCGTAAACGCCCCGTGCAAACCAATAGGTGCCAACAACAAGCGCACCGACTTCGCCCTCGCCGCCTGAGCGAGCCTCGAAGTCCGTCAGCCTGAGTTAGTTCTCGCCTCAGAGTCTGGCGTCAGCTAGAGAACTTGCTGCGTCGTCATGTCGGGGGACGACGCGGGACTTCTACTCGACTGGGCCTGTCAGGGAAGGTGTGCGCGCCAGCCCTGGGGCCGAGAAAATCCACAGCGCACTGCACCCGGAGAAGTCCCTTCTCGTGGTGAGCGGACGCGGGTTCGATTCCCGCCACCTCCACCACCGAGCGGCACGTCATCAAGAACGCCTCGCCCGTCAGGGCGAGGCTTTCTTGTTGTGCATGGACTCTCACTCGTCAGTCGGCCCAGTCCCAGGTGACCTGGAGGCGGGCGTCGATTGACACCTGACCGGGCGCGAACGCGTCCGCTTTGCCGGCGGCCATCAGGGAGCGGCCATATATTTCCGGGCCGCCGGAGGCGTCGAGGGTGGTGATCGATCGCACCGCCCCGAGTGAACGGCCGGCCTGTCGTGCGAGCTGTTCGGCCTGCGCTGCGGCATCGGCGAAGGCATCGTTCTGGGCCTGGAGCTGCGCCTGCGAAGGGTCGTTTGCGTACACCTCGACGTTGTCGATCCGCAGCGCGTCGCCGACTGCTCGGCCGAGCCGTTCGAGCAGCTCACCGGCTTGTTCGATGTTGTCGGTGACCGCGCAGAAGCGTTGTCGCGCAACGTAACCCACCACCTGCTGCTGGTCGCCCCACCGGGCGTCCACCGACATGCCGACGGTCTGCACGAGGCGATCGTCGATGCCTGCGTCGCGCAAGGTTGAGCGCAGCGTGCGAGCTGCCTCGGCTGAACGGCTGAGTGCGTCCGCCCCCGACTCGGCCTGCTGTTCGACGGCCAGATGGAGGCGTACTCGATCGGACGCGGTGGAGACGGTGGCGCGGCCGACGACGGTTACTCCGGAGTTGGTTGGCTGCATGGAGCAAGCGTGTCATGCGGGTCGGTGTTGCACCACGGTTCGAACAGGGTAAGAAAGACGCATGACTGCGATGCCTTCCGTTTCGAACTCGATCACCGTCCGACTGGAAGTGCCTGGCCGCGCCACTGCGATCAGCGAGTTGACCGGAGCGATCGAGCGAACCGGTGGCCTCATCACCGGTTTGGACATCACCTCCTCCGACACCGACCGCTTGCGGATCGACGTAACGGTGGCAGCGCGCGACGGTGACCACGCTGGCGAGATCGTCGAAGCGATGCGCGGCGTGCACGGCGTCGTGGTGCACAAGGTCAGCGACCGCACGTTCCTGGCGCACCTGGGCGGCAAGATCGAGATCAAGAGCAAGCAGCCGATCCGCAACCGCGATGACCTGTCGATGGTCTACACCCCGGGTGTGGCACGCGTGTGCATGGCGATCCACGACAACCCCGATGACGCTCGCCGTCTCACGATCAAGCGCAACACCATCGCGGTGGTCACCGACGGCACCGCCGTGCTCGGCCTTGGTGACATCGGCCCGCTGGCCGCGATGCCTGTGATGGAGGGCAAGGCCGCGCTCTTCAAGCGCTTTGCCGACATCGACGCCTTCCCGATCTGCCTCGACACCACGGACACTGAGGAGATCATCGCCACCGTCAAGGCAATTGCACCGGTGTTCGCCGGCATCAACCTCGAGGACATCTCCGCCCCGCGTTGCTTCGACATCGAGCGGCGCCTGCGCGAGGAACTCGACATCCCGGTCTTCCATGACGACCAGCACGGCACCGCGATCGTCGTGCTCGCGGCACTGCGTAATGCACTGCGGGTGGTCGACAAGGAGCTCAAGGACGTCAAGGTCGTGCAGTCGGGCGCCGGCGCCGCCGGCACTGCCATCACGCGTCTCCTGCTGGCTGCGGGCGCGACGAACGTCGTGGTGTCCGACATCAAGGGCGTCGTCTCGCGCGATCGCGAAGACATCGTCGCCGGCGCCGATCCCTTCCTGGGCTGGGTGGCCGAACACACCAACCCAGGCGACTTCTCCGGCACCCTGCGCGAGTCGCTGAAGGACGCCGATGTGTTCATCGGCGTCTCCGGGCCCAACATCCTCACCGGCGACGACATCGCCACGATGAACGAGGACGCGATTGTCTTCGCTCTGGCCAACCCGATGCCCGAGGTCGACCCCAACGACGCCGCGCAGCACGCGACGGTGGTCGCCACCGGCCGCAGTGATTTCGCCAACCAGATCAACAACGTGCTGGTCTTCCCGGGTGTTTTCCGCGGACTGCTGGACGCTGCCGCCGACGGCATCTCCGACAAGATCATGCTGGCGGCCGCTGCAGCACTCGCAGACGTCGTGAGCGCCGACGAGCTCAACCCGGCCTACATCATTCCCAGCGTCTTCCAGCCGGACGTCTCGACCGTCGTGGCCAGGGCGGTGGAGAAGGCCGCGCGCGAGGAACTGGAGGGCGAGAAGCACTCCGCCAAGCAGACCGAGCCCTTCTCCGACGCCGACTGATCTGACCCCAGCCACCCCTGTGGGCGAACTCACGGCCGTTGCGGCGCCGTGGGTTCGGTGGATCTGGCGGTTGCCGCTAGAGTGGTGGCATCCATTTTTCGCGATCTTGCGTTCATCTGTGTGAATCTTCTTGTGGGCGCCGAGATCTATGGCACCAGATGACCCCATCTTCGACAGCAGCGTCAACGCCTGTCGCGCAAGTACATTCGGTCGAAAAGATGACCTTCGTGGGGGTTCTCGTTGCGTGCCCGCAACCAGAAAAGGTAGTGCACGATGCAGCCCAAGAAGAACGCCGGCAAGAAAGCTCGCTGGACCCGTACCCAGAAGAACGAAGTGAAGCGCGGCGAAGTGCGCCGTCCCACCTCCGAGCGTGGCCGCCCGGCCCGCGGTGGCGCCTCGCGCTTCGACAACGACAACCGCGGTGAGCGTCGCTCGTTCGACCGCCGCGACGACAACCGCTCCTTCGAGCGCCGTGATGACCGTGGTGGCTATCAGGGTCGCCGTGACGATAACCGCGGCGAGCGCAGTGGTTACCAGGGCCGTCGGGACGACAGCCGTGGCTTCGAGCGTCGCGACGACAACCGCGGCGAGCGTGGCGGCTACCAGGGTCGCCGTGACGATAACCGCGGCGAGCGCAGTGGTTACCAGGGCCGCCGCGACGACCGTGGTGGTTACCAGGGGCGTCGTGATGACAGCCGTGGCTTCGAGCGTCGTGACGACAACCGCGGCGAGCGGGGTGGCTATCAGGGTCGCCGCGACGACCGTGGTGGTTACCAGGGGCGTCGTGATGACAGCCGTGGCTTTGAGCGCCGTGACGACAACCGTGGTGAGCGGGGTGGCTATCAGGGACGTCGTGATGACAGCCGTGGTGGTTACCAGGGTCGCCGCGACGACCGTCCGTCCGGCGAGCGCAGCGAGTTCCGCGGCCAGCGCCGCTGGGACCGCGATGACAACCGCGGTGGCTACCAGGGACGCCGTGATGACAACCGCGGCGAGCGTGGCGGTTACCAGGGTCGTCGTGATGACAACCGCGGCGAGCGCAGTGGTTCCCAGGGTCGTGACGACCGCCGTTCGTTCGACCGGAACGACCGGCAGAACCGACGCAGCTTCGACTCGCGTCCGCCCCGTTTCGAGGCGCCCGCCGACCGTGCGCCCGACCGTCTCGAGGACGACCTCGAGCCCACCAACGAGGCCTTCGGTTGGGTGGAGCGCCAGGAGACCGACGACGTCGTGACCGCCGAGCCGATCGAGCTGGGGGAGAACGGCTTTGCTGCTCTCGGCCTGCCCGATCTGCTGGTTGCCCGGCTTGCTCGCGATGGCATCACCCAGCCGTTCCCGATCCAGCAGGCTTCGATCCCCGACGCGCTTGAAGGCCGCGATGTGCTCGGCCGCGGCCGCACCGGCTCCGGCAAGACGCTGGCCTTCGGTCTGCCGCTGCTCACCCGTCTCGCCAAGGGCGGTAAGGCCCGTGCCCACCAGCCGCGCTCGATCATCATGGTGCCCACCCGTGAGCTGGCAATGCAGGTCAGCGATGCCCTGCAGCCGCTGGTGCACGTGATCGGCCTGCGCCACAAGCTGGTTGCGGGAGGCATGCCCTACGAGCCGCAGCTGCAAGCTCTCGAGCGTGGCGTCGACGTCCTCGTCGCCACTCCCGGTCGTCTGAAGGACCTCATCGACCGCGGCGCCGCCGATCTGTCGCGCGTCGAGGTGACGGTGCTGGACGAAGCTGACCACATGGCCGAGATGGGCTTCCTCGAAGCGATCGAGGAGATCCTCGACTTCGTGCCGGCCGACGGGCAGCGGTTGCTCTTCTCCGCCACCCTCGACCGCGGCATCGACGGCGTCGTCGAGAAGTACCTCACCGACCCTGCTGAGCACTCCACCGACGATGGCACCGCAACGGTCACGACGATGGCCCACCACGCGCTCCTCATCGAGCCGCGCGACAAGAAGATCGTGACGGCCGAGGTCGCCAACCGTCCGGGCCGCACGGTGGTCTTCGCCCGCACCAAGCTCGGCGCCGACCGCGTCGCCGGTGAACTGCGCGAGTGCGGCGTGATGGCAGCCGCATTGCACGGCGGGCTCAACCAGAGCCAGCGCAACCGCGCACTCTCGGCCTTCCGTGATGGACGTCTGCCCGTGCTGGTCGCCACCGATGTTGCCGCTCGCGGTATCCACGTCGACGACGTGGGTGTCGTGCTGCAGATCGACCCGCCGGCCGACCACAAGGACTACCTGCACCGCTCGGGCCGCACCGCCCGCGCCGGTGAGCAGGGTGTCGTGGTGTCGCTCGTGCTGCCGCACCAGCGCCGCACCGTCCAGCGTCTGCTGGAGCAGGCGGGTGTCGACACCGAACTGCAGAAGACCCGCCCGGGTGACGAGGTCATCGCCGCGACCGGTGGCAGCACGCCCGAGGGCAACCCGATCTCCGACGACGACCTTCAGCAGGTGTTGAACCCCGGCCGTGGACGCGGGCGCGGTGGCGGCGGTGGACGTCGCGGCGGCTACCGCGACGACCGCGGTGGCGGTTACGGCCGTCGCTCCTCCGGTCACGGTGGCGGCTATGGCGGTGGACGCGGACATGGACGTGGTCAGCGTTCGGATCGCCGCTCGTACTGAGCACACGCGCAGCACCCTGAAATCTGCATGACGCAGCGCCCCGGCCATCTTGGCCGGGGCGCTGTTCGCATCCGGCACCCGAACTGCTGCCGGGCCCGCTCAGGCGACACAATGAGGTGATGGAGAACCTGACCGGGCGACTACTGATCGCCGTCCCGCGAGAGGCGGACGAGGTGGCCGACGACGATGTCTTCGACCGCTCGGTGGTGCTCCTGCTCGACCACTCCGGTGACGGCGCGCACGGCATCGTGCTCAATCGTCAGCTCGAAGCTCCGGTCGACGCGGTGCTGCCGGGGTGGCAGAACCACGTGACCGCGCCGGGCAATCTCTTCCAGGGCGGACCGGTGGGCCTCGACTCCGCCCTCGGCCTGGTCTCGATGCCCGGTGACGGCGAGACCATCGGGCTGAAACGGCTCTTCCGTGGGGTGGGCGTGGTCGACCTCGATGCACCGCCACCCGTGGTCATGCCGGAGGTGGCGGCACTGCGCATCTTTGCCGGGCATGCGGGGTGGTCGGCCGGCCAGTTGGAGAACGAGTTGCGCGAGGGCTACTGGTACCTCGCCGAGGCAGAGGCGGCTGACGCCTTCTCCAGCGATCCCGGCCGGTTGTGGGAGCAGGTGCTGCGGCGGCAGGGTGGTGACGCCGCTTGGGCAATCACCTTCCCTGACGATGTTTCGATGAACTGAACGCGCGCTCAGGCAGCGGCTGGACGCGCGACGCCTGCGGCCCCGATGGCCGACCTATCATGGGCGGCATGAGCAACGACCCGATGGAGACCGAACGCCTGTCCGAGCCGCAAGGTCCGCGCACCTCGGTCGGTGTGTTGGAACGCGAACAGGTCGAACCCCAGCTCCAGGAACCCGGCGATCACGAGCGCTTCAGCCACTATGTCCGCAAGGAGAAGATCATGGAGAGCGCCCTGTCGGGCGAGCCCGTGACCGCCCTCTGCGGCAAGGTCTGGGTGCCCGGGCGCGACCCGCAGAAGTTCCCGGTCTGCCCGCAGTGCAAGGAGATCTACGAGAAGTTCGGAGCCGGAGGCGACGACTCCGACAAGTGAGTCGCCGGGGCAAATCCGTACCGAAAACTGGCAGATTCTTGACCAGCGCTTGACCGAGGTGCAGGCGGTCGAGACGAAGTTCAACGCTGATGCTTCCCGCAAGGGCCTGCAGAAGTCGAGCAACGGTGCCCTCGCCAAGAAGGGCGGCGCGGCGTTCACCGCGACCACGATCAATGTCTACTTCCACGTCATCACCGACGGCACCAAGGGCAACCTGAGCTCGACGATGATCGCCAACCAGATCAGCGTCCTCAACTCCGCCTACAGCGGCAGCGGCTTCAGTTTCCGTCTCGCCGGCACCGACCGCACCAACAACGCCACCTGGTACAACGGGCTCACCAGCGGCGCCTCCGCCGAGCGCTCGATGAAGACCACGCTGCGCAAGGGTACGAAGTCTGACCTGAACATCTACAGGGCCAACCTCGGCAGCAGCCTGTTGGGTTGGGCGACCTTCCCGACCTCGGGTGCGAGCGGCTCGTTGGACGGTGTCGTTGTGCTCGACCAGAGCCTGCCCGGCGGCACCGCGTCGCCCTACAACCAGGGCGACACCGGCACCCACGAGGTCGGACACTGGCTCGGTCTCTACCACACCTTCCAGGGCGGCTGCACCGGTCGGGGCGACTACGTCGCAGACACCGCAGCAGAAGCGTCGCCGGCCTCGGGCTGCCCGACCGGACGCGACTCCTGCACCGCGGTGCCCGGTCTCGACCCGATCACCAATTTCATGGACTACACCACGGACGCGTGCATGAACAGCTTCACCTCCGGACAGGTGACGCGCATGCAGAACATGTGGGCCACCTACCGCGCCTGACGCATCACCAGGCACTCCACGTAGCCGACGGCGGCCGCCCCTGCTCGATGAGCGGGGGCGGCCGTTCCGTTGCTCACCATGTTCACTGGGTTCATCGTGCTCACCGGGTGCTCCGGCGCTGCGTTCCCGGTTGCGTCGACAACGGGCTGACCAGCGCATTCGGTCGATGTCAGCCCGGCGGGCTATCGTGCCTGACCGTGAGTACCTCGGCCGCTTCCCATCTGTCGCCGGCCTTCCCCGAACGCGCAGCTTGGGGCACGGCCTCCAAGCTGCGGGCCTGGCAGGCGGGGGCGCTGGAGAAGTACTTCGAGGAGCAACCGCGCGACTTCCTGGCCGTCGCCACACCGGGTGCCGGTAAGACCACCTACGCCCTGCGGCTGGCCACCGAGCTCATCGACCGCGACCTCATCGACCAGGTGACGATCGTCGCCCCCACCGAGCACCTCAAGGTGCAATGGGCGGACGCCGCCGCCCGGGTCGGCATCCACATCGACCCGCGCTTCACCAACGCCCAGGAGCAGCACGCCAGCGATTACGACGGTGTCGCGGTCACCTACGCGGGCGTGGCCAGCCGTCCGGCGCTGCACCGGGCGCGCACCCTCGCCCGGCGCACTTTGGTGATCCTCGACGAGATCCATCACGGCGGCGACAACAAGTCGTGGGGCGATGCGATCCGGGAGGCCTTCGAACCGGCCACCCGACGCCTGGCGCTCACCGGTACGCCTTTCCGCTCCGACACCAGCCCCATTCCGTTCGTCCGGTACGAGGCGGGTGCCGACGGCATCCGACGGTCCGGGAGCGACTACAGCTACGGCTACGCCGAAGCCTTGCGCGACGGTGTCGTGCGCCCGGTGCTCTTCATGGCCTACGGCGGCGCAATGCGTTGGCGCACCCGCGCCGGTGACGAGATCGCTGCGCGCCTTGGCGAACCCATGACCAAGGACGTCACCGCCGCCGCCTGGCGCACCGCCCTCGACCCGAAGGGCGAGTGGATCCCCGCGGTGTTGCGCGCAGCCGACAAGCGACTGTCGGAGGTGCGTCGGCACGTGCCCGATGCCGGCGGCCTGGTGATCGCGTCCAACCAGACGGCTGCGCGCTCCTATGCCCGCACCCTCGAACAGATCACCGGCGTGAAGCCCACCGTGGTGCTCTCGGATGACGCCGGCGCATCGTCCCGGATCGAGCAGTTCGCCGAGTCCGAAGACCGCTGGATGGTGGCGGTGCGCATGGTCTCCGAGGGGGTCGACGTCCCGCGACTGTGTGTCGGGGTCTACGCCACCTCCACCTCGACCCCGTTGTTCTTCGCCCAGGCGGTCGGACGCTTCGTGCGGGCCCGTCGCCGCGGCGAGACCGCTTCGGTCTTCCTGCCCAGCGTCCCGATCATCCTCGAGCACGCCGCCCGCCTGGAGGAGCAGCGTGATCACGCGCTCGACCGCCCGAAGAAGGAGGGCGAGGAGCCGCTGTGGGCCGAGGAAGAAGGCCTGCTTCAGGAGGCCAACACGGCCGAGTCAGCGCTGGCCGACGAGCAACTCTCCTTCGAAGCACTTGAGTCGGAGGCGGAGTTCGACCACGTGCTGTACGACGCGCAGCAGTGGGGCCTCGGGGCGCAGTCCGGCAGTGAGGACGAGCAGGAATACCTCGGTCTACCGGGCCTGCTCGAACCCGACCAGATGACCGACCTGTTGCGTCAGCGGCAGGCCAAGCAGCAGCGCGGCACCACCCGCAAGAAAGCGCAGGACGACGCACCGCTCGCCGCTCACCGGGCGCTGGCAGCGCGTCGCAAGGAGCTCAATTCGCTCGTTGCCGCCTATGCCCAGAAGACCGGCAAGGCGCACGCGATCATCCACAACGACCTGCGCGTGCAATGTGGGGGCCCCACCCTCGACCGCGCTTCGAACGACGAGGTGGGCCAGCGCATCGATCTGATCAGGCGTTGGTTCGTGGGTCGTCGCTGAGCGCAAAGCTCCTGTTACGCAAGGTTTCTCGTAGACCGTACGCGGTGTGGCCGTCGTGTCCGATCATGGTCGGCGCGTGCCAGAGCGACGAGATCAACGCCGCGTGCGCTGCCCCGATCACGGCCTCGAACATCGGGTCGAGCTCTTCGTCCGCCAGCGCTGGCTGCTGCGTGGTGAGGCTGAACGCCAGGCCGTAGTCGCCGCTGCCGTGTCGGTAGTCGGCGCCCACCGTGCCCATGGCGAAGACCGCTCGACGGGCGATGCGGCCCAGCTGTCGAGCATCGACTGGTGCGTCGGTCGCAACGACCAGGATGCACGAATTGCCTTGGGGCTCAGCATCATCGGCTGGATCGATGGGCAGCCCCTCCAACCGCAACACACCGCTGAAGTTGGAGAGCGCAAGCACCCCCAGGGTGTGGCCGGCGGCAGTACGCCGAGATGCGGTGCCGATGCCACCCTTGAATCCCAGCGCACGCATTCCGGTGCCTGCACCGACCGCGCCCTGGGCGCAGTCGGTCGAGGCACGGTCGAGTGCTTCGCGCACGTGGGCCGCGGTGACATGGCGTCCGCGGATGTCGGAGAGCCACGAGTCGTTGCACTCGGCCACGACCGGGTTGAGCGTGACGACGTCGGCGCAGTCAGGCCGTTCGAGCATCCAGGAGACCAACGTGTCGGCTGCGAGGAAACTGCTGAGGGTGTTGGTCAGCACGATCGGAGTCTCCAGGGTGCCGAGTTCACCCACCTGGGTGGCACCGATCAGCTTGCCGTGGCCGTTGCCGACGAAGAGCGCACACGGCAACCGGTGGTGCGGGGTCGGCATGGGGTCGGGGACGATCGCGGTCACACCGGTGCGGGCGTCCCCATCGACGATGGTGCTGTGTCCGACCCGCACGCCTGGCACGCCGCAGATGCTGCCCTGCCCGTGTGGCGACCAGTCGAGGCCGCGATCAATCGGGCCGCTTGCGTCATGAGATCGCGATGAAGTCACGGCGTCGACCATAATCGCCGGCGATGCGCCGAGTACCGTGCTGGCATGGCGCAAGACAACGACCTCGGAGGTGAGACCTCCCAGACCATGGACCGCGGGTTGGCGGTCATCACTCTGCTGGCCGAGCCGGAGCACGCTGGCGGTCTGACCGTCACCGAGATCGCGAGCCGGCTGGGTGTCGGGCGTCCGGTCGTGTACCGCTTGGTGGCGTCCCTGGCGCGGCGCGACATCGTCATCCGCCGCATCGACGGACGAATCTCGTTGGGAGTCGGCCTGATCCACTTGGCGAACGCCGTGTGGCCGGGCCTGCGCGATGTCGCCTCGCCGGTGCTGCGCGAACTCGCCGAGACCACCGGACTCACCGCACATCTCACGGTCGCCGACGGCCGGGAGGCGCTCGCCATCGCCGTCGTCGAACCCCGGTGGACCGGCTTGCACGTCTCCTATCGGCAGGGCACCCGGCATCCGCTCGACCTGGGCGCGGCCGGACGCGCGATCCTGGCCGGTCGCGCGGGCGACGCTGGGTGGGTGACCACGCACGCCGAACTCCAGCCCGGAGCGCACGGCCTGGCCGCACCGGTGCTCGGTGCAGCGGGGTTGGAGGCGTCGATCGGTCTGGTTGCGATGGCCCCCTTCGACGGCGACACGATCGGTCCGGCTGTGCAGGCCGCCGCCGCTGAACTCGCGTCCACGCTCGGACGTTGAGTCAGCTCGGCGCGTCCACCAGACCCAGGGTGCGATAGGGCACCAGTTCGGAGAGCGCGATCACGGTCGAACTGCGCACCACCGCATCGGTGGCGAGCGCCTCGTCGATCACTCGCTGCAGATCGGCGTTGTCCCGCCCCACGATCCGCACCAGCAGGTCGCCGTCGCCGGTGATCGTGTGCACCTCCAACACCTCCGGAATGCCGGTCAGGTGTTGGAGCACCGGATCGTAGCCCTGCCGCTGGGCGATGGAGAGGGTGCAGAAAGCCGTGACCGGAAAGCCGAGTGCGGCCGGAGCGAGGGTCGGGCTCTCGGAGGCGATGACCCCCTTGCGGCGCAGCTTGTCGAGGCGGGCCTGGACGGTGCCCCGTGCGACGTCGAGCGCGCGTGAAGCTCCGAGCACTCCGATCTGCGGCTGGTCGTGCAGCAGACGCAGCAACCGGCGGTCAATGGCATCCAGCATGGACAAAATGTACCGCTCAGGGTGGCTGTAGAAGGTCATTTTGTGCACGCTGCGCAGCGTCCGCCGGGTCGATTGCGCACCGGGTGTGCGGTGCATCACAGTGGGTGCATGACTGACACCTTGGATCTCACTGCGCAAGAGCGCGAAGCCAACCTCGACATCAACACGTTGAAGCAGTTGGTCGGGTTGGTGGAGTACGACGCCGCCAGCGACCCGTTCCCGGTCACCGGCTGGGACGCCATCGTCTTCGTCTCGGGCAACGCCACCCAGTCGGCGCAGTACTACCAGTCCGTGTGGGGCATGGAGCTTGTTGCCTACAGCGGCCCCGAGAATGGCAATCGCGACCACAAGTCGTTCGTGCTGAAGTCGGGTTCGATCAAGTTCGTCATCAACGGCGCCGTCGACCCCACGAGCTCGCTGATCGAGCACCACCGCAAGCACGGTGACGGTGTCGTCGACATCGCCCTCGAAGTGCCGGACGTCGACAAGTGCATCGAGCAGGCACGTTCGGCCGGTGCGAAGATCGTGCGTGAGCCCGAAGACGTCACCGACGAGCACGGCACCGTCCGCATCGCCGCCATCGCCACCTACGGCGACACCATCCACACCCTCGTCGACCGCAGCAAGTACGAAGGTCCCTACCTGCCCGGCTACCAGTCGGCGTCCTCCACCTTCGTCAAGCGCGACGGCCAGCCCAAGCGTCTGTTCCAAGCGCTTGACCACATCGTCGGCAACGTCGAGCTGGGCAAGATGGACGACTGGGTGACCTTCTACAACAAGGTCATGGGCTTTGTGAACATGGCCGAGTTCATCGGTGACGACATCGCCACCGACTACTCCGCCCTCATGAGCAAGGTCGTCGCCAACGGCAACCACCGGGTGAAGTTCCCGCTCAACGAGCCGGCAGTGGCCAAGAAGAAGTCGCAGATCGACGAGTACCTCGAGTTCTACTGCGGTCCGGGCGCCCAGCACCTCGCGGTGGCCACCAACGACATCCTCTCCACGGTGGACGCGTTGCGCGCCAACGGTGTCGAGTTCCTCGACACCCCCGACTCCTACTACTCCGACCCCGAGCTGCGCGCTCGTATCGGTGAGGTGCGGGTGCCGGTCGAGGAACTGCAGAAGCGCGGCATCCTGGTCGACCGTGACGAGGACGGCTACCTGCTGCAGATCTTCACCAAGCCGCTGGGTGACCGTCCGACGGTCTTCTTCGAGCTGATCGAGCGCCACGGTTCGCTCGGCTTCGGCAAGGGCAACTTCAAGGCCCTCTTCGAGGCGATCGAGCGCGAGCAGGACAAGCGCGGCAACCTCTGATCCCACGCCACACCCACACCGGAAGCGGCGGTCGCGAGAATTTCGCGATCGCCGCTGCCGGTGTCTGATGCGCGGGCTAGGCTCCGGTGATGGTCGACCCCCTTCTGGCGTTGCAGGCTGCCATCCGACATCGAACGATCGCCGGTGAAGGTCTGGAGGCGGAGTTCGACGGTCTCCATGCCGACCTGCGTGCTCACTTCCCACTGCTGTTCGCCGCCTGCGAAGAGGTCCAATTGCCCCAGCACGCCTTGCTGCTCAAATGGCCGGGCAGTGCTGCCGATCGCCCGATCGTGCTCATGGCGCACCAGGACGTCGTCCCCGTCAACCCGCGCGACGACTGGACCCACCCCGCCTTCGACGCGGTGATCGACGACGAATTCATCTGGGGGAGAGGCACGCTCGACTGCAAGGGCTCGCTCATCGCAATCTGCGCAGCCGTGGAGCAATTGATCGTCGAGGGCTTCACTCCGGCACGTGATGTCTGGCTGTCGTTCAGTTCGGACGAGGAGATCGCGGGCGTCACCGCTCCACTCGCCGTCGAGGCGTTGCAGGAGCGCGGCGTCCAGCCGTGGTTCGTGCTCGACGAGGGCGGAATGGCGGTCACCGGCGCGTTTCCTGGAGTCGAGCCACCCATCGCGGTGATCGGACTGACCGAGAAGGGCCTGGTCGACCTGCAGCTGACTGCCACTGCCGAGGGCGGACATGCGTCGATGCCGCCCAGCGACAGCGCTCCCGCTCGGCTGGCGAAGGCGATCTTGGCCCTGCAGAAGAGCCCGGCTCCGGCGCACCTACCCGACCCGACCGTCCAGATGCTCAATCGCCTTGCGCCCCAGGTGAAACCGCCACTGCGCGCGGCGCTGGCGAATGCCGATCGGTTGCGCGTCCCGCTGGCCAAGGTGCTGGCCCGGGTCAGCCCTGCGACCGCGGCGATGACCCGCACCACGTACGCGATCACCCAACTCAGCGGGTCGCCCGCACACAACGTGCTCGCCACCTCGGCGACGGCCGTGCTCAACATGCGCGTGGCCGTCAACGAGACCGTCGACGAAGCCGTCCAGCGCGTGCGGAAGGTGGCCGGCGATCAGGTCGAGGTCACCGTGACCAAGGCCTACGAGCCGAGCTCTGTCGCACCGCTCGGCGACGCGTACGAACTGCTGGAACAGATCACGGCTGAGGCGATGCCGGACGTCACCCCGGTGCCCTACGTGGTGATGGCCGCAACGGATGCGCGTCACTTCCAGCGAGTCTGGCCCGCCTGCTATCGGTTCAACCCGTTCCGCATGAACCCCTCCCAGCGGGAGAGCCTGCACAACGTGGACGAGCGGCTCGAAGTCGCGTCCTTCGAGGAGGGAATCCGTTGGTACACAACGCTGCTGCGCCGTCTGTAGACAAGAAGCCATCGGCCTTCGCCGGCATCGGTGCGATCGTCGGCTTCCTGGTCTGCGTCGAGATCGCCTCCGGTGCGCTCCAGGGTTACTACACCCCGCTGTTCACCGACATCGCGCGCAACCTGTCGATCAAGGACGCCGATGTCAACTGGTTCGAAGCCGCACAACTGACCGTCTCGGCCTTGGTTGTGCCGATCCTGGCTCGCCTCGGCGACACCATCGGCCATCGCAAGGTGTTGCTGCTCGCCACCGTCGTCACCGCGATCGCCACCTGGGCCGTGGCTTTCGCGCCGACCTTCAGCACGTTCCTGGTCGCGTGGGCCTTCGCCGGTTTCTACGTCGTCTGGCTGCCGCTGGAGATCGCGATCATCCATCGCCGGACGAAGGGCGATCCGCATCGCACCCGAATGGCCGCAGCGGTGCTCGTCTTCGCCCTCGAAATCTCGGTCATCGTCGCTGCCCTCACTGCAGGCGGGCTGGCCACCTCGTTGTCGATGCCTGCACTGCTCTCGATACCGGCGATCGTGGTCACGCTCGCGATTCCGGCGATCTGGTTCGGCGTGCCGGAGGTGCCGATCGAATCCAGGCCGGCTCTCGACCTGCCCGGTTTCGGTCTGATCACCGTCGCCCTCGCTCTCCTCATGGGCGGCCTCATCGCCGTCCGGGTCGACGGGCCGAGCAGCATCTGGGCGATCGGCCTGCTCGTCCTGGCAGTGGCGATGTTTGTCGCCTTCGGCAGGTTCGAGCTGCGCCAAACCGAACCACTGGTTGACCTGCGCATCCTCGGCGCCACCAGGCAGTGGCCGATCCAGGCGACGGCCTTCCTGCTCGGTGTCTCGGTGCTCGGCGCGCAGATCCCGCTGTCGACCTTTGCTCGCACCGATCCGGACGTGACCGGCTACGGCCTGGGCGCGACCGCCGCGAGCGTGTCGACGATCATCGGGCTCTACGTCATCACGTTGGCGATCGGCGCGCTGAGCCTGCCACTGCTGGCGAAGCTGATCACCGCGCACGGCGCACTGGTCGTCGGTGCTGCGCTCGTCGGGCTCGGCTACCTGATGTTCCTACCGCTGCACGCAGTCTTGTGGCAGCTCATGCTGAACATGGCGATCGCCGGTCTCGGGTCAGGCCTGCTCGTCGCTGCCCTCCCAGCAGCCGCCGCGGCGGAGGCGCCGGTCACGCACACCGGTTTCGTCACCGGAATGACGAACATGACCAAGACGGTGGGCGGAGCGATCGCCAGCAGCATCTTCGCGATTGCGCTCGCGACCACCGGATCGATCGACGCCGATGCGGCGCAGAACCACGCCTCGCTGGGTGGCTACATGACCGTCTTCGCCATCTGCGGCGCCTCTGCGGTTCTCGCCGCACTGATCCTGTTGCTGCGTCGACCGCGTATTGCCTCGACCGGTCACTGAGAGCGCTGGCGACGGGGTCGGTCGGCTACCGCGGCGAGCATTGACACAATGGATCCATGACAGAGCGCGCATCGGGCTGGTACGAGGACCCGAACGACCCCGCGACCCTGCGCTACTGGGACGGGATCTTGTGGACCGACCGCACGATGCCGCGTATCAAGCCGGGCCTCGACGACTCGCACATCGCGACCCCGCCCCAGATGCTCGAGCCGCACGAACGCCATCACCCCGCATTCCAGCAGCACCAGGGACAAACCCATTTCGGCAAGCCCGCGACGGCGACGACTCCCGATGGCCAAGCACTCTCGGGATGGTGGCGACGCGCACTGTCGATGATGATCGACAACGTGCTGACCTTCCTGATCGCGCTGCCGCTCTCCTGGCACTGGCTGAGCCCGTGGGTCGACGGATACAGCACGTGGTTCCGCGACGCCATGGACGCTGCCCGCGCGGGGCAGTCGACACCGGAGGTGCCGGCATCGCTCTACCAATTCCCTTGGCAGGTGGGCATCGTCGCCGCAGTCGTCTACCTCGTCTACGAGGTGTCATTGACGGTCTGGCGTGGACAGACGGTCGGCAAGATGCTCCTCGGCATCAAGGTGCGCCGCGCCGAGGACGAGCGTCCGCCGTCGTTGCCCACCGCGCTCTACCGCTTCGGCGTCAAGCAGATCAGTACCATCCTGGCGCCGGCGCTCTTCCTGGGCTTCGTCGCGGCGATCTTCCAGATCGTCGACTACCTGCGTCCGTTGGGCGACCGTCACCGGCAGGCCTTCCACGACAGTTGGCCCGGCACCTACGTAGTGCGCACGACCAAGAAGCAGGCAGCGCCGCCGATGCAGCAAGCGCCCCCGCCGCCCTACCAGCGGTAGGGAGCGAGGGCGCCGCCGGTGACCGAAGTGCTGATCAGCCCACCATGCCGTGCGGGTCGATGACGTACTTCTTCGCCGCGCCCTGATCGAAGTCGGCGTAACCCTGCGGCGCTTCGTCCAAGGAGATGACCGTCGCGTTCACGGCCTTTCCGATGTCCGCCTTACCGGCGAGGATCATGTTCATCAGGCCGCGGTTGTAGCGCTTGACGGGGCATTGGCCGGTGTACAGAGCGTGCGACTTGGCCCAGCCGAGACCGAGCCGGACGCCTAGCGTGCCTTCCTTGGCGTTGTCGTCGACCGCGCCGGGGTCTCCGGTCACATACAGACCCGGGATGCCGATTCCGGCTCCGGCGCGTGCGACGGTCATGGCGTCATTGAGCACAGTTGCCGGGGCCTCGTCGGCTCCTTCCCCGTGACCGCGGGCCTCGAAGCCCACTGCATCCACGGCAGCATCGACCAGCGGCTCACCCACGATCTGCTCGACCATGTCGACCAGCTTGTTGCCGGAGGAGAGGTCGACCGTCTCGCAGCCGAAGCTCTCCGCCTGCCGCAGGCGCTGCGCATTCATGTCGCCGACGATGACCACCGAGGCGCCCAACAGTTGGGCGGAGTAGGCCGCTGCCAGTCCCACTGGACCCGCGCCGGCGACATAGACGGTCGATCCCGTGGTGACGCCTGCGGTGTACGCGCCGTGGTAGCCGGTGGGGAAGATGTCCGACAGCATCGTGAGGTCGAGGATCTTCTCCAGCGCGGCGTCCCGGTCGGGAAACTTCAGCAGGTTGAAGTCGGCGTAGGGCACCATCACGTAGTCGGCCTGACCGCCGACCCAGCCACCCATGTCGACATAGCCATAGGCCGCGCCGGGACGAGCAGGGTTGACGTTGAGGCAGATTCCGGTCTTGCCTTCCTGGCACATGCGGCATCGACCGCAGGCGATGTTGAAGGGCGTCGAGCAGATGTCACCCTTCTTGAGGAAGAGCACGTCCTCACCCGCTTCGACCACTTCACCGGTGATCTCGTGGCCAAGGGTTTGTCCCACCGGAGCGGTGGTGCGGCCACGCACCATGTGCTGGTCCGATCCGCAGATGTTGGTGGTGACCAATTTCAAGATCACCGCGTGTGGCGCCTTCTGGATGATGCCGAAGTGGTCGGCGACCTCCTTGGGCACCTCGAGCTTGGGGTAGTCGAAGGTATCGACAGCCACCTCGCCCGGACCCTTGTAGACGACGATCCGGTTACCGGTCATTGCAGCCTCCTCCAGCCGAAGGGGCCGCGCTCCTGGCTCCCGATGGCGGCCCGCGTCCTTCGACCATAGGTTGCAGAGACGGGGTTACCGGCTGGTCGGCGGCGGCGGATGGCGCAGTTCTGGCTTCCGCACCACCCACATCCGTGAAGCTCAGACCGCGCGTGCCGGGGCGATCCGGCCGGTCACCTCACCGAGGCCGAGGCGTCCACCACCGGCTGCGGGTGCCGTGGCCCGAAGGGTGACCACGTCGCCGTCTTGCAGGAAGGTGCGGGTGCTGCCGTCGGCCAGGTGAATGGGCTCCTTGCCGCTCCACGAGAGTTCGAGCAGGCTGCCGCGTTGGTCCTTCTCCGGGCCCGACACCGTGCCGGACGCGAAGAGATCGCCGGTGCGGATCGCTGCGCCGTTGACAGTCAGGTGCGCCAACATCTGCGCCGGTGACCAGTACATCGTCGAGTAGGGCGGACGGCTGACGACCTCACCGTTCAGTTCCACCTCGATGTCGATGTCGAGACCGAAGACGTCCTCACCTTGCAGGTAGGGCAACGGCGTCGGAACCTGCTGCGGCACAGCCACGTTCGCTGGCTCAAGCGCTTCGAGCGGGGTGATCCAGGCGGCCAGCGACGAGGCGAACGACTTGCCGAGGAAAGGACCGAGCGGCACGTACTCCCAGGCCTGGATGTCGCGTGCCGACCAGTCGTTGAACAGACCCACGCCGAACAGGTGGTCACCAGCGTTGTCGACGCTGACCGGGCTGCCGATCTCAGTGTCGCCGCCGACGACGAAGCCGAGTTCGGCCTCGATGTCGAGTCGGATGCTCGGGCCGAAGGTGGGCTCCGCGTCGGTCGGCGCCTTGCGCTGACCGCAGGGGCGGACGATATCGGTGCCGCTCACCACGACGGTGGCCGAACGTCCGTGATAGCCGATCGGCAGGTGCTTCCAGTTGGGAGTGAGAGCGTCGCCGTCCGGACGGAAGATGCGTCCGACATTCGTGGCGTGGTGCTCGCTGGCGTAGAAGTCGACGTAGTCGGCCACCTCGATCGGCAGGTGCAACGTGAGCTCGTCCAACACGTGGAGGTGCGATGCCACAGCGTCTTCGAAGGAGGCGTCTCCGAGCGTTTGCCGGAGCCACTCGCGCGCTGCGCTCCAGGCCGGGCACCCCTGTGCGACAAAGGCATTGAGGGTCGGCTGCGACCACGCGTCGACCCATGCCTCCCCGCCGGCCTTCGCCGCAAGCCCGGCGAGGTCGAGTGCGTGGTCGCCGACGCGGGTGACCACGTGCGGCGCATGACCGGCCTTGGAAGCGATGGCATACGGCAGGTTGTCGATGCCGTACAGGTCGGTGAAGGGCAGAGTCACTTCTTCTCCTCGATGAGTCCGAGCGTGCGGAGGTCGTTGATCGGGTCGTCCACGTCGCAGCAGCCGTACGACTGGAACAGGGTGCGCACGTCGTGTGCATGGGTGTCGTCGAGCGCGCACACGGCGTCGACGATCACCTCGGGTGATTCGACATCGAGCAACTGTGCGATCGCCGAGGGAGCGTCGGCGCGCAGGGCGGCATCGACGGCCGCCAACACGTTCAGGAAGCCGAACTGCCGCTCCTGCCCTGCATCATGGGTGATCGCGTGATGCATGCCGCCGGTGAGCTTGAAGGAGAGTTCGCGGTCTCGGCAAGCGGTGATGAAAGCCGCCAATTGGGCTGGGGTCGGCACAGGATTGGCGGGCGTCGACCCGGTACGCAACTTCGCGAGCGTTTGGAAGCGTTGCGGCACAAGGTCATTGAGCCGTTGCTCGAAATCGTCAGCCGGCACTTCGATGGCGACGGGCACACCCAGATCGAGGCAGCGTTGCCAGCCGTCCTGGTGAGCCACCTGGATGCCGGCGAGTGCGTGGGTGCCCGACGCGGTGACCTCCCGGGCCGCCTTGAGCGCGTCGTCCAGCGGCGTGCCGGGGCGGCCGATCATGACGATCGGCACCGGGTGCACCTCACGCAGGGTGCGGTCGACGTGTGCTGCCGGGATCAGAAGGGAGCCCACGTAGCGCGCGTCGGTCGTGGCGGAGCGCTCGAAGCGGCGGGCGAGTGCGACGTCGATCGGGTGGCTTCCGGGCGGGAAGACTGCTGCGTCGTCGATGAGACCGGCGAACAACACCGGTGGTGGCATTGCTGGCGTCGGGCTCGGCATTGACATGAGTCACACCGTACTGAATCCTCAGGTGAGAAAGTAATACGCCGGCGTCCGATGATCGGACGAGGTGTGGAGGCGCGCGGAGGTTGAGATGGCGTTCTATCGAGTGCAGGGCAATGTGCCACCCAAGCGGCACACGCAGCACCGCAGCGAGAGCGGTGACCTGTACTACGAGGAGCTGATGGGCGAGGAGGGCTTCTCCTCCGACTCCTCCCTGCTCTATCACCGATTCATCCCCTCGGCGATCAGCGATGCGCGTGACTGGCCGATCACCGAGGCCCTGCGCACCACGCCCAACCATCCGCTCCTGCCGCGCCACCTGAAGCTGCACGACCTCTTCGACGCCGAGGCCAAGGGCGTGGACGTCGTCACCGGCCGCCGACTCGTGCTCGGTAATGGCGATGTGCGCATCTCGTACGTCGTCGCCGATGCTCCGAGCCCGTGGTACCGCAACGGAATTGGCGACGAGTGTGTCTACATCGAGCGCGGGGGAGCGCGTGTCGAGACCGTCTTCGGCGCCTTCACCGTCGGCCAGGGCGACTACATGCTCATCCCGCGGGCCACCACCCACCGCTGGATCCCGCTGGTTAAGGGCGAGGAAGGCTTCGTGGAGCCGCTGCGGGCCTACCCGATCGAGGCCAACTCCCACATCGCACCGCCCAAGCGCTACCTGTCGCGCTACGGACAGCTGCTGGAGCACGCACCCTTCTGCGAGCGTGACCTGCGCGGACCGGAAGGCCCATTGCTGGCCGAAGACATCGGCGCCGACCCCACCGAGGCCACCGAGGTCTACATCAAACACCGCGGCTCGACCGGCATCGTCGGCACGGTCTACACCTATCCCTTCCACCCGCTGGACGTCGTGGGCTGGGACGGCTGTCTCTACCCGTATGTCTTCAACGTCGACGACTTCGAGCCGATCACCGGACGCGTGCACCAGCCGCCGCCGGTGCACCAGGTCTTCGAGGGCTACAACTTCGTCATCTGCAACTTCGTGCCGCGCAAGGTCGACTACCACCCGCTGGCGATCCCGGTGCCCTACTACCACTCCAACGTCGACAGCGACGAGGTGATGTTCTACGTCGACGGCGATTACGAAGCCCGTAAGGGTTCGGGCATCGGCAAGGGCTCGATCTCGCTGCACCCGGGCGGCCACGCGCACGGACCGCAGCCGGGCGCGACGGAGAAGTCGATCGGGGTGGAAGCCTTCGACGAACTGGCGGTCATGGTCGACACGTTCCGTCCGCTCGAACTCGGTGAGGCCGGTCTCGCTGTCGACGACGGCGTGTACGCGTGGAGTTGGGTGGGCGGCAAACAGCCCTGATCCGCGAGGCGATCAGAGGGTGATCGCGCGGTGCAGCCAGACGTCGGTTACTTCCATCCCGACCTTGCGGTAGAGATCGAGCGCCCCGGTGCGCGAATCGGTCGACAGCCCGAAGGTGGTGGCGCCGTGCTCACGACCCACGGCAAACGCGTCGATGAGCAGTGCTTGGGCGAGGCCGCGGTGCCGCTGATCGACTCGCGTCGCCAGCCGGCTCACATAGGCCTCACCGGCGGCGTCGATGACCAGCGTCGCGACCGCTGCGATGCGACCTGCGGTGTCAATCACCACGCGCAGCATCCACGGCTCGAACCCAGGGCGCAGCACGGTTTCGGCTTCGAAGTCGGCCAGCGATTCACGATCCCGGTCCGACCACTCCAGGAACGCGTCTTCGGCCACGTCGTGCAGTTCGGGTAACTCCTGCGGCTCTGCTTGACGCACCTGGTATCCATCAGGAAGCGGTCGCGGCGGCACGGTCGTGCCGCCCGGCAGTTGCAGCACCCACGACGTCCAGCGCACTTGGTAGCCGAGCGCCGTCAGCAAGGCGTCACCCAGGCTGCCCTGCGGCACAGGCATTCCGACGATCGACGCGCCCCGCTCACGCGCCTTCTGCTGGATCCAGTGCGCCACATATGTGCCGAGACCGCGTCCGGTGTGGTCCGGGTGCACCGCGGCGTCACTGCGTTCGGCGCCTTGGTACTCGCCGTAGGCGATCAGATGCTCGTCCTGGAAGACGCCGAGGGTGCTGGTGGTCACTTCGAAGCTGGGGCGCTGCCAATCGGCGACGATGTCGGCGAGTTCGATGTCGACGTGGCCGAGCGCCTCCTGCTCGACGGCGGCCATGACCTCGAAAACGGACTGCGCGTCGTCGAGATTGAGCGGACGAGTGGTGTACGTCGCAGGCAGGTGCATAGGCCGATCGAAGCAGCCCGAGCTGCGGTTGTCAGCCCGTGCGGCGGGATTGGTCAGCCCTGGCCGACGACCGGGCTGCCGGTGAGGCCGACCTCGTTGTCGCGCAACGCTTTCAGCGCGTCAGCGGTCGTAGCCGGCGAGACTCCTGCGGTGAGGTCGAGCAGCACGTTCGTCTCGAAGCCGGCGTTCTTGGCGTCCAATGCCGTGGCCTTCACGCAGAAGTCGGTGGCGATGCCACACACGTCGACCGAGGTGATCCCCTTGGCTTTCAACCATTGCTCGATCGTGCCTTCGCGGTCGTCGCGGCCCTCGAAACCGGAGTACGCAGCCTCGTACTGACCCTTGCGGAAGATGCGGTCGCTGGCTGCGATCACCGATTCGACCTCGGGCCGGAAATCAGCGCCCGGCGTGCCGACCTCGCAGTGCACGGGCCAACTGTCGACGTAGTCGGGGGAGTCCGACCAGTGCGTGCCGGGATCGATGTGCCAGTCAGCCGTGGCAATGATCGTGGCGTAGTCACCACCCTGGGCGTGCACGTAGTCGGCGATGGCGCCGGCCACCTTCGTGCCACCTGCGACGGCGAGCGAGCCGCCCTCGCAGAAGTCGTTCTGGACGTCGACGACGATCAGTGCCCTGGTCATGTGACGAGCTTAGGAGTCGACGGCGTCCTTCCCGGACTCCGGTGTCATTCGCCTTCGAAGATGGTGGGGATGACCGCCTCGCCGCGCGACATCTGCAATGCACGGGCCGGGAGCTCGGCGCGGGAGGCGCTGTGACGATCGCGGGCGTCCTCGAGCGTCGAGCGATCGACCCGCTCGCCGTCCTTGACGAGTTCGACCATGAGGTGCCGGTCGTTTGAATCGCCCTTCGGTGCTTCACCGATGCCCACCACCTCGGCCTCGGCCAGGCCGCTGGCGCAGAGCCGGCGCATCGCGTACTTGCGTCCGGCGATGCTCTTCTTGTCCTTGCTCTTTTTGGCGACGCCCACCATCTGGCCGTTGTGGTCCTCACGCTGCACGAGCTTGTAGACCATGCCGGCCGTCGGTGCACCGGAGCCGGTCACCAGCGAGGTGCCGACGCCGTAGACGTCGACCGGTCCGGCCTGGAGCGCCGAGATGGCGTACTCGTCCAGGTCTGAGGTGACCACGATGCGGGTCTTGGTGGCGCCGAGGGAGTCGAGTTGCTCGCGCACTTCGCGTGCCTGCACCAGCAGGTCACCGGAGTCGAGTCGCACGCCACCCAGCTCAGGCCCGGCGATCTCGACGGCGATGTTGACCGCGTTCTTCACGTCGTAGGTGTCGACCAGCAAGGTGGTGTTGCGACCGAAGGCTTCGATCTGCGCCTGGAAGGCCTCGCGCTCGTCGTCGTGCACGAGCGTGAACGCGTGCGCCGCGGTGCCGGCCGTCGGGACGCCGTGACTGCGTCCGGCCTCGAGGTTTGAGGTGGTGCCGAAGCCGGCGATGTAGGCGGCCCGGGCGGCGGCAACGGCCGACCATTCGTGCGTACGACGCGAACCCATTTCGATGCACGGGCGTCCATCGGCAGCGGCCGTCATGCGGGAAGCCGCGGCGGCAATGGCGCTGTCGTGGTTCATGATCGACAGCATCAGCGTCTCCAGGATGACGCCTTCGGCGAAGCTGGACTCCACCACGAGCACGGGGGAGTTGGGGAAAAACATCTCACCCTCGGCGTAACCCCAGATGTCACCGGAGAAGCGGTAGTTCGCCAGCCACTCCAGCGTCGGCTCGTCGACCACTTTCGCCTGCCGCAGGTGCTCCAGCTCGGCTTTCCCGAAGCGGAAATTCTCGATGGCGTCCAGCACTCGACCAGTGCCGGCCACGACGCCGTAACGCCGACCGTCGGGCAGCCGCCGCGCGAACAGTTCGAAGATGCTGCGCCGGTGCGCCGCCCCACTGCGCAGAGTCGCCTGCAACATCGTCAACTCGTAGTGGTCGGTGAGCAGAGCGGTCGAAGCGGCCGCCGCGGCGACGTTCTTGTCGGTAGTCACGGGCAGCAGCCTAGAGTGGTCGGCGTGTCCGTAGCGCCCCCCGAGATCGAAGAGGTCGTCGACCTCGACGCCGATGTCGAGATCGACAAGGGATGGGTAACCCTCGTCTGGAACGACCCGGTCAACCTGATGTCCTACGTCTCGTGGGTCTTCCAGACCTACTTCGGCTACTCCCGGGAGAAGGCCGAGGAGTTGATGTTGGCCGTGCACAACGAGGGTCGTGCTGCTGTCTCGCACGGCACCCGCGAGCGCATGGAGACCGATACCGCTGCGATGCATGGCTATTCGCTGTGGGCGACCTTCCAGCGGGACGAGTGATGGCCGAAGCTTTTCGACGCAGGGGCGATTTGATCGTCGGCGTGCTCGACGAGACCGAGCGGTCCGTCATGGTCGAACTGCTGCGTCAGACCCGTGAGTTGGTCGAGCCCGACGAGACCGAGACCACCGGTGACCCGTTCACCGACCTGATGGCCACGCTGGGCGACAGCTACGACCCCGCTGAGGTGGCCGACCGAGACCCTGTCGTGCGTCGCCTGCTGCCGGATGGCCACCGCGACGACCCCGAAGCTGCCGCGGAGTTCCGGGCGGCCACCGAGCGAAACCTGCGTGAGCAGAAGACTCGCAAGCTCACCGCAGCCATCGAGGTGTTGGAGGGCCCGGTCGCGCGGCGAGACCGTCTCGAACTCACCGACGAGCAGGCCATCACCGTGATGATGGCGCTGGCCGACGTGCGCCTCGCCATGGGGGAGCGGCTCGAACTACGCACCGATGAAGACAGTGAGCGTCTGCACCGAGATCTGGAAGATCTCGAGGTCCTCGATGAGGACGCCGACCCGCACCGCATCACGCTCAGCCTGTATTACGACTTCCTCACCTGGGTGCAGGAGTCGATCGCACTGGCCCTCATGCCGCGCTGAGGTTGCATCGACGCCGCGAAGGGATCGGTCGACCGGGTCGTCAGTAGGATGACGGACACCATGAGCAGCAAGCCCCACACCGGTCCTGTCCGCCTGCGCGTCGCGCCCTCACCCACGGGTGATCCGCACGTCGGCACCGCCTACATGGCGATGTTCGACCTCGCCTACGTCCGTCAGCAGGGTGGCCAGTTCGTCCTGCGGATCGAGGACACCGACCGCGCCCGCTTCCGGGAGGACAGCGAGCAGCAGTTGTACGACACGCTGCACTGGCTCGACCTCAACTGGGACGAGGGTCCTGACATCGGTGGCCCCTACGCCTCCTACCGGCAGTCCGAGAGGCTCGACACCTACGCGCCGTACGTGCAGCAGTTGCTCGACGACGGCAAGGCGTACCACTGCTGGTGCTCCTCCGAGCGCCTGGCAGAGATGCGCGAACGCCAGCAGAAGCTGAAGCAGCCCACGGGTTATGACCGTCTCTGCTACGGCAAGACCGAGGACGAGCGCAAAGAGCTCCCCGGTTTCACCGACAAGCCCGTGGTGCGCATGCTCGTCCCGGACGACGTCGAACTCACCTTCGTCGACCTCATCCTGGGCCGCACGAACGCGCCGAAGCCGGACGATCAGGTGATCCAGAAGGCCGACGGTTTCCCGACCTATCACCTGGCCGTCGTGGTCGACGACCACCTGATGAAGATCACCCACGTGGTGCGTGGTCAGGAATGGATCTCCAGCACCCCCAAGCACCTGCTGCTCTACAAATGGCTGGGCTGGGAAGCGCCCGCCTTCGCGCACATGCCACTGCTGCGCGACGAGAAGAAGGCGAAGATCTCCAAGCGCAAGAACCCCTGGGCACGCCTGACGTGGTTCAAGGAGCAGGGCTATCTGCCGGAGGCACTGGTGAATTTCCTTGCGCTGCAAGGACACCCGCCGGTGATTGAGGAAGACGGCACCGAGCGTGAGATCTTCACCTTCGACGAATTCGTCGAGCGCTTCGACTGGAGCAAGATCAACCCGGCCGGGGCGATGTTCAACCTCGACAAGTTGAACTGGCTCAACGGGCACTACATCCGCGAGCTCGAGGTGGGCGATTTCGCGTCGCGCCTGCTGCCTTTCCTGCACGCCGACGGGGTGCTGCCCGCGCACCCGTCCCTACCCGAACTCGGCCGCCTGCAAAATGTCGCCGAGCTGGTGCAGACCCGCATCACCCTCCTGTCGGAGGCGACGCCTCTGGTGAAGCCCTTCTTCGTCGCCGACGACGACCTGGAGATCTCCGAGGACGCCCGCAAGGATCTCAAGGACAACGCCAAGGACGTACTCGCCGCGGCGATCGAGGCGCTGGAGCCGATCAGCGGATCACTGGGCACCCCGCTCGGGGAGGGCATCGAATGGATCGCCGAGCGCATCGAGAAGGAGCTGCGTGCGGCGATCGTCGACGGTCTCGGCGTCAAGCCGCGGTTGGCCTTCGGTCCGTTGCGCACCGCCGTCTCCGGTCAGAAGATCTCCCCGCCATTGTTCGAGTCGATGGAGATCCTGGGCAAGCACTCCACGATGCAGCGCCTGCAGGCCCTGCACGACGAGCTCTGAGCCCAACCGGTATCAGCCGGGCAGCAGGGTTCGCAGGCGCAGCGCCAACTGGATGTCGAGACTGCGACCCGGCTGCTGCCATTCCGGGCCGAGGAGCTGACCGATCCGGTCGAGGCGTTGGGCCACCGTGTTGACATGCACGTGCAGCGCGGTGGCCGCTCGCCGAGGGCTCTGCCCGGCGGTGTAGTACTCCTGCAAGGTGTTGATCAGGTCGGTGCCGCGCGCACTGTCGTACTCGGCCAGCGGGCCGAGCACACCCTGGACGAAATGGGAGATGTCCGGCTGCGGCCACGACCAGCCCGGCGAAGCCGAGGTCGTCGACCGCAGCTCCTTGGCCCTGTCTGCCGAGTGCGACCAGCGCGTGGCAAGCCCGGGTGGCCTCGCGGTGCGCGCCAAGAACTGCAGCGATGCCGCGCACCGGTCCTGCTGCGCCGACGGTGAGTTGGAGGCCCCGCGGCATCGAGATCGATGCGCTGTTCGGGCCGCAGAGGAAAGCCACCAGGGCCGACACCTCGCCCGGTTCGAGCAGGCGCTTCACAGCTGCGGGGGCCAGCACGATGTCGCTCACGACGTCGTCCGCGCTGATGTCGTGCGCTGCCGCTTGGTCGGCGATCTGGCCCTCGACCAGTGGTGTGCGCACGTACGCAGGGTTCACACAGTCATGTCCTGCGACCCCAGAATTACGTCACTTCTACGTGCGAACCGAACAGCTGCCGAAGGACTTGTGGCCGGCATTGCTGCAGCGCGTCCACGATTTGGGGGAAAGCACCGGCTCCGGTAAGGTTTCTCCTCGGTTCGCCTCGCTCGAAGGTCTACGGACGCGCGAGTAGGTCGATACCCCCTTGGGGTATGGTGTAATTGGCAGCACGACTGATTCTGGTTCAGTTAGTCTAGGTTCGAGTCCTGGTACCCCAGCTTTCGAGAAGCGATTCTCGATTCGGAGAAATTGCGCCGATCCGGTAATGTTCCTCCACGTGCCAACTGGCACAGGTCGCGGCCCCGTTGTGTAGCGGCCTAGCACGCCGCCCTCTCAAGGCGGTAGCGCGGGTTCGAATCCCGTCGGGGCTACAAGTTCGAAACCCCCTGCAGCGCAGGGGGTTTCGTCGTACCCGGCACGAATTGGAAGAACTGGAAGGACCCGTGCACACAGCAGTCGACGACGAACTGGTCTGGTACGCCGCCTACGGCTCGAACATCTCACCGCAGCGCTTCGGCTATTACCTCAGTGGCGGCCGTCCGCCGAGCGCGGCTCGGTCGGTGCCGGGCGCGCGTGATGGTACGGCGCCGCGCGAGATGCGTGCGATGGAACTGCCCGGCTCGGTCTTCTTCGGCTGGGAATCACCGACCTGGGGTGGGGGAGTGGCCTTCTACGACCCGGACGTCGTAGGGCGTGCCCTCGCCACGGCCTATCTCATCACCCACGAACAGTTCAGCGATCTGGTCGCGCAGGAAATGCATCGGGAGATCGGTGCCGAACTCGACCTGGCTCGGCTGCGTCGTCACCGGACGATCGAGCTCGGCTCCGGTAGGTACGACCGCTTGTTGGTGGTCGAGGAGATCGACGAGACGCCGGTGGTGACGTTCACCTGCCCGGCGGCCCATCATCCGAGTCTGCGTGCGCCGTCGAGCGCCTACCTGGAGACGATCGCGAAAGGCCTGCGCGACACCCACCACCTCGCGGACGACGTGATCGCCGACTACCTCGGTGCGCTTCGTCCGTTCCGTGATGTGGCCCCGCTCAGCTGACGTCTGAGTTGGAACGCGGACGTGCCTGCGCCGCGTGGGTTCGCGCCAGGATCTCGGTCAGCTTGTTGGCGCCCGCCACGACGGTCGCGGCGTGGAGGCGTCCGGGCTGACGGGAGACGCGCTCGATCGGACCCGAGATCGACACCGCCGCGATGACGCGCCCGGAGGGGCTGCGCACAGGAGCCGACACAGAAGCTACGCCCTGCTCGCGTTCGCCCACGCTCTGTGCCCAGCCACGACGTCGCACGCCGGAGAGCATGGTGGCGGAGAACTTCGCGCCCTGCAGACCGCGGTGCAGGCGGTCGGGCTCCTCCCAGGCGAGGAGCACCTGGGCGGCCGAGCCGGCCTGCATCGACAAGGTGGCGCCCACCGGGATCGAGTCGCGCAGACCGACCGGGCGATCGGCGGCGGCGACACAGATTCGCTGGTCACCCTGACGGCGGAAGAGTTGTGCGCTCTCGTGGGTGTGATCGCGCAGGGCACCGAGCACCGGGCCTGCTGCGGCCAGCAACCGGTCTTCGCCGGCGGCGGAGGCGAGTTCGTTGAGCCGGGGGCCGAGGATGAACCTGCCCTGCAGGTCACGCGCCACCAGTCGGTGATGCTCGAGCGCAACGGCCAAGCGGTGAGCGGTCGGGCGGGCCAGACCGGTGTGTGCCACGAGTTGCGCGAGCGTGGACGGCCCGGCCTCGAGAGCTGCAAGTACGACGGCGGCCTTGTCGAGGACGCCTACCCCACTAGAGTTGTCCATGTAATGATATTGCCGTCTCATTGAGCGAGACGCAAGTTCGCGGCCGGAAAAGGTCGGCGATTCTGCATGAAAGAGAAGTCACAAGAGTAGGGAAAGGGTGGGTCATGGGACGCACGCTTGCGGAAAAGGTGTGGGAGCAGCACGTCGTGCGACGTGCCGAGGGAGAGCCGGATCTTCTCTTCATCGACCTCCACCTCCTGCACGAGGTCACCAGTCCCCAGGCGTTCGACGGGCTGCGCCTTGCCGGTCGCCCGGTGCGTCGGCCCGATCTGTCACTGGCCACCGAGGATCACAACGTCCCGACCACGCCGGGGCCGATCACCGATCTGGTGAGCCGCACGCAGGTGGAGACGCTGCGCGCCAACTGCGCGGAGTTCGGGGTGAAGCTGTTCCCGATGGGTGATGCCGAGCAGGGCATCGTGCACATCATCGGCCCGCAGCTGGGTCTCACCCAGCCGGGCATGACGATCGTCTGCGGCGACAGCCACACCTCCACGCACGGTGCGTTCGGTGCACTCGCTTTCGGTATCGGCACCAGCGAGGTCGAGCATGTGCTCGCCACGCAGACGTTGCCACTGAAGCCTTTCAAGACGATGGCCATCAACGTCGAGGGTGAGCTCGCCGAGGGTGTGACGGCCAAGGACGTCATCCTGGCGGTCATCGCCAAGATCGGCACCGGCGGCGGCCAGGGATACGTGCTGGAGTACCGCGGCTCGGCGATCCGCGCGCTGTCCATGGAAGCGCGCATGACGATGTGCAACATGTCGATCGAGGCCGGTGCGCGCGCGGGCATGATCGCCCCGGACGACATCACCTTCGAGTACCTGCGTGGTCGTGAGCACGCTCCGCAGGGCGATGACTGGGACGCCGCCGTCGCTGACTGGCGAGAGCTGGCAACCGATGAGGACGCGGAGTTCGATGTGGTGGTCGACCTCGATGCAGGTGAACTCTCGCCGTTCGTCACGTGGGGCACCAACCCGGGCCAGGGTCTACCGTTGTCGGCGCAGGTGCCAGTGCCCGAGGAGATCGGCGACGACACGCAGCGCTTCGCAGCCGAGCGCGCGATCGAGTACATGGGCCTGACCCCGGGTATGCCGCTGAAGCAGATCTCGGTCGACACCGTCTTCCTCGGTTCGTGCACCAATGGGCGCATCGAAGACCTCCGCGCCGCCGCCGACGTGATCAAGGGTCGCAAGGTGGCAGGTGGCGTCCGGATGCTGGTGGTGCCCGGGTCGGCCAAGGTGCGCCTTCAGGCCGAGAGCGAGGGCCTGGACAAAGTGTTCGAGGCCGCCGGTGCCGAGTGGCGCCTCGCCGGCTGCTCCATGTGCCTCGGGATGAACCCCGACCAACTGGCACCCGGCGAACGCAGCGCATCGACGTCCAACCGAAACTTCGAAGGCCGTCAGGGCAAGGGTGGCCGCACCCACCTGGTCAGCCCGCTCGTCGCGGCTGCCACCGCCGTCCGCGGCACTTTGTCGAGTCCGTCCGACCTGGATGGCCAGGAGGAGCACTGATGGAGAAGTTCACCACCCACACCGGTGTCGGAGTGCCGCTGCGGCGCAGCAACGTCGACACCGACCAGATCATTCCGGCCGTCTACCTCAAGCGGGTCACCCGCACCGGCTTCGAGGACGGCCTGTTCGCCGCGTGGCGCGGCGACGACACCTTCGTCCTGAACAACGCCTCGTTCGCGCAGGGTTCGGTGCTGGTCGCCGGGCCCGATTTCGGCA
Organism: Yimella sp. cx-51; assembly: GCF_017654605.1. Taxonomy (GTDB): domain Bacteria; phylum Actinomycetota; class Actinomycetes; order Actinomycetales; family Dermatophilaceae; genus Yimella. Next base: position 1,019,014 of record NZ_CP072113.1, read on the forward strand.
CCGGGTCTTCCCGTGAGCACGCGGTCTGGGCGCTCATGGACTACGGCTTCCGGGTCGTGCTCAGTTCGCGATTCGCCGACATCTTCCGGGGCAACTCCGGCAAGGCCGGGCTGCTCACCGCTCAGCTCACGCAGGACGACATCGAGCTGCTGTGGAAGCTGCTGGAGAACGAGCCGGGCATGCAGGTCACGGTCGATCTGGTCGAGCGCACTGTCGTCGCAGGCGAACACGTCTTTGCCTTCGAGGTGGACGATTACACCCGCTGGCGTCTGCTCGAAGGTCTGGACGACATCAGCCTGACCCTGCGACACGCTGATGACATCACGCAGTTCGAAGAAAGCCGCCCGTCGTGGAAACCTTCCGTAGAGGTGGGCGGCTGACGGACGGCAGAAACACGGAGAAATTCGTTGATGGGGCGTAAAACGTTGAGACACAACGTTTTACGCCCCATCAGTCGTTCAGCCCAGGGGCAGGATTCGCCTCGAACGCATGCGGTTTACGGGCAAAGTCCTTGTGGCACAAGGAATTGCGTCAAAAACTGATGGTTGCCTGTGCGTGCGAACGGCCCTACCGTCTGTGACTGAGCCGTGCGAACCCGGGCGGCGCAACAGTCATCGATCGCCGCGGCTCGACGTCGAGGCGTCAACCCGAAGGGGTGTCAACTGTGAACAAGGCAGAGCTGATCGCCGCGATTGAAACTCGTCTGGGCGGCAAGAAGGCTGCGACCGATGCCGTCGACGCGGTGCTCGACGTGATCATTCGGGAAGTGGCCAAGGGCAACAAGGTCGGAATCACCGGCTTCGGCACCTTCGAGAAGGTCACCCGCGCGGCTCGCACGGGGCGCAACCCGCGCACCGGCGCCACCGTGCCGATCAAGAAGACCGCCGTCCCGAAGTTCAAGGCCGGCACCGGCTTCAAGGCCGTGGTCGCCAAGCCGAGCAGCCTGCCCAAGACCGGCAACGCTGCCGGACGCGCGAGCGCGGGTACGGCTGGCACCGCGGCGAAGAAGACGGCGGCGAAGAAGACGACCGCCAAGGCAGCTGCGAAGAAGACCTCGGCCAAGAAGGCCGCGCCGGCCAAGAAGGCAACAGCCAAGTCGAGCGCTGCGAAGAAGTCGACCAAGTAGTCAGCGCGGGCTGACGATCAAGGAGCAGGGCGGATCTGGCGGGTGCCGGATCCGCCCTCTTCGTCGCGGTCGCCGATCAGCGGATGCGCTGGCCCTGGCCGATGCCGTCGATCCAGATCCGCGTGATGCCGGTCGCGCCCATCTCCAGGCTGATGCGTTGTCCGGGGCGCACGTGGATCAACCCGGAGGCCGCGAAAGCCGCCGAGCCGAACGTGATTTCGCGGCCGTTGTCGGTCAGGACGGTGCCGGAGCCGGTCGCCGCGTCGAAGGTGTGGACAGTGCCTTGCACAGGGTCGCTCCTCAGACGGTTTCGGTGATCGAGAGCAGACCGGAGGTGCGCGGACCCAACCCCAGCTGCCGTGCTCGATCAAGGGCGTCGGTGTCGTCGACGTCGGTGCGCAGTCGGGGCAGGTCGAGCGCGAGTACGGTGGCGTTGCGGCCGTGCCGTGACGCCGAACCTGCGCCGAAACGGGGCACAAGGGCTGCGACGTCGTGGTGGGCCAGCAGCACCGTTCCTTCGCCGGAGTCGTCTGGCACGACACTGGCCTCGGTTGATGCGCATGCGCGCAATCCCTCGTACAGGGCCGCGCCGTCGAGGCTGGGGAGGTCGCCCAGCAGCACCGCGGCAGCGGTGCCAGGAGCCAGCTCGCGCACCTTTGCCAGGCCGGCCTCGATGGCGGGGTTGAGTCCGCGACCAGGATCTCCCACGGTGTGCACCTTCAGTGCCTGGGCGGTTGCCTCGACGGCTGGGTCGTCGGTGACGACGACGACCTGGGCGGAGGGAACGACCTGGAGTACGGCGTCCAGGGTGTCGAGGGCCATCGCCAGGGCGAGGGCCTGGCGATCGACGCCCGTCGGAGGAGCCAACCGTGACTTCCCGTGTGCGGTGTTCTTGACCGGCATCACCAGATGCCAGGCGGACGTCAGCAGTGCAGTCACGCCCGCATCGTGTCAGATCCCGCCGACAGGCCGCCGAAGCGGTCGACATGCGGAGCATTGCCGAGCATGATGAGGCAGATTGTCCTTCGGCACGAGGAGGTGCGGTGGCCCACCCCACCCTGAACGACCAAGTGACCCCGATGTACCAGAACATCATCCGCGGTGCCTGGCCGGTCTTCCTGCGAACGTGGAAACACGACTGGCGCGGCGGTGAGCACATCCCGGCAGCCGGCGGTTTCGTGGCCGCGGCCAACCACATCTCCCATCTCGACGGATTCACCCTCGCTCAGTTCCTCGTCGCTCACGGTCGGGCGCCGCGCTACATGGCGAAGTCGTCGCTCTTCGGCGTTCCGTTGGTCAAGGACGTCATGACCGGCACCGGTCAGATCCCGGTGGTGCGCGGATCCACCCAGGCGGTGCACGCCTACGACGCCGCCGTGGGTGCCGTGGAGCAGGGACACTGCGTCTGCGTGCTGCCTGAAGGCACCCTCTCCCGTAACAAACAACTGTGGCCGATGAGGGGCAAGACCGGCGCGGCCCGCATCGCGCTGACCACCGGCTGCCCGCTGATCCCGATCGCGATGTGGGGAGCCCATGAGGTGCTGTATCCCTACCGCGGTGTCACCCCGAAACTGCTTCCCCGCAAGACCATCAAGGTCTACGCGGGCCCTCCGGTCGCACTCGACGACTTGCGCGGTCGTCCCGTCGACGCCGGTGTCCTGCGTGAAGCGACGCAGCGCCTCATGAGCGACATCACCGCGCAGTTGGAACGAGCTCGCGGGCAGAGCGCGCCGCCGAATACCGCACGCGGGCCGAAGGATCACGACACACTGTCAGCAGATCAGACGGCTCAGGACGAGGGAGATCAACGATGACTCGGGTGGCAGTGCTCGGTAGCGGCAGCTGGGGAACCGCTTTCGCCAATGTGATGGCGGACGCGGGGCAGGAAGTCACTCTGTGGGCCAGGCGTCCCGAATTAGCGGAGGCCATCAACAGCACCCGCCGGAACGTCGACTACCTGCCTGATCTCGAACTGTCCGACAACATCACGGCCAGCAGCGATGTCGCTGCGGCCACCGACGGCGCTGAGATCGTGGTGCTCGCGGTGCCCTCGCAGAGTCTGCGCGACAACCTCGGGCAATGGGGCGAGCACCTCGGCGACGAGTCCGCGGTCGTCTCGCTGATGAAAGGCGTCGAGCTCGGTACCACCAAGCGCATGAGCGAGGTGATCGCCGATGCCGGCGGTGTCGATCCCTCCCGGGTCGTCGTGGTGTCGGGCCCCAACCTCGCCAAGGAGATCGCCGGTCGGCAGCCTGCCGCAGCCGTCGTTGCCTCCTCGAGCCCTCGCATGCGTGCGCGAGTGGCCGAGGCCTGTGCAACGGCCTACTTCCGGCCCTATCTCGGCGGCGACGTGGTGGGCACCGAGATCGCCGGGGCGACCAAGAACGTCATCGCGCTCGCCTGTGGAATGGCCTCGGGTATGGGCATGGGCGACAACACTCTCGCCAGTTTGATCACCCGCGGGCTCGCCGAAACCGCACGCCTGGGCACGGCGTTGGGCGCCGACCCGCAGACCTTCCTCGGCCTCGCCGGGGTCGGCGACCTCGTCGCCACGTGCGCCTCGCCGCTGTCGCGCAATCGCACGTTCGGTTACGCGCTTGGTCAGGGCAAGTCGCTGGAGGAGACCATCGCCGCCACCAAGCAGGTGGCCGAAGGCGTGAAGTCGTGCAAGTCGTTGCTCGAACTGGCCCGCTCGGTCGAGGTCGAGGTGCCGATCGTCGAGAACGTCGAGGCGGTTGTCTACGAGGGCCGGAGCACCCGTGACGTGGTGGCTGCGCTGATGTCCCGGGCTAGGAAGCTCGAGACGAACTGAGCGCTGCATCGAGGTCGCGCCAGAGATCCTCGACGTCCTCAATACCGACGGACAACCGGAGCAGGTTCTCCGGCACGGTCATCGGCTCGGACGTGTGCCGACGCCGACGTTCGAGCATCGACTCCACGCCGCCGAGGCTGGTCGCCGGCAGCCACAACTGCACTGCCTGCTCAACTGCTTCGGCGGCGCCCACCCCACCGCGGACGTCGATGGCGAGCATCGCGCCGGAGCCCGGGTAGCGAACCGCCTCGACCTGGGGGTGATCGGCCAGTCGGGCCGCGAGTTCGGCCGCGTTGGCGCAGGCGCGCTCGAAGCGCACGTGCAGAGTGCGCATCCCGCGAAGTGCCAGCCAGGCCTCCATGGGTCCCGCGATCGCTCCGCTCAGGGTGCGCTCGGAGTGCAGTCGCTGCTGGATCTGCGGATCAGCGGTGACCGTGACTCCCATGATGAGGTCGGAATGGCCCGAGAGGTACTTCGTCGCGGAGTGCACGACCACGTCTGCACCCAGCGTCAACGGCTGTTGCAGCAGCGGGGTGGCGAAGGTGTTGTCGCACACCGTCAACACCCGTGACTCGCGTGCTGCCTTGAACAAGGTCGGCAGATCGGCGACTTCGAGCATGGGGTTGGTGGGTGATTCCACCCACGCGAGATCGGTGTGGTCGAGTGCGTCGATGTAGGCCGGGGTGTCGGAGACGTCCGCGCGCGTGACCCTCAGCCGTCCGGCCTCGGCGAGTTTGTCGAGCAGCGCCGTCGTGCCGTTGTAACTGTGCTGGGGCACGAGCACTGCTCCGCCGAGGGGCACCAGTTCGATTGCAGCGCGGATCGCTCCCATCCCGCTGGCGAAGGCGAGTGCCGAGCCGTGCTCGAGTGCACCGATCGCCTCCTCGAAAGCCCGCCAGGTGGGGTTGTCGAACCGGGCGTAGGCGTTGTCACCCCCGGTCACGAAGGTCGAGGTGAACTCCACCGACGGGCCGACGGCAGCTCCAGGGACGCGGGACGGGCGCCCGGCGGCGACGATGCGGGTCGCGGACGAAAGAGGGTCGTGGTTCATGGTCTCCACAGCGTGACAGAACGATGAAGTCAGCGTGCCGTTGCCAGCAGTGCGCCGACGCCCACGAAGAGTCCACCGAACAAGCGGTTGAGGTGGCGCTGGCCGTTGACGGTGCGGGTCAGCCGTTGCAGACCCTTGGCAGCGATGGCGAAGAACAGCCACATGACCAGGATGTCGATCACCACGACGGTGGCGCACAGGATGAGGTACTGCGGCAGCAATGCGCGATCGGGACGGATGAACTGCGGCATGAAGGCCAGGAAGAAGACAATCGCCTTCGGATTTGTCAGGTTGACCAGTAGTCCACGACGCAGCATTGACCAGCCCGACTCGCGGGGCCGCGCGGCTTCGTCCTGCTCGGAGGAGACGCTGCGTGCACGCCACTGACGGATACCGAGGTAGATCAAGTAGGCCGCGCCCGCGTACCGGATCGCGTCGAAGAGCAACGGTGAGCGAGCGACGATGACGCCCACACCGGCCGCGACGATCGCGACGTGGATCACCAGGGCGATCTGCTGACCGATGATTCCCCAGATCGAACGTGCCCAACCCGAGACAAGAGAGTTGGACATCGTGTTGATCGCGCCCGCTCCGGGCGTGAAGGAGATGAGTGCCCCGGCGGCCACCAGGGTCAGCCAGACCGACCACGACATGGCAGGCAGCGTAGAGCCACGTAGCCACTGCCCGCCGACTGTGTCGCACCCGTGAGATGGCCCAGGGGCGACTAGGCTGCTCGCGATGACTACGCAGCCTCCCTCCCCGGACACCTCCACCGTCGACCTCGGCGCGTCCCGCGACCGCAAACCGGTCGTCGCGCTCGTCTTCGGTGGTCGCTCGGCCGAACACGTGGTCTCGTGCGCCACCGCCGCCAGTGTGCTGCGCTCCATCGACCGTGAGCGGTACGACGTGTTGCCGATCGGCATCACCGAGACCGGTCGTTGGGTGTTGATGGCTGATGATCCAGAACCCTTGCAGCTCACCGCAACCCACAAGCCTGCGGTGTCGGGCGACAATGAGGTGCTGGTCAGCCCTGACCCGGCCGGGCACAGCCTGTCGCTGCGTGAGCCCGGACAGGTGCCGCGCGAACTCGGCGAGGTCGACGTCGTCTTCCCCCTGCTGCACGGCCCGTTCGGTGAGGACGGAACCATCCAGGGACTCCTGGAACTATCCGACATGCGGTATGTCGGGTCCGGTGTGTCGGCGTCGGCGGTGATGATGGACAAACACCTCATGAAAGTGGTCTTCCGCTCCGCCGGACTGCCCGTCGGCCCGTATGTGCTCATCACCGACAAGGAGTGGCAGCGTGATCCGGCCGCCAGCATGGACCCGGTCGCCGCGCTCGGATGGCCGGTTTTCGTCAAGCCGGCGCGGGCCGGAAGCAGCGTCGGGGTGACTCGGGTCGAATCTGCCGATCAACTCAAGGACGCCATCGAGCATGCTCGGCAGTTCGACCCCAAGGTGCTGGTCGAGGCCGCCATCGTGGGCCGTGAAGTGGAATGTGGAATCCTCGAAGGCCGGGGTAGTGACCCGGCACGGGCATCCCAGGTCGGTGAGATCGCGGTGACCGAGGGCACGCACGCCTTCTACGACTTCGAGTCGAAGTACCTGGACGACTCCGCTCGCCTCATCTGTCCCGCAGACCTACCCGAAGACATCGCCGAGACGATCCGTGAGCAATCGATCAAGGCCTTCGACGCGGCAGGCTGTGAGGGCCTGGCGCGGGTCGACTGGTTCTACTCACCCGATGGCACTCTCACGCTGAACGAGATCAACACCATGCCCGGTTTCACGCCGACCTCGATGTACCCCAGGGTCTGGGACGCGCAGGGCGTGAGCTATCGGGAGTTGATCACCGAACTGATCGAACTCGCCCTGCAGCGACGCCTCGGTCTGCGCTGAGCCTCAGCTGCAGCGGTGTTGACCCTGCGGAATCTGCTTCGCCGCTGCGCTGAAGGCACCGAGCACCATCGGCTCTGGTGCGTAGTCCTTGGGCACGAGCACCTGGATCGCGGGCAGGCGGCCGTAGGTGACGAAACTCTTGCCGTCCGAAAGTTCGTGCATCACCCAGTCGACACCGTTGGCGGAGATGCAGTCCTCGCTCGGGGACGGCATGCTCACGCCACAGCGAGCGATGATTGCCGGATCACCCCAGGCGGCTTCGGTCTTCCCGGCGGTGCTCACCGCCTGTTTGGCCTGTGATGCGACGGTGTCGGGCCAGTGTGCGCCAGCCTTCGAACAGAGCGGATCAGCATGGCCGTCAGCAGGAGTCACCGACACGACGTCGGATCCGCACCCGGTGACGAGTGCCCCGATCGCGACCGCCGCCGCGATCAGACCTTGACGACGGTGCACGTGAGGGTGCGCGTGATGCCGGGCACTTCCTGGATGCGGGCGATCACCAGCTTGCCGAGCTCGTCGACGTTCTCAGCCTCGATCCGGGCGATCACGTCGTAGGGGCCGGTGACGTCCTCGGCCAGGGTGACTCCGTTGATCTGGGCGATCGCCGTGGCCACGGAGTGGGCCTTGCCCACCTGAGCCTGGATGAGGATGTACGCCTGAACCATTCCGTCTCCTGCTGATCTTCGACACTCGTGTTCGGGTGCCGGTACGGGACCTGTGGCGATGACGCTACCGTGCCCGCAGAGCCGACGAGGAGAGAGCCAGAATGATTCCGCCTGACGGACCGACGCTTGGCCAGGCCAGCGAGGAGGAACTGCTCGCGCAGATCTTTCCGGCGCTGCCCACCCGTCCAGAGGTGATCATCGGCGTTGGTGACGATGCTGCACTACTGGGAGTACCGACGGGAGCAGTGCTGGTCACGACCGACTCGATGGTGCTCGGACGCGACTGGCTCGATGAGTGGTCCAGCGGGCAGGACGTCGGTCACAAGGTGGTCACCCAGAACCTCGCCGACATCGCTGCGATGGGCGGCACGGCGACCGGTGTGGTCGTCTCACTCATCGCTGGTAGAGACACCAGCATCGAGTGGGTCCGCATGCTGAATGGCGGTATCGCACAGGGGTGTTCGCAGGCCGAGGTCGCTGTGCTCGGCGGTGATCTGAGTTCCGCGCCGGACGGCGTGCGAATGGTGAGCATCACCGCGCTGGGCGAACTGCGTGATGTCCGGGCGGTGCGCCGGGACGGCGCGCGAGTGGGTGACCAGGTAGCGGTCAGCGATGCGCTCGGCCGTTCCGACGCCGGCCTTCGGTTGCTGCAACAGGACCGCGTTGCCGCGGGGGAGCAGTGGGTGGCATTCCACCGTCGTCCGGTGGCCCGTTACGCGGCTGGACCGCAGGCGGCGAGGGCCGGCGCGACGTCGATGATGGACATCAGTGACGGACTCGTGCGCGACGGCCGACGTATCGCTTCGTCCAGCGGTGTGCGCATCGATCTGCAGGCGTCATTGCTGCTCGACTTCGTCGCGCTCCTCGAGCCCGCGGTCGGGGCGGACGCCTGGGAATGCGTCCTGGGTGGCGGGGAAGAACACACGCTGCTCGCCACCTTCCCTGCCGACGTCGAGCTGCCGCAGGGCTGGCGTCGCGTCGGCGTGGTGCGCGACGGTGAGGGCGTGACGCTGGATGGCCGTGAGCAGCGCAACGGCGGGTGGGACCACTTTTCTGGGTGACCCGGCAGATCCGGCCCGGCCTTGGTGCACGAAACAGAACAGCCGATCCCGGTAGGGATCGGCTGTCAGGTGCGAGAGGCGCAGGTCAGCGGGTGACCTTACCGGCCTTCAAGCAGGAAGTGCAGACGTTGAGACGCTTCGGGGTCACACCGGCATCGCCCACGAGCGCGCGAACGCGCTGGATGTTCGGGTTCCAGCGGCGCTTGGTCTTGCGCTGCGAGTGCGAGACGTTGTGACCGAAGCTGGGTCCCTTGCCGCAGACGTCGCAAGTGGCAGCCACGGTGATCTCCTGAAGTTGGTCGAAAGATGATTCTCCCGGTAGCGGGCACACGACTATTGACGAGCACCTGCGGTGGGAACTTCACAAGAATAGCCGTGAGAGCCGAGACCGCCAAACTGGCGGTTCAGGCGGGTGCCGTCCACCGCCCGCGGGTCGACCTGATGTGCGGTTGGTCACGCCCATGTCGGACGCGGCAGTTAACCTTTGCGCGACCCCACCTCGAAGGATGACAGATGTCGCTGACCACCCTCGACCTCGACGCCCTACGTCGTTGGGTTGTGGCCGCACGTGCCGATCTGGCCACCTATGCCGAGCGCATCAACCGGCTCAACGTCTTCCCGGTGCCTGACGCCGACACCGGAACCAATCTGCTCATGACCATCGACGGCGCGATGGGCTCGCTGACCTTCTCCGAGCCCGACGACCTACCCGCGGCTGCGCGTGATCTCGCGCAGGCAACGCTGATGGCCGCGCGCGGAAATTCAGGGGTGATCCTCAGTCAGCTCGCCCGGGGCGTCGCCGAGGTGCTGGCCGAATCCGGGGAAGACACCGTCTCCGCGCCACGTCTGGCCGAAGCCCTGCGCCGGGCGAGCGACTACGGATGGCGCGCGGTCAACATCCCGGTGGAGGGCACCATCCTGACCGTCGCGGGTGCTGCCGCCGACGCTGCGGCGGTGCAGGCCACCGGTTCGGTGCGAGACGTCGCGCAGGCAGCGGTTCATGCGGCTGAGCTGGCGCTGGTCAACACCACCCAACAACTGGAGGCGCTGCGGCAGGCGAATGTCGTGGACGCCGGCGGCGCGGGTTACGTGTTGGTGCTGGCGTCCTTGTTGCGGGTGATTGACAGCGACGGTGGGCCGGTGCGTCCGCTGGCGGATGCACCCGCTTGGTTGACGGCAAGCGCCGCCGACGTCATCACCACCTGTCACGACGGCGCGGTCGACGGCCCTGCGTACGAAGTGATGTACGTGCTCACCCATTCCGACGAGGAGCGGGTCAGCAGGTTGAAGGCGGCACTCGACCGAATCGGCGATTCCTTGGTGGTGGCCGGAGGCCCTGATACGTGGTCGGTTCACGTCCACGTCGACGACGTCAGCGCAGCCCTGAATGCCGGGGTGCTGGCCGGTCGACCGCAACGCTTCCAGGTCACCCGCTTCACCGACGAGATGATCACGCGACACACCATCCCGGTGCACCACGACGCCCAGACCCTCATCGTGGCGGTCGCCGAATCACCCGGGCTGGCCGAACTCGCCAAGAGTGAGGGGCGCATGGTGATCGGTGGCGACGCAGGCCGGATCGCGCGCGCCGCGGCGGTTCGTGCCATACGCGACACCGAACTACCGACGGTCGCCCTCGTCTGCGATGGCGCGCGAAGCAGTCACACCGGCGACCTGTTGGAGAAGTCGTTGCGTGACAGGGGAGTCCGCGTGATCCGGCCGGGTGCTGCCGGTCCCGCTGAGTTCATCGCGGCTCTTGCCGTGGCGCATCCGGAGCACACGGGCGACGAGGTGATCGCCGCCATCGACGACGCGCTCATTGATCTGTCCACCGGGAGTCTCAGCATCGCTGCGAACGACCCGCGCACGGCGGTCGGCGACTGCCCCAGGGGTGCGGTCGTCGGGCGCATCGACGGTGAAGTGATCGGTTTCGGAGCAGAGGCCCTACCGGTTGCAGCGCAGGTGGTGCAGACCCTGCTGGCCGACCACGAGCGCGAGATCGTCACCCTCATCCCCGGTGAGAAGGCTCCGGCGGCTCTGGCCGACACCGTCCGCGCCAGTCTCACCCGCAGCCACCCCCACCTGGAGGTGTCGATCGTCGAAGGTCGTGGCCCGTACGTCCTGGCGATCGGTGTGGAGTGAAGGTCGAACGCTCCACGCCGTTGGAGAAGGTCGTCAACAAGACCTTCGCCGGCAAGTTGGCCAAGAACCGCGACGTCCACACGGTCGGCGACTTCCTCGATTTCATCCCGCGCCGTTATCTCGACGCGAACGCTTCGGGGCGCCTCGCGGAGTTCGAGGTCGGGCAGATGGCGGTGCTCGTCGCCACCGTCGTGCGCGCCGACACCCGTCCGATGCGTAACCGGCGCACCATGATGTTGCACGCCACGATCGAGGACGCCGACGGTCGCCACGCCCAACTCGTCTTCTTCAACGCCCGTGGTCACGAGTACAACCTGAGGCCCGGGGCGACGGCGTTGTTCCGCGGCAAGATGCAGGTCTACAACCACCAACTGCAACTCGCGCACCCCGAGTACACCGCCGTCGCCGACGAATCCGCGCTCGCGGCCTACGCGTCCGGGTTGATCCCCACGTACGCCACCCTGCCGCGCACCAGCGATCTGTCGATCACCAAGGCGATGCAACAGGTGCTCGGGTCGTGGGAAGGCACCGATCCGGTGCCGGAGCAGCTTCGCGAGCGTCACCGCTTGCTCTCGCTGGAGCAGGCCTACCGGATGGTGCACCTGCCGACCTCACGCGCAGACATCGGGCGGGGTAAACGGCGATTGCGCTACGACGAGGCGTTGGTGGTGCAGACGGCGCTCGCGGCCCGTCGCGCCGAATACGACAAGCTGGAAGCCACCCCGCGGGTGCCCAGCAAGGGCGGTCTGTTGGAGCGCTTCGATCAACGCCTTCCCTTCGAACTCACCGCCGGTCAGCAAGCGGTGGGTGAGCAGATCGCAGCCGACCTGGCGGCGCCGCGTCCGATGCACCGTCTGCTGCAGGGCGAGGTGGGTTCGGGTAAGACCATCGTCGCGTTGCGGGCGATGCTCGCCACCATCGACTCCGGGGCGCAGGCTGCGCTGCTCGCGCCCACCGAGGTGCTCGCTCAGCAGCACGACCGGTCGATGCGCGCGATGCTGGGAGATCTGGCCGAGCGGGGGCTGCTCGGCGGGCACGAACTCGGCACCCGGGTGGCGCTGCTGACCGGCTCGATGAGCAAGAAGGCCAAGGAGAAGGTGCTGCTCGACATCGTCTCCGGTGAGGTCGGAATCGTCATCGGCACCCACGCCCTCATCCAGGACACCGTCAACTTCTTCGACCTCGGGCTCGTGGTGGTCGACGAACAGCACCGGTTCGGTGTGGAACAGCGAGATGCGTTGCGGGGCAAAGCATCCCGTCCGCCGCACGTGCTGGTCATGACCGCAACACCCATCCCACGCACTGTCGCAATGACGGTTTTCGGCGACATGGACACCTCCGAGCTCACCCAGCTTCCCTCGGGGCGGGCGCCGATCGTGTCGCATGTCGTCCCTGCGTCCAAACCGGGGTGGATCGAGCGGGCTTGGCAGCGGGTGGCCGAGGAGGTCGCAGCCGGGCACCAGGCCTACGTGGTCTGTCCGCGGATCGGCGACCAGGACGAACCCGAGGCACCTCTTGACGGCGATTACGACCTGGAGTCGTTCGGGTCGCTCGACGAGTCCGACCAGCCATCGCAGGAGAGGCCCGCCAAGCCGGAGTTGTCGTCCGTCGTTGCGACCCTTGACCGATTGCGTGCCGAGCCGGCCTTGGCCGGATTGCGGATCGAGATGCTGCACGGACGCATGACGCCGGAGGAGAAGGACGCCGTGATGGGCGAGTTCTCCGCGGGTCAGGTCGACGTGCTGGTCTCCACCACCGTCATCGAGGTGGGTGTCGACGTCCCGAATGCCACCGCGATGGTGATCCTCGACGCCGACCGCTTCGGCATCTCCCAGCTGCATCAGCTGCGCGGACGCGTGGGCCGAGGCAGTGGGGGAGGGCTCTGTCTGCTCGTCACGGCCACCGACAAGCCGGAGACGATGGAGCGGTTGAGCGCCGTCGCGGCCACCAACAACGGCTTCGAGTTGGCCGATCTCGACCTGTCGTTGCGCAGCGAAGGCGACATCTTGGGTGCCAGCCAGTCCGGTAAGCGAACCGGCCTGAAGCACCTGCGGCTGAGTCACCCCAAGGATGTCGAGCTGATCCAACTGGCTCGTGCCGATGCTGCCGAGCTGATCGCCGCCGACCCGACCCTGAGCACTCACCCCGCGCTTGCCGAGCTGATGACCCAGCGTTTGGATGAAGACCAGGTCGCCTTCCTGGAACGAGGCTGAATGACACGCATCATCGCCGGCACCGCCGGTGGACGACGACTGGCGACGCCGCCGGGCGATGGCACGCGCCCCACGAGCGAGCGGGTGCGCGAGGCGCTCTTCGCGCGCTTGGAGCACATGGCCGCGCTCCCCGGTGCGCATGTGCTCGACCTGTACGCCGGTTCGGGAGCGCTCGGCCTCGAGGCCGCCAGCCGCGGCGCAGCGTCGGTGACCCTGGTCGAACGTGATCGCAAGGCGTTGGCCGCGCTGCAGCGCAATGTGCGCGAGCTCGGTATTGCAGGGGTGACCGTGCGAGGCGAATCTGTCGAGAAAGTGGTCGGGGCCCTCGTCGCCCGCGAGTTCGATCTGGTGCTCATCGACCCGCCCTATGATCTGTCCGAGCACGACCTCGCCCAGGTGTTGGAGCGCCTGGCCGGCGGTTGGCTGGCGCAGGACGCCCTGCTGGTGGTGGAGCGCTCCACCCGGTCGGCCGAACCCATGTGGCCCGGAGATGTGTTGGTCATCGGGCCGAGGCGTTACGGGGAAACCACCGTGTGGTTCGCTGAATACGTTCCCGAGGGCGATGCGGCATGAGGTGGCGGCAACATGACTGAAGACGTGCGACGGGCAGTCTGCCCGGGTTCGTTCGACCCGATCACCGCGGGACATCTCGACGTGATCAACCGCGCCGCAGCGCTGTTCGACGAGGTGGTCGTGGCGGTCGTCTACAACCCCGACAAGCAGGGCACGTTCAGCCCCGCCGAGCGAGTCGAACTCATCGAAGCCTCCGTTGCCCACCTGCCCAATGTGCGTGCGCAGGCCTTCGGCAACCGCCTCGTCGTCGATGTCTGCCGCGAACTCGATGCCGGGGCCATGATCAAGGGCCTTCGCAACGAGACCGACTTCGGGTACGAACTCCCGATGGCCCAGATGAACCACGAAATGACCGGCGTGGAGACCTTGTTCCTGGCTGCCAGCCCCGCGGTGTCGCACTACTCGTCGTCCCTCATCCGGGTGTGCGCCCAACACGGCGCGGACGTCTCGGCGATGGTGCCCGAGCCGGTCGTGGCGCCGCTGGTGGAGCGGCTGCGTCCGGCGTCCGACTGAGGTCGCCTGCGAGTTTGGGGAATCCGGCCACCGGCCGGTAATCTTGTGAGTCGGTCTGCGTCGTCCGCGACGACCGGTCCGAACCACCAACACCCCACGATCACAGAAGAGTCATGCACCTCGATCCCCGTAACCCGCTCGTCCTGGACACCCGGGAACTGAGTCGGCGACCGGGAAACATGGCTCAGATCGACCGTGAGGTCGCGGCACCGGAGCACTTCGGCAACGACGTGATCGAGATCAAGCAGGGTGAGCCGATCGAGCTCGACTTGCGGATCGAATCGGTGATGGAGGGCGTTCTGGTCTCCGGTTCGGCTCGGGCAACGGCGACCGGTGCCTGCGTGCGGTGCCTGGATCCCGTCCACGAAGAAGTGGACGTGGAGTTTCAGGAGCTGTTCGCCTACGCCGATCGTGCGGCCCACCACCAAGAGGTGGCCGGCGACGACGAAGACCTGCAGACGCTGGACGGCGACCTCGCTGATCTGGAGCCTGTGTTGCGTGACGCGGTAGTGCCCACACTGCCGTTCCAGCCGGTGTGTCAACCTGACTGCCCGGGCCTTTGCTCCGAATGCGGAGCGCGCCTGGCGGACGACCCGACGCACCACCATGATGTGATCGACCCCCGATGGTCGGCGCTCGCCGGATTGACCGACGAGACCGAGAACAACGAGAAGAGGAACTGACGTGGCTGTCCCGAAGCGGAAGATGTCGCGCTCCAACACCCGTTCGCGTCGCGCGAACTGGAAGGCTGCGCCGGTCGCCACCACGACCTGCCCCAACTGCAGCGCCCCGGCGCAGGCTCACATGGCGTGCCCCTCGTGCGGCACCTACAAGGGTCGGCACTACAGCGCCGCGGAGCAGACCTCGCACCAGGCCTGAGACGCCTGATCGACGTGAGTTCGTCGAAAAGGGCAGCCTCTGCGAAGGCTTCGCAGCGGCCCGTCGGTGCCCTCGCCACCCTGCTGACGCAGATCAGTGGTGCGGTGATCGACGAGCCGCTGCTTTTGCGTGCCCTGACCCATCGCTCGTACGCCTACGAGAACGGCAACCTGCCGCACAACGAACGCCAGGAGTTCCTGGGCGACGCTGTGCTCGGCCTGGTCGTCACCCAGGCTCTGTACCGCCTGCACCCCGACCTACCCGAGGGGCAATTGGCGAAGTTCCGTGCCTCGGTGGTGAACGCCCGTGCGCTGGCCGGGGTCGGCCGACAGATCGATCTGGGCGGATACATCCTTCTCGGACGCGGTGAGTTGGCAACCGGTGGGCGCGACAAGGATTCGATCCTGGCCGACACCGTCGAGGCCGTGATCGGCACGGTCTACCTGTGTGGCGGTCTGGAGCCCAGCGAGCGATTCGTCCACCACCTCGTCGACGAGTTGATCGGGCAGGCCTCCGGTCTCGGCGCAGGTCTGGACTGGAAGACCTCACTGCAGGAACTCGCCGCCACGCGTGCGCTCGGCGCGCCCAGCTATTCGGTGACTGACGAAGGTCCTGACCACGACAAGGTGTTCACCGCCTCGGTGCTACTGGGTGGCGAAGTGCTCGGCACCGGGGTCGGCCGCAACAAGAAGGCCGCCGAACAGATCGCTGCGGAAGTCGCCTGGAAGGCGCTCAAGGAGCAGACTCCGACACCGGACGGGCCGACGGTTGCCTGAACTGCCCGAGGTCGAGGTCGTGCGCCGTGGGGTGGCCGAGCATGTCGTCGGCCGCCGCATCGAACGGGCGGAGATCCTCGGTGCTCGGGTGGCGCGCCGTCATGAAGCCGGCCCGGCTGCGCTCGGTGCAGCGCTCACCGGCGTCCGGGTGCAAGCGGCCCGCCGGCGCGGTAAGTACCTCTGGATGGACCTCGACGACGGCGAGGCACTGGTCGTCCACCTCGGCATGAGCGGCCAACTGTTAGTGGAGGAGCCTGACGCTCCCCGCGAGAAGCACTGCCACGCGATGTTCGACCTCGACGACGAACGGCAGTTACGTTTCGTCGATCAGCGCACCTTCGGCGGTCTCCAACTCGTCGCCTTGGCTCAGGACGAACATTCGGATGCGTTGATACCCACCGTGATTCGCCACATAGCCCCGGATCCGTTGGAGCCGGTCTTCGATGTGCGGGGCACCGTGCGCCGGATGCGCCGCAAGCACACGCAGATCAAACGGGCACTGCTCGATCAGACGCTCGTCTCCGGCATCGGCAACATCTACGCCGACGAAGCCCTGTGGCGCACCAAGCTGCACGGCGAGCGGCTCACCGACAAGGTCACGGCTGCGACGTCCACCGAACTGCTCGGCCACGCCACCCAGGTGATGCGCGAGGCGCTCGGTCAAGGCGGCACCAGCTTCGATTCGCTCTACGTGAACGTCAACGGCGCTAGCGGCTACTTCGACCGATCACTCAACGCCTACGGCCGGGCCGGACGTGAATGCCGCCGCTGCGGCGCGTTGATGGTGCGCGAGAACTTCATGAACCGTGGTTCGTTCTCGTGCCCGGTCTGCCAGCCACGTCCGCGGATCGTGCGCAGCTAACCGACCAAAAGCAGGCACGCCGACGCTACCTACTTCCCCTTAGTGGTAGCGACAGGTCCGTACAGAATGCTTTCGTTGGTCAGGAGTGCCATGGTCAGCCCGGTTTGTCATGATGAACGACATGGGATGGAACAAGAAGGCTGTCCGTGGGCTCGTAGCGTGCGCAGCAGGCGCGACCCTGCTCGCCGGATGCGGCGGATCAGACGACGGAACACGCGCTTCCGCGCTGGATCAATCCGGCGCTGCGCCATCCAACAGCAGCGTGGCGGACGACCGGTGTACAGGAGAAACCGTCGGCACGCTGCCCGCTCCGACGGCTTGGGGAAACACCGCGAAGGTGTCGGTCAAGGACCAGCCGATGGCCATTCGGATCGCCAAACCGGTTGAAGGTGGTAGTGGCGCGGTGTCGCTGCCGGTGTCGCTCAAGTCGCTCAGCGGGCCGACGGTGATGTTCCCGCTCACCACCGTGCAGTTGGTCGACGAAGCGGGACGACTGTGCGAAGGGAGCACCGGTGCGCTGACCGCCATCGTCGTTCCCGGCAAGGTGAGCACCGACAAGCGAGACTTCGCGTTACCCGCTCGGGTCGATGCGACCACGGTGCGGGCCGTCGTGATGGACGCCTCGGGTAAGGCGCAGGCAGTCTTTGCGGCGTCCGGGGCGACTGATGCTCCTGCGCCGGCTGCCAACGCTTGCACTGGTCAAGCCGCCCCCACTGCAGCGCGTCCGATCGCTTTCGGCCAGCCTGCGACGCTGACCCAACAGGGGCGGGCCGTCGGCGCACTCACCGTGAGCAAACCGGTGCTGAAAAAGGGCAAGCCGGACGAGGACCATGACGTCGTCCAAGTGCCGCTCAAGCTGACCAGCGATTTCCTCGTGAACTTCTACGCCAAGGCGCTGACGCTGGTCGACAGCGGCGCTCGCACCTGTCCGGCTGCACCCGATCCCATTACCGGTGGCCCGTCTCTCTTCGCGATCATCGCCTATCAGGGCGGCGGTGCCACGACCAAGACGGTGGAGTTCCAGGTGCCGCGTGGCTTTGCCGGGGTGGATGGCATGAGCGTTCGGTTCAAGGACGACACCTACGGCGCAGCAGCCTGGAAGTAGGCGATGTGGCGCGCCCGGTGTCGGGGCGCGCGGTTAGGGTGATCGGGTGACTCCCACCCCGCTCGCGCTGCCCGCTCACGACGCCCTCGAATGGCTGACCGACCGCTGTGACGGCGGCCTCGACGACGCCCGGTCGCTCGTCGAACGACTCAAGCAGGGGCCGGTGACTGACGTGCTGGCCACGTGGAACGCGGTGCAGATCGAACTCGGTAATGCCGCGGCTGCGGCATCGTTGTTCTCCGAGGTGCACCCGGACGCCGCCGTGCGCGAAGCGGCGGACGAGGCGATGCAGCGCGTCGACGCCTACTCCACCGAACTCGGTCTCGACAGTGAGCTCTTCGCCGTCCTCGACGCCGCACACCCGGGCGATGACACCGACGCGCAGCGGCTGCTTGAGCTCACCCGCCGCGACTTCCGCCGCGCCGGTGTCGACAAGTCGGAGGCCGACCGCGAACGCCTGCGGGAGTTGGCACAGGAGGAGTTGAAGGCCGGGCAGGAGTTCGGCAAGAACATCCGCGAGGGCACCCGGTTGATCACCGTGCGACCCGAGCAGCTCGCCGGGATGCCGCAGGATTGGATCGATGCCCATCCGGCAGGGGACGGTGGTCAGGTGACGGTCACGACCGACTATCCCGACTCGGTGCCGCTGATGACCTTCTGCGCCGACCGCTCGGTGCGCGAGGCGATGGTGCGCGAGCGCCAGAACATCGCGTGGCCGGCGAATGACGCTGTGCTGCAACGGCTTTTCGCTCTTCGGCAGGAGCACGCGGAGTTACTCGGTTACGACAACTGGGCCGACTTCGACGCCGAGGTCAAGATGATCGGCGACGGCAAGGAGATCCGCACGTTCATCGACAAGATCACCGAGGCCGCGACTGAGCGTGCTCTCGCTGACAAGCAGGTGTTGCTCGATCGGCTGCACCAGGACCACCCGGACGTCGAAGACGTCACCGCTGTCGACACGACGTACTACAGCGAGGTCGTCCGCAAGGAACAACACGACGTCGACGCCCAACTGACGCGCACCTACTTCCGCTTCGACAACGTGCGCCAGGGGTTGCTCGATGTGACAGGTCGGTTGTTCGGCCTGGAATGGCGGGCTGTGCCCGACGCTCCGGTCTGGCACCAGGAAGTGACCGGTTACGACGTGCTCAAGGACGGCGAGCGCATCGGCCGCATCTACCTCGACCTGCACCCGCGTGAAGGCAAGTTCAAGCACGCGGCGCAGTTCACGCTGGTCAGCGGTGTCGACGGGGTGCAACTGCCCGAGGGAGTGCTGGTCTGCAACTTCAGCCGCGGGCTCATGGAGCACGACGAAGTCGTCACGCTCTTCCACGAGTTCGGTCACCTCGTGCACCACGTGGTCGGCGGACAGCAGCAGAAGTGGTCGCGCTTCTCCGGCGTGGCCACGGAGTGGGACTTCGTCGAGGCGCCCAGCCAGATGCTGGAGGAATGGGCCTGGGACGCAAGCGTGCTGGCGTCCTTCGCCACCAACGACAAGGGTGAGCCGATCCCTGCCGACCTCGTCGCACGGATGAAGGAAGCAGACGAATTCGGCAAGGGCTTCCTGGCCCGCACGCAGATGTTCTACGCCGCTGTCTCCGTGGGCTTGCACGTCGATCGGCCCAGAGACATCACCGAATACCTGCAGCAGACCCAGCGCACGTATTCCGTTTTCCCGCCGCTGCCCGACAGTCACTTCCACTGCTCATTTGGTCACCTCGACGGATACAGCTCCGGGTATTACACCTACATGTGGTCGCTGGTGATCGCCAAGGACATGTTCAGCGCGTTCGACGAGCACGACCTCTTCGCGCCGGAGGTGGCCACGCGCTACCGCGATCGCGTGCTCGGAATGGGCGGACGCAAGGACGCCGCAGATCTGGTCGAAGACTTCCTCGGCCGTCCCTACACCTTCGATGCTTACGCAGAATGGCTGGCGAAATGATCGAGTTGAGGTCGGCCTCGGAACTGGAGGCCATGCGTCCGGCCGGGCGGTTGGTGGCCGAAGTGCTGACTGCGTTGCAGGAAAAGGCGGCTGTCGGCGTCAACCTGCTCGAGCTGGATGCATTGGCGCACAAGATGATTCGTGCTGCTGGTGGTGAGTCGTGCTACATCGACTATCACCCGAGTTTCGGCGGCAGTCCCTTCGGAAAGGTGCTGTGCACCAGTGTCAACGACGCGGTGTTGCACGGACTCCCGCACGATTACGTGCTGGCCGACGGTGACCTGTTGTCGGTCGACTTCGCGGCGTCCGTGGACGGTTGGGTGAGCGATTCCGCCTTGTCGCTGGTGGTCGGCACCGCGCGTCCCCAGGATCTGAAGATGATCGAGACGACCGAGCAGGCGCTCGCTGCAGGCATCGCCGCTGCGACGGTGGGTAACCGCCTGGGCGACATCTCGGCGGCCATCGCGCAGGTCTGCCACGCCGCCGGTTACACGGTGAACACCCAGTTCGGCGGTCACGGAGTCGGTCGCACCATGCACGGCGAGCCGCACGTGCCCAACAACGGTCGCGCTGGGCGTGGGCTCAAGCTGCAGCCGGGTCTGGTCATTGCGATCGAGCCCTGGTTGATGCAGAGCACCGACGAGATCTACACCGACGACGACGGTTGGACCCTCCGTAGTGCCGACGGCTCGCGTGGGGCGCACAGCGAACACACGATCGCGGTCACTCCGGATGGTCCGCTGGTGCTGACGGCGAGAAGCTGAGCAGTCGGGGTACGCCCCGGTAAGGTGCACTGACCGCACCCTCCAGCCCAAGGAACCGCCACTCGTGTACGTCAAGAGCCTCACTCTGAAGGGCTTCAAGTCCTTCGCCTCGGCGACGACGATGAAGCTGGAACCAGGCATCACCTGCATCGTCGGGCCCAACGGCTCCGGCAAGAGCAATGTGGTGGACGCGCTCGCCTGGGTGATGGGGGAGCAGGGCGCCAAGAGTCTGCGCGGCGGGAAGATGGAAGACGTCATCTTTGCCGGCACACCCAACCGTCCGGCGCTGGGCCGCGCTGAGGTCTCGCTGACGATCGACAACACCGACGGTGCGTTGCCGATCGACTACACCGAGGTGACGATCACCCGCACGATGTTCAAGGGCGGTGGCTCCGACTACTCCATCAATGGCACCAGTTGCCGACTGCTCGACATCCAGGAACTGCTCTCCGACAGCGGAATCGGCCGCGAGATGCACGTCATCGTCGGGCAGGGGCAGCTCGACACAGTGCTTCGAGCAACTCCCGAGGAACGACGCGGGTTCATCGAGGAAGCTGCTGGCGTCCTGAAACACCGCAAGCGCAAGGAACGCGCGCTGCGCAAGCTGGAGCAGATGGAGGGCAACCTCACCCGCGTCGGCGACCTCACCACCGAGATCCGTAGGCAGCTGGGTCCGCTGGGGCGGCAGGCGGAGACGGCCCGCAAGGCATCGGTGATCCAGGCCGACGTCCGCGACGCGCGATTGCGACTGTTGGCCGACGACCTCGTGCAGCTCACCACCACCCTCGAACAGGAAGTCGCCGACGAGACGGCCCTGCTGGAGCAACAGAAGCGGGTGCAGGAACGCCTCGCGACAGCTCAACGCACGCTGGACGAACTGGAGAACGAGGCGCGTGAGGCGGCGCCTGAGCAGGCACGCATCCAGGATCAGTGGTTCGCGCTGTCGTCCTTGAAGGAGCGGGTCGAGGCCACCGCGAGCCTGTCGGCCGAACGGGTGCGCCTGATGGCCGACGACGAGGCACACGAGCAGCAGGCCGGTTCAGGTCGTGACCCGGAGAAGTTGCGTGCCCAGGCGGTGCAGGCCCGCGAAGAGCTCCAGCGGCTGAACGACCAGATCGACCAGGCGAAGGCGGCCCTGCAGGAAGCGGTGCAGCGCAAGCACGACCTGGAGAACGCGCACAACGCCGAGCAGCAGCGCCTCACCAAGCTCGCCCGGGCCGCCGCCGATCGCCGCGAGGGCCTGGCGAAGTTGGAGGGGCAGGTGGCCGCCCGCCGCAGCCGCATCGACGCCGGCGAGGCGGAGCTGGGCCGCATGAGTACAACTGCCGACGAGATCGCCGCCCGCGTTGCGTCCATCGAGAAAGAACACCGGGCGCTCGAATCGACCATCGCGCAGGACGAGGAAGGCGAAGAGGGCCTCGACGCCCTTTACGACGACGCCGAAGCCCGGATGGAGAAGGTGCGCGGAGAGTGGGAGGCAGCCAAGGAACAACTCGCTGCCGCCGAAAGGGAACGCTCCAACCACCAAGCCCGGGTGGAGGCACTGGAGATCAGCCTGACCCGCAAGGACGGCGCTGCTCACCTTTTGGAGCACGAGCAGCGTGCCGGAGTGCGGGGCTCCCTGACCGAGCTCCTGCGCGTACAACCGGGTCACGAAGCAGCGATTGCAGCGGCCCTCGGCTGGGCTGCCGACGCCGTGGTCGTCGACGACCTCGACGCTGGAGCCGCCGCGCTCGGCCGACTGCGCGCTGACGACGCGGGCCGGGCGACCCTGGTGGTGGCCGGCTCTCGGCCGGGGTCAGACACCCGTGCTGTGCCGGAGCTGCCAGAGAGTGCCCGCTGGGCCCACGAGGTCGTCGATGCGCCGGACGACTTGTTGCACTCGGTGGGCGATCTCCTGGCCGGTGTCGCCCTTGTTGGGGACGACGAATCGGCCAAGAGCCTTGTCGCTCAACACTCCTCGGTCATCGCGGTCACGCCTGAGGGTGATGTCTTCGCGCCGGGTTATGTGCGAGGCGGATCGGCCGCTGCTCCGTCGCTGCTGGAGATCCAGGCCGCTGTGGACGAGAGCCGAGCCCGAGTGGAGGAAGCAACCCGACAGGGTCAGCAGGCCCAGTTCGCGGTCGAGAAGGCACGCGTAGCCGTCGAGGCAGTCCAGGTCGAGCTTGATGCTGCCCTGGAGCAACTCAACGCCTCCGACGCGCGCATGTCATCGGTCGCTGAACAACTCAGCCAACTCGGGCACAACCTGCGAAGCGCACGCGCGGAGCACGAGCGACTCACCTCCGGCCGGTCGGGGGTGGAGCAGAACCTCCAGACCGCGCGCACTGAACTCCAAGCGCTGGAGCAGCGCCTCGCGGACGCGCAGGCGGCTCCCGAAGAAGCCGAACCGACGACGGACGAACGCGACCGGCTCGCCGCGGAAGCCGCTGCGGCTCGTAGCCGGGAGACGGACGTCCGGTTGTCGTTGCGCACCAAGGAGGAGCAGGCCCGCTCGCTCGCAGGGCGTGCCGATGGGCTCGAAGCTGCAGCCCGCTCGGAGTTGGAAGCACGCGAGAAGGCGCGGCTGCGCCGGGAGAAGCGGGCCCGCGAGATCGCCACGGCCCGCACCGTCAACACGGCAGCCGGTGAATTGGCCGGACATGTCGCCCAGGTGCTGTCGATCGCGGCCGCACGTCGTGCTGAAGCCGACCGGGCCCGCACCGTCCGAGACCAGGCGCTGACCCAGCACCGCAAGGACGTCAGCGCGATCAACGAGGAGTTGCGGGTGCTGACCGACACCGTGCACCGCGACGAAGTGGCCAGGGCGCAGCAGCGCCTGCGGATCGAAGCGATGCAGACCAAGGCGATCGAAGAATTGGGTATCGATCCCGAGGTGCTGGTCGAGGAGTTCGGCCCGCATCAACCGATTCCGCACATCCCGGGTCCGGACGACGACCCCGACAACCTTCCTGAGCCCACCGCCTTCGTGCGCGACGTGCAGGAAAAGCGGCTTCGCTCGGCCGAACGCAAGCTCGGTCAACTCGGACGGGTCAACCCGCTCGCGTTGGAGGAGTTCGCGGCGCTGGAGGAGCGTCACAAGTTCCTCATCGAACAACTCGAAGACCTGCGCAACTCCAAGCGCGATCTGCTCGACATCGTCGACGAGGTCGACCGGCGCGTCGAAGAAGCCTTCGCCAGTGCGTTCGAGGACACCGCGCGTGAATTCGAGGGCGTCTTCTCCCGGCTGTTCCCCGGAGGCGAGGGGCGACTCACGCTGACCGACCCCGACAACATGCTGACGACCGGGCTCGAGGTGGAGGCCCGCCCGCCCGGCAAGAAGATCAAGCGGCTGTCGCTGCTTTCCGGTGGGGAGCGCTCGCTGGTGGCGGTCGCGCTGCTGGTGTCGATCTTCAAGGCACGCCCCAGCCCCTTCTACATCATGGACGAGGTCGAGGCCGCCCTTGACGATGCCAACCTCGGCCGGTTGATCACTCTCTTCGAGGAGTTGCGCGACTCCAGCCAGCTCATCGTCATCACCCACCAGAAGCGGACGATGGAGGTCGCCGACGCGCTCTACGGCGTCTCGATGCGGGGCGATGGCGTGACCAATGTGGTGAGTCAACGGATGAGCGATGTGAGGCCCGATTCGGCTGCAAGCTGATCGTTCACCGGCGATTGGCTGAGATCTTGCTCACGATCACCCAAAAATCACCGAAATGTCACCGTTTTCTGGCGTTTCGAGTTGGTCGGAATCCAGACCGTCAGAGACACTGAGCACATGCTCTGGCTGATCCTCGCTCTCGTCGTCGGTGTCGCTCTCGCGTCTGCTGTTCTCGGCATGGTCGCCGTGCCGGCGCGCCGTCAGGGACGGCCGTTGCTCACCGAACGGGGCGAGAAGGTCGTCAGCTCGGTCTCGCAGACCACCGACAAGGTGACCGTGCGGGCCAAGGGCGCCACAGATTCGGTCGTGAGCACCGTGAAGCGCGAGCGCTCCAGTACCTCCTGACCTGCGGCGTCATCTCCGACGCCCACTCACCCTGAACGGGACCGACGCGACGTCGGTCCCGTTTGTCATGATGGGGGCGTGGATCAGATCTGGGAATTCCTAGTCGTCATCACCGTCGTCGTCCTCGGCGCCCTCGGGTTCGCGCTCGCGTTCCTGCGCGGCCGCGGGGGCAAGACCAAGGAACTGCCGCCGCAGACACCGCCGCCGGCCGCCAAGGACGCGCCGCAACGCGGTGCCAACACCTACAGGCCGAGCAGCACGGCGACGATCGACACCAGCAAGGGTGCCGCGCCGCCCACTGCTCCGCCGGCCGACATGGACGAACGCGACGAGGCACCTGTCGTGTCTCCCACGGCGCCTGCGGTCGAGAACAAGGGCAGCACCGCCGTCCAGGAGCCGCCCGCCGAGCCGGTGATCGTCGAACCGCTGGAGCCTGCGCTCGAACAGCCGGAGTCGGCTCGCGGCCGGATGACCCGACTGCGTTCGCGGCTCGCGGCGTCCAACAACTCCATGGGCAAGGGACTGCTGGGAATCCTGTCGTCCGGCACGCTCGATGAGACGGTCTGGGAAGAAGTCGAGGACACCCTCCTTGGCGCTGACCTCGGCGTCGAGGCCACCACCGAACTGGTCGACAACCTCAAGAAGCGGGTCAAGGTCGAGGGCTCCGCGACGCCGGAGCAACTCGAGACGTGGCTGCACGAAGAACTCCTCGCCCTGGTCAACCCCGACATGGACCGTCGCATCGCTGCCAGCCGCCAGGGCGACCGACCCGCCGTCGTGATGGTGGTCGGTGTCAACGGCACCGGCAAGACCACCACGGTCGGCAAGCTAGCCCGAGTGCTGGTGGCCGAAGACAAGGAAGTGCTTCTCGGAGCCGCCGACACCTTCCGCGCCGCCGCCGCCGACCAACTCGAGACGTGGGGAGCACGCGTCGGCGTTGCTACCGTGCGCTCCGACAAGGAAGGCGCTGACCCTGCCGCCGTTGCGTTCGATGCGGTGAAGGCAGGCATGGAGGAAGAAGCCGACGTCGTCCTGATCGACACCGCCGGCCGTCTGCACAACAAGGTCGGCCTGATGGACGAGCTGGCGAAGGTCAAGCGAGTCATCGAGAAGCAGAGCCCCATCGACGAGTGTCTACTCGTGCTCGATGCGACGACCGGCCAGAACGGCATGCGCCAGGCAGAAGTCTTCGCCCAGGCCGTCAACATCACCGGAGTTGTTCTCACCAAGCTCGACGGCACCGCCAAGGGCGGAATCGTCGTGCTTGTCCAGCGCGAACTCGGTGTGCCGGTGAAGCTCGTCGGCCTCGGCGAAGGTGCCGACGACCTCGCACCCTTCGACGCCAAGGCCTTTGTGGACGCCGTCCTCGACTGAGCAGTCCGTTAGGCACAGGACGTCGACGCGAGGCGACTTATGCAGGTCGCGGGGCGGTGCGACTTTGGTGGGTGCACGCCGCTTCCCCCGCTCGAACCATCAGTTGCGTGAGGGTCAGGCGGACGGATCAAGCGAGCCGTGGCCGAGCGATCTCCTTCGCCGGTTAGCTGAGGATCAGGCTGGGTCGGGTGATGTGGACGCTGCCGGTGGGCGAGGTCCAGGTGCAGTCGCCGTCGCGGGTCATGGTGACGCTCCACCTCTTCGCGGTCTTCACCCGGTGGTGCCGTTTGCACAGCAGTTGCAGGTTGGTGGGCGTGGTGTGGCCGCCGGGTGTGCCCCAGGGGATGATGTGGTCGGCTTCGCAGTACTTCGCCCCCCGGTTGCAGCCGGGGTATCGGCAGTGTTGGTCGCGGAGTTCGACGAAGCGCCGGATGTGGGCCGGAACCCGGTAGGCCGGCGAGCGGGTGTCGGCCGTGACCTCTAGCTCCGGGGTACGGCCAGCTGCGCGTTCGCTGGACGCAGCGAATCGGGTCAGTGCAGCGAGAGTTGCCTCGGTGAAGCCGACTTGGGTTGCGCCGCTGACTCCGACGAGCCGGTGACCCATGCCCCCGTCAGCGCCGAGAGCGGGTTCGAAGTAGGCGTGGCGGACGGTCGCGCGGCGCCTGGCCAGGAGAGCGTCGAGTTGGTCGGTGGGGATGAATCCGACCCGGTGCGCCAACCCATTCGGTCCAGCGGCGCTTTCCCAGTGGTCGGCGCCTTGCGTGGAAGCGGCGCGTTGGTCGGGTTCTTGCGTGGCTGAGGCTTCGCGGTCATTGAGTTCCCGCGGGAAAGCGTCGCGCTGGTCGGGTTCTTGCGTGGCCGAGTCTTCGCGGTGATCGAGCACCCGCGAGGAACCGTCGTGCTGGTGGGGTTTGTGGGTGACCGAGTCTTCGCGGTCATTGAGCACCCGCAGGAAAGCGTCGTGCTGGCCGGGTCCAGGCGTAGCTGAGGATTCGCGGTGGTTGAGCACTCGCGAGGGACGAGCGAGTTGTCGAAATCCGCCGAGGTTATCCGATTCCGTCACATGTTCACAGTCAGCGGCGGTGACACCGAACGGCGCGAACGCCAGCTCAGCGGCTGCGTCGGCGATGAGTGCGAACCATGCCTCGAAGGCTTGGGCGTCGTACTGGTGGGCGTTCGCGGTCTCCTGGTCGAGGGATTCCTGGCGGTCCATGTCGGCGGCGGCGTGTTCGAGGCTGCCGGGCACGGCTGCGCGGGCGCACCAGTCGTCCAGGTAGGCGGCCAGGTCGAAGTCGTCCACGATCTGGTCGAGGTCGACCTCCCGATCGGCACAGTCATCCCCTGTGAAGCAGGCAGCGTGCGGCTCCGAAGCGTGGCTGGCGGGAGTGCTGTGGCCGGGCTGATCGTGTGTGTGCCACTGAGATACGTCGTTCGGAGCGGCACCACCCGCGCTGTCGTGCTGTGGTTTCTGGGTCTGCCCGGCCGGGCCGCACTGAGCGCAGCCCGGCGGTGATGTGGCGTGTCCGAGCTGGGTGAGCTGGATATGGCACGTCACGTTCGCCATGACCAGTTGCAGTAACGCGTCGGCGCGGCATTCGCCCATCGTCTTGCCGGCGTTCGCGGGATCGGCGTGCAGTTGTTTGGCGAGGGTGTCGACCGCGGAGGTGTGAATAATGCTGCAAAGCAATGGTTTTCGCACCTTTGCCAATGGGCGTTGTCGAGCTGTTTCGGCGGATTTCTACT
This sequence comes from Yimella sp. cx-51, assembly GCF_017654605.1. Lineage (GTDB taxonomy): Bacteria > Actinomycetota > Actinomycetes > Actinomycetales > Dermatophilaceae > Yimella. The sequence goes on from NZ_CP072113.1 coordinate 1,046,508, forward strand.
CGTCCGCTCGTACCTCGCGGACGGCTCAATCAGCGGCGGTGGGTTGTCCGGCCGGCGACGGGGGCGGACGGCTCAGTCAGTGACGACAAGTGCGGCTGGGTCACCGGCGGTGGGTTGTCCGGCCGGAGACGGGGGCGGACAGCTCAATCAGGGGCGGAGGCGGACGGCTGAAGGCGGAGCAGAGAGTGGTTCCGTGCGTTTTACAACTGTTTGAAGGTGCGGCGGTCGTCCTGGATGAGCGGATCGTCCAGCACCCACTGGATGGATCGGACCGCTGCACGTCCGGCGAGCAGGGCTGCTTGATGAGCGGGCGCGGGCAGGTCGAGGTCAAGCATCCGACGGGCATATTCGGGCAAGGTTGCGACGGCGCCGCGATAGAGGCCGGCGTACGAGAGCAGGCTGGCGCCGCTGAGCCCGGTTGGCTTGCGTAGGTAACGCGCGACGTCCAGCGCTTCGGTGGAGCCTTCCAGCGCCGGCCGGTACGCGGCGAGGCAATCATGAAGGCCCGCAACGGTTTTCGGCGGATCGGGCACACCGATACCCAGGGCCGCCACCTGGGTCTGCTCGACATAGTGGTCGGCCTCGGCGCGAGTGAGCGGAGTGCGTGACCAGCGCTGATGGACGTCCAAGAAGCTCTCGATCTCGGCGCAGTGCACCCACAGCAGCAGGTCGCCGTCGGAGGCTCGGTAGGCGCGACCGTTCGGTGCGACGCCCGCGATCCGTGAGTGCACCTTCGACACCCGGGCCATCAGCCGGTCGGCGTCCGGGATAGAGCCGTAGGTCGTGTACGAGATGAACCCGCTGATCTGCTGCAGGCGCGCCCACGGATCGTCGCGATAGGTGGAGTTCTGCGCGACACCGGCCATCGCCACTGGGTGCAGAGACTGCAGGAGCAGCGCTCGGATGCCGGCGAGGAACATCGTCCCGTTGGAGTGCACCCGCCAGATCGGATCAGTCGGCGTGAAGCGTCGTTCGCCCGGCGACCCCCAGATCGCCCGTGCGCGTCCGGTCGGGTCGTCGCCGGCGGTCCGGGCCCGCAATTGGAGGGCAGCCTTGTGACGGACGGCGGAAACCAGCATGCGAGCCATTATCGAGTGCGGAGCACGTAGCGGGCCGAAACCGGTTGTTTACCGGCCGAGGACTTTTGTCACACGCATGAAACACAACGAGGCGTGAAGCGAAACGGCAACGGCGCAGAGTTCCTGCTCATGAGTATTCACACTGCACTGACAGCAGAAGGACCACCGATCGCGCTCGACTCGGGCAACACCGCGTGGTTGTTGGTCTCAGCCTCGCTGGTGTTGTTCATGACCATCCCGGGCCTTGCGCTCTTCTACGGCGGTCTGGGTCGCGCCAAGAGCGCGCTCAACATGATGATGATGTCATTCGGCGCCATGGGGGTCGTCGGCATCCTGTACGTGCTGTTCGGCTACTCGATGTCGTTCGGTAGTCACGACATCGGCGGTGTCATCGCCGGGCCGTTCGAGTTCTTCGGGCTGAAAGGCATGCTGCCGGGGGAGCCGGGAGCGAGCAGCACGATCATGGGTGATGGCATCCCCACCCTGGTCTTCGCCGGCTTCCAGTTGACCTTCGCGGTGATCACCGTCGCGCTCATCAGCGGCGCTATCGCCGACCGAGCGAAGTTCAGCACCTGGCTGGTCTTCTGCGGACTCTTCGTGACCCTCGTCTACTTCCCCCTGGCCCACATGGTGTGGGGTGGTGGGCTCCTGTCGGCCTCGTCCGACGGCCTCGCGGCCAGGATGTTCGGCACAACAGATGACGCCGCGACCGTGGCGCCCATCGACTTCGCCGGCGGCACCGTCGTCCACATCAATGCCGGTATCGCCGGACTGGTGTTGGCGCTGTTGCTGGGCAAGCGAATCGGGTTCGGACGCACCCCGATGCGCCCGCACAACGTCCCACTCGTGATGCTCGGCTCGGGCATTCTGTGGTTTGGCTGGTTCGGCTTCAACGCCGGTTCGGCACTCGGCGCGAACGAGTCCGCCGCTCTCGCCTGGGTCAACACGACGGCTGCGACCTGCGCGGCGATGATGGGCTGGCTCGTGGTGGAGAAGAGACGCGAAGGGCACATGACCTCCGTCGGAGCAGCATCTGGTGTGGTCGCCGGCCTGGTAGCCATCACACCTGCATGCGGCAACGTGACACCAGTCGGCGCCATCGGAGTCGGGCTCGTCGCTGGTGGGCTCGCCGCAGTGGCCGTCGGGCTCAAGTACCGCTTCGGTCTTGACGACTCGCTCGACGTTGTCGGGGTGCACCTCGTGGCCGGCCTCTGGGGCACGATCTCGCTCGGCATCTTCGCGCGCGGCACCGGTCTCGCCTACGGCGAGTGGAGGCAACTGGTGGTGCAAGTGGTCATCGCGTTGGTTGCGCTGACCTACACCGCGATCCTTACCGCAGGAATCGGGTACGCGCTCAAGGCGACGATGGGTTGGCGGATCGACGCCGACGACGAGATCGCCGGAATCGACACCGCTGAACACGCCGAATCCGCTTACGATCTGGTCGGATTCGGCGGCAGCAAACACATCGGTCAGAGCAAGCCCGAGCACGACGCACGGCACCACCACGAGATCTCCCGCAAAGGGGCGAAGGCATGAAGCTCATCACCGCCGTCATCAAACCGTTCAAGCTGGACGAGGTGAAGGAAGCCCTCGAGGCATACGGCATCGCGGGAATGACCGTCAGTGAATCCAGCGGCTACGGACGCCAGCGCGGCCACAGTGAGGTTTACCGCGGCGCCGAATACACCGTCGACTTCGTCGCCAAGGTGCGGATCGAGGTGATTGTCGACGACCTGGACGCCCGCAGCGTCGCGGATGTGATCGTCAAAGCCGCTCAGACCGGACGCATCGGGGACGGCAAGGTGTGGATCATGCCGGTGGAGGATGTCATCAGGGTGCGCACCGGAGAGCGGGGTGAGGCCGCGCTGTGAGCAGACTCGGTGGGGACAAGTAGCCACAAACCGGACGCAGAACACACGTTTTCGGTGACGGAACGTAGGTTTTGCGTCCGGTTTGTGATCGAAAGCGTCCGATCGAAGCCGCAGCGGCCGCACGTGCAGCAGGGGAGGAAGATGTGACCGTGGACCACGCTGCGCAACGCCTGGATCTGGCTGACACCCGTTCATTCACCCGCCCCGGGGCCGGTCAAGAACGACGCGCACGGTTGGCAGCGCACTCGCACACGGTGCTCACCCAGTTGTGGGACGACGTCCTCGGCTCGCGCAGTGCGCGCGGCCGCGAGGGTGTCGCGCTGGCGGCGGTCGGCAGCCTCAGTCGTCGCGATGCCGGGCCGCTCAGCGACTACGACCTGATCCTTCTGCATGACGGCCGGACGTTCACCGACAAGGACATCGCCGAACTCGCCGACTCGCTGTGGTATCCGTTGTGGGACAGCGGTATTCGGCTCGATCACAGCGTCCGAACGCTCGGCGAGTGCCGAACCGTGGCCTCCGAAGATCTGGCCGCGGCGATCGGGATGCTCGACATCGACCTGATCGCCGGCGACGAGGTGTTGGTGGCCGGAGTGCGCCACAGCATCGGCCACGACTGGCGGTCCAATCTGCGCACCCGGATGCCCGAACTCATCGAGAGCCTGAAACAACGGCACGAGCGCGTCGGCGATCTGACCACCGCGCTCGATCCCGACCTCAAGGAGGCCAGGGGAGGGCTGCGCGACATGACCGTGCTCAATGCCCTCGCGATGTCGTGGCTGGCCGACCGGCCCCGGGGAGCGGTCGACGCAGCCCATTCCACCCTGCTGGATGTCCGAGATGCCCTGCACCTGGTGACCGGGCGTGGCCGCGAGCGCTTGCACCTGGACGATCAGGACGCCGTCGCGGCGCTGCTCGGCTTCCCGGACAGCGACGCCCTGCTCGCCAATGTCGTCACCGCGGCCCGACAGGTCACTTTCGCCCTCGACGGCACGCTGCGGCGGGCCTCACAGAGCCAACGGGCCCGCACGCTACGGGTGGGTCCACGACGTCCACTCTTGACGCCGCTCGGCCATGGCCTCTACGAGCACGACGGGGAAGTGGTGCTCGGGCCGAAGCACCGACCCGTGGGCTCGGACCATCGGCTGTTGATGCGCGCGGCGAAGGCGGCTGCTCGTGCGAACCTGCCGCTCTCGCCGGTCACGATCGACAATCTGCGCCGCGAGCTCAGCCCGCTGACGAGTCCTTGGCCCGATGACCTGCGTGACGCCTTCCTCGACCTGCTGGCCAGTGGTCCCGGCCTGGTGCCGGTGTGGGAGGCACTCGATCTCGCCGGTGTGGTCTCGGTGTGGCTCCCCGAGTGGGACGCCGTGCGCAGCCGTCCGCAGCGCAATTCCGTCCACCGTTTCACCGTCGACCGGCATTCCATCGAGACGGTCGTCGAGTGTTGCAAGCGAGCCTCCGAGGTCGCGCGCCTCGACCTGCTGTTGCTCGCGGCGCTGGTGCACGACATCGGCAAGGTCGCCGGTGCTCTCGACCACGCGCTCGAGGGAGCGCCGGTGGCGGCGTCGATCGCGCGCCGTATGGGTCTGGACGCAGCTGATGTCGACATCGTCGAGCTGCTCGTGCGTGAGCACCTCACCCTGGTCGACCTGGCCACCCGACGCGATCCCGACGATGAGGCCACGGTGGAATCTCTGCTCGCGGCGGTCGATGGACGGCTCGACCTGCTCGAGCAGCTGCGCACCCTGACTGAGGCGGACGCGCTCGCAGCCGGCCCGAAAGCCTGGACCACCTGGCGAAGGGGTTTGGTTGATGAACTCACCCGCCGCGCGACGGCGAAGGTGTCGCAGCGGACCTCACCGGTGCGGCGCGAGCCTGGTCACAACGAACTTGTGGCCGATGCCTTGCCGGCGCTGCAGCGGGGCGAACCCTTCGTGCGCGTGACCGCCACCGCCACCGGGGCACAGGTGCTGCTCGTGGAGCGCGATCGCCGGGGTCTGTTCGCCGACTCCGCCGGGCTGCTCGCCACCCACGGCGTCGTCGTGCGTGCCGCTCGGGTGACCACGGTCGACGGGATGGCGATCAACACCTGGCAGATCGAGGCGTCCTCGGGTGATCTGCCCGGCGAGGACGAGCTCAGCCGCGGACTCACCCAACTCGCCCGGGGTGATGATAGGCCGCTGCGGTCACTGGCACTGAGACCTCCGGCCGCGCGTCCGATCGGAGCACCGCCGGCCAGGGCCACGGTCGTCCCCGGCGCCTCGCAGACCGCGACCGTCATCGAAGTGCGCAGTCCAGACCGTCCGGGCTTGCTGCGCGACATCGGCATCGCGTTCACCACGGCCGGTTTCGTGGTGCGTTCGGCGTACGTGGCGACCTACGCCGGCCAGACGCTCGACACCTTCTACGTCACCTCTGCTGACGGTCAACCGTTGGACCCACCGGCTGCTGCTGGACTGATCCGTGCGGTGATCGACGCCTGCGAAGGGTGAGGAGGTCGGACTCCGAGCGCCGACCGTTTAGTCTTGTCCGGTGTTCAACAGCCTGAGTGACCGCCTCACAGCCACCTTCAAGAACCTCCGTGGCAAGGGGCGACTGACCGAGTCGGACATCAACTCGACCATTCGCGACATCCGGTTGGCCCTGATCGACGCCGACGTCGCGACCCCGGTCGTGCGCGAATTCACCGGCAAGGTGCGCGAGCGCGCGCTCGGTGCCGAGGTGAGTGCTGCCCTCAACCCGGGCCAGCAGGTGGTCAAGATCGTCAACGAGGAGCTCATCAGCATCCTCGGCGGCCAGACGCGCAACATCAACATGGCCAAGACCGGTCCGACGGTCATCATGCTCGCCGGTCTGCAGGGTTCGGGTAAGACCACGTTCGCCGGAAAGCTGGCGCGGCACCTGCGCGACAAGGGTCACTTCCCGCTGTTGGTCGCGGCCGACCTGCAGCGTCCCAACGCCGTCACCCAGCTGGAGGTCGTCGCCGAGCGAGCCGGCGTCCCCTGCTTCGCGCCCGAGCGTGGCAACACCGGCGGTCACGACGCCACCACCGAGACCGGCGAAGGCACCCGTAGCTTCGGCGACCCGGTGTGGGTGGCCCGCGCCGGTGTCGGTCAGGCGAAGGTGCGCCAGTACGACTACGTCATCGTCGACACCGCCGGTCGTCTCGCGGTCGATGAGAACCTCATGCAGCAGGCGCGCGACATCCGCGACGCCATCGAACCCAACGAAGTGCTCTTCGTCATCGACGCGATGATCGGTCAGGCCGCGATCGAGACCGCGCTGGCGTTCAGCAAGGGCGTCGACTTCACCGGTGTCGTGCTCTCCAAGCTCGACGGTGACGCCCGCGGTGGTGCCGCCCTGTCGGTCGCGTCGGTCACCGGCAAGCCGATCATGTTCTCCTCGATCGGTGAGGGCACCAAGGACATCGAGGTCTTCCACCCCGACCGCATGGCCTCCCGCATCCTCGACATGGGTGACGTGCTCACCCTCATCGAGCAGGCGGAGAAGGCGTTCGACCGCCAGCAGGCGGCGTCCATGGCCAAGAAGTTCATGGACGACGAGGACTTCACCTTCGATGACTTCCTGCAGCAGATGCAGGCCGTCAAGAAGATGGGCAACCTGAAGTCGATCCTGGGCATGATGCCGGGCATGGCGCAGATGCGCGACCAGCTCAACGCTTTGGACGAACGCGAGTTCGACCGCGTCGAGGCGATGGTGCGCTCCATGACCCCTTTCGAGCGAACCCACCCCAAGCAGATCAACGGCTCGCGCCGTGCGCGCATCGCCAAGGGTTCGGGGGTCACCGTCTCCGAGGTCAACCAGCTGCTTGAGCGCTTCGGCCAGGCGCAGAAGATGATGCGGCAGATGCGTAAGGGCGGCGGCATGCCTGGGATGCCCGGGATGCCTGGTATGCCCGGCATGGGTGCCGGAGGCGGCAAGCGCGCCAAGGCGCAGCCGAAGAAGAAGGGCAAGTCGGGCAACCCGGCCAAGCGTGCGCAGCAGGAAGCAGCTGCAGCTCAGCGCGAATCGCAGGCCCGCGAGAAGGCGATGGGTGCAGCCTTCGGGCAGCAGGACGAGCCCGACATGAGCAACCTCAAGTTGCCCAAGGGCTTCGAGAAGTTCCTCGGCCCGGGCGCCGATAAGGACTGATCAGTTGAGTGCGGGATCGGTGGTGTGCCGTGACCAGCGGTGCGATCTGCCTGCGGCGTCGGTCCAGGTCATGAGGTTGACGATGCCCGTAGTGGGGCCGTCGGTCTCGAAGGCCGGCTCACGTGTCGATGCCGCGACGAGCGCGAGGTAGCCGCTGCGCTCGATCTGAAAGGTTTCGAGGGTGGACTCGCCGTACTTGGGATTCTGCGTCACCTTCAGATTGGTGGTGCCGGGCTCGAAGATCGCCAGGAAGTTCCAACCAAACGTGCCGAGTTGGGTGTCGATCCAGCCGGCTGGGAGGTTCGCTGCGTCGTCGAGCGGCATGGTTTGCAGTGAGTCGTACTGCAAAAATCCCCATAGGCGGCTCTTCGGCAGGACAAGCAGCGTGACCTGCGTTACTTTCGCCGTCTGAAAACTGGCCTTCTCACCATTGGAGGCCGCTATCTGTTGGCTCGCCGTGCGCCAGATCAGGCCGTTGACTTCGCCCGGCGCATCGAAGGTCCGTGCCACCGCGTAGGTCGAATGGTCGACCATCTCGATCCCGGCAACGCTTGCGTCCTTGTTGCCCGAGAAGTTCGCGACAACCCACACCGCGTCGGTATCACTGGGCACCTTGCCGATCACCAGTGTCTGCTTCATCGGCGGAACCTCGGTGGCTGTGGGATCCAGCGATGGCAGCTCCGTTGCGTGCGCGCCCCAGGGTGTTGCACTGAGTGGCGCTGGCTTGCCGTCGACGGCGGCGCGGAGGCGCCCGCCGCGGTTGTCCAAGCCGACCGTGAGCTCGGTCGCATTTTCGGCCCACGGAGGTGCTTGGAGGGTGGCTTCGCCCGGCGGTGGGTCGGAGGATGCGCGCAGCCAGAGGAACAAGACGCCACTGGCACGCGGCACGAAGATCTCCACCGTCGCGATGCCCTTGTGGGGCCGAGCCTGCCACCACGCAGCGACTCCGACCGTTACGGCGGCGGTCGCGCCGAGCACTCCGCCGAGTACGCGCCGTCGACTGACACCCGATGAGCGCGCGGCGCCTGCTGCTATCCGGTCGCGGTCGATCGGTGCTGCTGGACAAGGCACGTCGTCGTAAGGCAGCTGCTGGAGGTCGGTGCTGCGTGCGCGCACCAGTTCCAGCGCCTGATCACTGCGTCGCTCCGCCGCCGCGGGAGTGCCGCCAACGATGTCGGACACCTGCAGGGTCGAGAGATTCGCGTAATGACGTAGCACCATCGCCGTCCGGTCAGCGATCGGCACAGAGCCGAGCACCTTCTCGGCCTCGTTCTGGCGCAGTTGAACTCGTTGCGTAGAGCCTTCTGCGGCAACCGTGTCTTCGGGGTGAAGCGGTGGTTGCTCGGCCTTGATCGCCTGTACGAGCAAGCGATATGCGTTGCGCACGGGCTGATCAGCGCCGAGCCTTCTCCAGTCGTCCTGCATCCGGACGAGGGCTGTCTCGGTCAGCGCCGTCGCGCGTTCACGGTCGCAGGTGATCAGCCAGGCAACCCGTAGGAGTTCGTCCTCGGTGACGTCGGCGAATTCCTCGAAGCTGCGGCCGGCGTCGGTGGAGGATTCCTCGGAGAACGCCATCGGGTCATTATCTTCTCGGTGGTGGGCCGAAGCACCGGCGCTTTGCCGAATCGTTGCGCAGTAGGGTTTGACCCGACTTCCCACCAGCCAAGGAGAGCAGTGGCGCAGCGTCTGCACACCACCACGACCGGCACCCGCGGCCCACGCATCGCGTTCCTGCACGGACTGTTCGGTCAGGGTAAGAACTGGACCCAGATCGCCAAGGCACTCGCGGGCGACTACCGGCCGACCCTGATCGATCTGCCGAACCACGGTCAGTCGCCATGGAGCGACGAATTCTCCTATCGCGCAATGGTGCTCGCCGTCGCGAACGAATTGCGCGCCATCGATCCGGACGAGCCGTGGATCGTGCTCGGACACTCGATGGGCGGCAAAGTGGCGATGCTGCTGGCCCTCGAACACCCCGAGCTCGTGCAGCGATTGATCGTCGTCGACATGTCGCCGGTCGACTACGGCGGCCTCACCTCCTTCAACGACTACGTCGAGGGCATGCTCGCCCTGGACCTCGATCAGGTAGCCAGCCGCGCGGACGCCGATCGCCTCGCCACCGCGTGGGTGCCGGAGGCAGGCACGCGCGCATTCTTGTTGCAGAACCTGCGCCGCACCGACGACGGCTGGCGCTGGCAGGTCAACCTCGACCTCTTGGGTCGGTCGCTGCAACTCCTCGGTGGCTGGCCGACTGATGTCGATGCGGCGCCCTTCGAGGGTCCGACCCTGTGGGTGGCCGGCGGCGACAGCAACTACGTGAGGCCTGACTACGCGAAGGTCATGCGCGAGTTGTTTCCCCGCGTCCGGCTCGTCACCATCAAGGGCGTGGGCCACTGGCCGCATTCGCAGGCCCCGGAGGTATTCCTCAGCACCATCCGTCCGTTCCTGGGCTGAGAGCAAACCATCGTCTCGCGGTACTTGTCTGCTGCTCACCGATAGCGTGTCCACATGAAGGCACCGGTGCTGCATGTGAAGGGCTCGATCCTGGTCAGCGAGACGGAGGTGCGCGAGCAGCTCTGGGTGATCGACGGTCGGGTCACGTTCAACCGGCCCATGGGCGGCGAAGTGCACACGATCACCGGGTACGTGCTGCCCGGGCTGGTCGACGCGCACTGCCACGTCGGTCTGGAGGCTACTGGCGGCGTCACCCAGGAACGCGCAGAGGAGCATGCGATCGCCGATCGCGAGGCTGGTGCACTGCTGCTGCGTGATGCCGGTTCGCCGATCGACACCCACTGGATGGACGAGCGCGACGACCTACCCCGCATCATTCGCGCCGGTCGGCACATCGCGCGCACCAAGCGCTACATCCGCAACTTCGCCCACGAGATCGAGCCGGAAGACCTCGTCGCATACGTCCGCCAAGAAGCGCGCCGAGGCGACGGCTGGGTGAAGCTGGTCGGCGACTGGATCGACCGCGACCGCGGCGACCTCGCGCCCTGCTGGCCACGGGAGGCGCTCATAGCAGCCATCGACGCTGCCCACGAGGAGGGTGCCCGAGTGACCGCCCACTGTTTCGGCGAGGAGTCGCTCTACGACTTCGCCGCCGCCGGTACCGACTGCATCGAACACGCCACCGGACTCCAACAAGACAGCATCGATCAGTTTGTGGCACAAGGGATTTCGATCGTGCCCACCTTGGTCAACGTCGAGAACTTCCCGAAGTTCGCGGATGCGGGGGAGAGCAAGTTCCCCAAGTACGCAGCCCACATGCGTGACCTCTACGACCGTCGGTTCGCCACCGTCGCGGCGGCGCACGAAGCCGGCGTGAAGGTCTACGTCGGCACGGACGCCGGCGGGCAACTACCGCACGGACTCGTGGCCGATGAGGTGGCGGAGTTCGTCCGAGCCGGCATGACGAATATCGAGGCGCTCAGCTCTGCCACCTGGGGTGCACGGGCGTGGCTGCGCCGTCCCGGTATCGAGGAGGGACAGAGCGCCGACTTCATCGTCTACGCGGACGACCCGCGCGAGGACGTCGGCGTGCTCAAGGCGCCGACGCACGTCGTGCTGCGTGGGCGGGTGACCTGACGCGGTCTCAGTAATCGGCGCGCGGCTCGATCCTGGCCGGGCTGTAGTGCCGCAGCTGGGGTGGCTCCGCCTGCAGCAGGAGTGACTGCGAAACCACCGCTTTGCCGCGTCGGAGCGTGCTGGACGAATGCGGCCCACCCAGTGCGAGCATCGGGGTGTACATGAATCCCTCGTCGAAGTCGGGCACACCGAGTCGAGCAGCCGCCTCGGTGAAGTGTCGGCTCTCCAACACCCGTTCGCGGTAGGCGGGGTCGCCGAATGCGCACAACGCCTCAGCCACGGGCTGGCCCGACTCGGAGACGATGTCCATGGCACTCCACCGCAGCTTCATCGCAGTGAAGCTGGCCGTCTCGGGGATGAACATGATCGTGTCGCAGAGCGCGGTCAGGAAGATCGGGACGCCGCTGCGCAGATGGACGAACTGCTTCTCCTCGAACCACTGCGGGTCGACCACACGGAGGAATCCGTCGTCCACGAAGCCCACTCCGTGCTCGCGCCACATCGCGACGATCTCGTCACCGACGCGGTCGGCGTACTCCTCGATCACATTGCTCGGCATCGGGGCGATGGTGTGGAAGGTGTCGAAGACCGGCATCTGCTGCTCCTTGTGCTGGATGAGGACGAGCCACTCCACATCATGGCAACGGCTCGGCACTTCGGGCGGCGGGCGGTCGCTCGTACAGCCGACAGCCTGGAACAATGTGCCGATGCTCCCTGCCTCCCCACTACGCGCCGACGGTGACCGGGTGTGGGTGGCGAGCGTCGCCGAGAGCGACGTGGTGCCGTACGGGCGAGCGGTGGAGCAGTCGGCGCAGCGCATCGGCTACTGGAATCCGGTCGACCCGCGCGATCTGCTGGTGCACCTGGAGCGGCAGAGCGACAGTCACCGCACCGTGATCATCCACGCCAGGCAACCGAGCGGCACCCACGACATCGTCGGAAAAGTCAATGTTTCCAACGTGGTTCGCGGCCGGTTCATGTCGGCGACCATGGGTTACGACGCCTACGACCCGTACGCCGGCACCGGCCTGTTCGCCGAGGGCATGCGACTGGTCATCGGGCTCGCGTTCGCGGCACAACCGGCCGGAATGGGTTTGCGCCGGCTGGAGGCCAATGTGCAACCGGCCAACACGCGCTCCGCCGGATTGCTGCGTTCGCTGGGCTTCCGGCGCGAACGGCACATAAGGCACATGTTGTGGCTCGAAGGCGGCGGACGCCCGCCGAGCTGGCGCGATCACGATTCGTACGCCCTGACGATGGGCGAAACAGCATTGCCCTACCGGTCGAACGAGCATTCTCGGGTCGTGGTGGTCGTCGACGTCCGGGATGGCGGACGCACCGCCCGCAGCGTCGCGCAGGAACTCGGGCTGCCGGTGCTCTCGTCCGAAATCTTGTCGATGCCACAAATTTGGTCGGTGCTCGCTGATTCCGTCGGGGGAGCGGTGCTCCACCTCGATGTCGACGTGATCGGCGCGGACGTCATGCGCGCCGGTCTGGTCGAGGCGGGTGTCGACCCCGACCGGGTCATGCGAGTGACAACTCCCGCCGTCGACCAAGCATCTGCGGTGCGTCTGGCCCTCCGGGCCCGCGCGACTGCTCTCGGCTGACAACTGCTCCAAGCGCACATGCGAAAGTCCGCAAGACCGTGGGGATCACCCCACGGTCCTGCGGACCTTCAGTCAGATCACGCAGCCGAGGTGGCGCCGACCGGACCTCCGACGTTCTCCGACTGACGGATGTCCTCCTTGTCGATCGGACCGCTGATGCGCAGCGGACGGTCGATCAGGTAGCGCACGTAGGCGTAGGTGGTGAAGAAGCCGGGCAGGTAGTCACCGAACGCGGTCTCCTCGAGCACTCCACGAGCCTGCTGGTAGCGCTCGGTGTGACGGTCGTCCAAGCCGCGCGTCAGCTTGGTCATCTCCTCCTCGACCACGCGGTCGAGCAGGTCGCGGGTGACGAACGGTCCCTCTGCCAACTGCGACTCGTGACGCAGCCACTGCCACAACTGAGCGCGGCTGATCTCGACCGTCGCGGCGTCCTCCATGAGCGTGTCGATCGCGACCGCGCCACGGCCGCCGATCCATGCGGCGAGGTAACGCAGCGCCACCGAGACGTTGGTGCGCACGCCCTGCAGGCTGATGGTCTGCTGCACTCCGTCGAGCGAGACGAGGTCGGTTGCGGTCACCGAGATCGAGGGCCGGAGGTCGCGCTGGTCGTCCTTACCGCCGAGGACGCCAGCGTAGGCGACCTGGCAGGTCTCCACCAGCGCAGGGTGGGCCACCCACGATCCGTCGAAGCCTTCGGAGGCCTCACGCTCCTTCTCCGCACGGACGACGTTCAGTGCGCGCAGGCGACGCTCCTCGTCCTGCAGGGTGGGGTTGACCGCGGCCGGTCCGCCGATCGCGTGCGCACCGCGCTTGTGGCAGGTGTCGACCAACAGCTGGGTGTAGGCCCGCATGAACGGGGTGGTCATGGTGACCTTGTCGCGGTCAGGCAGCACGAACTCCTCACCACGCTGGGCGAAGGTGCGCACGTAGCTGAAGATGTAGTCCCAGCGTCCGGCGTTCAGGCCCGAGCTGTGCTCACGCAACTCGTAGAGGATCTCGTCCATCTCGAAGGCCGAGGTGATGGTCTCGATGAGCACCGTCGCCCGGATCGTGCCCTGCGGGATGCCGAGTTCGTTCTGCGCGAAGACGAAGACGTCGTTCCACAAGCGGGCCTCGTGGTGGTTCTCGATCTTCGGCAGGTAGAAGTACGGGCCAGCGCCGAGGTCGATCAACTTCTGGGCGTTGTGGAAGAAGTAGAGGCCGAAGTCGACCAGTGTCGCCGACATCGGACGGGAGTCGATGGTGATGTGCTTCTCGCACAGATGCCATCCGCGCGGACGCATCACCAGCGTCGGACGGTGCTCACCGACGGAGAGCTTCTCGCCGTTCGACTCGTCGTAGGTGAGCTGGCCGCGCACCGCGTCGAAGAGGTTGACCTGGCCCGCGATGATGTTCTGCCAGGTGGGGGCGGTGGCGTCCTCGAGGTCGGCGAGCCAGACGTTGGCGCCGGAGTTGAGCGCGTGCACGGCCATCTTGCGGTTGGCCGGCGACACCATCTCGCAGCGGCGGTCGTGCAGGCCGGGAGCCGGGGGAGCGACCTGCCAGGTGTCGTCCTCACGGATCGACTTCGTCTCGGGCAGGAAGTCCAGATCAGCGCCCTGGTTGATGCGACGGGAGTGCTGGCGGCGAGCCTGCAGCAGTTCGGCGCGGCGTCCGGCGAATTCGCTGTCGAGCTTGGCGACGAATGCGAGGGCCTCCGGGGTGACGATCTCATCGAAGCGGGGGTGCATGGTGCCACGCACTGTCGGGGTGCCGTTGGGTCGGTTCATGACGTGCCTCCTTCAGGGGCCCGGCGATTGTCGCCGGATGGTCTGACTCGCGAATACGTTTGAGAGTGAAGAGAACTCGGGACCCAGCGGCCGGAGCCAGGTGACCGCTGGGTCCCGAGTAGTACTTGGTGTTGCTGATCAGTCCTGAACGCTTCAGGATCAGAACTGCGCCGACTCGGTGGAGTCCTTCAGCGCCGTGGTGGAGCTGTCGGGGTTCAGCGCGGTGGAGATCAGGTCGAAGTAGCCGGTGCCGACCTCGCGCTGGTGACGTGTGGCGGTGTAGCCGCGCTCCTCCGAGGCGAACTCGCGCTCCTGCAACTCGACGTAGGCCGTCATCTGCTCGCGGGCGTAGCCGTGGGCCAGGTCGAACATCGAGTAGTTGAGGGCGTGGAAGCCTGCGAGAGTGATGAACTGGAACTTGAAGCCCATCGCACCCAGCTCGCGCTGGAACTTGGCGATCGTGGCGTCGTCCAGGTGCTTCTTCCAGTTGAAGCTCGGCGAGCAGTTGTAGGCCAGCATCTGGTCGGGGAAGTCGGCCTTGACCGCCTCGGCGAACTTGCGGGCCAGCTCCAGGTCGGGGGTGCCGGTCTCCATCCAGATGAGGTCGGAGTAGGGCGCGTACGCCTTAGCGCGGGCGATGCAGGGCTCGATGCCGTTGCGCACCTTGTAGAAGCCCTCGCCGGTGCGCTCACCGGTCAGGAATTCCTTGTCGCGGTCGTCCACATCGGTGGTGAGAAGCGTCGCGGCCTCGGCGTCGGTGCGGGCGATGACGATGCTCGGCACACCGGCGACGTCCGAAGCGAGGCGAGCGGCGTTGAGGGTGCGGACGTGCTGCTGGGTCGGGATCAGCACCTTGCCACCGAGGTGGCCGCACTTTTTCTCCGAGGCCAGCTGGTCTTCCCAGTGCACACCGGAGGCGCCGGCGGCGATCATGGCCTTCATCAGCTCGTAGGCGTTCAGCGGGCCACCGAAGCCGGCCTCGGCGTCGGCGACGATCGGCACGACCCACTCGTCGACGGACTTGATGCCCTCGGAGTGCTCGATCTGGTCGGCCCGCAGCAGTGCGTTGTTGATGCGCTGGACGACCGACGGCACCGAGTTGGCCGGGTAGAGCGACTGGTCGGGGTAGGTGTGACCCGAGAGGTTGGCGTCACCGGCGACCTGCCAGCCGGACAGGTAGATGGCCTTGAGGCCGGCCTTGACCTGCTGCACGGCCTGGTTGCCGGTCAGTGCGCCGAGCGCGTTGACGAAGTCTTCGGTGTGCAGCTTGTTCCACAGCTGCTCGGCGCCACGCTTGGCCAGGGTGTACTCGATCGGGAACGAGCCGCGCAGCTTGACGACGTCGTCCGCGGTGTAGTCGCGGTCGATGCCCTTCCAGCGCTCGTTGGTGTCCCAGTCCTTCTGCAGGTCTTCGGCGGACTTGTGCAGGTTTTCGCTCATGGCTCCTCGTTCGATCAGGGTGTGAACTTCTTGCTGTGTCTCGATTCTTGCCACCGCTGACGCGAAAGTAGCCAAGTTTCCGATGTAAAGATCTGCACAATTTTCGTTAACATGCACACATGGCTTCTATTTCGAGTGACCTAGGTCGCATTCCGAGGCGCTCGCGCGCGAAGGTTGCCCGTATGAACGCTTCTGCGCCCGCGGGCCGACTCATCGAGCCGGACATCCCCGTGGATGTCGACCTCGGCGACTCATCGCCCGACCCGCTCACGATCGGTCGTCGCGTGCGGCACGCGCGTCACGAGAGTGGTCGCACGCTGGGCGAAGTGGCCGATGCCATCGGTATTTCCCCGTCGGCACTGTCGCTCATCGAGAACGGCAAACGTGAGCCGCGGCTGTCGGTGCTGGCGGCACTGGCGAAGGTGCTGGACGCATCGGTGCAGGACTTCCTGAGTGCTGCCCCGCCGAGTCGGCGAGCTGCGCTGGAGATCCGGCTGGAGAAGGCGCAGCGCCAGGAGTCGTACGAGTCGCTGGGGCTGCCGAAGGTGAAGATCGGGCCGCGGCTGCCGATGGAGGCGCTCGAGGCTTTGGTCGGGATGCATGAGGCGATGGCCTCCGCGCAGGCCGACCGTGCGGCCACTCCCGAGCACGCACGCCAGGCCAATGGCGAGCTGCGCGAGCGGATGCGCGCCGCCGACAACTACTTCGGCGACATCGAACGCGAGGCGGCCGAACTGCTGAAGGCGATCAACCACCCGGGTGGGCCGATCAGTCGCGCGTCCGTCGACCGCTTGGCCGGCCATCTCGGATACAAGCTGGTGCACACCTCCGATCTGCCGAGTTCGACGCGCTCGGTGAGCGACATGCGGCACAAGCGCATCTACCTCCCGCAACCCGAAGCGGGACAACACGATTCGCGCTCACTGGCGATGCAGGCGGTGGGGCACCTCGTGCTCGGCCACCGTCCGCCGGCTGACTTCTCGGAGTTCCTGTCGCAGCGCGTCGAGATCAACTACTTTGCCTCAGCCCTGCTCATGCCGGAGAAGGACACCGTCGCGCTGCTGAAGCAGGCCAAGGCCGACAAGGACGTCGCGATCGAAGACCTGCGCGATGCCTACGCCGTCTCCTACGAAACGGCCGCGCACCGGTTCACCAATCTCGCGACGAGGCACCTGGAGATTCCGGTGCACTTCATGCGCATCTCGCAGGAGGGCGTGATCTACAAGGCCTACGAGAACGACGGCATTGTCTTCCCCTCCGACTCCACCGGTGCGATCGAGGGGCAACGGGTGTGCCGGCAGTGGACGGCCCGCCGCGTCTTCGAACAGCCCGACCTCACGCAGGCCTACCAGGCCTTCACCGATACCCGCTCGGGCACGTACTGGTGCACGGCCGTCGTCGAACGCACCTCGGCAGGGTCCTTCTCGGTCAACGTCGGCGTGCCTTACCAGTACGTGAAATGGATGCGTGGCGGCAACACCCAGGAGCGCTCGAAATCGCGCTGCCCCGATCCGAGTTGTTGCCTCCAGCCGCCGGCAGCACAGACCGACCGGTGGGGCGGCTTGTCGTGGCCGTCGGCCCGCGTCCATTCGCACCTGCTCGCCGCGATGCCGCCGGGAGTCTTCCCCGGCGTCGACGACAATGAGATCTATGCCTTCCTGGACAAGCATGCGCCGGCCGAATGACGACGCCGGGGCCTCGGTGCTCCACCACGAGCTCCCCCGCGTCGCCGCGGCTGATCCGGTCGAGGCGGGCGAACGCTTGGCGGCCTTCGGCGTCCGTCTGTTCGAGGCTGTGGCGCCAGCGCCGGACGCCAATTTCGCGCTGAGCCCCTACTCGATCTACAGCGCGCTCGCGATGACCGCTGCGGGTGCGCGCGGCGCGGCGGCGACCGAGTTCGACGCAGTGCTCGGGCCTGATGCGGCGCAGGCGCTCACGGCGTTCGACGACGTGCTTGCCGACATCGTTCGGCGAGCAGCGGACGTGCAGGAGAGGTGGGGAGCAGATCCGCTGATCATCCGTGCCGCCAACACCTTGTACGCCGACAAGAGACTGCCGGTGCGTGATGAGTTCCTCGACGCGCTCGGGGCCGGGTTCGGTGCCGGGTTGCGGCTGGTCGACTTCGTCTCGCAGCCGGAGGCTGCTCGGGAGGAGATCAACCGTCGGGTGGACGAACGCACGAACCACCTGATCCCCGAACTCCTGGCCGAAGGACAGATCAGCAAGGCCACCCGACTCGCGCTGGTCAACGCGCTGTACCTGAAGGTGAGCTGGGCCGACCCGTTCGTGCGAGAGAGCCGGCGCACTTCGTTCATCGGCCACTCGGGCGCGGCCAAGAAGATCAAGTTGATGACGACGACCAAGTCACTGTCCTGCGTCGACAGCGACCTCTGGACCGCCTGCGCCATCCCGTACAGCGATTCGCGTTTGGCGATGACAGTCGTCCTGCCGCACGGAGATTCCCTGCACGCAGCGATCGATGAGTTGCCGCAGATCCTGCAGCAGGTCGGTGATGCGCGGGCGGAAAAGGTCACGCTGCGGATGCCCGTGTTCGACATCGATGCGCGTGCCGAAGTCTCCGATGCGCTGCGGCACGTGGGGCTGGCCGCCGCGCTGAGCGAACAAGCCGACTACAGCGGGATGTCCGAGGTGCCGGAAGGCCTGGTGGTCAGCGACGTGCAGCACCAGGCGGTGGTGAAGGTCGACGAGGAGGGCACCGAGGCAGCGGCCGCGACGGCCGTCGCGATGCGCGCCGGTGCACTTCCCGACATGAGCGTCCCGAGGGAGCTGCTGATCGACCGGCCGTTCGTCTTCGCCATCCATGACACCGTCACTGGAGCCCCGCTCTTCATCGGCCAAGTGAGCGAACCGCGCGGCTAGTGCTGCTGCCGTCCGCGCGGATTCGGGCCTGGCGGCTACTTCTGGCATCATTGCCCGGGTACCCGCTTGTTCTCGCGGCGTTTGTCGTGCGGTCGAACAGGTGCCTACCCCCGAACGTCGGTTCCCCGTGGTGATTCCATGCCACGGTCTTGCCGTCGCTCACAGACCAGAGAAACAGGAGACACCACAACCGTGGCAGTCAAGATTCGTTTGAAGCGCATTGGCGCTATCCGCAACGCGCAGTACCGCGTGGTCGTCATGGACTCGCGCACCAAGCGCGACGGTCGTGCGATCGAGGAGATCGGCGTCTACCAGCCCAAGCAGGAGCCGAGCCTCATCCAGATCGACTCCGAGCGTGCGCAGTACTGGCTCGGCGTCGGCGCGCAGCCGACCGAGCAGGTCGCCGCGTTGCTGAAGATCACCGGTGACTGGCAGAAGCACAAGGGCGAGGCGGGCGCCGAAGGCACCCTGAAGGTTGCCGAGCCCAAGGCTGACAAGAAGGCCCTCTACGAGGCCGCGCTCAAGGCTGCTCAGGACGGCGAGTCCGCCGGCAGCAAGGGTGGCGCGACCACCGCCAAGAAGAAGGCGGAGAAGAAGGACGACGCAGACGAGGCGAAGTCCGAGGTCGAGCAGGCTCCGACCGTCGACGAGACCCCGGATTCGGCGAAGGCCGAGGCCGAGTCCGAGACCACCGAGAGCTGAACCGGTGCTCGAGGAAGCGCTCGAACACCTCGTCAAGGGAATCGTCGAGCACGACGAGGACGTAGTGGTGCGCCACAAGGAGATTCGCCGCGGTGAACTCCTCGAAGTGCGCGTGCACCCCGATGACCTCGGACGCGTGATCGGTCGTTCCGGACGCACTGCCTCCGCTCTGCGGACGGTCGTCCAAGCACTCGCGTCAGGGCGCAACATCAGGGTCGACATCGTCGACACCGATCGCAGCCGCTGACACACAGCTGAACAACGAGACTCCTCGGAGCACCTGCTCCGGGGAGTCTCGCTGTGTCCCAACCACATTCGCACTTCGAAGGAGATCTGTGCGCCACCCCCTCGGCAGCCGCGAAGCCGTCCTCGCGACCGTGACGACCTTCATCGTCAACGGCATCGGGGTCGGCACCGTCGGTGCGCTCATGCCGACCCTCGCCGACCGATGGGACACCGACGCACGCGGGCTCGGGGTGTTGCTCATGGTCTTCGGCCTCGCCGCCATCGCCGGCATCAACATCGGCGGACGCATGGCCGACCGCGGCGGGGCACTGCGTCCCATCCGCCTGGGCCTGGTGACGATGACCCTCGGCATCGCGCTCATCGCGGCCTCGCCCTCCCTGTGGGTGGCGGTGGTGCTGGCGGCGGTGTACGGATTCGGCAACGGCCTGGTCGACACCACGATGAACGTGCTCGCCGTCGAGGTGGAGCGTGCCCGCCCCAAACCGCTGATGAGCCGATTCCATGCCTGCTGGTCGATCGGCTCGCTGAGCGGTGCGCTCATCGTGCTGCTCTCGGGCTGGTTGTTCTCCGGAGCGGTTGCGATCTCTGTTGCTGCCTTCGCGCTGGCTGCGACGTTGATCGCTGCGAATCTACCTGTGGTGCATCGCTATTCGGCCGACACCGCGCCCGTTGTCCATCACGACGAATCGGGCAATCGGACGTCGATCCCGCGGGCGGCCTGGATCCTCGCCGCGATGGCGGTGGGCTTCGGCATGGCTGAGGGCACCGCGTTCGACTGGTCGTCGGTGCACGTGCGTGACGTCGCTGATGTCTCGACCTCGAATGCGGCATGGGGTCTCGCCGCGTTCTCGGTCTGCATGGTGGGCGTCCGCATGGCTGGCGATTTCCTCGTGCACGCCCTGGGCCGACGCCTGGTGGTGCGCATCGGTGCCGGCATCGCCGCCGTCGGCTACTGCGTCGCCGCGCTCGGGTCTGGCCTGTGGATGCTGTTGCTCGGCTGGGCCCTGGTGGGCACCGGAATGGCTCTGGTCGCGCCGCAGATCTACGGCCTCGCCGGCCTGGCAGGAGGCGGACGCACGTTGTCGCTGGTGGTCACCTTCGGTTACGCGACCACGCTGGTCGGCCCTGGGCTCATGGGACTGCTGGTGCATGACTTCGGCGTCCAGGACGCCATGATCCTTCCGCTGGTCGCCGCGTGTGGGGTGTCGATGCTGTCGTGGGTCATGCCGACCGAGCAGACGCTGGCCAAGGCATGAGGCTTTGCAAGGATGTCGCCCATGGATGAAGTCTTGGTGGCGCGCATCGGCAAGCCGCACGGCCTGCGCGGCGAAGTGACGGTGCAGGTGCACACCGATGTTCCCGAAGAACGTTTCGTCAGCGGCGCAACCTTCTCGACCGACCCCGATCGCGGTCCGTTGACCGTGCGAGCCGCCCGCGTACACAACGGAATTCAGTTGTTGGCCTTCGAGGAAGCCCTCGATCGGACGGCGGCCGAGGGGTTGCGCGGCACCCGCCTGTCGGCGCCAGCCGTCGATGACGAGAACGACGCCTATTACGAGGACGACCTGGTGGGTCTGCCCGTCGTCGACACCGCCGGTGCGTCGATCGGGTCGGTCAAGGCGCTCATCTCGCGTCCGGCACAGGACCTTCTCGAGGTGGAGCTCGCCGACGGCCGAACGGCATACCTGCCGTTCGTCGAACAGATCGTGCCCGAAGTAGACCTCGACGCCGGACGTGTGGTGGCCGACCCGCCGCCCGGCCTGCTCGACCTGGGGGAGTGACGTGCGACTGGACGTCGTCTCGATCTTTCCCGAGTACCTCAGCCCGCTCGACCTCTCGCTGATCGGCAAGGCCCGCCGCGACGGGTTACTGGATCTGCGCGTGCACGACCTGCGTGACTGGACCCACGACCGCCATCGCACCGTCGACGACACTCCGTACGGCGGCGGCGCCGGGATGGTCATGAAGCCCCAGCCATGGTCGGAGGCTCTCGACGCTGTCGCCGGCGATTCGGCGACGCGACCCGTCCTCATCGTCCCGGGGCCGGGCGGAGAGCGATTCACCCAGTCGATCGCTCGTGAGTTGGCGCAGGCCCCGCATCTGGTGTTCGCCTGCGGACGCTACGAAGGCATCGACGAACGCGTCTACGAATACGCGACACGTGACTACGACGTGCGCGTGCTCTCCCTCGGCGATTACGTGCTCAATGGCGGCGAAGTCGCGGTGCTGGCGATGGTCGAGGCGATCGCGCGGTTGCTGCCGGGCGTCATCGGTAACGCCGAGTCGCTGGTGGAGGAGTCGCACGAGGACGGCCTGCTGGAATATCCGGTCTACACCAAGCCGGCCGACTGGGACGGCCGCCTTGTGCCGGACGTCCTGCTCTCCGGCGATCACGGTCGGATCGCGAGGTGGCGGCACCAGCAACGCCTGGAGCGCACGGCGGCCCGGCGTCCGGACATGTACGAGGCCTATCGCGAACAGCGCCCCGACGCCTGAACGTGGTGCCATGCAGGGGAGCTCGCGCGGATCCGCTTGCTCTGCGCCGCAGTCTTGCTCCCCGTTGCCAGGCTTGGCCGCTATAGCGCGCAAGGGACGGTTCGGCGAGCAAGGCAGTGACGGTGAGCAAGCGGACTCACGCGATCTTCCTCAGCAGGGGCGCCAGTTTGGCTCGGAGCCGCGGCAGCGAGTGCAGGTCTGCCCACACGATGCGGATCACCGCGTACCCGGCGCGGCGTAAGGCGTCCTCGCGTTCCTTCTCCGAAACCAGCGCCTGCCGGCCGTTCGCCCCGCCGTACTTCACGGCGCCGTCGAACTCGACCACCGTACGTTCGTCGACCAGGAAATCCACCCGGTACCTTCCGGCATCCAGGTCTGCGATGTGGTGCTGGTCATAGCCGTTGATCCTGCCGCAACTTCGCACCGCTGCGCAGCCGGGGCGCTACTACCGGGTCACCCATCCGTTTCGGCCCGGGCGCCGAAGCACTGACGTGACCAGCGATGAAGGGGCGAAGATGGGTGACATGTCGATCTTCCCGCCGCGCAGCTCGGCCGGCACCGTCCCCACCTCCGGGGACGGACTGGAGGAGTTGCTCGCCCGGTGCGCCCGCGGCGACCAAGACGCCTTCGCCCGGCTGTACGACGCGACGAGCGCCCGGCTGTACGGCCTGGCGTTGCGGGTGGTGCGCAACCCGGCGCACGCCGAGGAGGTCACCCAGGAGGCCTACCTGGAGATCTGGCGCACCAGTGCCCGCTTCGATCCGGGACGCGGCAACGCGATCTCCTGGTTGATGACGATCACGCACCGGCGCGCCGTCGACCGGGTGCGCAGTGCGAGCGCGGCCGACCGGCGCGACGACGTCTATGAACAACGCACCCGTCCGCGTCCGTACGACGTGACCGCGGAGGATGCGCATCGCAGCCTCGAGGCGCACCGGGTGCGCAAGGCGCTGCAACAACTGACCGAAACCCAACGGAAGGCGGTCGAACTGGCGTACCTCGGTGGGTACACCCACACCGAGGTGGCCAGTCTGCTCGACCTGCCGCTGGGTACTGCCAAGACCCGAATCCGGGACGGGTTGATCCGCCTTCGCGACACGATGGGAGTCGAGCGATGACCGACGACACCTACCAACTGCTGGCCGCCTACGCGGTCGACGCCGTCACCGACGAGGAGCGCACGCGGGTCGAGGACTACCTGCTGAGCCGCCCCGAGCACCTGGCCGAACTGGATAGCTTGCGTGACGCCGCGGCCGGGCTCGGCGCCCAGGTCGAGACGCCGCCCCCGGCGTCGCTTCGCGCGAGCGTGCTGGACGCGGTCGCGCAGACCCGTCCGCTGCCACCGGTCACTGAGCCTCCCGCGCGGTTGCTCGCCGAGAAGCGTCCCCGTCGGGCCTGGTTCGTAGCGGCCGCCGCCGCAGCCGTGATCGGCGTCGGCACCGTCGCCGTGCAGCAGTACGACCGATCACCCGCGGAGCAGGTCGCGATCAGCCAGGTCGCGGGCGCCTCCGACGCCCGCTCGTACGACCTGGTCATGCCCGGGCACAACGCCACCGTGACCCGGTCGAAGGCGATGGGCAAGGCGGTGTTCCGCTCCACCGAACTCGGCTCGGCACCGTCCGGCCGCGCCTACCAACTGTGGTTGCAGCAGCCGGACGGGTCGATGCTCTCGGCCGGGGTGCTGCCCGGGCCCAAGGACGGAGCCGTGCAGATGGTGTTGCACGGCGACGCGGCGAAGGCCGTTGGGGTCGGGATCACGATGGAACCGGCCGGCGGATCGACCAGCCCGTCCGGTAAACCGCTGGCCGTCGCGGCCTTCTGAGAGCGGCAATCCGAATCGGCACGGGCGGCGAACCACCGACATGAGATCGATGCGAGACGCACTGGACGGCGCGGCCACCGGCGTCGCCGCGACGGTGCTCGGAGCCGGGGTCGGGCATCTGGTCGCCGGGCTGTTCCGGCCCGCGGCCTCCCCGCCGTACGCGGTCGGGTCGGCGGTGATCGACGCCACCCCGGAGCCGGTGAAGTCGTGGGCGATCCGCACCTTCGGCAGCAACGACAAGACCGTGCTGCTTCTCGGGGTGGTGGTGGTGACCTTGCTGTTGGCGGCGCTCGCCGGCTGGCTCGGACGGCGGCACCCGACGCGCGGACTGATCGGGCTCGCAGTGCTCGTCGCGCTCGCCGCGGCGGCCGTGCTCGGCCGGCCGAACGCCGACGCGCTCTCGCTGCTGCCGACCGCCGTCACCGGGCTCGTTGGTCTGGCGACGATGGCGGCGCTGCAGCGTGAACTGCCGGGCGCCGCGGACGCGAACACGGGCCTGTCCCGTCGCGGGGTGATGCTGGCCGGGGGCGCGACCGCGTTCGGTGCGCTGGCGGTCGCGATCGGTCAGTCGATCGGATCGACCGCCACCAAGGTCGCCGGGGTGCTGCCCCGCGTCCGCAAGCCGTTGGCGGCGCTGCCCGCCGGACTCGAGAGCACGGTGCCGGGAGTGACCCCGTGGCGGACGCCGTCCGGCAAGTTCTACCGGGTCGACACCGCGCTCGTCGTGCCCCGGGTGGACGCCGACAACTGGGAGTTGGTGATCGACGGCGCGGTTGAGCACCCGCAACGGTTCACGTACGCGCAGATCTCGGCGATGCCCCTGGTCGAAGCCGACGTGACCCTCACCTGCGTCAGCAACGAGGTCGGTGGCGAGTACGCCGGCGGCGCCCGCTGGACCGGGGTGCCGGTGCGCGAACTGCTCGCCCGCGCCGTGCCGAAGGCCGGCAACGACCAGGTGCTGTCCACGTCCGTCGACGGGTACACCAGCTCCACGCCCTTGGTGGCGCTCACCGACCCGACCCGGAATGCGCTTCTCGCGATCGGGATGAACGGCGAACTGCTCCCGCGCGACCACGGCTACCCGGCGCGACTGGTCACTCCCGGGCTGTATGGGTACGTCGGCGCCACGAAGTGGGTGACCCGACTGACCGTCACCACCTACACCAGCCGCAAGGCGTACTGGACGGTGCGGGGTTGGGGTGAACAGGGCCCGATCAAGCCGAGCGCCCGCATCGACACCCCCGAACCCTTGGCCACCCTGAAACCGGGCACGGTCGCGATCGGCGGTACCGCCTGGGCGCAGCACCAGGGGGTGCGCGCCGTGCAGGTGCAAATCGACGACGGGCCCTGGCAACAAGCCCGACTGGGCCCGGACGCGGGCATCGACTACTGGCGCCAGTGGTGGCTGCCGTGGGAAGCGACGACGGGCCAGCACCGACTACGGGCACGGTGCATCTACGGCAGTGGGTCCGTGCAGACGCAGCAGCGCGCCGATCCCTTCCCCGACGGCGCCTCCGGGTACCACGAGATCGCCGTCATCGTTCGCTGACCGGGGGCGAAAGCACCTGCGCTGCAAAGCATTTCATCAGATCCGGGCAATCCGATCGAGCCGGTGCGACGAACCACCGGTGTCCGACAACGACCCGATCAGGAGACATCTCATGAAGCGCACGACCCCCACCCTCGCGATCGCCGCGGCGCTCGCCCTCGGTCTGTCCGCCTGCGGCGGAAGTGACTCGTCGGGCTCCTCCGACACGTCCACCAGCACCTCGATGTCGAGCTCGTCCCCGATGACCTCGTCCGGCTCGATGTCCGGTTCGAGCTCCAGCGCCATGTCGAGCCCGACGACTTCCGACTCGATGAGCTCCGACCCGATGAAGCAGACCCAGTTCGGTCCGGGCTGCGCCTCAGTGCCCACCAGCGGCAAGGGCTCCTTCGCCGGGATGGCCAACGACCCGGTCGCGACCGCCGCGAGCAACAACCCGCTGTTGTCGACCCTGGTCACCGCCGTGAAGAAGGCCAACCTGGTCGACACGCTGAACACCAGCAAGGACATCACCGTGTTCGCCCCGGCGAACTCGGCCTTCGACAAGATCCCGAAGGCCGACCTCGACAAGGTGCTCAACGACAACAAGGCGCTCACCGAGCTGCTCACCCACCACGTCGTCAAGGGGCGTCTGGCACCGAACCAGCTCGCCGGCAGCCACACCACTCTCGCCGGTGACACCGTCGCGGTGAAGGGTGCCAGCCCCGACTTCGACGTCGCCGGGGCGAAGGTGCTGTGCGGCAACGTGCAGACCGCGAACGCGACCGTCTACATCGTCGACACCGTGTTGATGCCGATGAAGTGAGTCGGACGGGGCAGGCGGCCGCGCCGAGGGGCGTGGCCGCCTTGACCCCATCGCGGCGGTGTACACAAGCCGCGGACGGCGCGTGCACGGTTCGCGACGAACACCGTCCGCGAGCGCTGCACGCGACAGTCGCGACTCGTGCACGCCGCCTTCGGCGAGGCGAACCGGTAGCGTCCACCCACGTGGAGAACGCGATGATCCGGGCAAGGGGCCTGCGCAAGAGCTTCGGCGAGTTCGAGGCGGTGCGTGGGATCGATGTCGAGGTTCGCCGTGGCGAGGTCTTCGGCTTCCTCGGCCCGAACGGTGCGGGCAAGTCGTCGACGATGCGGATGATCGCGACCGTGTCCCCGCGCACCGGCGGCAACCTGGAGATCCTCGGCATGGACCCGGCCTCCGACGGTTCGGCGATCCGTGCCCGCATCGGGGTCTGCCCGCAGGAGGACACCCTCGACAACGAGCTCAGCGTGCGCGACAACCTGATCGTCTACGGGCGTTACTTCGGCATTTCGCGCCGCGAGGTGAAGGCGAAGGCCGCCGAACTGCTCGAATTCGCTCAACTCACCGACAAGGCCGACGGACGCGTCGAGGCGATGTCGGGTGGCATGAAGCGGCGTCTGACGATCGCCCGCTCGCTGATCAACGACCCCGAGTTACTGCTCCTCGACGAACCCACCACCGGACTCGACCCACAGGCCCGACACCTGTTGTGGGACAAGCTTTTCCGTCTCAAGCAGCAGGGCGTGACGTTGGTGCTCACCACCCACTACATGGACGAGGCGGAGCAGTTGTGCGACCGCCTGGTCGTGATGGACAAGGGCATGATCGCCGCCGAGGGCACGCCGCGCGACCTGATCAGCACCTACTGCACCCGCGAGGTCGCGGAGCTGCGGTTCGGCATCGGCGAACACGAGGCGCTCGCCGACAAGGTGGCCCCGCACGCCCAGCGGGTCGAGGTGCTGCCCGACCGGCTCCTGCTCTACACCGACAACGGCGAACACACCCTCGCGGAGGTCGCCCGGGCCGGCCTGCACCCGATCGCCTCGCTCGTGCGCCGCTCGAGCCTGGAGGACGTCTTCCTCCGGTTGACCGGCCGAACGCTGGTCGACTGATGACCGCCACGACCACCACACCCGTCCGGACGGCCGTTCGTCCGAGCCCCGTCCACCTGCTCGAGTACTGGTGGACGGTCTACAAGCGCACCTGGCGGGGGAGTGTCATCACCTCCTTCGTCAGCCCGTGGTTCTACGTGGTCGCGATGGGGGTGCTGCTCGGCGGCTTCGTGCAGGCCGACCCGGCGACCCTCGAAGGGGCGGCCAGTTACCTCGCCTTCGTGGTGCCCGGGATGATCTGCGCGCAGTCGATGCAGGTCGGCTTCGGTGAGACCACCTACCCCGTGATGGGCATGCGCAAATGGGTGAAGACCTACGAGGCGCAGCTGGCAACACCGTTGCGGGTCAGCGACATTCTGATCGCGCACATCGTGTTCATCCTGTTCCGGGTGATGACCACGGCGGTCGTCTTCACGGTCGTGCTCTCCTTCTTCGACATCTTCCAGCGGTGGTGGAGCGCCCCGCTGGTCATCGGGGTGCAGGTGCTCGTCGGTCTCGCCGCGGCGCTGCCGATCTACGCGTACGCCGTCCGTGCCGAGAGCGAGTCGGGCTTCTCTGTCGTCTTCCGGCTGCTGATGATCCCGCTCACCCTGTTCAGTGGGTCCTTCTTCCCGATCACGACGCTGCCGCCGGTGCTTGAGTTCGCCGCGCGCCTCTCGCCACTCTGGCAAGGCGTGAACCTGGCCCGGATGGCGTCCACGGGCCTGTGGGACTGGCCGGTCGCCGCGTACAACATCGCCTACCTGGTGCTGCTCGCCGGCGCCGGCTACCTGTTGACGGTCGCCGGGATGCGGAAGGCGTTGGTGCCGTGAGCAGCGTCTTCTCCCCGTTGGTGCGCGTCGAGGGACGCCGTCTGTCGGCGATGCAGGGCGCCGGCACCCTGATCCACCGCAACTTCCTGGTCTACCGGCGCGACTGGGTCGTCTTCGTCACCGGCTTCCTCGAGCCCGTCTTCTACCTGCTCTCCATCGGGATCGGGGTCGGTCAGCTCATTCCCGGCTTCGAGGTGAACGGGCACCACGTCGCCTACGCCGACTACGTCGCACCCGGCATGCTGGCCGCGTCCGCGATGAACGGCGCGATCTTCGACGCCACCTTCAACGTCTTCTTCCGGCTGAAGTACGCCAAGTTGTACGACCAGATCCTCGCCACCCCGCGGACCGTCGGCGACGTGGCCCGCGGCGAGATCGGTTGGGCGCTCATCCGCGGCGGCATCTACTCCACCGCGTTCGCGCTGGTGATGCTCGTGCTCGGGATGATCCACTCTTGGTGGGCGCTGCTCGCGGTGCCGGCCACCCTGCTCATCGGGTACGCCTTCGCCTCGGTGGCGATGGCGCTGACGACCTGGATCCGCAGCTGGCAGGACTTCGAATACATCACCCTCGCCCTGATGCCGCTGTTCCTCTTCTCGGCCACCTTCTTCCCGGTGACCCGCTACCCGACCTGGCTGCAATGGGTCGTCGAGGCCACCCCGCTCTACCGCGGCGTGGTGCTCTGCCGCGAACTGGCCACCGGCGCCGTCGGCTGGGGCTCGCTCGTCTCCGTGGCCTACCCGGTCGCGATGGGCGCGCTCGGCACCGTGCTGGTTCGCCGCCGGTTGGAGCGGCTTCTGCTCACCTGAGGGGTTTCGAGGCGTCGTGAGGTCGCCGAGCTGCGGATGGATCGGGAGTTCCTGCAAGAAGCAGCGGCCTTCTTCGCCACCGAGAACTCGAACCCGAGCAAGTCACGACCCCGACCTGGGCCTCAGTCAGCGAGCTCTTCCGGAAGTTCGGCCACCTGCAACGCGCACCAAGGACTCACGTCGCGTTCGCCGGAGAGCACCTGTGAACGGAACGCGGCCCAGTCGTGCCACTCGATGGCGGCGACCTCAGCCGGGTCGGGGCTCAGGTCGTCCGGCTCGGTGCAAACGGCGACGTAGACCGGGCAGACCTCGTTCTCGACGATTCCGTTGTCCATCACCGCGCGATACCGGTCGGTGCAACAGCCACGGGCTGATGATCGTCAATGTGCCTGCCGGGAGGTCGACGTCACCGACCCGCTCGGCAGCGAGTGAACGCCGGGAGATCGCCCAGGCAGGCGGGTACAAGCGCAGAGCCTCGTCGATGGCGGCACGGGTGATCGGCAGTTGCTCGCGGGGGGTCAACATGGAAACCGGCGAACCGAGCGCGCCGAGTTCGGCGCGCATCCGATCCTGAATCTCGGTGTGCTCGGCCAGCAACATGAGCGTCCAGCTGAGCGCGGCGGCGACGGTCTCGTGACCCGCGATCACCATCGTGATCAGTTCGTCCCTGATCTCGACGTCGGTGAGCTCGCTGTCGATGAGCAGACCGAGCAGATCGTCGTGGAAGTCGGGCGTCGAGGGCGCGGCGGTCCGGCGTCGAGCGGCGATGATGTCGGTAGCCACCGCGTCGAGTTCCCTTCGCACCGAACGCAATCGCAGGTTCGTGCGGGTCGGCGCCCACTGTGCGGTCGGCAGCACCGATCGACCGAGGCGGACGATGAACTCGGCGGCACCGCTGGATGCGTCGAGGAGGCGTTCGGTGCTGGCGGTGAGGTCGCTGGAGAAGAGAGCACGGCCGACTGCGTCCAGGCCGATGCGATGCATCAGCGGACTGACGTCGACGACGGACCCCGAGTGGGCGGGAGGGGTTTGATCGGCAAGGACGGTGCGGGCGGCGTCACGCACCTGCTCGCCGACTGCCTCCAGACGCCGGTGGTGGAAAGCCGGCGCGGCCAGGCGTCGGTGCTCGATCCAGTTCGGTTCGGCGCAGGCAAGCAGGCCGGGCCCGGTCACCCGGGCCAGCGCGGCGTACTGCACGGTCTGCTTGCTCCAGTTGCGAGCTGAGGTCTGCAGCACCTGGCGAACGTGAGCGGGGTCGTTCAGCAAGACGGCCGGTGCGCCGGGCACGGGGAAGGCGACGGTGTGTGCAACGCCGCATCGAGCGCGACCACACCGGGTTCGACGCCTCGTAGGGTCGCCAGCGAGGCCACCGTCGCTGCCGGTGTCAGCACCGGCAGCCCGTGGGCCGTGCCCAACGACTCAGGGCCCCACCACGTCTGGACGACGACATCACCATTGCGTTCCGAAGGGCCGAGCGAGCCGCGGGCGAGGTGGGTGCCGGCAAAGGGCTCGATGAGTGGGAGCCCATGCAGGACGGCCGCCGACGCACCCGCGGCATGGAAGTCATTGCCAGGGTGTGAGGTCAACGCGTGCACCGATGCTCGGTGCTGCAGTGTTGAACGCCCCGTGGGGTCGGCGGTGGGCCAGCGGGCAGCGTCCACGTATGCACCGCGCCGCACGCGGTGCAGCAGGCGTGCGCGCACCCACACCCCGGCGTCCTTGGAGTCGGCGCCGAGGTCGTGGAGGTCGGACACACCGAGGATCCCTTCGCGTTCGTCGAGGCGAATGCGGATCGGCAGCGGAAGTTCGTGGCCAATGGCGCGAAGTGTTGAGCCAAGACCCGCAGCAGCGTCGTTGTTGAATGGTCGCTGTGGACGAGCGCACTCCGAGCGGCGGGTTGTGGACTCATCGTTCGGGGATCTACTCGATTGCTCTGCGCCGCCCTCTTGCTGCCCGTTCCCAGTCTTGGGCGCTATAGCGCGCAAGGAACGGTTCGGAGAGCAAGTCGGCGGAGGGGAGCAAGGGAGGCTGGCCGCTCAGATAGCCGCGATTTCGTCGGGCGGCGGGTGTTCTGGCAAACTTGCCTCTTGCGTCTGCTGGTCGTGTCGACCCCCGCCACAGGGGGAGTGGCCTCAGTCATGTGGTCGAGACCTGGACGCACTCCGAACCATTGAGCGTGGCGACCTGTGGCGCCACAAGGAAGTAGCAGTCATGAAGAAGTTCGACGAGATCGATGCAGCGAGCCTGAAGGCCGACCGTCCCGACTTCCGCGCGGGTGACACCGTTCGTGTCGACGTGAAGGTCATTGAAGGTACGCGCTCGCGTGTGCAGGCCTTCCAGGGTGTTGTCATCCGCCGTCACGGCTCGGGTGTGGGCGAGACCTTCACCGTCCGCAAGATGAGCTTCGGTGTCGGTGTCGAGCGCACCTTCCCGCTGCACAACCCGGTCATCGACAAGATCGAGGTCGTGACCCGTGGTGACGTGCGCCGCGCGAAGCTGTACTACCTGCGCGAACTGCGCGGCAAGGCAGCCAAGATCAAGGAGCGTCGCGAGACCCCGGCCGCCAAGGCCTGACAAAACGTTGGCTGAGCAGGGCGGTGCCGTGTCGGATGACACGGCACCGCCCTCGTTCATGTCCGGACGCATGCGGCGACTCCTCGTGCTGCTGGCCGTGCTCGCGGTGCTGGTGGTGGTGCGGCCGCTCTTCATCGAGACCTACACCGTGCCGTCGAGTTCGATGGTGCCCACCTTGTCGCCCGGAGATCGCATCGCGGTGCGCAAACACGTCCGGGTCGAGCGCGGTGACCTTGTGGTCTTCACCGCGGACGAAGCTTTCTACGGTGGCGCGCCCGATCAGGGTTCACTGCGCAGGATCGGTGACTGGTTCGGCATCCGTCCGGGTGAGCATGTCTACGTCAAGCGCGTCATCGCACTGCCTGGGGAACGGGTGAGTGTCGATCGCGTCGGAGTGCTGCGGGTCGAGGGGAAAGTCCAGGCGGAGCCGTACCTGCGGGCAGGGGTTCTGGCCAGCACGACGGCCTTTTCCATCAGGGTGCCGCAGGGACGGTATTTCGTCATGGGCGACAATCGACCGGCGTCCGACGACTCCCGGAATCACCTCGGAGATCCAGGTGGAGGGAGCGTCCGAGCCGAAGACATCGTCGGAGTGGTCGTGTGGAGATACTGGCCGAGCGCAGGGTGGGGGAGCGTTGAATCGTGAGTGACTCCCAGTTCCGCTTGCCGCGGCGCACCCCACGTGACAGCGCCGACCAGCCGACGACGCCGATCTCCCGTGAAGAGTTAGCCGCCCTCGGCCGTCAGGACGCGCACGATCCCGCAGCGGCTGACACCGGCTCGATGAGTCGTGAAGAGCTCGACGCGCTCCTGCAGCGAGGACGCCGTGAACAGGTAGGCCGGTTGCCGGACGCCGGGCGCACTGAAGGAATCTCCCGCGCCCAGGTGGAGGATCTGCGCCGCCGCGGCACCGCCGAGCCAGTCGGACGCCTCCCCGACGCCGCCAGTCCGCAGACCAGGGCCGACCGGCGCTCAGTCGCGACCGATGCCCCGTCCACCGAGAATCGGCGTTGGTGGCAGCGCAAGCCCGCTGTTACCGCCGTGACCGAGAAGCAGGACGAGGAAGCGACAGCCAAGAAGAAGACATCGCTGCTGCGCGAGGTCGGCATCGTGGTCGCCATCGCGCTGGTGATGTCGATGCTGGTCAAGACCTTCCTGCTGCAGCCCTTCTGGATTCCGTCCGGCTCCATGGAGAACACCCTCGTCCGCGGAGACCGCGTCGTGGTCAGCAAGCTGACGCCGGGCCTGTTCGAACTCGAACGCGGGGATGTCGTGGTCTTCTCCGACGACGAAGGTTGGCTCGACACCCCGAACGTCAAGCGCAGCGCACTGGCCAATGTCGTGGTGAAGCCGTTGCAGTTCGTCGGTCTCTACCCTGAGGGCGACAACCACTTGATCAAACGGTTGATCGGTCTGCCCGGCGATCGGGTCTCGTGCACGCCTGGCCAGCCGATGCAGGTCAACGAGACGCCGGTGCAGGAGACATATCTTTTTCCCGGCGACCAGGCCTGCCAGGAACCGTTCGACATCGTGGTGCCGCCTGATCGTCTGTGGGTGATGGGAGATCACCGCAGCGCATCGAGCGACAGCCGCGCCCACGACGAGGACTCCGGTGGCAAGCGCGGATCGATCCCGATTTCCTCGGTTACGGGGCGGGCGGTTGCAATCGTATGGCCGGTGGACAGAATGGGACGTCTGAACCATCACTCCTCTACCTTCGACAAGGTGCCCACTTCATGACGCACGACTCCGCGGATGCTGCGACGCCGAACGATCCGGCCGACCACGCGACCCCGAAGGAAGGCACCGGCGACGCCTACGCACCCGGTGAGGTGCCGTCCTCGCAGGAGGAGGGCAGCAAGAAGCGGCGAGGAAGCGCCATCCGTGAGTTCGTGGTCATTGCGGCCATCGCGCTCACGCTCTCGTTCCTGGTGAAGACCTTCATCGCCCAGCCGTTCTACATCCCGTCGCAGTCGATGGAAAACACCCTCGACGTCGGCGATCGGATCGTGGTGTCGAAGTTCACGCCACAGCACTCCGACCTGCACCGCGGCGACGTCGTCGTCTTCTCCCAGCCGGCGTCCTGGGGCCCGCCGCCGCCTCCGAGCAGCAACCCCGTCAAGCGGGTCGCCAAGGAGACGCTGACCTTCATCGGCGTCCTGCCCGGGGGCGCGCAGCACGTGGTGAAGCGACTGATCGGACTGCCCGGCGACCGTGTCGAGTGCAAGCAGCAGAAGCTGTCGGTCAACGGCGCGACGCTGAACGAGACCTACCTCAAGGCCGGCTCCTTGCCGTGCGACCGCGACTTCGCCATCACCGTTCCGAAGGGGAAGATCTGGGTGATGGGCGACAACCGCAACTTCTCCTTCGACTCCCGCGGGCATGACGACGGCACCGGCACCAAGGGTTCGGTGCCCGAGTCCGACATCACCGGTCAAGTGGTGGCGGTCGCGTGGCCGGTCTCCCGTTTCCAGTCGGTGGATGCCCACCCCGAGGTGTTCGCCAAGGTGCCGAACAAGTGACCTCCCGCAAGCCCAGCCTGCGGGTCGAGCGCGCCCTGCAGCGTGAAGGCTTCGTGCGACTGGCAGGCATGGACGAGGTGGGGCGCGGTGCTCTTGCCGGCCCGGTATCGGTCGGCGTCGTAGTGATCGATGCGTCGACACGGTCTGCTCCGGCCGGTGTCCGCGACAGCAAGCTGCTCACCCCTGCGGCGCGCACGGCAATGGTGCCGAGGGTGCAGCGCTGGGCGACCGAGCACGCCGTCGGTCACGCGAGCGCGGCCGAGATCGACCAGATCGGCATCATCGCGGCGCTGCGGCTCGCCGGACGACGGGCCTTGGCCCAACTCACCGAGGTGCCCGATCTGGTGATCCTCGACGGAAGCCACGACTGGTTGACCGATCCCGCGGGCATGGGTCTGCTCGCGCTGGTGTCGGACGTGCCTGAGGCTCCGCCGGTGCGCACGATGGTCAAGGCGGACATGAAGTGCTCGTCCGTGGCGGCAGCGAGTGTGCTGGCGAAGGTGGAGCGGGACGGGATGCTCATCGAGATGCACGAGCAGCATCCCCACTTCAACTGGGCCGGCAACAAGGGCTACTCGGCACCCGACCACCTCGCGGCCCTTGACGTCCACGGCCCGTGCGAGCTGCACAGGCGATCGTGGCGCAGGTTCGTCACGCCGCTGGATCCCGCGGGTGAACAGACGCGGCCTACAGTGGGATCCGATTCGGTGAAGGAGGGTGCGTGAGCGCCGAGGATCTTGAGAAGTACGAGACCGAGCAGGAGCTCCAGCTCTACCGCGAGTACCGCGACGTCGTCGGACTCTTCACCCACGTGGTCGAGACCGAACGTCGTTTCTACTTGTGCAACGAGGTCGACGTCCTGGTGCGCGGTGAGGGCGCCGAGGTCTTCTTCGACGTACGCATGAACGACGCCTGGGTCTGGGACGTCTACCGGCAGGCCCGATTCGTCAAGAACGTGCGCGTCCTGACCTTCAAGGACGTCAACGTCGAAGAACTGCCCCCGCGCGACCTCCAACTTCCGGAGTGATCCACAGCCGGGTCGAACACTCGGCTTCATCCACAGGACTAGCTCGCCCGGTGTCGTCGAGCGCTCCGTCAGCGCAAGCTCTGCCGCATGAGCGAAGAGATGACGATCCATCGGCAGTCCTTGGGCGCCACGGGCGAAGAGATTGCGGTCGACTACCTGAGGTCGATGAATTGGCTTGTGCTGGAACGCAACTGGCGCTGCCCTACGGGTGAGCTGGATATCGTCGGCTTCGACGAGGCGGATGCGTGCGTGGTGGCCGTGGAGGTCAAGACCCGCACCACCGAATTCTTCGGACGGCCGGTCGAGGCGGTCAAACAGGACAAGATCGACCGTCTGCACCGCCTGATCCGGCAATGGCTGCACGAGCACCATGTGCGCGCGAGAGAAGTACGGGTCGACCTGATCGGGATCGTCCTGCAACACGGCAGCGTGGCCGATCTGGAGCACCTGCGTGATGTCGCATGAGCCTGAGTCGCACGCTCTGTGTTGCCGTCAACGGAATCGACGGCACCGTGGTCGATGTCGAGGCCTATGCCAGCTCCGGTCAGCCTGCCTTCAGCGTCATCGGGCTCCCCGACTCTGCGTGCAAGCAGTCGCCCGACCGCATCAGGGCCGCGGCTTCCCACGCCGGGCTCAAACTGCCGAAGCAGAAGGTGACGGTCAATCTCTCGCCGGCCGGGCTCACAAAACACGGCTCCGGCTATGACCTCGCCATCGCGTTGGCGGTGCTCGCCACCCGTGACGTGGTCGATCCCGCTCTCATCGCCGGTGTCGTCCACCTCGGCGAGCTCGGTCTCGACGGTGAGGTGCGACCGGTGCCGGGAGTGCTGCCTGCCGTGCTCGCAGCCCGCGCACAGGGGGTGCTGACGGTGGTCGTCCCGTGTGGGAACGCGCGTGAGGCGGCGCTGGTCAGCGGGATGGAGGTTGTGCCGGCCCAGTCGCTGGCGCAGGTGGTCGATCGCTATCGCGCGATCCGCCGGCGTCGTCCTTTGCCGGAATCACCGGCGCTGCCTGACGACCGTCGACGGCAGGAGCGTCCGCCGGCCGACATGGCCGATGTGATCGGTCAGCCGGAGGCTCGTTTCGCCCTCGAGGTGGCGGCGGCTGGTGGCCACAACCTGTCGATGGTCGGGCCACCCGGGGCGGGCAAGACGATGTTGGCCGAACGTCTGGTCGGTTTGTTGCCGCCGTTGGAGGAGGAGGTGGCCTTGCAAGCCACTGCCATCCATTCTGTGCTCGGCACTCTGCGTGATGGTGAGCTGATCAGGCGCCCGCCGTTCGTCGCCCCGCACCACGGAGCCAGCCTCGCAGCAATGGTGGGTGGCGGCACGCTCAAGGTGCGCCCCGGATCGATCTCGCGAGCCCACGGCGGAGTGCTCTTCCTCGACGAGTGCCCCGAGTTCAAGCGTGAGGTGCTCGATGCGTTGCGTCAACCGCTGGAGTCCGGGGTGGTGCAGGTGGCGCGGGCTGTGGGCATGTTCACCTACCCGGCACGTTTCCAACTGGTGCTGGCATCCAACCCGTGCCCGTGCGGACACGCACTTTC
Source organism: Yimella sp. cx-51 (assembly GCF_017654605.1). Lineage (GTDB taxonomy): Bacteria > Actinomycetota > Actinomycetes > Actinomycetales > Dermatophilaceae > Yimella. The sequence goes on from NZ_CP072113.1 coordinate 1,082,922, forward strand.
CCGCAGCTGCGTGTGTTCGGCGCCGGTGCTGCGCAACTACCGCAATCGACTGTCCGGGCCGCTGATGGATCGGGTCGACGTGCAATTGCAGGTGCACGCCGTCAAGCGGGTGCACGACGCCCCACCCCAGGAGGGCACAGCGCAGATCGCCGAGCGAGTGAGAATTGCACGGCAGAGTCAACGTGGACGATGGCTGGCCGTCGGCTACTCGACCAACGCATCGGTGCCCGGCAAGTACCTACGGGATCGGCGATGGCGACTTCCGACGCAGGTCACGCGTCCCATCGATCAACAACTCGACCGGGGCACCCTCACCATGCGTGGATACGACCGCTGCCTCCGAGTGGCGTGGACGCTCGCCGATATCGCAGGCGCCGAACGGCCTGGTGCCGATCATCTGCTGCAGTCACTGGGTCTTCGCATGGCAGCGGAGGCGGCATGATGCGCAACTATTCGTCCGATCGCCTCGCCCGGATGAAGCTCGCTGCGATTGCGGAGCCCCTTGACCGAGTGGTGACCCCCAAGATCGTCGGCCTCGAACCGCAGGCTGCCTGCGATCTCATCGAGCACGACCGTGGCAGTGCCTTCCAGCGCTGTCGCGCCCGCGCTGAGATCTTCGACGCCGAGCTGTTGGTGCGCGCAACCGAGGCGTTACAAGCGAGGGTGCTCGTGCCGGGCGACGAGGAGTGGCCGACCGCGCTTGACGAGCTCGCTGTTCCACCCTGGTGTCTCTGGGTGCGCGGTAATGGTCGGCTTGACGATATCGTCGCGCAATCAGTGGCGATCGTCGGGTCGAGGGCGGCAAGTCCGTACGGCACGACCGTGGCACGTGGCATGGCGGGCGACCTCGCGGCCGAGCGGGTGAACGTCGTGTCCGGAGCGGCCTACGGCATTGATGTCGCAGCTCACGAAGGTTCGCTCGCCGCCGGTGCCCCGACCGTGGCGGCTCTCGCCTGTGGTCTCGATCGCGCCTACCCGGCAGCACATCGAGGTGTGCTCGACCGGATCCGTCAGGACGGTGTGCTGGTGTCGGAATACCCGCCGGGTCAAGCCCCGATGAAGTACCGCTTCCTGGCACGCAACCGCATCATCGCCGCGCTCGGTGCCGGCACGGTGGTCGTCGAGGCCGGGCTGCGATCCGGCTCGCTGAACACCGCCGGGTACGCCGCCGACCTGGGACGGCCGGTGGGTGCCGTGCCCGGGGCGGTCACCAGTGCGACGAGTGCGGGCAGCAACGAGTTGATCCGGCAGGGTGCGCAACTGGTCTGCGACGCGGCTGAGGTGCTGGAGATGATCGGCCCGATGGACGCGTCGGCGTCGCCGCTCAAACGATCGCCCGACACCATGCTCGACGTCGTCTCCGAAGTGGCGTCGCGCACGCGTGAGGCCTTTCCGGCGAGCCGGCCGGTGACCGTCGACCAACTCGTGCATCGAGCCGGACTCGGGATCGGCGAGGTACTTGCGGGTGTCGGCGAACTCCAGTCATTGGGGGTGATCGAGCAGGCGCCGGCGGGAGGTTGGCGGCTCACCCGCACCGGCCGTTGAGACCTCCGGCCGTCCACCCCGCCCCAGCACATGGTGCAGCCCCGACCGATCGGGTCGGGGCTGCACGCACGGACTCCCTGGAGGAGGGAGGGTTCTGGGTCTGTCCGATTCAGTAGCCGTAGATGGCGCGAGCTCCGGCCCGGTCGGTCGAGGTCATCGACAGGTTGCTGGAGGTGCCGTTGCACTGCGGGTAATGCATGATCGACGAGCTGTCGTAGGCCGTCAGCGGGCGCCAGTTGTTGTCCTCGAAGCAAGTGCCCGCCTCGGGGCGAGTGTGCTCGTGGCGGAAGCCGAGGGTGTGGCCCAGCTCGTGCGCCATGATGTTCGAGGGGGTCCACGAACCGGCATTGAAGAGCTGGCTGGTGTTGATCAGGACGTTGCGGCTCGACTTCGAAGAGCTGGGGAAGAACGCCCGGGCGATGTAGGACGAGCCGCTCGATGCGGGCTCGACGGAGAACACCACATTGTTGTTGCGGGTGTTGCACTTGGAGTTCTGGCTCGACAGGTAGACGAAGCGAATGCCCGAGGAAGCTCCGTGCCACTGCGCGGCACCGGAAGCCATGGCGTTCGCCACTGCTGCCTGGTTGGTGCCGAACCGAGTCGACACGCAGTACGTCAGGTTGCGGGCCTGGGTGGCGGTCCACTTGTCGTCACCCGAATAGGTGCGGTTGATGATCAGCCCGTCCTTGTCGGGAGCGGTGGTCATCTCCTTGTAGTACGCCTTCAGCGCGCCCTTGTTGGCGACGGGCTCGTCGCCGTTCACGATGTACTGGTTGTCCGAGTCGCGCACCGCGCTTGCCTCGAACTCCTGGAAGCTCGGAGCCTGCGCTGCGAAAGCGCTGCCTGCCACTGCCAGCGTTGCGCAGGTGGCGAGAGCGGCACGGCTGAGTCTTCTGCTCATCGGGTGTCTCCTGGGGTGTGGCCCGGTAGGGCGGGGATTGGGACGCGTATCAACATATGAACGAGTTGGTAAACAGGTCACCCGCTAGAGGTCAAAGATGAGTCAGGACTCGGTAAAGGCAAAGCCATTGGAAATCGGCGGTATTCAGCTCCAGCCCTGCCGTCGTTCCCGCGCGCGATCGAGCTGCGCCCCGGTGCTGACGTGCGATCACTGCACGAGCTCGCCGGTGACACCGCGGCGCACACTGCATCGGACGCAGGGTTTTCGGTCGGGCGGGCATTAGGTTGGCAGGCATGTCAGCGCCTGCCGATCCGCTGGTCTGCGACTACCTGAAGCATCTCGAGGTCGAACGCAACCGTTCCGCGCACACCGTCCGGGCTTACTCCGGTGATCTCGACGCGCTGCGCACTTTCCTCACCGAAGCAGGCGTGGACGAGTGGAGCGAGGTCGGCCTGGCAGATCTGCGCTCATGGCTGGCGCACATGTCGGAGCAGGGGGCGGCGAAGTCGACGATCGCCCGCCGCGCGACGGCGGTGCGCGCCTTCTTCCGCTGGGCTGCCCGCACCGGAGCGGTGCCGACAGATCCTGCGCTGCGGCTGGCCTCGCCCAAGAAGCCGAAGTCGCTGCCCGGCGTGCTGCGGCAGTCGGAGGCGGAGGAGTTGATGCACATCGCTGCACTGGCTGCCGACGACGCCGATCCGGTGCATCTACGCGACCGCGCCGCCCTCGAACTGCTCTACGCCAGTGGCCTACGAGTCGGCGAACTGGTCGGACTCGATGTCGACGACTGCGACCGCGAACGCTGGGTGGTGCGGGTGCTCGGCAAAGGCAACAAGGAACGGACGGTGCCCTACGGTCGCCCAGCGGCCGAAGCGATCGAGCAATGGTTGGAGCACGGACGTCCGAAGTTGGCCAACGCTGCGTCCGGGCCAGCGCTCTTCCTCGGACGGCGCGGCGGCCGCGTCGATCCGCGCACGATCAGACGCAGCCTGGAAGCCGCCCTCGGCCACGTGCCTGACGCCCCCGCGTTGAGCCCTCACGGACTACGGCACAGTGCTGCGACCCACATGCTTGAAGGCGGTGCCGATCTACGCATGGTGCAGGAGATGCTCGGTCACTCCAGCTTGGCCACCACGCAGGTCTACACGCATGTGTCGGTCGAGCGGCTGCGGCGGTCGTTCACCCAGGCCCATCCGCGGGCCTGATCTTCGCGCGACGCCAGCACGTCAGGGAACCGGAAGCAGCACGACGCGCTGCGGCTTCAACAGCATGAGCGGGTCGCGGTAGTTGCGGTCGCCGATCACCAAGCCCCAGTGCAGGCAGGCGCGCGGTGCACAATGACTCGCCTCCGGAGTCAGGGTGCCGATGAGGTCGCCGGCACTGACCGTTGCGCCCTGCTGCACGCGTGTGGCGAGGGGCTCGTAGGTGGTGCGCCAGCCGTTGCGATGAGTCACCGCCACCGTGCCTCGTCCTGCGATGACACCTGAGAAGCTCACCACTCCGTCGCCCGCGGCATGGACGCGCGCGTCCGTCGAGGAGAGCAGGTCGACCCCGCGATGGCCGGCCGCCCACTTCTGGGACGGCGCGATGAACGGACGCACAACCGCTGGGTCCGGACGAAGCGGCCACACGTACCCGGTGCGCGGTGCTGAGCTCACACTCGTCGGCGCCGCTGGAGGGCCCGACGGTGCCGCAGCCGGCACCACCGCCTGAGTGCCGAGCGTCGCCGACCACATGGCCATGAGCATCAGGACCTTCATGGCCCGAGCATGCGAGACCGCTGACCGCGTCGGCGGGCGCGCCAGCCGGTCTGTGGACGACCAAAGTGCTCAGGTCAGGCTGTGGAGAACGCGCGGCGCAGACGGTCGACGCCCTCGGTGATGACCTCCGGACGCTTGCAGAACGCAAAGCGCACCAAGCCCGGCGCCGCGGCGGCGTCGTCGTGGAAGGCCGACACAGGTACGGCGGCGACCCCGGCTCGTTCAGGCAGCGCGCGGCAGATCGTGAGCGCGTCCGGCCCCCAGGCCGAGCAATCGGCAATCACGAAGTATCCGCCGGCCGGCACGGCGACCGGCACGCCGACGGACGCCAGACCTTCCGCCAGTAGGTCCCGGCGCAGCAGCATGGACTCGCGCTGGTCGTCGAAGAAGGCGTCCGGCAGTCGTAGGCCGGCCGCGATCGCAGGTTGGAAGGGACCGCTGGCCACGAAAGTCAGGAACTGCTTCACCGTGCGCACCGCGGCGATCGCATCGGCCGGGCCGGTCACCCACCCGACCTTCCAACCGGTCGCGGCGAAGGTCTTGCCGCCGGAGGAGATCGTGAGGGTGCGATCTGCCATCCCTGGAAGCGTGGCCATCGACACGTGCTGCCCGTCGTACACCAGGTGCTCGTACACCTCGTCGGTCACGACGTAGGCATCATGCTCGCGTGCCAGCTTCGCGACGAGTTCGAGTTCGGCGCGGGTGAAGACCTTGCCGGTCGGGTTGTGCGGGGTGTTGAGCAGCACCAAGCGGGTGCGCTCGGAGAAGGCCGCACGCAGACTCTCCTCGTCCACGGTGAAATCGGGGAAGCGCAGCACACTGGTGCGCCGCTGCGCACCGGCCAGGGCGATCGATGCCGCGTAGGAGTCGTAGTAGGGCTCGAAGGTCACCACCTCATCGCCTGGTTCGCACAACGCCAGAATGGTGGCCGCGATCGCTTCGGTGGCGCCGGCGGTGACGAGCACCTCGGTGTCGGGATCGACGTGCAGATCACGGAAGCGCAGTTGGTGCTCGGCAATGGCCGAGCGCAACTCCGGGACGCCGATCGCCGGTGGGTACTGGTTGCGCCCGGAGCGGATCGCCTCCACGGCGGCGTCGAGCACCGGCTGGGGCGCGTCGGTGTCGGGGAAGCCCTGCCCGAGATTCACCGCGTCATGGGCGAGGGCGCGTTGGGTCATCTCGGCGAAGACGGTCTCGCCGAAATCCTGCATGCGTCGAACCAGGGGAGAAGTCACGTGATCAGCCTAGGCAGCGGCAGGGCCGCGTTCGATTCGGTGGTGTGGCCACCTTGCCCCTAGACTGTGCTCACGGCCCGTGTCAACGGGTCGAATTCGCGTGCTTGTTCCGGCTTCGGCCGGGAGTTCACCTCGATCAGTCCCGTGACACCACGGGTCGGGGCGGCTCCGAGCACCAGGTTTCACCGACGCCGTCGGTGAGAGACAACTGGAAAACTACGAAAGGACCTCGGCATGGCCGTCGTCACAATGCGCCAGCTCCTGGAGAGCGGCGTCCACTTCGGGCACCAGACCCGCCGTTGGAACCCCAAGATGAAGCGCTTCATCATGACCGAGCGCAACGGCATCTACATCATCGACCTGCAGCAGTCGCTGACCTACCTCAACGACGCGTTCGACTTCATCAAGCAGACCGTCGCCCACGGTGGCACGATCCTGTTCGTCGGCACCAAGAAGCAGGCTCAGGAGTCCATCGCCGAGCAGGCGACCCGCGTCGGCATGCCCTACGTGAACTACCGCTGGTTGGGCGGCATGCTCACCAACTTCAACACCGTGCACAAGCGCCTTGCTCGCCTCAAGGAGCTCGAGGAGATCGACTTCGACGACGTGGCCGGCTCGGGCCGCACGAAGAAGGAACTGCTCGTCCTCAAGCGCGAGAAGGACAAGCTGGCCCGCACCCTCGGCGGCATCCGCGACATGAACAAGGTGCCGTCGGCCGTCTGGGTCGTCGACACCAAGAAGGAACACCTCGCCGTCACCGAGGCGCGCAAGCTCAACATCCCGGTGATCGCCATCCTCGACACCAACTGCGACCCGGACGAGGTCGACTACAAGATCCCCGGCAACGACGACGCCATCCGTTCGGTCACCCTGCTGACCCGTGTGGTTGCCGACGGTGTGGCCGAGGGCCTCATCGCCCGCTCCGGTGGCGGTGCCGCTACCGGTGAGGCCGCCGAGCCGATGGCCGAGTGGGAGCGCGAACTGCTCGCCTCGGACGAAGCCGCCGCCAAGACCGATGTCGAGACCGGCCCCAGCTCCGTCAAGGAAGCTGCCGACGACAACGCTGCCGCCGACACCAGCAACGTCGAAGAGGCCGGCGCCCTGGCAGAGGCCACTGAGAAGACGGCGACCGACGTCGCCGACTCCCAGGCCTGAGCCTTCCCACACATCAACTGAATTCGCGAAGGAGCGAACAGATACATGGCGAACTACACCGCCGCTGACATCAAGGCGCTGCGTGAGTCGACCGGCGCCGGCATGCTCGACGTCAAGAAGGCTCTCGACGAGGCCGACGGCGACCAGGCCAAGGCCACCGAGATCCTGCGGGTGAAGGGCCTCAAGGGCGTGACCAAGCGCGAGGGCCGCACCACCGAGAACGGTCTGGTTGCTGCGTCCGCCGAAGGTGCCGCGGGCACCCTCGTGGAGGTGCTCTGCGAGACCGACTTCGTCGCAAAGGGTGAGAAGTTCGGCGCGCTGGCCGACCGCGTGCTGGCCCAGGCCGTCGCGGTGAAGGCCGCCGACGCGCAGGCCCTGCTCGACAGCGAACTGGACGGTCAGACCGTGCAGGCGATCCTCGATGAGGCCAACGCCACCATCGGCGAGAAGATCGAGATCAAGCGCGTGGCTCGCGTGGAGGGTGACACCGTCGTGTCGTACCTGCACAAGACCAGCCCCGACCTGCCGGCACAGATCGGTGTCGTCGTGGCGGTCAAGGGTGACGACGCCCAGACCGCACGCGACATCGCGATGCACATCGCCGCTTTCAGCCCGACTGTCCTCTCCCGCGAGGACGTCGACGCCGAGACCGTCGAGAACGAGCGCCGCGTGGCCGAGGCCACTGCCAAGGAAGAGGGCAAGCCCGAGGCTGCGCTGCCGAAGATCGTCGAAGGCCGAGTCAACGGCTTCTTCAAGGAGAACGTCCTGCTGGAGCAGGCCTTCGCCAAGGACGCCAAGAAGACGGTCGCCAAGGTTGCCGAGGAGGCCGGCCTGGAGATCACGGGCTTCGCCCGCTTCAAGGTCGGCGTCTGACGAGCCGAAGAGCGAGGTGGTCGGCGAGCGTAGCGAGTCGGCCGCGGAGCGGCTCGGCGACAGAAGACGCCAGACAGCACGGCGTCTGACGAGCCGAAGCGTTCCGTCGTAGATCGTCGAAGGGCCGGTACCCACTGGGTGCCGGCCCTTCGCCATGCCATGCGTCGCGAAGACGGCATGCGCTTGGATGGACGATGTGCGTGACGAGATCCTCGACTTGTTCGATGCCGACGAAACGGTGCTGCACCTCAATCCCGGTGCCTTCGGGATGGTTCCGCGAGCCGTGAGGACGGTGCAGCGGCGCTGGGCCGAGCGGATCGAGCAGAATCCGTTGCGCTTCTTCCGGCTGGAGTGCCAGGAAGAGTTGGCGCGGGTGCGCTTGGACGTAGCGCGCTTCCTGGACGCCGACGCCGACTCAATTGCGTTGGTGCGCAACGTTTCCGAGGCGACCGGCATCGTTCTGGACGCCGTCGGAGTCGGCCCCGGCGACGAGGTGGTGGTGTCGAACCACGGCTACCCGACGATCGCGCAGGCGGCCCTCGTGCGTGGCGCTGAGGTCGTGGTGGCGAATTTCGGCATCGACGCCACCGACGATGAGATCGCTCAAGCGTTTCGGGAACAGGTGGGGGAGCGCACCAAACTCGTCGTTGTCGACCAGATCACCTCGCCGACGGCATTGGTGCTCCCCGTGGCGAAGGTTGTGCAGGCTGTGGGCGATACACCTGTCTTCGTGGACGCCGCCCATTCCGCAGGCACGCTCGACCTCGACATCGCTGCCCTCGGAGCGGCGTTCTGGGCGACCAACCTGCACAAGTGGTGCTTCACCCCGCGTGGCACGGGCGCGCTCTGGGTCACCGCCGACTGGCGGGAGCGGGCTCGCCCGGCGGTGACGTCGTGGACCAGCGAGAAGGGATTTCCGGCGTCCCACGACTTTCCGGGGACGATCGATTTCACCGGCATGCTCGCGATTGCCGAAGGCCTGGAGTTCTGGCGGGCGCACGGCGGCCTCCAGATCGCCGAACGCTCGCGCCAATTGCTCAGCATCGGAAGCGAATTGGTGCACCGACGCGTCGCGATGGCGCTGCCGGACGCGATGCCCGACTATGACGCTTCCTGGCCCGCGCGCACCGCGCCGACGATGCGGATCATCCCGTTGCCGGACGGCGCGGTGAGCGAGCCTGGGGACGTCTCAGCGCTCTACGCAGCCCTCAGCGGACGCGGCGTGGAATGCCCGCCGGTGGCCTTCGAGGGAATGGGCCTGGTGCGCTTGGGTGCGGGTCTGCACAACGACGAACTCGATTACGACCGGTACGCAGAAGCGTTGGTCGCTGAACTCGGTCGCCGGTTCGACGACTACTGACCCTTGTGCACCTGTGGCGACTCTGCGGTCAGCGCGGGGTCATGGTGGTGACGCCGGCGGTGTTGATCGTCAACACCGCCTTCTCGAAGACCTGAGTCGAGCCGGTGCTCGTGGTCACGGTGTCGGCAACCGGGTAGCCCACCTTCGGCTCCGCGCCGTACTTCACGAAGGTCTTCTGCATCGCCGGCATGATCACCTTGCTGCCGGTCTTGGACGACCAGTACATCCAGCCCCGCTCGAAGGCTTGGGCGACGCCCGTGGTGCCCGCAGCCGAGGTGGGCGTCCATTTGGGAAGCGTCCACGGCAGACCGTACTTCGGCAGTGCGCCGGTGCCTGACCAGTGACGGTAGTTGTCACCCCAGATGGGGAAGGTGCCGGAGCTGTACTTGAAGACGATGCCGTTGGAGAACGGCACGTAACGCACCGCATACCGGTAGTCGGTCTCCGCCATCAGCGGCCCGCCGAGACTGCCATTGACACCGCCCAGACTGGTCCAGAGCGTGAGGATGGATCCGTAGGGCGCAGCCGCCTCGTTGATGAACTTCTGCGCGGTGGCCTGCGCCTGGTCGTAGCGGTAGGGATACGCCGAGCGCTCGACGGCCTGGGCGAGTTGGCCGGCGGTGGAGTACTTGTGTTGCAGGGGGAGGGCGACGTCCAGGAACTTGTTGACCTGGTAGGTGACGTCCTGCAGCTGGGCGTAGGTGCCCCAGCCCATGCTCGGTCGCATCTGGAAGATGCCGATGGAGTCGGCGTCGCCGCAGTTGAGGTTGTTCAACCACGACTCCACCCAGCCGGCTTCGAACATCGCCAGCATGACCTTCGCCGAGATCTTGCGGTTCTGGCCGATCTCGTACATGCGGCGAGTCACATTGATGTCGCGCGTGGTGGGGTATGTGCGGCACGCCGCCTTGGCGGCTCCGGCCATCCGAACACCCGTGGGGCTGTAGGCGGGCTGCTTCGCATCCTCGGCTGCGGCTGAGGGCGCCAAGGTGGCGACCAGCGCGCCGCAGACGGCGAGGGACATCGGGGTGCGGCGGGAATGGCGCAGGGGCATCGGCAGCTCTTTCAGCTCTTCGGCGACGATCGCGTGTCGGTGTGGTGGCGTCAGGTTGATCACGCTCACGCACCACGGGTTTTTGGCTCAGCGCGTGTCGGTTGTTGACCAACGTGGCGCATGTGGCTAGTGAGCAGCCGGTCCAGAGTGCCAGTCGGACGTTCGGATGGCAACCGCGGGCGAGGGCAGGCGCCTGGATGTGGAAGTATTTGGCGACCGCACAGCCAGGCTCGACGTCCCGGAGGCACGTATGACCGAATCCGCCATCAGCCCGACCTACCACCGCGTACTGCTGAAGCTGTCAGGTGAGGTCTTCGGCGGCGGTCAGGTCGGGCTCGACCCCGATGTGGTGAAGGGCATCGCGCGACAGATGGCCGAGGCCAACCGCAGCGGCGTGCAGATCTGCGTCGTGATCGGCGGCGGCAACTTCTTCCGCGGCGCCGAACTCCAGCAGCGCGGCATGGACCGCGTGCGGGCCGACTACATGGGGATGCTCGGCATCGTCATGAACTGTCTCGCGCTGCAGGACTTCCTGGAGAAGGAAGGCATCGACACTCGGGTGCAGTCGGCCATCACGATGGGTCAGGTCGCCGAGCCCTACATCCCGCGCCGCGCCATCCGCCACATGGAGAAGGGGCGCATCGTCATCTTCGGTGCCGGCATGGGCATGCCCTTCTTCTCCACCGACACGGTCGCGGTCCAACGCGCACTGGAAAGCCGCTGCGATGCAGTGCTCATCGCCAAGAACGGTGTCGACGGAGTCATGACCGCCGACCCCAAGAAGGACCCCTCGGCGACGCTGATCGACGAGGTCACCTACCAGGAAGCGATCGAGCGCGAGCTGCGGGTGATCGATCAGACCGCCTTCGCGCTCGGCGCGGAGAACAAGTTGCCGATGGTCGTCTTCGGGATGGAGGGCGAGGGCAACATCACCCGTGCCCTGCAAGGTGAGAGAATCGGCACATTGGTCGTCCCGGCCTGACCGCGGACGCAACAAGCGCACCAACCTGAAACCTCATTGAAGGAGCACGTCGCGATGGACGGCAGTATCGAAGAGAGCCTGTTCGAGGCCGAGGAGAAGATGGAAAAGGCCATCGAGGTGGCCAAGGAAGACTTCTCCGCCATCCGCACCGGCCGGGCCAACGCGGCGATGTTCAACAAGCTGACCGTCGACTACTACGGCGCTCCGACCCCGCTGCAGCAGCTCGCGTCCTTCCAGACGCCCGAAGCCCGCACAATCCTGGTGCAGCCCTTCGACAAAGGCTCCATGACAGCGATCGAGAAGACGCTGCGCGAGTCCGATCTCGGCGTCAACCCCAGCAACGACGGCAATGTCATCCGCATCGTCCTTCCGCAGCTCACTGAGGAGCGTCGCCGCGATTACATCAAGATCGCCCGCGACAAGGCAGAAAACGCCCGTGTCTCGGTGCGCAGCATCCGCCGCAAGGCCAAGGAAGAGATGGACCGCCTGGTCAAGGACGGCGACATCGGTGAGGACGAAGGCACCCGCGGCGAGAAGGACCTCGAAGTGCTGACCAAGAAGCATGTCGACCTCATCGACACCTTGCTGAAGAGCAAGGAAGCCGAGCTGCTCGAGGTCTGAGCAGTAGCCGCAATGCCCGACCCCGCCGACGCCACGCCTGATCAGCAACCGCTGGTCGAAGCGCCGGTGACCCGCCGTTCCGCCCGGGCTGATGCCCCGGCGGCGGTGGCGCACAACCCCACGCCGCGAGCGGGGCGAAACCTGTATGCCGCGATCGGGGTCGGGGTCTTCCTCGGAGCACTCGTGCTGGCCTCCCTCTTTGTCCGCAAGGAGGCGTTCGTCGTCATCGCGACGGCTGCCGCCGTCGTGGGCACATGGGAGTTGCTGCGCGCGATGGGGCAGGGCGATATCGCTCCGCCGGTCATCCCGACGCTCGCCGGAGCAGCAGTCATTCCACCGGTGGCGTATGCCTTCGGACCGGAAGCGCTTGCTGCCGCGGTGTGCCTGACCTTCGTCGGCATTCTGCTCTGGCGCTCGGTGACTCACGTCCGCGACAGTGCGATCGATGTCGCAGGCGGATTGTTCACCACGCTGTACGTGCCGACATTGGTGTCTTTCGCGATGCTGCTGGTCCGCCCCGAGGACGGCCCGCTGCGCATCGTCGCCTTCATCGTCACCACGATCGCCTCCGACATCGGTGGTTATGCCGTCGGCGTCGTCTTCGGCAAGCACCCCATGGCGCCGACGGTGTCGCCGAAGAAGTCCTGGGAAGGTTTCGCAGGATCGGCCGTCTCCTGCGTTCTTGCCGGAGCGCTCACGGTGCACTTCCTGCTCGACGGCCGCTGGTGGATCGGTGCGCTCATGGGTTGTTGCGTCGTGGTCGCAGCAACCGTGGGCGACCTGTGCGAGTCGATGATCAAACGCGACTTGGGTATCAAGGACATGAGCAACCTGATTCCCGGTCACGGCGGTCTGATGGACCGCCTCGATTCCCTCGTGATCGCCGCGCCCGTGAGCTGGGCGATCCTGACCCCCTTCGTGATGGTGAGCTGAGCGATGCCGACCGATCTTCCGAATCCCACGACCAAGCCCGCCCCGGGCCAGCTGACCTTCACTGCTCCTCGGCGCGGCAAGCCGCCGGTGCACCTGGCCGATCTCGACGAGAAGGGTCGCAAAGAAGCTGTCGAGGGGTTGGGGCACAAGGGCTTTCGCGCCAAGCAGTTGTCAACGCACTATTTCGAACATCTGGTCACCGACCCGGCTGACATGACCGACCTGCCCAAGGACGGGCGCCAGGAACTCGTCGGCGCGATGCTGCCGCAACTGCTCACCCCGATCCGCACGCTGGAAGCTGACGGCGGACGCACGATCAAGCAGGTGTGGCGGATGTTCGACGGCGCACTCGTGGAGTCAGTGCTCATGCGGTACCCCGGACGGGTCACCATGTGCATCTCCAGCCAGGCCGGCTGCGGCATGAACTGCCCGTTCTGCGCCACCGGCCAGGAAGGTCTCACCCGCAATCTCACCACCGCTGAGATCGTTGAGCAGGTCGTGGCGGGGGCGCGGCTGTTGCGCAGCGGCGAACTCGCCGGCGGCACCGGCGAAGACCGCGAGGCGCCCTTGCGCGTTTCCAATGTCGTGTTCATGGGCATGGGTGAGGCCCTGGCCAACTACCGCCAGGCCGTCAACGCAATCCGCCGCCTCACCGATGCTCCGCCTGCCGGGCTCGGCATGAGCGCGCGCGGGCTCACGATGTCGACGGTCGGTCTGGTGCCGGCGATCGACAAGCTCGCCGCCGAAGGCATTCCGGTCACCCTTGCGCTGAGCCTGCACGCACCGGACGACGAACTGCGCAACGAACTCGTGCCGATCAACACCCGGTGGTCTGTTGACGAGGCGCTCGATGCCGCCTATCGCTACTACCAGACCACCGGACGTCGGGTCTCGATCGAGTACGCGCTCATCAAGGACATCAACGATCACGCATGGCGGGCCGACCTGCTGGGACAGAAGCTCGCAGCGCGCGGCAAGGGCTGGGTGCACGTCAACCCGATCCCGCTCAACCCGACGCCGGGCTCGAAGTGGACGGCTTCGCGCAAGGGGGTCGAGCAGCAGTTCGTCGAACGCCTGCGCGCCCACGGCATCCCGACGACCGTTCGCGACACCCGCGGGTCCGACATCGACGGCGCCTGCGGTCAGTTGGCTGCCTCGACAGCCTGAGCCTCGACGTCCCCAGTTCACCCTGACGGCGTGAGCAGGATCTGAGCCGCCTCGTCGATTGTGTCGACCAGGTGGATCGATTGCCCGAGCGGTGATCGTGCGCCGAGCGCTTCGAGCACCGGCCAGACGGGGACGGTTTCGGTCCACTGTGTACGTCCGACCAGCACCAGAGGCGGGCCGGGTTCGGCGGCGTAGTACAACCGGGTGGTCACCTGGAAGATCTCCTGGACGGTGCCGGCTGCGCCGGGCAGCACGACGATCCCGCCGTTGCAGATTGCCAAGAGGATGTCTTCGCGCAGCGCATTGCTGAAGTACTTCGCGACCGCCGAGCCGAAGAGGTTCGGCGGCTCGTGGCCGTAGAACCACGTGGGGATTCCCAGCGAGCGGTGCGACACTGCGGGCGCGTGCCGGGAGCGCACCTTCCACGCGGTCGCGGCCCATGCGTCGATGCTCCGGGCGAAGTCGGGTTCGCCCGCGAGATCGAGCAGCGCGCGCCTCAGTGCATCGTTGTCCCCGAGCAGTGCGCCGAGATTCGCGGCCTCCATGGCGCCCGGCCCGCCGCCGGTTACCACGGTGGCGCCGGCGTCCGCGAGCCGGGCTCCGAGCCGGGCGGCGTCCTCGAAGGCGGGGGTTCCTCGTTGCACGGCGTGGCCGCCCATCACGCCCACCACGACACGCCCTTCCACCCACTCGGCGAGTGCATCACTGATGCAGTCGTCGTGGATCGCGCGCTGGAGGGTCGCGTAAGCGTCGCCGGTGAGCGTGGTGTCGCGGCTCCAGTGGTAGGCACGGGCGTCCGGGGTGTGCTCGTAACCGGCTTCAAGCAGGCCGTCGTACAACTCGGCGTAGCCGTAGAGCGCGCTCCGGAAGCTCGGCACGGGCAGGCTCGGATCGTCCTCGAAGATCACGGCGCCGTGATGGCGCAGATGTTCGGCCAGCGGCTTCGTGATACCTCCGCCGAGGACGACAACACCTTGGAAGTCGTTGCGTGCCAGGAGTTCTCGTTCGCGTTGCCGGAGCTCGAGCCCTTGCAGGCGAGCATGGTGGAAGCTGCCGTTGGGCCTCGCGAGCAGTGCGTCCAATGCTTCGAGGGATTCGACTTCGTACGGGGTCACGGGTCCATCCTGCGACAGAGGTGAGGGGTAGTCGCGACGCGGCGTCGGTGGATTGCGGCCGTGGCGTCGGGCTCGGCCGCATGTCGGCGGCAGCGTCTAGCCTGCGAGGCATGATTTCGACGGTCGCCGTTGCCGGGTATCGCTCGCTGCGTGACGTCGCCGTGCCGCTATCGCAATTGACCGTGATCACCGGCGGCAACGGCTCGGGCAAGAGCTCGCTCTACCGCGCTCTTCGACTCTTGGCTGATTGCGGCAGGGGTGATGTGATCGGATCGCTGGCGCGTGAAGGCGGCTTGCAGTCGGCCCTGTGGGCGGGCCCGGCCACACTCACGGCCGCCCGCCGCGGTGCGCCCGTGGAAGGCCTGATGCGGGGCGGAAAGCGGATCAGCCTCCAACTCGGTTGCGCCACCGACGATTACGGCTATCTCGTCGATCTGGGAATTCCGCAACAAACCGGTTCAGCCTTCGATCGCGACCCCGAAATCAAGCGAGAGGCGATCTTCAGCGGTCCGATCATGCGACCGGCCACCACTGTCGTGCGCAGGCGGTGGCACAAGGTCGAGCAACGCGAAGGACGCGTCTGGTCGGAGGTGGGTGGCCTACCCACCTACCGGTCGATGTTGACCGAGTTCGCCGACCCGAGACAGCATTTCGAGTTGGCCGCCATGCGGGCAGCGCTGCGCAGTTGGCGGTTCTACGACGGTTTCCGCTCGGACGTTGATGCACCCGCGCGTCGACCTCAGGTCGGCACGCGCACCCGGGTGCTCGCTGGCGACGGGCATGACCTCGCTGCTGCGGTCGCCACCACCCTTGAAGCCGAGTTCGACGACTTGCCTCGTGCGATCGCCGACGCGTTCGAGGGCAGCACTATCGACGTCCAGGTGCAGGATGGCTTGTTCCAGGTGGCGCTGCAACAACCGGGCATGCTACGCCCGATGCGGGCTGCTGAGCTGTCCGACGGCACCTTGCGTTTCCTGCTCTGGGCGGCTGCGCTGACGTCTGTGGATCGACCGTCGCTCATGGTGCTGAACGAACCGGAGACTTCTTTGCACAGTTCGCTCATCCCGGCGCTCGGGCGCCTGATCCGCGCGACGAGCGCGCACACCCAGGTGGTGGTCGTGACCCACAGCGAATCGCTCATCCAGCATCTCGACCCGACGCCTTTCGAGCCGGACGAGCCACTCGAGGAACGTCTGTTGATCGATTTGTACAAAGACCTCGGCGAAACAATGGTGCGAGGATTCGGCTGGCTCAGCGCCCCGTCGTGGGAGTGGGGGAGTAGGCGCTGAGCACCGCCCGCACCACGTGGGCGGGATCCGCGGCGTCCATCACGGCCCGCACCAGAGCGACACCGGCAATACCTGTCTCGACCAACGCCGGGACGTCCGCCGTCGTGATGTCGCCGATGGCCACGACCGGAAGTCGGGTCGCCGAGACGATCGGTGGGTAGCCGGCGAGCCCGAGTGGTTGGCGACCTGAATCCTTGGTCGGGGTGCGGCGGAAAGGGCCGGCCCCGATGTAATCGACGAATTCGGCCTGCTCCTGTGCCCACAGCGCCAACTCCACGGTGCCGGTGGTCAGGCCGATGATCGCCTCGGGTCCGAGCAGGTGGCGCGCCGCCTCGGCGGGCAGGTCATCGGTGCCGAGATGGACGCCGTGCACCGGTGCGCCCGCCACGCGTGCCGCGTATGCGACATCGGCCCGGTCGTCGACCAGCACCGTGGTCGCCGGTGCAACGGAGTGGACTGCCCCGGCGATCTCCTGGGTGAGGGTCAACAGATCGCGGGTGGACAAATCCTTGGCGCGCACCTGGACGACGCCCGCGCCAGCTGCGGCGGCAAGTGCAGCCACTTCGACGGTGCGACGATCCGTGCCGGAAGTCACCAGGTAGCAACGCAGGTCGAGGGCCTCGCGTTCGACGCGGCAGTTCATCGCTGCACCGGAACGGGAGTGGGGGTCTGCATCCGGGTCTGCAGGGCCGCGGGTTCGAGGTCAGCGAGGGCGTCGATGAGCGCGACCTTGAACGACCCTGGGCCGGTCGACCTCCGCGCTGCCATCTCGGCAGCGGCGCTCATCATCGCGACGGCTGCCACAGCTGCATCGAATCCCGATGCGACCGCAGCACAGGCCGCGACGAGTCCGCTGAGCAGACATCCCGTGCCGGTCACCCGGGCGAGCAGGGCATCACCGCCCGCAAGCTGGACCACCCGATCACCATCGGTGACGACGTCCACCATCCCGGAAACCACGACAACGCCGTTGGTGCTCGCTGCCAGTCTGCGGGCGTCGTCGACCACCGTCCGTGAATCAAGTGTGGAGTCGGCGCCGCGCGATCCGCCGATGCCTCCGGCGAGAGTGCGGATCTCCGACGCGTTACCACGCACTGCGGCCGGCCTGAGGCGAATCAGGTTGTGTGCCAGAGCAGTACGTACCGGCGCCACACCGATGGCGTCAGGGTCGAGCACCCAGGGCATACCGGCGTACCGGGCGGCCGCCACGGTCGGCATGATCGCGGTGGTGGTCTCCTGGTTGAGCGCGGCGAGGTCGACCAGCAATGAGTCGGCACTGCGCACGAGAGCGGGGGCCTCGTCGATGGTGCTGGTCATCATCGGCCGGCCGCCGGCTGCGAGCAGTCCGTCGGCGACCACGGGTGCGGTGACGGCGCCGATCAGACAGTGGGTCAGCGGCGCCCGTCGTCGCACTTCGACAAGCACGGCGGCGAGATCAGGAAGCGACATGATCGAAAGTCCTTGAAGTTGGGCTGGATGCGAGATCGGGCTGGTCCTCCGGACGTCCGAGCCGCGCGCAGCCGGCGACCATGAGGCCCGCGCACACCAAAAGGCCGACGGCGGCGGTGCGGTTGCCCACGGCGTGCTGGAGTGGTGGGAGCCAGAACGGATGCAGAGCCGGCGCCACGATCGACAGGCTGTACGCGCTGCCATAACCGGTCGAGCGGATCGCCGGTGGGAAGCTCTCTGCCAGATAGGCGCCCACGGGGCCGTATCCGGTGACGGTGACCGCTTGCAGACAACAGGCCAGTGCCACCAGCACGAGCATGCTGCTGGAGGATACGAGCACCAGCCAGACGACCGGTGCGGTGGCCGCGGCGAAGATGCCCCACAGGACGAAGAAATCGCGACGTCCCGTGCTGGTCGACGCATGGCCGGTCCAGGCCATGACGATCGCTTGCACCGCCGCTGCCGACGCCATCACCCAGGCCACGCTCGAGGCGTCCAGGCCGGCCTCTGTGCGCAGTATCGAAGGGAGTGCGATCACCACCAGATTCGTCATCAGCCACAGGCCCGTCATCATGCCGAAGAGCTGCCAGAAGGAGCGCCGGTGGGCGCCGATCAGCAGCTGCGACAGTCGAATTCGGGCCGATGGTTCGGGAAGCTGTCGGTCGGTGACCCGTCGACGGTAGAAGCGCAGAAGGAGCAGCGAGCCGACGGCGCTCGCGACGAAGGGCAGGCGCCATCCCCACGAGGAGTAGGCCTGCGGATCGAGCAGCCGCAGGAGGCACCAGGTGATGACGGCCAGGACAGCCTGGGCCCACGGCGCCATCGACATGATCAGGCCGGAGTAGAGACCGCGTAGTCGAGGCCGCGACCACTCCATCGCCAGTGGGATCGCGGCGGAGTACTCGCCGGCGATGAAGATCCCGCCCAGGAAGCGCATGATCAGCACCCACCAGATCGCAGCCGCACCGATGACCTCGTGGCCGGGGGTGAGGGCCAGGCCCAGTGTGCAGGCAGCCGTTCCGGCGATGGCGATGGTGGTCGTGCGGGTGCGGCCGACCAGATCACTGAGACGGCCGAAGATCACGCCGCCGATCGGCCGTCCGAGCAGCATGGCCATCACCACGACGGTCGCGCTCGCAGCGGTGGAGTGTGAGCCGGTCAGCTCCGGGAGTGCCGGCGCCAGCACCAGCAGCGGAAGGAAGATGTGCAGTTGGTCGATGAAGTTGCCGACCACCCCGCCCCGCAGGGCCGAAGCTGCCTGCGGGGTAAGGGTGGGGGTCGACCGTTGATCGGCCGGTCTCACCGCTTGGCGTCGACGTAGACGCTGGCACCGAGTTCGATGAACTCCGCGCTCTTGGCCTGCATCGCGGCCGCGTGTTGATCGCGGATGTCCTGGCTGATCCTCATCGAGCAGAACTTCGGCCCGCACATCGAACAGAAGTGCGCCGTCTTGGCACCTTCAGCCGGCAGGGTTTCGTCGTGGAAGGCCATGGCGGTCTCGGGGTCGAGTGACAGCGCGAACTGGTCGTGCCACCGGAATTCGAAACGTGCTTTCGACAATGCGTCGTCCCGATCGCGCGCGCCCGGGTGACCCTTGGCGACGTCCGCCGCGTGGGCGGCGATCTTGTAGGTGATCACGCCGGTCTTGACGTCGTCCCGGTTGGGCAGGCCCAAGTGCTCCTTCGGCGTGACGTAGCAGAGCATCGCCGTGCCGTGCTGGGCGATCACCGCGGCCCCGATCGCCGAGGTGATGTGGTCGTACCCGGGGGCGATATCGGTGACGAGCGGACCGAGCGTGTAGAACGGCGCACCGTGGCACCAGTCCTGTTGCAGCTCAACGTTCTTGGGCACTAGGTGCAGCGGCACGTGGCCCGGGCCCTCCACCATCACCTGGACGTCGTGAGCCCAGGCGCGTTCGGTGAGTTCGGCCAGCGTCCGTAGCTCGCTGAACTGCGCTTCGTCGTTCGCATCGGCGACCGAGCCCGGACGAAGCCCGTCACCCAAGCTGAACGCGATGTCGTACTGCGCGAAGATCTCGCAGAGCTCGTCGAAGTGGGTGTAGAGGAACGACTCCTGGTGATGGGCAAGACACCAGCCCGCCATGATCGAACCGCCCCGACTGACGATGCCGGTGACCCGCTGCGCGGTGAGCGGCACGTAGCGCAGCAGCACTCCGGCGTGGATCGTCATGTAGTCGACGCCTTGCTCGGCCTGCTCGATGACGGTGTCACGGAAGATCGGCCAGGTGAGGTCTTCGGCTCGTCCCTCCACCTTCTCCAGCGCCTGGTAGATCGGCACTGTGCCGATGGGCACGGGGGAGTTGCGGATGATCCATTCGCGGGTGGTGTGGATGTCGTCACCGGTCGACAGATCCATCACCGTGTCGGCGCCCCACCTGGTGGCCCAACTCAGTTTGGAGACCTCCTCCTCGATCGAGGAGGTGACGGCCGAGTTGCCGATGTTGGCGTTCACCTTCGTCAGGAATCGGCGCCCGATGATCATCGGCTCGGACTCGGGGTGGTTGATGTTCGAGGGGATGATCGCGCGACCGGCGGCGAGTTCCTCGACGACCACGGAGACATCGACGTTCTCGCGCAGCGCGACGTAGCGCATCTCGGCAGTCACCTTGCCCTGACGGGCGTAGTGCATCTGGGTGACCGTGCGACCTTCCTTGGCGCGCAACGGTTTTCGTGAGGCGCCAGACCACTCCTGGGAGGCCGCGCCACGCCGCACGACTCCGCGCCCGTCGTCCAGCAAGGTGCGATCGCGGCCGTCGTATTCCTCGACATCGTCGCGACCCTGGATCCATCCGGATCGCTTGTCGGGCAGGCCCACGGTGGGATCGCTGCCCGGGCCGGCGGTGCGGTAGACGTGCAGGTCCGGATTGGTCGTGCCGTCAGGGGAGTCATCGAGGCTGATCGCGGTGACCGGCACCGCGATTTCGCCCTGGACGAGCTGGTGGACGGCGTGCTTTGGGTGAATCTCGGACATCGAGATCTCCTCACTTCCTTCGCCGGAATGACCCGGGCAGGTTCGGACGGTCCGAGCGGCATGAGCTCGATCTCAGCCCTCTGCCGAGGGCTCCCGTGGGGTGTTTGCACCATAACCCACACCGGTGTTGTGTCGAGCCGGCCATCTACCGTGGCCGCATGCGACGACCACCTCCAGCAGTGCTCAGCATCGCCGGCAGTGACCCCAGTGGAGGCGCCGGAATCCAAGCCGATCTGAAGACCTTCAGCAGTCTGGGCGCGTATGGAATGACGGTGGTGACCGCCCTCACTGCGCAGAACACGCGAGGGGTGAGCGGGGTCCATCCAGTGCCCGCCGCGTTCGTCGAGCAGCAGCTCAAATCGCTGACTTCCGACGTGCGCATCGACGCGGTCAAGACCGGAATGCTTGGCACGCTGGACGTCATCGAAGTCGTCGCGGATTTCGTGGAAACCATTGCAGCACAAGGTGTTCCAGTGGTCATCGATCCGGTGATGGTGGCCACTTCGGGCGACCGCCTGATCGATGACGATGCAGCTGCCGGGCTGTTGCGCCTGATGCGTGCCGGGACGGTCATCACTCCCAACCTCGCCGAGGCGGCTGCGTTGCTCGACCTGGCTCCTGCCACCGATGAGCACCAGATGGAACACCACGCCCGCGCTCTGCTCGACCTCGGTGCATCGGCGGTGCTCATCAAGGGCGGACACCTGGTGGGCGATGCGGTCGACCTATGGGTCGATCACGACGGCGCCGCCCGATTCGAAAGCCCACGGATCGAGACGCGCAACACTCACGGCACCGGATGTTCGCTGTCGTCGGCGCTCGCAGCTCTACGACCGCGGCACGACGACTGGCACTCGACCGTTAGGGCCGCGAAGCGCTGGCTGACCGGCGCACTCGAACATGCCGATGAACTGGAGATCGGAGCGGGGTCTGGGCCGGTGCATCACTTCTTCGACGCCGGCTGGTGAGTTTCTGCCGACCGTTGGTCGCTCGGTTCGCGCCGTCCGGCGTGAAGGCCCGTGACAAGGGTGTGACGGGTGCCACAAT
This sequence comes from Yimella sp. cx-51, assembly GCF_017654605.1. GTDB lineage: Bacteria > Actinomycetota > Actinomycetes > Actinomycetales > Dermatophilaceae > Yimella. Next base: position 1,104,399 of record NZ_CP072113.1, read on the forward strand.
CGCCGCATGGGTGCGTACGCGGAGGCTTATCAGCGCAGCATGACCGATCCGGAAGGGTTCTGGCTGGACGCCGCACGTGACGTCCACTGGTTCTCTCCGCCAAGCAAGACGCTGGACGACAGCAATCCACCCTTCTACCGGTGGTACCCAGGCGCGCGAACCAACATCTGCTTCAACGCCCTCGATCGCCACGTCATCGGTGGACGCGCCGATCAGACCGCGCTCATCTACGACAGCCCGGTCACCGGTACCACTCGCAGCTACACCTACGCGCAGTTGTTGGACGAGGTGGCCCGTACCGCCGGTGTGCTCCGGGCGCTCGGTGTGGAGCAGGGCGATCGAGTGGTGGTCTACCTGCCGATGATCCCCGAGGCGGTCATCACGATGTTGGCGTGCGCCCGCATCGGAGCCGTGCACTCGGTGGTGTTCGGTGGATTCGCTCCTGCGGAGCTGGCTGCTCGGATCGATGACGCGCGACCGAAGGTCGTGGTCACCGCGTCATGCGGCGTCGAGCGCACGCGAGTCATTCCGTACAAGCCGATGGTGGATGAAGCCGTCGAACGCGCCGACCACAAGCCCGATCACGTGCTCCTGGTGCAGCGACCGCAGCTGGTCGCCGAAACCAACGAGCGCGACGTGGAGTGGTCGACGGCGATGAACCCGGGAGCCTTCGAACCGGCCGGTTGCGAAGCCGTCGAGGCCACCGACCCGCTCTACATCCTCTACACCTCCGGCACGACCGGCCGGCCGAAAGGCATCGTCCGCGACCACGGGGGCTACACCGTCGCGTTGCAGTGGTCGATGACGAATGTCTACGGCATGAACCCCGGAGACGTATGGTTCACCGCCTCCGACGTCGGCTGGGTGGTCGGCCACTCCTACATCGTCTACGGCCCGCTGATCGCCGGTTGCACGACAATTCTGTTCGAGGGCAAACCCGTTGGCACACCTGATGCTTCGACCTTCTGGCGGGTGATCGCCGACCACGGCGTCAAGGCGCTCTTCACCGCGCCCACCGCGTTCCGGGCGATCAAGAAGGAAGACCCTGACGCCGCGCTCATGGCGGGCCACGACCTGACGAGCTTCCGCACGCTCTTCATGGCCGGCGAGCGTCTCGACCCCGACACCTGGCAGTGGGCCACCGACAAGCTCGGGGTGCCGGTGGTCGACAACTGGTGGCAGACAGAGACCGGCTGGCCGATCGCGTCCGACCCGATGGGCCTTGAGGTGTTGCCGATCAAGCCGGGCTCGGCGACGGTACCGACACCTGGTTACGACGTGCGGATCCTTGATCCGATGGGTGAACAGATGGAGCCCGGCGCCGAGGGTGCGGTGTGCATCAAGCTCCCGCTGCCGCCCGGCACGCTACCGACCTTGTGGCAGGACGACGCCCGCTACGAGTCGTCCTACCTGTCGGCTTATCCCGGCTACTACCTGACCGGCGACGGCGGCTACATCGATGAAGACGGGTATCTCTTCGTCCTCGGCCGCACCGACGACGTCCTCAACGTCGCCGGGCACCGCCTCTCCACCGGCGGTATCGAAGCGGCGCTCGCCGGCCACCCCGCGGTCGCGGAATGTGCCGTCATCGGCGTGGCCGACCCGCTCAAGGGCCAGGTGCCGCGCGCCCTGGTGGTGCTGAAGGCGGGGGAGCGATACGCCAATCTCGACGAAGCCGGACTGCAGCAACTGCGTGACGAACTCGGCCAACGCGTGCGTGCGGAAGTGGGCTCGATCGCCACCCTCAAGCAGGTCGACATCGTCCAGGCATTGCCGAAAACCCGCTCGGGCAAGATCTTGCGAAAGACCATGCGCCAGATGGCCGATGGTCAGGAGGCGCAGGTGCCCTCCACCATTGAGGACGCCTCGGTGCTCGACGACCTCGCGAAGGTGCTCGGCAGCTGACCAAGCGAAAATCGGCGTGAGTTTGTGGCCTTCGTTGCGCGCGCGAACCCCACAAACTCACGCCGATTCTGTTGTGGATCAGTGGAGGCGGTTCTTCACCGATTTCGTTTCGGGCGCCTCCAGGAAGAGGAGGTGATGCCCGGTTTCCGGGTCGAGGATCATGCACTCCTCGTGTCCCGGTTCATTGGGGTCGCCGGCCACGTCGACGTAGCCCAGCACCGTCTTCCAGAACTCCGACAGCTCGTAGGCGTTGCGACAATCAACGGATGTGTGCGACACGAAGGACGTCATGGAGTCACCCCAGCACGTCGTTCTGGTCGTGTCGACCGAAATCTTGCGAGGTAGATGAAACCACGTCGGCCCGCTCGACCGGTTTCCGGGCGAGCAGGCCGACGATACGAGTTGTGAAGATCAGGCGACAGGCTGAGCTTCGATCGTGAACCCTTGTGCGACAAGGCGATCGGCGTAGGGCTTGCCCAAACCGGTGGCAGGGGTCAGCAGGCCACCGTTGCGCCCTTCGGGCAGCGGGCAGGCGTCCCGGTCGAGCACCAGCGTGAGGCCCGCTTCGCCGAGCATCACGCACGTAGCCGCGTAGCCGGGGTCGCCCTGGGCGGCGACGATCGCCTGCCACTTGGCACCGGTGGTGGTCGTGGTGCGGATGTCCATCTTGAAGAAGCCTTCGGTGCGGGCCTTCTCGCTCGGGCCCTCTCCGGGTGACGGTACGACCTTCTTCACCAGCGGACGCAGCGGCCCGACATTCATTGCGGCCACTGCTCCGCCCAGGGCGCCCGCGACGGCGTAGCCGGTCGCGCGGCCGGCGATGCCCTTGCCGACCTTCATCACCTCGCGGTAGCGGAAGTTGCGTCCGTACGCGTAGCCGCTCAGTGCATTGCTGCGACGCACGACGCGGGTGTTGTAGGTGGCCATCACGAACGGAGCGGTCCAGGCGCCGACTTCCTTGTCGTCGCGCACGGCAGCAGAGTCCTTCCACTCTCCGGACGGCTCGTTGTCGCGGTCGGGGGAGAGGCCGAACTTGTCGAGCACGATCTTGCGACGGTCCTTGTCGCCCTTGATCGAGTCGACCTGGCCCATCATCGACGCGACCGTGCCGCCGCTGACGCCGCCCTTCATCGAGGCATAGGTGGTGGTGTCGCCGAGCTCGCCGGCACCGGCTTCCCGCACCGCGCTTGCGAGGGTGAACACCCCGAGGTCAGACGGCACCGAGTCGTAGCCGCACGAGGGGATGATGCGCGCGCCGCTCGCGTTGGCCACCGCATCGAACTGGTCGATCGCGTCGCGGTGGAAGAGCACTTCGCCGGTCAGGTCGACATAGTCGGTGCCCGCTTCGGCGCATGCCTTCACCAGGGGCAGACCGTACGACGCGTACGGTCCCACGGTGGTGATGACGACGCGAGCACGCTCGGCCATCGCGGCCAGGGAGGCAGCGTCGCTGGAGTCAGCGGTGATCAGCGGCCACTCGCGGGCAGCAGCCGGGAGATCTGCACGCACGCTCTCGAGCTTGGTGGCATTGCGACCGGCGAGAGCGATCGTCACGCCGTCCGGGGAATGCTTGGCCAGGTGGGCGGCGGTCAGCTCTCCCACGAAACCGGTGGCGCCGAACAGGACGATGTCGAACTCACGAGTACGGGTCATGGAGTCAACGGTAAGCCCGCTGACGCCGCGACCGCGTCCTGACGCCGGAATGACGCGGCCTACGATGGTGTGACGCGTGTCACCACTTTTGGCGCGTCGTCCGACGTCCGTCATCCCGGAGGAGCAATTTCAATGGCGCTCAGCGCTTTCGACCTGTATTCGATCGGCATCGGGCCGTCGTCGTCACACACCGTCGGGCCGATGCGAGCCGCCAAGATCTTCGTCGACGGCCTTTCCGAATCCGGTCGACTGGACGACGTCGTGCGCGTGCACGCGCAATTGTTCGGCTCGCTCGGCGCGACCGGTCACGGGCACGGGTCGGACAAAGCCGTGTTGCTCGGGCTGGAAGGCGAAGACCCTGAGACGGTCGACACCGACACAGCGGACGCACGCGTCCAGCAGATGAAAGTGCGACGCCTGGTGCGTCTCGCCGGCTCACACGTCGTCGCATTCGACCCCGATCGCGACCTGGTGATGCACCGCCGCAAATCGTTGCCGACACATCCCAACGGCATGCAGTTCGACGCCTATGACGGTGAGGGCGAGATCATTGCCAGCAAGGTCTACTACTCCGTCGGCGGCGGGTTCATCGTCGACGAGAACGCCACGGGCGCCGACCGGGTGGTGCAGGACAACACGCCGCTGCCGTTGTATTTCACCACCGGCGACCAACTGCTGGAGATCTGCGAACGCGAAGGCCTCTCGGTCAGCGATGTCATGATGCGCAACGAGTTGACGTGGCGTACCGAAGAAGAGATCCGATCCGGGCTGCTGCGCATCTGGCAGGTCATGCAGGACTGTGTCACAACGGGATTCGGCCGCGAAGGCGTATTGCCGGGCGGACTGAAGGTGCCGCGTCGTGCACCCGGGTTGTATCGCGACCTCACGGCCGACGGGCGGAACATGGACCCGCTGCACGTGATCGACTGGGTGAACCTCTACGCGCTGGCGGTGAACGAGGAGAACGCTTCGGGTGGGCGTGTCGTCACCGCACCCACCAACGGTGCGGCGGGCATCATCCCCGCCGTCCTGCACTACTACCGCGATTTCGTCGAGGGCGCGGACGACGACGGTGTCGTGCGCTTCCTGCTCACCGCCGCCGCCATCGGCATCCTGTTCAAGGAGAACGCTTCCATCTCGGGCGCCGAGGTGGGTTGTCAGGGCGAAGTCGGCTCAGCCTGCGCCATGGCATCCGGTGCACTGTGCGAGGTGCTCGGCGGGACGCCGGAACAGGTCGAGAACGCCGCCGAGATCGGCATCGAACACAACTTGGGACTGACCTGCGACCCCGTCGGTGGCCTCGTACAGATTCCGTGCATCGAACGCAACGCCATCGCCTCGGTCAAGGCAATCAACGCAGCACGCCTCTCGCTCAACGGAACCGGCCAGCACCACGTGAGTCTCGACAAGGCGATCAAGACGATGCGCGACACCGGTCGCGACATGTCGATCAAGTACAAGGAGACCGCCCGCGGTGGTCTCGCTGTCAACGTCATCGAGTGCTGAGCTGCAGCGGTCTCTATGACAGAAGGCGCCGGATTAACGGTTGATTCGGCCACACGCGCCGGACAAGCGTGTTGAATCAGTACATGGATAACGGGGAAACGCCAGTCGAGCTGACCAAGGGTGGCAACGTCGATCTGGCGGTGCTGAGAGCGACACTCGGCAAGTTGACTGTTCAGCTGGAGTCAGGGGATACGGCCTCCGGCGAGGTGATCGAGGCCGACGTCAGTGTGCTCCTCGTGGACGCCAACGGCACCGTGCCGAACAACGACTGCTTCGTCTTCTACAACCAGCCAATGGCCTTCGGCGGCGCGGTTCACCTTCGGGACAACCTCCGGTCCGTCGAACACGAAGCCGTGATCAGCATGATCACGCTGAGCCTGGATGATCTGCCAGATGAGATCCAGCGCGTTGTGGTCGTCGCGAGTCTGGACGATGCGGTGTCGAGTTCGTTTGTTGACAGCACGAGATTGAGAATGTCCATCCAAGACATTGACGCAATCGAATTGGTCTGTTTCGAGGTGCCGCAACCGAGTTCAGAGCGGGCCCTCCTTTTCGGAGAGTTCTACCGTCGAGTGGATTCCTGGAAGTTCCGTGCTATCGGGCAGGGGTACGCGGCGGGCCTCGCAGCTGTCGCAGAGCACTTCGGGGTCGAGATCGCGGAGCCTGCCGAGGACATTGACCAGGATTCTTCCCCTGCACGGACGGCGTCCGACGACTCGGCTGATGCGGACGGCGAACCGGCGGTCGAGGCCGAGGGTGATCGTGAAGCGTCTGAGGCGGCGGATGCGCTCGTCCAATGCTCCGGGCTTTCGGTGAAGCGCTCCGTCCGGGCGCCGCGCATGCCGAGGGATTGGAATCGGTCGATGCCCGCCACCGCAGGTGACCTGCAGACGGCTCGACTCTTTCCGGTTGCCGGTATAGGCGGCGCAGAAGAGCAGGAGCGTCGCGCTACCTCTGCGTTCTTGGCTGTGCTCAGGATGGTGCGGCCATTCTCGAAAGCGCTCCTCTCGCCGCTGGGCGCTCCGGCAGGAACCATCGAGACCTTCGTTGAGGTGCCGTTCTCCCACAAGGAGGAGGCCTACCGCCCCGACGGCCTGATTGTCGCGACGAGGGGCCAGAAGATCTGGCGCGGGCTGGTCGAGGTTAAGACCGGATCGAATGAGCTTGCAGTCCCGCAACTCGAAACATACGTAGACATCGCACGTGACCAGAACTTCGCTGCAGTTCTCACGATCAGCAACCAGCTTCCGTTGGCGGATGGCGAGCACCCGGTCGCGGTGGATCGGCGGAAGTTGAAGAAGGTTGCACTAGTTCATCTTTCGTGGGACGAAATTCGAAGCGCTGCGCACCTTGCGCTCGCTGGTCCATTCCCCGATCAGACACAGCGCGTCGTACTCACCGAGTTCTTGCGATACATGGACCACGACCGCTCAGGCTTGCATGGGTTCAACGACATGGGTAAGCGGTGGGCCCAAGTCAGGGACTCCTCCAAGGCACTAACTCTCCGACTCAACGACGCAGGTACAACGGAGATTGTCGACCGGTTCGATCAGTTGATGCAGCGCACCGCCCTGGACCTGACCAACGTGCTCGGAGTGCGCGTTCGTACCGCTCCGCCCGAAGATGCGCCGGATCAAGCCTCCCGCCGGCAGCAATTGGTGGATTCGGGAGTCTTGTTCGGTTCGTTGCGAGTGCCCGGGGCCGTGAACAAGATGGTCATCCGGACAGATATCCGTACTGATTCGGTTTCGGTCACGGTTTCCGCGCGGGCGCCAAAGACTGCTCGCGCCGACACCCGAGTGCGCTGGCTCCTACGGCAGATTCCGGACGCGGACGGCTCAGCTCGAATCGAGAGCATCAGCGCGGGTGCTCGTCCGCATGTTCAGCCAGCCTTGCTGGCGGATGTACGCGAAGACCAAAAGATTCTTTTGCATCCGGACGGTCGTGAAGCCAAGGAGTTCCGGGTCACCTACACGGTGAAGATGGGTCAAAAGCGTGCATCAGGTACGGGCACACTTATCGGATCGGTGATCGAGCTCGTGACGAAGTTCTACGCCGAGGTCGTGCAAGAGATATCGCCGGTGTGAGCGCTGGCACAGTGCCCTCGGGCTACTCAGGACGCGCGTCCTCGAAGGCTCGCAAGAGTTCGTCGCTGAACAGGACGAAGCGCACCACGTCGATATCGGATGCGTGAGAAGTGACCGCGTCCCACGCGATTTTTGCCACCTCGTCTGCGTCCCATCCGTAGACACCCGCGCTGATTGCGGGGAAGGCTATCGAGCGCGCACCAATGGTCGAGGCGACGTCGAGCGACTTGGTGAAGCACGATCGCAACAGGGACGGATCAGTTTGTCCTGCATGGCGATTCGGCCCGACGGCGTGAATCACCCAACGGCACGGCAGGTTGAAGGCATCAGTAGCGACAGCCTCTCCCGTGGGCAAGCCGTCCCGAAGTGTGGTTCGGCGCAGTTCGCGGCAAGCGTCCAGTAGTCCTGGCCCGGCGGCGCGGTGTATCGCTCCGTCGACGCCGCCTCCGCCGAGAAGCGAGGAGTTGGCGGCGTTGACGATCGCATCGACTGCCTCGGTGGTGATGTCGCCGCGGACGCAGGTGATCTCGTTGGCCATGCATCCACTGTGCCCCTTTCCGCTGGTGCATGAGCGCTGCAACTCGAGACAGTTGGCTCTGAGAGGTCACTCCACTTTGACAATTGGTGCAACCGAAGGGTTGCGTGTCACGCGGCTCGGGAGTAGCGTGATAGTCGCAACCAAAAGGTTGCAATTGACCTTGAGGGGGACGTCATGAGCGATACCGAACTGTCCGACAGCATCGAGCGATCCATCGTGATCAAAGCCCCGATCGGCAGGGTGTGGGATTGGTCTCGACACCGGGGTGGTGGATCAACAAGGGCGAGATCACGCAGAACGGTCTCCGGTGTTACGGCGCCACGGTGACTGTGACATCGGACTGGGGCGAGTTCGTGCTGGAGGTGGTCGAGCTGCGTGCCCCGCACTACGCGGCTTTCCGATGGCTTGCCGGCACGAACGAGACCGAACCTGAACAAGAACTCCGCACGTTGACCGAGTTCAGCCTGAATGAGACCGGCGACGGCGTCGAAGTGCGGGTGACCGAATCGGGGTGGGCGTCCTTCGAGCCCACCGAGTACGTGCGCAACAACCACCGCGAGAACGCCGCCGGTTGGGAGTCGGAATTGGCTGCCGCACAACGGTTCTTGGAGTGAGCGCCGACATCGGGGCTGTGCTGGCGGCGTTGTCGGACCCGACCCGGCGAGAGTTGGTCGACCTGCTCGCGGCGTCTGGGCCGAGGACCGCATCAGAGCTCGCTGACCACTTCGACATGTCGCGGCAGGGTCTGATGAAACACCTGCGGGTGCTCGCCGACGCTGAGGTGCTCACGACTCAGCGGTTGGGGCGTGCCGTGCGTTACCAGGTGGAGTCGCGCACCATCGGTGATGCTGCGCGTTGGTTCAGCGAACGAGCGAGCACTTGGGATCGCCAGCTCGCAGGCTTGAAGCGGAGGCTCGAGCAAGACTGAGTTCCGCGACCTGGGTCACATCCTCAAACGCGGGGATCTAGGCTCGGAGATGTTCGAATCCGAAGCTTGAGGAGGCCATGCCGTGGTCAGGCAACTGAAGAACTTCATTGATGGCAAGTACGTCGAGGCGCAGACCGACGCGACTCAGGACATCATCAACCCGGTCACCGCGAAGGTGGTTGCCAAGGCACCTGTCTCCGGCGAAGCCGATGTCAACGCCGCGTACGAGGCCGCCAGCAAGGCGTTCGCAGGGGAGTGGGGCGAGACGACTCCGAGTGAGCGGCAGCAGGCGCTGTTGAAGTTCGCCGACGCGATCGAGAAGCGTGGCGATGAGTTCGTCAAGCTCGAGGCGGAGAACACCGGTAAGCCGTACGCCCTCACCACGTCCGAAGAGATTCCGCCGATGGTCGACCAGCTGCGCTTCTTCGCCGGCGCAGCGCGGGTGCTGGAAGGCCGTGCGTCCGCGGAGTACATGAAGGGGCACACCAGCTGGATCCGCCGCGAGCCCATCGGTGTCGTCGGCCAGGTCACCCCGTGGAACTACCCGATGATGATGGCGATGTGGAAGATCGCTCCGGCGCTCGCGGCCGGAAACTCGGTGGTGCTGAAGCCGAGCGACACCACGCCCGAGACCACGCTGCTCCTGGCCGAGATCGCCTCGGAGTTCCTGCCCGCCGGCACCCTCAACGTCGTCACCGGTGACCGCGACACCGGACGCCTGGTGGTCGAGCACCCGACGCCGGAGCTCGTGGCGATCACCGGTTCGGTGCGCGCGGGCATGCAAGTGGCGGAGTCGGCGTCCAAGGACCTCAAGCGCGTCCACCTGGAACTCGGCGGCAAGGCGCCGGTCATCGTCTTTGACGACGCCGACATCGAGGCCGCAGTCGAAGGCATCGCGACCGCGGGCTACTTCAACGCGGGCCAGGACTGCACCGCAGCCACCCGCGTGCTTGCCTCGCCGAAGATCTACAACGACTTCGTGGCGGCGCTCGCCGACTACGCCAAGAGCGAGGCGAAGGTGGGCCTGCCGGACGACGAGGACGCTCTGCTGGGCCCGGTCAACAATGCCAACCAGTTGGAGCGCGTCACCGGCATGCTCAGCAGGTTGCCGGGCCATGCCAACGTCGCCGCCGGTGGCAACAGACTCAGCGCGCTCGGTGACGGCTACTTCCTGGAGCCGACCGTCGTCGCCGGTCTGAAGCAGGACGACGAGGTGATCCAGGACGAGATCTTCGGCCCGGTCATCACCGTGCAGGAGTTCGACGACGAGGCGAAGGCGATCGCCTGGGCCAACGGCGTGAAGTACGGACTCGCGTCCTCGGTCTGGACGCGTGACTTCGGCCGCGCGATGCGGGTGAGCAAGGCGCTCAACTTCGGCTGCGTGTGGATCAACACCCACATTCCGTTGGTCGCCGAGATGCCGCACGGTGGCTTCAAGCACTCCGGCTACGGCAAGGACCTTTCGATGTACGGGTTCGAGGACTACACGCGGATCAAGCACGTGATGGCGAACTTGGAGAGCTGATCGATGCTGCTGCTCACTGTCGGTGTCTGGGCTTGGTGACTTTCGCAGCTTCGATCAGAGCGACATCGAGTACAGAGAGCTGACTCCGACAGCAAACGGACCGCACCTTCTGCTGGGAGGTGCGGTCCGTTGCGTCCGGCCTGGTGTGCCGATCGCGTTGCCATTCGGCGGTTTCCGGGACAGGCACCGTTGGCAGGCGTCATGATGCGGGGCAGCCAGTGTGGAGAAGGAGCGTCCGGATGACTCGTCGTCGACCGCCAGAGGACCCGATGGTCCGTGACCTGATTCGGATGAGCAGGCAGGGCCTGTCGCGGCGTGCGCTGCTGGGTGCCTCGGGCGCCGGTGCGCTCGCGGCGCTCACTGCCGCGTGTGCGCCGCCGAAGCCGCCTGCTGCCGCGGGGGTCGCACAGGTGCAGTTGCCCCAGGACCTCTCCGACACCGAGAAGATCGTCAACTGGGCCAACTGGACCGCTTATCTCGACTACGACGAGAAGACGAAGTCGAATCCCACGCTGGACGCCTTCTCCAAGAAGACGGGGATCAAGGCTTCATACTTCGAGGACATCGACGACAACGACACCTATGTCAACAAGGTGTCGCCGCAGTTGCGAGCGAAGCAGAACATCAACCGTGACCTGATGGTGCTGACCGACTGGATGGCGGTGCGCGTCATCCGCGATGCGCTGGTGCAGCCGATCGACCTCATCACGATGGCGAATGTGCACCGCCTGCGCCCTTCGTTGCAGAACGTGTCCTTTGACCCGGGCCGCACACGGTCGATCACGTGGCAGTCGGGTTTCGCCGGCATCGCCTACGACAAGTCGAAGGTCAAGCCGATGAAGGCGATCGAGGACCTCTGGCGTCCGGAGCTCAAGGGCAAGGTCACCGTGTTGTCGGAGTTCCGTGACACGGCGGGTCTGATCATGCAGAGCCAAGGTGTCGACATTTCCAAGGATTTCACCAAGGCCCAGGTGGAGAAGGCCTTCGACGAGGTGAGCAAGCGGGTCAGCGACGGCAACATCCGTCGCATCAAGGGCAACTCCTACCTGGAGGACATGAAGGCTGGTAACGCGATCGCCGGAATCGTCTGGAGCGGTGACGTCTTCATGCTGAAGGCCGAGACCGAGAACGACAACTGGGAGTTCGTGATCCCCGACTCCGGCGGCACGCTGTGGAGCGACAACCTGATGATCCCGATCACCGCCCGCCACCGCCGTAATGCGCAGAAGCTGATCGACTACTACTACGACCCCAAGGTCGCGGCGGAAGTGGCGGCGTACGTCAATTACGTGTCGCCGGTGATCGGTGCGGAGGCTGAGATGGAGAAGATCGATCCCGACCTCGCCAAGAGCCCGTTCATCTTCCCGAGCGAGCAGTACATCAAGGAGAAGAAGATCCAGGGCTTCCGTGCGCTGGATGCACAGGAGGACGCGGAGTACAGCGCCATGTGGGCAAAGGTGGTGGGCAACTGATGGCATCGGCCGACGCTTTGCGCCAGGCAAAGGGTGATCTTCGCCTGGAGCAGGTCACCAAGGAGTTCACCGAGTTCACCGCGGTCGACAATCTGTCGCTGCAGGTGCCGCGAGGGTCGTTCTTCGCGTTGCTGGGCCCTTCGGGCTGCGGCAAGACGACCACGTTGCGGATGATCGCCGGGTTGGAGCAGCCGACCTCGGGACGGGTGCTGATCGGCGACACCGATCTCACCGGCAGTCGTCCTTATGAGCGTCCGGTGAACACGGTGTTCCAGTCGTACGCGCTCTTCCCGCACCTGTCGGTACGCGACAACGTCGCCTTCGGCCCGAAGCGGCGCGGCGTGAAAAACGCTCTCGCACAAGCTGATTCGACACTCGAACTGGTGCAGCTGACGCACCTCGCCAAGCGCAAGCCACAGCAGCTCTCCGGTGGTCAGCAGCAGCGCGTCGCGGTGGCACGAGCGCTGGTGAACCACCCTGAGGTGCTCCTGCTCGACGAACCGCTCGGAGCGCTCGATCTGAAGTTGCGCCGAGAGATGCAGGTGGAGCTCAAGCGCATCCAGACCGAGGTGGGGCTGACCTTCATCCATGTCACCCACGACCAGGAGGAGGCCATGACGATGGCCGACACCGTCGCGGTCATGAACGCCGGTCGGATCGAGCAGATGGGTGCTCCCGAGGCGCTGTACGACCTTCCGCGCACTGCTTTCGTCGCGACCTTCCTCGGACAGTCGAATCTCACCGAGGGCAGCGCGACTGCGGACGGCGACTGGGTCACCTTCTCCTACGGCGAGGAACGTTTCCCGGTGCCGCAAACACGGTCGGCACTCAACCACGGAAAGGTCTTCCTCGGTGTTCGGCCGGAGAAGTGTCGCGTGCACGAGTCCGACCCCGGACCCTCCACCACACAGCGCAGTGTGATGGGGCCGGCGACAGTGCTCGACATCTCGTTCATCGGTGTTGCGACCAACTACCTGGTGCGCTCTCCGGCAGGCAACACGTGGGCGATCTACGAGCAGAACATGGACGTCGACCCGCAGAATTTGCGGCCGGGCGATGACGTCTGGATCAGCTGGGCGCCGCAGCATGCATTCATCGTCTCGGCGGACGGCCCCCTGGCCACGGTGGCGGAGGAAGCGGCGTCATGAGCCGGAGGTGGACGCCCTATCTCCTACTGCTCCCAGGCCTGATCTGGCTCATCCTGTTCTTCATCGTGCCGTTGGCGCAATTGGCGTCGGTGAGCCTGCAGTCGGGATATCCCGGATACCCCGGCTACTACTACCGCGATGTGAACCTCGGTAACTACTGGGACGCGTGGACGCAGTTCGCCCCGCACTTCTTCCGGTCATTGCTCTTCGCAGGTCTGGCGACCTTCTTCGCGTTCTGTCTCGCCTACCCGCTGGCGTACGCGATGGCGTTCAAGGCAGGTAAGTGGCGCAACGTGATGCTGGTCTGTGTCATCGCGCCGTTCTTCACCTCGTTCATCCTGCGCACGATCGCGTGGAAGCAGATCCTCGCCGACGAGGGTCCGGTGGCGAAAGTGCTCAACTTCTTCCACGTCATGCAGTTCATGCCCAACGGACGACTCACCGAGACGTGGATCGCGGTCGTCGCGGGCCTCACCTACAACTTCCTGCCGTTCATGGTGTTGCCCATCTACGCGTCCCTGGAACGCGCGGACGCCCGCGTCATCGAAGCCGGCAAAGACCTCTACGCCAACGGCTTCACGACATTCCGCACAGTCACATTGCCGATGAGCATGCCGGGCGTCCTGGCCGGCACGCTGCTGACCTTCATCCCGGCAGCCGGCGACTACGTCAACGCCGACCTGCTGGGCTCGGACCGCGGCACCAAGATGGTGGGCAACGTGATCGAGAGCCAGTTCTTCAAGGTGCCCGGGGGCTATCCCACGGCGGCCGCACTGTCGTTCACGCTGATGGCATTGATCCTCGTGCTGGTGTTCTTCTACGTCCGCAAATTCGGCACGGAGGAGGTGCTGTGAGTACGGCTGCGAACAACCTCCCGAAGGGCGGTGCGGCGAGCTCGCCCAAGATGTCGCCGTTGGCCCGGGCTCAGCGGTGGGTGGCCGACCGCGTCGCGATGATCATCGCGATCTTGGTGCTGGTCTACCTGTTCGTGCCGGTGGCGTACACCTTCGTCTTCTCCTTCAACGACTACCGCAAGTCGAACCTCACCTGGAACGGCTTCACCACCAAGCACTGGAGCAATCCGTGCGGCGCGGCCGGGGTGTGCGAGTCGCTCGGCGTCTCGCTTCGTGTCGGGTTCCTTGCCACGGTGGTGGCAACCGCGATCGGCACCGCTCTTGCGTTCGCGTTAGTACGACACAAGTTCAGGGGGAAGTCAGCGGGCAACATCCTGGTCTTCCTGCCGATGGCAACGCCTGAGATCGTCCTGGGCGCAAGCCTGCTCGCGATCTTCGTGCAGGGCTTCACCTTCCTGAAGCTCGGTTTCTGGACGATCGTGATCGCCCACATCATGTTCTGCATCTCGTTCGTGGTGGTGACCGTCCGGGCCCGTTTGCTCAGTCTCGATCCACGCCTGGAGGAAGCGGCCCAGGACCTATACGCCGGTCCTGGCACGGCCTTCTGGAAGGTGACTTTCCCGTTGGTGCTGCCGGGCATTGCCTCGGCCGCGATGCTGTCGTTCTCGCTCAGCTTCGACGACTTCATCATCACCAACTTCGTGTCCGGCGACGAGACGACCTTCCCGAAGTTCGTCTACGTCGCCGCGCTGCGCGGTATCCCCGCACAGGCCAATGTGATCGGTTTCTCGATGTTCCTCATCGCGGTGCTGCTCGTGATCGCAGCGCAAGTCATCGGTAGCAAGCGCAGGAACAACTGAGGGTGGGAGCCATGCGAATCCTCATGATCGGTGCCGGTGGAGTCGGTTCGGCAGCGGCCAAGCTACTGGTGGAACGAGACTTCTTCGACGCCCTCGTGATCGCCGACTACGACGCAGACCGGGCTGCGGCCTCCGCGCAGGCAGCGACCGCGCGCAGGCCGGGGGAGTCGCGCGTTTCCTCGGCCCAGATCGATGCCTCGTCTGCGGAGGCAGTGACCGCGCTCGCTCGGGAGCACGGCATCACGCACGTCTTCAACGCCGTCGACCCGATCTTCAACATGCCTGTTTTTGATGGCGCGTTCGCTGCCGGGGCCGACTATCTCGACATGGCAATGTCCTTGTCGTACAAGCACCCTGACAAGCCGTTCGAAGAGTGTGGAGTGAAGCTGGGCGACGCGCAGTTCGCCAAGGCCAAGGAATGGGAGGGCGCCGGACGGCTGGCGCTGATCGGTATCGGCGTCGAGCCCGGGCTGTCGGATGTCTTCGCCCGGTATGCGGCCGATCACCTCTTCAGCGAGATCGACGAGTTCGGTACCCGCGACGGGGCCAACCTGGTGGTGCGGGACGAGCAGGGAAACGAGATCTTCGCGCCCAGCTTCTCGATGTGGACCACCATTGAGGAATGCCTCAACCCGCCGGTGATCTGGGAGAAAGACCGTGGCTGGTTCACCACGGCGCCCTTCTCCGAGCCGGAGGTCTTCGACTTCCCCGAAGGCATCGGTCCGGTGGAATGCGTGAATGTCGAGCACGAAGAGGTGCTGCTCATGCCGCGCTTCCTGGATTGCAAGCGAGCCACGTTCAAGTACGGCCTGGGCGATGAGTTCATCAACATCCTGAAGGTGCTGCACACCCTCGGCCTGGACTCCACCGAGAAGGTGCAGGTGAAGGGCGTCCAGGTGTCGCCCCGCGACGTGGTGGCCGCGGTGCTGCCCGATCCGGCGACGGTCGGGCCGCAGATGACGGGCAAGACCTGCGCCGGTGTCTATGTGACCGGCAAGGGCAAGGACGGCCAGCCCCGAGCGACCTACCTCTACCACGTGGTCGACAACGAGGTCACCATGCGCGACTACGACACCCAGTGCGTCGTGTGGCAGACCGCCATCAATCCCGTTGTCGCACTTGAACTTCTGGCGACCGGCGTGTGGAACGGCAAGGGCGTGCTCGGACCCGAGGCCTTCGACGCGGTGCCCTTCCTCGACCTGCTGGGCGGCGACTACAACTCGGCGTGGGGAATGGACGAGCGCGGCTTAGGCTGCGCCGGGCATAGCAATGATCGAGTTGACGCTGGCAGAACAGGTGTGGCTGATGGTCGCCGCGCCCAACACCGGGCGTCCACGCGGGGCGACCCTCGGGGTGACCACTGACGTCGCTGTCTTCCTCGAACTGTTGGCGGGGGGTGCGGTCACCGAGAACGGCCACGTCGTTTCACCGGCGGCTTCGCCGCAGAACGGTCTCGCCGCGATCGCTTTGGAGCGCATCGCGAGTGCGGCACCCCGCCGAGCGCTACGCCAAGGTCTCGGAAGAAGCGCAGCGATCAGGGCGCAGCCTTGCGGCCGTCGTTCGCGAGGCCATCGACCTGCGTTTTGTCGGCGAGCAGGACGCCGTGCGCATGGCCTCGGCCGCTGAGCTGCTTGCGATGACAGTCGAGCCCGACTCCGACGCAGGGGAGAGTCCGGCTGACCTGAAGGACGCCTATGCCGCCGAGTTGCAGCACAAGTTCGAGCGCTGATGCGCCAGGTCTTCGTTGATCCTTCTGTGCTGCTCCTGGCAATCGGTGGGGAGCATCCGTGGCGCGAGCCTTGTCGAGAAGTATTGGAAGCCGCCAGCGACGGGCGGTTGCAGATCAACCTCAGTGTGGAGGGCGGGCAGGAGTTTCTCTTCCACCGTCTGCGACATGCCGGACGGGAAAGGGCGGTTCGCGAGTTCTTCTTGGTCGACGCGATGGTCGCTTGGCACCCGTTCGATGTGGAGACCTTGCATGCGTCGCGCGATCTGATCGCTGCCGGACACGCTCGCGGCCGAGACGCAGTTCACGCTGCGACCGCCATGGCGCAGGGCTTCGGCGAAAACATCAGTTGCGATGCTGATTTCGACACCGTTCCGGGCTTGGGGCGGATCGACCCGACCACATCGACATGGGGCTAGCGCGAGGGTGAGCCAGCGGTCTCAGCGGTCTGCCGTGCGCTCGCCTTCGCTGATTGCTGCAGTGAGATTCCGTGGATACCGAGGCCGATGCAGCCGAGGAGGTAAAGCGCTGTGATCGGTGCGCTGAGGAACATTGTCTCCACGAACGCACCACCGAGGAAGAAAGCCAGGATCGAGAAGACGATCAGTTTCGCTCCGAATTCGGCTCGCTGAGGTGCCGGGCCGATAGCGCGGTAGCCGGTGGTGTCGAAGGGTTCGATCTGTCGCACTTGAAGCGGCTGGTAGCCCGGCTCCGGGGGACCATCCGAGAGGGAGATCTCAAGGTAGACGTCTTGGGCCCACGACGGACGCTCGGCCAGTTCCGCCGGCGGGTCGACACCGCGGCGTGCTGAGACGTTGACTGCGTGGTTCTGGCGCACGATCCGCGCGATCGAGCCGTGATCGAGGGACGTCTGGTAACCATCGATCGTGACCGAGTACGGCACGTTCAACGTTTCCATCTCGAATGCTCGCTTGGCGTAGATGTAAGACATTGCATCCCTCCGAACTGTGCGGCCTTGTACTTGCTTCTCAGGCGTCAATCCAGTGACGCACTATGCCAGCGACGAACATTCGGCTGCTGGAGCGCAGCTGCGACCTGTGGAAAACGAACGCCACCCGGCATGTAACCCAGATCACGTCGGCGCAATACTTGATCCCATGAGCGAATCGGCGATTTCCCAGGTCTCGACCCAACTGTTCATCGGCGGCCAGTGGCGCGACGCCGAGGGCGGCCGCACCCTTGAGGTGCGTAACCCCGCCACCGAGCAGGTATTGGCGAAGGTGGCCGATGCGTCCGTCACTGATGGTGAAGCGGCATTGTCGGCTGCCGTTGCAGCGCAGGCGGATTGGGCGAAAACACCGCCTCGCGACCGCAGCGAGATCTTGCGCAAGGCCTACGACCTCCTCGTCGAGCGCACCGACTTCTTCGCCGAGTTGATGACGCTCGAAATGGGCAAGCCGTTGGCTGAAGCCCGCGGTGAAGTGGCCTATGGTTCAGAGTTCTTCCGCTGGTTCGCCGAGGAGGCCGTCCGCATCTCCGGACGCTGGTCGACCGCACCCAACGGCGCGACCCGGCTGGTCACGATGAAGCAGCCCGTCGGCCCGTGCCTGATGGTCACGCCGTGGAACTTCCCGCTCGCCATGGGCACCCGCAAGATCGGTCCGGCAGTCGCGGCCGGCTGCACGATGGTGGTCAAGCCTGCGTCGGAGACACCGCTTACGATGCTCGCCCTCGCCCAGCTCATGGAAGAGGCGGGCCTGCCCAAGGGCGTGCTCAATGTGCTCACGACGTCCGACTCCGGCGGCGTCATGGAGCCGCTCATCCGTGACCCGAGGGCACGCAAGCTGACGTTCACCGGCTCCACCGGGGTGGGCCGCAAGCTGGTCGAGCAATCGGCGCAGCAGCTGCTGCGTGTCTCGATGGAGCTCGGTGGCAATGCGCCCTTCATCGTCTTCGAGGACGCCGACGTCGACGCCGCGGTCGAGGGCGCGATGCTGGCCAAGATGCGCAACATCGGCGAGGCCTGCACCGCCGCCAACCGGTTCTTCGTGCACGAGTCGGTCGCAGTGGAGTTCAGCGAAAAATTCGCCGAGAAGATGGCCGCGATGAAGGTGGGCAACGGCATGGACGACGGCGTCACCGTCGGCCCGCTCATCACGGCGAAAGCCGTTGCAGGAGTGCAGGAACTGCTCGACGACGCCGTGGAGCGTGGCGCGAAGGTGGTCACCGGTGGCACGCCCGCCGAGGGCGCCGGCTACTTCTTCAACCCCACCGTGCTCACTGACGTCCCGCGTGATGCGCGGATGGTGGCCGAGGAGATCTTCGGTCCGGTCGCCGGACTCCAGACCTTCACCGATGAGGACGACGTCATAGCGCGCGCCAACGACACCGAGTTCGGGCTGGTGGCCTACTTCTTCACCCGTGATCTTGCACGCGGCATCCGAGTGAGTGAGGCACTCGAATACGGCATGGTCGGCGTCAATCAGGGCATCGTCTCCAACCCGGCGGCCCCCTTCGGTGGTGTGAAGGCGTCCGGCTTCGGTCGAGAGGGCGGCTTCGAGGGCATCGAGGAATATCTGGAGACCAAGTACGTCGGCCTCGCGCTCTGACAGCGTGCGCAGCATGGGCGCCCTGGCGGCTATCAATCGCGTGAGCGGTCGTGCGAAGACGGCCGTCTCTGCGTTCGTCGGCTTGTGCGCGCTGCATCTCGGTTCGCAAATGGTCGAGCCGGACGGACTGGTAGCGGAGCTCACCCAGCCGCTGCTGATGCCTGCGCTCGGCGCGACGCTCCTCACCGCCACCGACGATCGAGGACGGCTGGTGCGCTGGACTCTTTGCGCTCTTGCGGCGTCCTGGCTCGGTGACACGATTCCGCGTTTCCTCGAAGGAGACCCGGCCTTCCTGTCGCTCATCGGGTGCTTCCTGTTGGCGCAGCTGGCCTACATCGCGGGGTTCTGGCCTTTTCGTCGCGAAGCCTTGCCGGTGCAACGGCCCCTCACCGCACTCGGCTATCTCGCAGCCCTCGTGGGAATGGTCGCCTGGTGCCGCGAAGGCGCTGGTGCGCTGCTGGCGCCGGTCATCGTCTACGGCCTGAATCTCTCGGCGATGGCTGCGCTTTCCACCGGTGTCTCGACGAAGGCCGGAATCGGAGGAGCGATCTTCCTCGTCTCCGACTCACTGATCGCCCTCCACGCATTCGCCGACATCGAACTGCCCTATCGCAGCTTCTGGGTGATGTCGACCTACCTGGCGGCCCAGAGCCTGATCGTGCGCGCCGTCGTGGAACGACCACGGTCAGAAACAGGCGCCTGGGGATAACTTTTCACCGGCTTCCCCGATCCGTCATAGCCTGCCGCAGGCACCGTGACGAGGAGGAGATCAGTGAATCTGCAAGTCAATTCGGCTGCGCTGCAAGACAGTTCACGTCAGATGCGGCGAACGGTCGATGCGGTCGGCAACGCACCGGGGGCGGTACACCAGGCCTTCCAGTCGGTCGGTGCCAGCTGCGGCGACGGTGGCTGCGCAGCGCTGGCCACCTCCTTGGCAGGTGCTTGGAACCTTGCCTTGGGTGGGCTGTCGGCCAGTTCCGAGGCGCTGGCGAAAACCACCGAATCGGCCGGTGGCAGCTACGCCGATACCGAGCGTGTGGTCATGCACGCAGTCGGGACGGCACGGTGAGTACGGTCGCCGGAAGCCCCGAGGAGTTGCGCCGAGCGGCCAATGCCCTGAACACGCAGGCGGCCACGTTGGAAGGGCATGCGTCCTGCGTCTTCGGCGCCCAAGGCACTGCGTCCGCGCAGTGGAAGGGTGCGGCCGCTACCGAGTTCACCTGCGCGACCACCGCGCAGAGCCGTGAGACTCGTCGTGCAGCGCGGGTGTTGCGCGACGCAGCCGGCTCCGTACGCACGTTCGCTGGCGACCTCGAGCGGCACCAGGGTGAGCAGCGGCGCCTGCTTGCTGACCTCGCGTCGGAGAAGCTGCTTCTGCGCGATCTGGAACGTGAGCGACAGCTGTCGTCGGTGGGCGACGACCCGCTTCGGCTCTCGCGCGAGATCACCGCTTCGACGGGCCGGATCAGACGGCTGACCACGCGGCTCGATCAATTGGGCCGTGACCACCGGCTGGCGATCGGCAAGCTGAAGGCAGCGCTGAGCGTTGCGCAGCCCCCGGAGGTCATGTGGCGAAGAGGCGCAACGATCGCGGGCTTGGGATGGTCGTACTGGGTGTTGTGGAGCCAGGGTTCGGCGGCCCATGTGCTGTGGCAGACGAGGCCAGGGGCCGATCCCACACCGGCGCAGCTGCGCAAACGTAAGGACGCGCTGGTTACGGTTCAGAAGGGTGGGGCTTCCGGGCTGGCGGAGAAGGACCGCGTGAAGTCATTCCTGGAGGGTAAGGGCAAATGGCTGCGCCCTGTGGCGAGGTCGGTCGGGGCAGTTTCACTCATCGATGCGGCCGCGCCCGGACTGGTCGACATCTGGACCGGTGGCGGCTATTCCGGTTGGCGCGGGGCAGCGACGCGGTACATGGGCATGGTGCAGGTCAACGGAGTCGTCGTGAGCCGCTTCCCCGGTGGCCAGGTAGCCGGAGGGCTCGCCATCGCTGCGTGGGCGGCGTGGAAGGCAGGCAACAAGACCCACGACAACAAGCACTGGCTGCAGCAGGACGCGCCGAGATTCCTTCGCGACGGGTACACCCCGCACACCTTTGGTCTCAGTGCTGCGGTGGTGCGCAAAGCGACCAGCGCAACCACGGCGTTGCACCGCGTCCCGAGCAATGCGACCCTCACCCCCGCAGCGACAGCAGCCGTCGCCGAGCGTCGACTCCAGCCGGTTCATGTCCCCAATCGCTCGATCAAGAAGCTGGACACCTCGTTCATGCACCAGCGCTCGACGACGCCCGACCGGCTCGTGCCCGGCGTGGCTCCGCGTCCCTGCGCGCCGAACACAGGTATTCCGACGGATCAAGGGAGCTCGCGATGATCGCCCAGCCCTATCTGCGACTCACCGACGAGGAACTCGAACTGCTCGGCGGTGCACACCCGTTGGTCGTCCAGCCCTACCTGGAAACCGTCGACCCCGAGGCCCGCGATGCGGTGCTGACCACCGCCGCGCGGTCCCTGTGGGCACACGGCGTGGCAGTCAGCGAGGTAGGTGCGATCCAGGTGCCCGAGCACGTGGTCGATCTGCTGCAGTGGCGTCAGGACGCTCAGCGGGTGCTCGTCGTCGTCATCGGTGAGTTCACCGAACAGGAGGCGACCGAGACCGCGCACTATGTGCACAGCCTGGAGTCGGCACATCTGGTCGAGACAGTCACACCGGACGGCATGCATGCGTTCGCGGTGCATGAGGGCGACCTTGAGCAACTCATCGATGCATGGATCAGACCGCTCGACGTCGTGCCCGGCAGCGGATCCGCCCGCACCGCAACCCGATTGGGCCAGCCCTGGGGCCAGACTCGCCTGCGCCTGGACGCGACACTCTGGCGGCCGGGGGAGAGGGCCGGACGACTCATCGGCGCGTTGGGCGGCGCCGGAGGCACCTGGTTGACCGATGTCGAGCCCGCCGAACACGATGCGATGGCACCGGAGCTCGGCGACGGTGAGGTGCTGCTGGAACCGACCGATCATCCGGGTCTGGTGACTCGCATCCTCACGCTGATCGCACCAGAGCAGGAGGTGATGACCGGTCACGGCACAATGACCGGGTGACTGCTCGCACCGTTGCCCTGCTCGGATCGACCGGATCGATCGGCACCCAGGCCTGCCAGATCGTCCGAGACAACCCCGACCGGTTCCGCATCGTCGCGCTCAGCGCCGGCGGGTCCGACCTGGCGCTGCTCGCCGAACAAGCCGCCGAGTTCGATGTGCCGCTCGTCGGCGCGGCCCGGGACGACGGCACGCTGCGCGAGCGCATCGCCGACGCCTACCGCGCGCTCGGCACCGACGCCGGGGACGTGGAGGTCATTGTCGGTGACCAGGCTGCCGAAGACGTGGCCAAGTGCTCGGCCGACGTGGTGGTCAACGGCATCACCGGGTCGATCGGCCTGCGGCCCACACTGGCTGCACTCGAGGCCGGCTCAACGCTCGCTCTGGCCAACAAGGAGTCGCTCATTGTCGGCGGCCCGATCGTCAAGGCGCTCGCCGCACCCGGTCAGATCGTGCCGGTCGACAGCGAACACAGTGCGATCGCCCAGTCGCTCCTGGCCGGCGACCGGTCGGAGGTGCGCAAGCTGGTCGTGACCGCCAGCGGCGGACCATTCCGAGGCCGCACCCGCGCAGAACTCGCCGACGTCACCCCGGCGCAAGCACTCGCCCACCCCAACTTCGCCATGGGGCGGGTGATCACCACCAATTCCGCGACGTTGGTCAACAAGGGGCTCGAGGTCATCGAGGCGCACCTGCTCTTCGACGTCCCCTTCGACCGGATCGACGTCGTCGTGCACCCGCAGCAGTACATCCACTCGATGGTCGAATTCGTCGACGGTGCCGTCGTCGCGCAGATCGGTTTGCCGACGATGATGGTTCCGATCGCGCTCGGCATGGGCTGGCCGCACCGGGTGGCCGACGTGGAGACGTCGATCGACTGGACCAAGGCCGCCGACTGGCGTTTCGAGCCGCTGGACGACGAAGCATTCCCGGCCGTCCGGCTGGCGCGCCAGGTCGGCGAAGCCGGTGCCACCTTCCCGGCGGTCTACAACGCGGCCAACGAGGAATGCGTCGACGCCTTCCACGACGGGCAGATCGGCTTCGTTGACATCGTCGACACCGTCGAGCGCGTGGTGGCCGAGCACGAGGTGGAAAGCGGCGACCTGACCGTCGAGCAGGTGCTTGCTGCGGAGCAGTGGGCGCGACGTCGGGCCCACGACCTGCTCAGCCCCGCGTGAGACACTTCCGCGCGTGATGTTTCTGCTCGGCGTTCTGATCATGGCCCTCGGCATCGGGGCCTCGATCGCCCTGCACGAAATCGGTCACTTGGTGCCCGCCAAGAAGTTCGGCGTGAAGGTCACGCAGTACATGGTCGGCTTCGGGCCGACGCTGTGGTCGAAACGCAAGGGCGAGACCGAGTACGGCCTCAAAGCGATCCCGCTCGGCGGCTACATCCGGATGATCGGAATGTTTCCTCCGCGTCCGGAGGACGAGGTGTTGCCCGACGGCACCGTGCGGGTGCGTGCCTCCTCGACCGGGCGGTTCAGCCAGATGGTCGACCAGGCCCGCGATGCTGCCTACGAGGAGGTCACCCCGGCCGATCGCAACCGCGTCTTCTACGACCTGAAGACCCATCAGAAGCTGATGGTCATGTTCGGCGGGCCGTTCATGAACCTCATCATCGCCGGGGTGCTGCTCACGATTGTCGCGTGCGGCATCGGTCTGCCGACGGAGAAGGCCGCCAAGGTCTACGGCGTGCAGCCCTGCGTCACCGGCGCCGAGACCTGCTCCGCTGTCGACCGCTCGCCGGCATCGGGCAAGCTCGAACCAGGTGATGTCTTCGTGTCCATCGCGGGCAAGCCGGTCTCCACCTCCAGCCAGGCGATCAGCGCCATTCGCGATCACGCCGGCCAGAGCGTTCCGGTCGTGGTGGAACGCAAGGGTGCTCATCAGTCGGTGACGATCACGCCGCGCCTGCGCACGATGGACAAGCTCGACTCCCAGGGCGTCCCGGTCATCAACTGGAAGGGCCAACGCGAGAAGGCCCAGGTCGGTGTGGTCGGCGCTTCCATCGGTGCCGCGAAGATCGAGGACGAACGGCGCCCGCTCAGCGACTCACCCGCCATTGTCTGGGATGCCTTCGCCAAGACCGCGAGCGTCTTCGTGAAGATCCCGCAGAAGATGGTGGGCGTCTTCTACGCGGCCTTCGGCAGCGGCGAACGTGACAGCCAGGGGCCGGTCTCGGTGGTGGGCGTCGGCCGGATCGCCGGCGAGGTCGCCGAGATCAAGCAGATCACCCTGATGGACAAGTTCGCGATGCTGCTGATGATGCTCGCGGCACTCAACATGGCGTTGTTCGTCTTCAACCTGGTGCCGCTGCTGCCCTTGGACGGCGGCCACATCGCCACCGCGATCTGGGAAGCCATCAAGCGTCCGATCGCGCGTGCCCGTGGCATCACCGGCAAGGTCTACGCCGATGCCGCCAAAGGCATGCCGATCGCCTACGGCGTCTCCCTCGTCCTGATAGTGATGTTCGCGCTGTTGGCCTACGCCGACCTGGTCAACCCGATCAAGCTGTGACTGCGCCCCAGCGCCCGGCTCCGCTGCTCCCCGGCGCGAAGGTCGCGATCATCACCGCGAGCGGACCGGTCAACCCGGATGCGCTGGCCAAGGGTCTGCTGATCCTGCGGGACTGGGACCTCGAGCCAGTCGTCCTGCCCTCAGCAATGGCCGCCCCTTCTCCAGCATTTACCCACCTCGCCGGCACCGATCAACTCCGTGCCGACGATCTGGTGCAAGCCCTCACCAGTCCTGAATTCGATGCGGTGATCTTCGCCAAGGGCGGCGACGGCGCCCAGCGAGCACTGGAGCTGATCGACTGGCAGGCGTTGTCGCCGCTGCGACCCGAGCCGCGCTGGGTGGTCGGCTTCTCCGACGTCACCGCCGTGCAGGAAGCGCTGCTGCGGCACTGGGGGTGGGTCAGCCTCTACGGGCCGATGCCTGCCACGAGCTACCTCCTCGCCGAACGCGCGCAGGCGAGCCTGCACGAAGCACTGTTCGAGCGTCCATCCCAATTGGTCTTCCCGGACGCCTGGACCATCACGTCCGGAACCGCCGAAGGAATCGTCATGGGCGGCTGTTGCGCACTCGTCACGAGCTCGATCGGCACCGTCACCTCGGTGCCGGCCGACGGCGGCCTGCTCTTCCTGGAAGACGAGTTCGAGGAGCCGCACCGCCTCGACCGCATGTTCACCCAGCTGCGCCGCAGCAATTTCCTGGACGGACTGCGTGGTGTGCTGCTCGGAAACTTCGACCAGTGTGGCGACCCGCAGGTCGTCAACGATCTGTTGCGTGACCGTTTCGGTGACCTCGGTGTGCCGGTGCTGGCCGGGCTGGACGTCGGCCACGGGGTGCCGCTGCAGTCGTTGCCGATCGGTGCCCGAGCCGTGATGGACACCGACACCAGGACGCTGCAACTGGTCGACTGAAGGTTTTGCCGACGCGTGCGTGATACTTGGAGGCATGAGTGTCTCCCTCGGAATGCCGTCGGCCCCGGCCCCGGTGCTCGCACCGCGGCGCAAGACCCGCCAGATCAAGGTCGGCAAGGTCGGAGTCGGTAGCGATTCACCGGTGTCGGTGCAGTCGATGACCACCACGCCCACCACCGACATCAACGCCACCCTCCAGCAGATCGCCGAGCTCACCGCCTCCGGTTGCGACATCGTGCGTGTGGCCTGCCCGTCGCAGGACGACGCCGAAGCCCTGCCGGCGATCGCCAAGAAGTCGCAGATCCCGGTGATCGCCGACATCCACTTCCAGCCGAAGTACGTCTTCGCTGCCATCGACGCCGGCTGCGCGGCCGTCCGGGTCAACCCCGGAAACATCCGCCAGTTCGACGACAAGGTGAAGGAGATCGGTGACGCCGCCAAGGCTGCGGGTGTCTCGATCCGCATCGGCGTCAACGCTGGCTCCCTCGACAAGCGTTTGCTGGAGAAGTACGGCAAGCCCACCGCCGAGGCACTCGTGGAGTCCGCGGTCTGGGAGGCCTCGCTCTTCGAGGAGCACGATTTCCACGACTTCAAGATCTCGGTGAAGCACAACGACCCGGTCGTCATGGTGCGGGCCTACGAGATGCTCGCCGAGCGTGGTGACTGGCCGCTGCACCTCGGCGTCACCGAGGCCGGCCCCGCCTTCCAGGGCACGATCAAGAGTTCGGTGGCCTTCGGTTCGTTGCTCAGCAAGGGCATCGGCGACACGATCCGCGTCTCGCTCTCGGCGCCGCCGGTCGAAGAGGTCAAGGTCGGCAACCAGATTCTGCAGAGTCTCAACCTCAAGCCTCGCAAGCTCGAGATCGTCTCGTGCCCCTCGTGCGGTCGCGCCCAGGTGGACGTCTACACCCTCGCCGACCAGGTGACCGCCGGTCTGGAGGGCATGACCGTGCCGCTGCGCGTCGCGGTGATGGGCTGCGTCGTCAACGGACCGGGCGAAGCCCGTGAAGCCGATCTCGGCGTCGCCTCCGGCAACGGCAAGGGCCAGATCTTCGTCAAGGGCGAAGTCATCAAGACCGTTCCCGAAAGCCAGATCGTCGAGACCCTCATCGAGGAGGCCATGCGCATCGCCGAGGAGATGGGCGAACCGATCGACGAGGAGTCGGCCGGCGTGCCCAGCGTCACTGTCGGCTGAGCCCCCAGTCACTGACCAACGGCAGCGGCCCGGATCACTTCTGATCCGGGCCGCTGCTGTACGCCGTAAGGCGCGAGTTGCTCAGGAGTTCTGCACCGACTGGTAGATCGCGTCGGTGAGTGTCTTGGTGCGCTCGGCCTTGCCCGCCGACACCGTGATGAGGCTGTAGCCCGAGGTGCCGTTGGGCAGCACGATCATGGCGCCGTAAGCGGTCTTGCCCTGCGTGGGCAAGGAGTAGTTGTAGACAACGCCTTCACCAACGGGGCTGTCGCGCTTGGTGTACGACTCGGTCTTGCCGCCGATCGGGCTGATGCCGGCCAAGAGTTGTGCCTCGGTCGGCAAGCCTGCGGACTTGGGGAAATTCTTCTTGTTGACGTTGAGGTTCTCCGAGAAGCCGTCCTCGGCGACAGGGGAGAAGTAGATCGCGGTGAGCTGCGTCTTCACCTGCTGCGCAAGCGCCTGCGGCGTCGTGCCCGAACTCTTGGCCATCGGCTCAAGCGCCTTCTGCAACTTCTGGTCGTCCATCGTCGCCGGGTCGACCAGCACCCACAGTTTTGGCACTCCGAAGCTGATCTTGTGCGCCGAGACCTCGGCTCGCTTGAAACCGTCGGGAAGGGCACCGGCGCTCGAGGATCCGTCGCTGGAGGACGAGGTGGGCGAGCTGGTGTCCGGCGAGCTGCTCGTGGCGCTCTGTGAAGTCGCGCTCGACGTCGGCGAGCTCGTGGTGTTGGAGGTTGTGGACGACGAGGAGTTCACCGTGACCGAGCCGCCGCCACCCCCACAACCTGCCGTGACGAGCATTGCGGCAACGGTGATCGCCAATCCGGTGCGTGACATGTGAGCCCCCATCAAACGTTCGAGAATGTGCTTTTCGAAGAATAGTGTTCGGCGCGGCTCACTCACTCCTGCGGTACCTCTCGATCCCCGATCCGTTGCAGCCATCGGTCGCCTCGACCGTCGAACGGTGGGCGCCTCTGCTGCACGGCCGCGTACACCTCGTCGGCGGCCCGGCGACTGTCGGCCACCAAGCGCTCCGGATAGCCGAACGCGGCGGTGTGCTCCTCGAACTCGTCCTCGTCGTCAATGTAGAGCTGCCCGTCGAAGCGTTCGACGACGTCCAGGTCGATGTCGACGAGGGTTCCGACGAAACCTTCATTGGTCCGGCGCCATTGCACCGGCGTGACGATGTCGACGTAGATGTGCGCGGACGGGCCTCCCGGGGCGTTGAAGCAGGCGGCCCACCGTGCGTCCGTACGAACCAGCCGAACGGTGTCCGAGCGGGCGTAGGTGCTCATGCCCGGGCGGGCGAAGGGCGTGCCGGCTCGCATGCCCAACCAGACGCCGTCCCGGTCGACACCCAGCAGTCGGTAGTCCTCCTGCCAGTGCTCCGATCCGTCGTACTTGCGGAAATCGAGGTGGACGGGCGTTCCGATCGGCGTGCTGGCATCTGGTCCTGAACTGGTCACAACAGCGCACCCAACCACATCCAAGTCCACGTTTGCCTGACTGGGGCCACAGGGACTGGCAGGGTAGGGACGTGCTGCGAGCTTCCCGTGCCCCCTCGGCCCTCCGGGCCCAGGACCACGACGCTGCGCTGCGATTGTGCGCCACCAATCCGTTGGCCAATGTCTTCGTCGCCGCGCGGCTGCTGACAGGCGGTCCGCCCTCGGCGGCGAACGTGCTGGGCGATGCCAGTGATCACCTCAGGTCGCTGTGTTGGATCTCTGCCAATGTCGTGCCGATCGACATCGGCGAGAACGAACTGGACGGGTATGCCTCCAGGTTGCGCAGGTATCGGCGTCGCAGCAGCTCGATCTTCGGCCTCGCCGATCAGGTCTTTCCGCTGTGGGAACGGCTCGAACGCCAATGGGGTACACCGCGGGCGATCCGCGAACGGCAACCCCTGATGGCCGTCTCCGCCGGTGAACTCGATCAGGCACTGCCATCGGATGATCGGGTGCGTCCGGCGCGGCTGGACGAGGTCGACCTGGTGCTGCCCGCTGCAGCCCACATGTTCACCGGCGAGATCGGTTATCCGCCGTACTTCGGCTCCGATCGCGAATACCGCCGCATGGTGACGTCACTCATCCGCAACGGTCACACCTACGTGATCGTCGAAGGCAAACGGGTGGTCTTCAAGGCCGACATCGGGTCACTGGCTTTCGGCGTCGCGCAGATCCAAGGGGTGTGGGTGGCTCCTGAACTGCGCGGCCACGGGCTGGCCGCTCCGGCGATGAAATCCGTGGTCGAGCAAGTGTTGGCAGACCATGCGGCCACGGCGTCGCTCTACGTGAACGACTTCAACCTCGCCGCGATCCGCACCTATGAACGCGTCGGATTCACCCAACGCGACACCTTCGCCACGGTCATCCTGTAACAGAGCGGACCGGGCCCGACCGCTCGGGCCCGATCCGTTCAGGCCGATCGCTGCGAGATCACAGCTCCCAGCACGAGCGTGCTGTGGCAGTTGCGGAGGTCCGGGACGCTCGGCGAGCGCTTGGCTCGCGAGGGCCAGCCCGACGGGAAGGCACAGCGCGAACACGACGATCGAGAATCGGCGTAACAGGAGCATGCGACGAGTGTTGCGTGGTGCGGTGAGAACTTTCTGAGGCGTCGATGAAATGTTCTTCATCTTGCGTCGGACCCCGGTCAGGTGAGCCGGATCGACACGTCGCCCCCGGGCTCACCGCGCACCGCCCGTGCCGGGGGCCGCGCGCCACGGATGGACGCCACCATGTCGACGACCCGCCTGGTGGCTCGCACGTCGTGTGCCCGGAAGACCGTGGCGCCGAGCCAGGTGGCCACCGCCGTCGCCGCGAGGGTGCCCTCCAAGCGGTCGTCGGCCGGCAGGTCGAGGGTTTCGCCGATGAAGTCCTTGCGCGAGATCGCTTGCAGCACAGGGAATCCCAGCGACACAACCTCGGAGGTGGCACGCAGCACGGCCAGTGAGTGGTGGGTGGTCTTGCCGAAGTCCAGTGTCGGGTCGATGAGCACCCTCTCCGCGCTGATCCCAGCTGCGACGGCGCGCGCGGCACCGTCGCGCAGCGTGCGCACGACCGAGGCGACCACCGCGGCGTCCTCCTCGCCCCGTGTCGCGCCCGCATCGGCGTACCGGATGCCAACCGGATCGGTACGTGGCGGGAGGCCACCGGTGTGGGAGACCACGTATCCCGCGTCGAGTTCGGCTGCCACTCCGGCGAGTTCGGGGTCCGCTCCCGCCCAGGTGTCGTTGATCAGGTCGACATTTCCCCGTGCTGCGCGCGCGACCGAGGAGCGCCAGGTGTCGAGCGAGAGGAGAAGGTCGGGGTGCCGCTCCCTGGCTGCTGCAAGGAACGGGACGACCCGGTCGATCTCCTCGGAGTCGTCGACCCAGTCACCCTCCTGACCCGCACGCACCCCACCGACGTCCACGATGTCGGCACCGGCCTCTACGGCGGCATCGAGTGCTTCGAGCGCTGATTCGAGTGAGCTGTGCCGGTTGCCCGACCAGAAGGAGTCGGAGGTTCGGTTGACGATGGCCATGACCGCAGGCTTTGCGGCGTCGAAACGTCGACCGCGCAGGATCAGCGGCGCACTTTCGGCGCAGCCGGGGCGGCAGTGGCGGTCGTCGGACACAACGGCAAACCTACCCGGCGCACGACGACGGTTGGTTACTGTCGAGTACATGAGCGTCGACCCCTTCCAGCGCATCCCCGCCAATCAGGCCGAGCCTCTCGTCGGTCACCACGCCGTCCGAGGCGACCAGGCTCTCGTCTCGGCCGTCCGAGCGCAGGCTGGCGCGCAGGCGGACGAACTGCTGGCCTCGCTCGACGACCTCGGCCTCGAAGCGGGCACCGCCGACACCCGTGAACACGGGATGCTCGCGAAT
Source organism: Yimella sp. cx-51 (assembly GCF_017654605.1). Classification (GTDB taxonomy): domain Bacteria; phylum Actinomycetota; class Actinomycetes; order Actinomycetales; family Dermatophilaceae; genus Yimella. The sequence continues at coordinate 1,134,757 of NZ_CP072113.1, forward strand.
GAGCACGGACCGGTGCTGCGCACCGTCGACCGGTTCGGCCATCGCATCGACGAGGTCGACTTCCACCCGAGTTGGCACCACATGCTGACCCGTGGGATCGCCCATGGCCTGGGCGCTACCGCGTGGACCAGCGACGAGCCGCTACCTCACCTACGGCGCGCGGCCGGTTATGTCGCCTGGACCCCACTGGAACCAGGCCACGGCTGCCCGATGACGATGACCTATGCGGCCGTCCCGGCGTTGCGTGCCGACGATGCACTCGCGAAGGAGTGGACCGACGGACTCGCTTCTCGCACTTACGATTTCGGCCTGCGTGAGCCGCACGGCAAAGCCGGCCTGCTCGCGGGCATGGGCATGACCGAGAAGCAGGGCGGCTCGGACGTCCGCACCAATGTGACCAGAGCCGATCGTCAGTCGGACGGTTCGTACCGGCTCACCGGCCACAAGTGGTTCACCTCGGCCCCGATGAACGACCTGTTCCTGGTGCTCGCCCAGGCACCGGACGGACTGAGTTGTTTCCTGCTGCCCCGCATCTGCCCGGACGGCAGCCGCAATCCGGTGCACATCGTCCGGCTCAAGGACAAGCTCGGCAACCGCTCGAACGCCTCGACTGAGTTGGATTTCCACGGCGCCTACGCGCAGCGCCTCGGGGACGAGGGCAAGGGGGTGCGCACCATCATCGAGATGGTCGCGGCCACCCGGCTCGACTGCGTGCTCGGTTCTGCGTCGTTGATGCGCAGGGCGGTGGCCGAGGCGTCGTGGCACGTCTCCCAACGGGCCGCCTTCGGTGCGACCTTGCTCGACCAACCGGCGATGACGAACGTGATCGCCGATCTCGCCCTCGACAGCGAAGCCGCGACGCACCTTGCCCTGCGGCTGGCCCGCGCCGTCGAACAACCGCACGACGAACACGAAATGGCACTGCGTCGGATGGCCCTGCCGCTGGCGAAGTTCTGGGTGTGCAAGCGCACACCCACCGTGACCGTCGAGGCCATGGAATGTCTCGGTGGCAACGGCTACGCCGAGGAATCAGGCATGCCGCTGCTGGTGCGCGAGTCACCGCTCAACTCGATCTGGGAGGGCAGCGGCAATGTCAACGCCCTCGACCTGCTGCGGGTGCTCGCCAAATCGCCCGACGCGGTGCAGGCCTGGCGCGCAGAAGTGGGCCGAGCGGCGGGTAGTCATGCCGCGCTCGACACCGCCGTCGCCGATGTGTTGAACGACCTCGTCGGCGCTGCCCGCGATCTGGAAGCTGCACAAGGACAGGCGCGCTCGCTGACCTCGCGGATGGCGGTGCTGCTGCAGGCGGCACTGCTCGTGCAGCACTCAACCTCGGAAGTCGCCGATGCTTTCGTTGCCAGCCGGATCGCGGGGGAGTGGGACGGGGTCCACGGCACGCTGCCGGCGTCCGCGGACATCCGGGCCATCGCCCGGCGCGCGCTCCCGGCCTGACGCCGACTTCCCACAAACCGGACGCAAATCGCACACTTTTCGACCGAAAGTGTGCGATTTGCGTCCGGTTTGTGCGGAGTTGAGGGGTGCGAGGAGGAACTCACGCACCAATCAGGAGGCTTCCAGTCGTCGTGAAAGTGCACGCTCTCGATTCCTCAGGACGCGCCGAACGAAGTGTTCCCGCGTCAGGTAGAGATCGTCGCCAGTCGCCTGCGTGACGATGTAACCGAGTGCGGCAAGGTCATCGAAGCGCGCGACGTCGCGGCGCCACACCTTCTGGTCGGTTCGATGACCGTCACCTTGATACTCAAACACCATTCCCAGTTGTCGATCGAGCAAGTCGACGCGGGCCACGAACTCACCGGCGTTGGTCACGATGTCGGCGTTGACTTCAAGGTCGTCAACACCGACCTCGTTCAGGAGTGTTCGTAAGTCCGTTTCAGGGGGTGAGGCGACGTGTTCGCGCACGAGCGGGAGTGCTTCGCGAAGCTTCTGGACCCCCGTGCACGACATCCATCGATGTACCCCGATAGCGAGATCGTCCAGGCTTCCGTGGGTGAACGAGCGATGCCGACCGACGTAGTCGTCGTTGTCGCTGATGATCGCGTCGCCGATCCGCACGAGCTCGCCGACACTGCATTCGCGTGCCAGCAGAGCCCACGTCAGCGCGGGGGCGGTGAGAGTCAGACCGTCGAATTCGATGAGACTGAACGCATGCTCGCCGACCACGCGTGATGCCACGCCCCGCCCTCGGGGCCGAAGGCTGTCTATTCCGACAGCTAGGTGAACTGTGTCGTTCGATTGCAGACGAGTCGGCAACGGGAGTCCATAGACGGCGGCCGCACTCGGGCCGGCAATAGCAACTCCCGGCCGAAGGAGTGGTCGGTACGCGCGAGCTACGTCCGCTAGATCTTGAAGCGTGCACGAGGTTCGCGCTCCGTGGAACGGCGCCGAGTAGGCGCTCGAGTTCAAGTGACGTGTCGACAAGCCGGCGGCCCGTCCGTCGCGGGTGCGGAATTCGGTGGGGCCGTTCTGGTGCATCGATTGATGATGCTGCGCTGTGGTGCGCTCTGCCGTTATCCACAGGAAGGTGGCGTGGAGGTGCCCACAAACCGGACGCAAACAGCACACTTCCGAAGCGAATCTGAGCGTTTTGCGTCCGGTTTGTGGTCGGAGGAGGTCGCGGGTGCGGCACCGAACTCACGCGGATTCGGGCGGGGACGCCGGGCGGATAGGCTTGGCGGGCCCTGAGCACATCCCGCGACACCCTGGAGATCAAACCCGTGGCCATGCGTATGTCGACCCTGTTCCTGCGGACCCTGCGCGAGGACCCGGCCGATGCGGAACTGCCGGGCCACAAACTGCTGGTGCGCGCCGGTTACATCCGCCGTGCTGCGCCCGGCATCTACACCTGGTTGCCGCTCGGTCTGAAGGTGCGGGCCAAGGTCGAGGGCATCATCCGCGAGGAGATGAACAGGATCGGTGCGCAGGAGGTGCAGTTCCCCGCGCTTCTGCCGCGCGAGCCCTACGAGGCGACCGGCCGCTGGACCGAATACGGCCCCAACCTCTTCCGGCTGCAGGACCGCCGCGAGACCGACATGCTGCTCGGCCCCACGCACGAGGAGATGTTCACCATCACGGTGAAGGACATGTACTCCTCGTACAAGGACCTCCCGCTCTCGCTCTACCAGATCCAGAACAAGTACCGCGACGAGGCGCGTCCCCGGGCGGGCATCCTGCGCGGGCGTGAGTTCATCATGAAGGACTCCTATTCTTTCGACGTCTCCGCCGAAGGGCTGCAGAAGTCCTACGACGCCCACCGGGACGCCTACATCAAGATCTTCCAGCGCCTCGGGTTCGAGTACGTCATCGTGCACGCCGACTCCGGTGCGATGGGTGGCTCTGCGTCCGAGGAGTTCCTCGCGGTGAGCGAGCACGGTGAAGACACCTTCGTTCGTGACGAGACCGGGTACGCCGCCAATGTCGAAGCCGTCGAGATCCCGCAGGCGAAGCCGGTCGAGATCACGGCTGGTGCGGCGCATGTCGAGGACACCCCCGACACCCCGACCATCGAGACTCTCGTGGCCGCGCTCAACGCCGACCACGCCCACGGCGACGGCCGGGAGTGGACCGCCGCCGACACGCTCAAGAACGTGCTGGTCATGTTGGTGCACCCTGACGGCACCCGCGAACCGCTGGCGATCGGTGTGCCCGGAGACCGCGAGGTCGACGCCAAGCGCCTCGAGGTGAAGGTCGCCCCCGCTGATGTCGAAGCCTTCGAGGAGAGCGATTTCAAGCGCTACCCGATGCTTGCCAAGGGATACATCGGTCCCGGCGTGCTCGGCGAGGAGAAGAGCAGCGGCATCCGCTACCTGCTAGACCCCAGCATCGCCGAGGGCAGCGCCTGGGTGACCGGCGCCGACGAGCACGGCAAACACGTGCTCGACCTGGTGTACGGACGCGATTTCACCGCCGACGGCACCATCCAGGCAGCACAGCTGCGCGAGGGCGATCTGGGCCCGAACGGCGTCGGCCTGACCCTCGCCCGCGGCGTCGAGATGGGCCACATCTTCCAACTCGGCACCAAGTACGCCGAAGCGCTCGGCCTGAAGGTGCTCGACGAGAACGGCAAGCTCGTGACCGTCACGATGGGCTCCTACGGCGTCGGTGTCACCCGCGCCGTCGGGATGATCGCCGAGGACAACCTCGATGAGTACGGCCTCATCTGGCCGCGCGAGATCGCGCCAGCGGACGTCCACGTGGTCGCCACCGGCAAGGACGACGCCGTCTTCGTCAAGGCCGCCGAACTCGTCGCGCAACTGGAGACCGAAGGCCTCGAGGTGATCTTCGACGACCGACCCAAGGTCTCGCCCGGGGTGAAGTTCAAGGACGCCGAGCTCATCGGGGTGCCCACGATCCTGGTGGTCGGCAAGGGCCTGGAGCAGGGAAATGTCGAGGTCAAGGACCGCCGCAGCGGAGACCGACGCGAGGTGCCTGTTGACGACGCCGTCGCCGAGGTGCTGCGCGAGGTCCGCGCCTGATCGGCGAGTCGATGCCACAGCCGCAGCGGGAGCCGATCGAGGCCGTCATCTTCGACTGGGGTGGCACCCTCACGCCCTGGCACGGCGACATCGACCACCACCGGGAGTGGCTGGTCTACGCCCAGGCCTGGGGCGCGCACGACCCGGCAGCGATGGCCACCCGCATCGAGCGCGCCTGTGCCCAGGCATGGGCACGCTCGCGCACGGATCACACCAGTGCCACGGTCGAGAGCATCCTCGCCGACGCCGAGATCGACCACCTCGACGAGCGGCATACCGCGGCGCTCGAGGCGCATCTCGATTTCTGGGACGAGCACACCTACACCGACCCCCTCGTCGCACCGCTGTGGGAGTGGTTGCGCAGCAACGGGATTCGGGTGGGTGTGTTGTCGAACACCGTCTGGTCACGCGAGCATCACCGCTCGATCTTCGAGCGGGACGGCGTCCTGCATCTCATCGACGCCGACGTGTACTCCAGTGAGATCGAGTGGTCCAAGCCGCATCCGGAGGCCTTCAGGGAAGCAGCCCGCGCCGTGGGCGTTGCACCGCAGCGCTGCGTGTACGTGGGCGATCGTCCGTTCGAGGACGTTCACGGCAGCAAGAGCGTCGGCATGCGGTCGATCCTGGTGCCGCACAGTGACATCCCGGTGGAGCAACAGGTCGAGACCGACGCGGTGCCGGACGCCGTGGTGCACGACCTGAGCGAGATCACCCAGCACATCGAACGCTGGCGTCATGGATGACATTTCCACCACCGTTTTCGTCCTGCTCGTCATCGCCGCACTGACGGCTGGCTGGGTCGACTCGGTCGTTGGCGGCGGCGGGCTCGTGCAATTGCCAGCCCTGCTGATCGCCTTCCCGACCGCGGCACCAGTGCATCTGCTCGCCACCAACAAGATGGCGTCGGTGGCAGGGACGACAGTCAGTAGCGCCACCTACTGGCGGCGAGTGCGTCCTGACCCGAAAACCGCTCTGGCACTGGCGATTCCAGCGTTCGCGGGCTCGTTGCTCGGTGCGCTCATCGCCTCGCACCTGCCCCGCAGTTCGTTCAACCCGATCATCCTGGTCGCGCTGATCACCGTGATGATCTACACCCTGGCCAAGCCAGCCATGGGGCAGGCCACCAACCTGCGCTTCACCGGACGCAAGCACGTCGGGCTGGCGGCTGCAGCTGGCTTCGTGATCGGGGTCTACGACGGGGCGCTCGGGCCGGGCACCGGTTCGTTCCTGGTGTTCGCGATGGTCGGGCTGCTCGGCTACGCCTTCCTGGAGGCCTCCGCCAAGGCGAAGCTCGCCAACCTGGCCACCAACCTCGCGTCCCTGGTCATCTTCATCCCGCAGGGCGCCGGCTTCTGGAAACTTGGCCTGGCGATGGCGGCGGCCAACATGACCGGCGGCTACCTGGGTGCGCGCACCGCAGTGGCCAAGGGGGCCGCCTTCGTCCGTTGGGTCTTCGTGATCGTGGTGAGCGCGTTCATCCTGCGCATCAGCTACGACGTCGCCACGCAGTTCGGACTGCTGTGACCAGGCCAGTCGACAGTGGCTTCGCGCACCCAGCGTTGGTAGGTGGAACGAGGCAGGCGCCGCCGCTGTCGTACGTTGATCACCGGACCGCGAACCGAAGGAAACATCCGTGACTGTGACTGCGAAACCCACCGGCCAGTGGAAGGACTGGGTCGGTCTGGTGTGCCGGCTGGTGCTGGGTGGCGTGATGCTCGCGGCAGGCATCCCCAAGGCGATGAACATCGCCGAGTCCCAGCAGGCGACCCGCGCCTACCAATTGCTGCCCTACGAACTCGCGAATGCCTGGGGCATGGTGATGCCCTTCGTTGAGGTGGTCATCGGGGTGCTGTTGATCATCGGCCTGAAGACGCGGCTCGCGGCGATCATCGGTGCGCTGCTGATGCTCGCCTTCGTGATCGGGATCATCTCGGTGTGGGCCCGCGGCATCAAGATCGACTGCGGTTGCTTCGGCGGCGGCGGGCCGGTGGACGATCCGAAGTACGGCCAGGAATTGCTGCGTGACGGTGCGCTCCTGCTTACCGCTTTGTGGCTGGCGATCCGTCCCCGCACGAAGTTCTCCCTCGACGCGCGACTGTTCGGCTGAACCCTGGTCGTCCCACGAAGGAGGGACGCTTAGGCTGAACTCCGACAGACCCAATCCCCTGCAAAGGACCCCGCATGCCCCGTCCCGATGCGTCCGCCAAGCTCGCTGCCAGCAAGCCGAAGGACAACAGCAAGCTCAACCTCATCATCAGCGTCGTGCTGGTGGGACTGCTGGTCATCGGTGGTTTCACCGCGGTGATCCTGACGCGCGGTTCGGGCAGCACCGACGCGGTCGGTCCGGCCGGCTCGCAGGCCGAGGGCAATGGCGTGCTCGCGTACGCGGGCAAGGCCAAGGCCGGCGTGCCCGATGTGCAGTTGTACGTCGACTACCAGTGCCCGATCTGCAACAACTTCGAGCAGGCCAACGGTGGCCAGATGATGCAGATGGCGCAGGCCGGCGAGATCAAGCTGACCATCCACGTGATGTCCTTCCTGGACAAGAACCTCGGCAACAATTCCTCGGCCCAGGCCGCCAACGCGGCCTTCTGTGCCGCCGATGCGGGCCTCATGCCGGAGTTCCACACCGAGCTGTTCAAGAGGCAGCCCACCAAGGAAGGCGACGGTTACCCGACGTCCGTCTACGCGCAGGTGGCACAGCAGGTGGGCATCAAGGGCGCAGCGCTCAACACCTTCAACAAGTGTGTTTCGGATGCGAAGTACGCCAAGTACGTGGAGGCCACTGAGGTGCGTTCGGGTAAGAACGGGGTCACCGGCACCCCGACCGTCATCATCAACGGCAAGAGCTCCAGCGACGACAAGCAGATGTTCAACTCGCTCGTGCAGACGCCCAACAGCTTCCGCAGCATCGTGGAGCAGAACGCCAAGAAGAGCTGACTCTTCGCGTTCTCCCAACTCGGGACGAACCCCCGGCGCGACCTGCGACGGGGGTTCGCCTGCGTCTGTGACCAGAAGATCGGTTGCCCGGCAGGTCTGCCGGTCTCAGTCCGTCATGGCTTTGGCGATGGTGATCATCCGCGTGACCCACGGCGCGTGATCGCTGCCCCACAAGGCGTTGACGATCACCCGCACGAAGGTCCAAGCGGCGGCGCGGTCCTCGTCGAGGCCGGCGGCTTCGCACACCAGACCCAGGCGCAGTCGAAGGTGATTCCGGACGTTGTGGGCCGACGCGGTGAGGTCTTCGCGGTTCCAGACGACCGGTGCGACAGCGAACTCCCATTCCCCGGCCACTGGCTTGGGGTCGATGGCCAGCCAGGGCTCGCGCTGCGCACGCAGGACGTTGGCGAAGTGGAGATCCTGGTGCACCAGGGATCGGTCGATGTCGTCGGAGCGCAACTCGCGGATGAGCGACTGCGCCTGGTCGGTGAAACGACGCGGGACGGCCGCTGACCCTTGCGCACACAGCGCCTCCCAATCTGTGGCGAGCTGGCTGAGTCTGGTCAGTTGCGGCAGGGCTGGCCGGTCGAGGCGGCGCATCAGCGTGCCGATCAGCTCGCATCCCTCCAGCAGCGGGGCGGTGCTGAGATTGACCGGATCGAGTCGCTCCAGCAGCATCGCCCACCGATGAGGATCAGCGCGCAGCAAGCGCACTGCTCCGTCGCCGTCCCAGGCGCGGAGGGCAAGATGCTCGTGGGCGGCCTCGGTGTGCGGCCAGGTCAGCTTCAGCACCGCTTCGCTGTCGGCGTGGCGCACGGGCAGCACGATCGCGCATTCGCCGTGCATGGCGGCACCCTCGAGCTGCAGATCCCAGTCGGCGAGCACCTCGTTGATCAGGCGGGGGAGTGTGGCGAGCCAGTCGTCGCCGCTCACGGAAGGCTCGGCCGGACGTCCGGCGACGGTATCGGCGAAAGTCGCCGGGATCAGACTCACTGCTTCAGACCGAGAAAGGTGTCGGGCTCCGAGCCCCACTGCCAGGCCAGCGCGGTGAAGTCGCCCCACAGCTGCACACCACGCGTCGCCGAGGCGGGAGTCGTCCACCGAGCGGATGTGCTGGCGGTGGCTCGGGCGCAGGCGACCAGCAGCGGCGCCATCACCTCCTTGGCGCGAGCAGGGTCGTCCGAGCCGGGCGGGAGGGCGTAGGTGAGTTGCTCGGCGGAGGCGAGGCTCCCCGCTTCGCGGCCAAGGCGCATCCGTTCGGCGTACAGCACACCGAGAAGGGACGACAGCGGGGAGCGTTCCTTGAACGCAGTCTTGGCGACCAGCACCTCGCCTGCATGGATGGCGGTGCGGACCGCCATGAGCACCGTCACCGCGTCGGCACCGGCCAAGCCGGTGACCGCGGGCGGCCCCGGGTTTCCGAGCAGCCGAGCCCCCGCACGATGCCCCGCCAGCACAGCGAGCAGGGCCGGACGGTGTCGTGCTGTGGCACCGACGACCTCCTGCACACGCGCCAGGGTGAACTCGTCGACCTCCCACTGGGCGCTGGGTGGGAGTGTCGGGCTGGGGGACGAGGTTGCTGTCGAGGTCGAACCTGACGCCTTCAAGGACGAAGAGGTCGCCCCAGTCGAAGCGGCCGTGGTCGACGTGGGCGTCTGCGTGCTGCTCGGGCTTGCCGTTGACGTCGGGCTGGCCGCCTGCGTGACGGTGATGCCGGCGGATGCCGCGAGCCTGGTCAGTACGTCGGCCTGATCGGAATGCAGGGAGCGAAGCGGCGCCGTCCAGGCGAGCGGTTCGGCGCCGTCGAGGGCGACGGCAAGTGAGCGCAGTCGGCTGATCGTCTGCTGCAGGACGGCGGCGTCCGCCGGTGGATCGGCGGTGGGCACTCCCGGAATGGGCGGTGCGTCGCGCTCGAGGCGCACACTGCACCCTGCTGCGGGCAGCGCCAGTGCTGCCAGGAGTAGTGTCCGGCGAGTCGGGGCGCAGGACCGGCGGGACATGGCGGCCATCCTCGCACGGCGGGCGTCTCGCTCGTCGAGACCACTAGATCCATCATTTTGAGTTGGGCACATCCAAATGAGACGTTATGCGACGTGACGGCTGTGACGACCAAGAACGAGGGCCAGTGGGCGCTGGATCAGCGTGACCCGCTGAACCACAACGAGGAGTTCAAGGCGCAGGACGACGCGCTGAACGTCCGTGCCCGGATCGAGCAGATCTACTCCAAGGAAGGCTTCGCCTCGATCCCGCCGGACGACCTGCGCGGCCGGATGCGTTGGTGGGGGCTCTACACCCAGCGCCGCCAGGGAATCGAGGGTGGCCGCACCGCCAGCATGGCGCCGGAGGAGCTCGACGACGAGTTCTTCATGATGCGGGTGCGTTCCGACGGCGGCGCGCTGAGCACTGAGCAGCTGCGCGTCATCGGGGAGGTCTCGCGTGACTTCGCCCGCGACACCGCCGACATCACCGACCGGCAGAACATCCAGCTGCATTGGATCGCCATCGAGGACGTCCCGGAGATCTGGCGCCGGCTCGAGGGGGTCGGCCTGTCGACCACCGAGGCCTGCGGCGACTGCCCGCGGGTCATCCTCGGCTCTCCGGTGGCTGGGGTCAGCGCTGCAGAAGTGCTGGACGCAACGCCTGCGATCGAGGAGATCAGCCGGCGTTACATCGGCGACCAGACCATCAGCAACCTGCCGCGCAAGTTCAAGACCGCGATCTCCTGGCTGCCCGACACGGTGCCCGAAATCAACGACGTGTCCTTCGTCGGCGTCGTTCACCCTGAAGTCGGCCCCGGCTTCGACCTGCTGGTCGGCGGTGGGCTCTCCACCAACCCCAAGCTGGCCGTACGGCTCGGCGCGTTCGTGACCCTCGAGCAGTTACCCGAGGTCTGGTACGCCGTCGTCTGCTTGTTCCGCGACTACGGATATCGCCGCCTGCGCCACCGCGCGCGGCTGAAGTTCCTCGTCGCCGACTGGGGCCCGGAGAAGCTGCGCGACGTGCTGGAAAAGGAGTTCATCGGGTACGCGTTGCCCGACGGGCCGGCCGCGATCGTCGACGAGACCGTGCTCGACCACATCGGCGTGCACGACCAGGTCGACGGCAACGCCTACGTCGGCTTCGCCCCGGTCGTCGGCCGGGTCTCCGGCTCCAAGCTGGCACAGGTGGCGGACGCCGCCGAGCGGGCCGGCTCGCAGCGGGTGCGCCTCACCCCGCACCAGAAGCTGATCGTGCTCGATGTCCCCAAGTCGAACGTCGAGCAGTTGGTCGATGAGATGAAGACCGTTGGCCTGGAAGCCAATCCGTCACGCTGGCGGCGTTCGACCATGGCGTGCACCGGCCTGGAGTTCTGCAAGCTGGCGATCGTCGACACCAAGCAGCGGGCGATCGACCTGGTCGCTGATCTCGACGAGCGCCTTGCCCATCTCGACCTCGACGTGCCGATCGCCATTCATCTCAACGGCTGCCCCAACTCCTGTGCCCGCATCCAGACCGCTGACATCGGGCTCAAGGGTCAGATCGTCACCACCGACAGCGGTGAGCAGGTCGAGGGCTTCCAGGTGCACCTCGGCGGCGGACTCGGGCTGGACGCCGGCTTCGGACGCAAGCTGCGGACGCATAAGGTGACCTCCGCCGAACTCGGCGACTACGTCGAGCGCGTCGCCACCAACTTCGCCGGCGATCGCACCGAGGGCGAACGCTTCGCGCAGTGGGTCGGCCGCGCCGATGAGGCGCTGCTGCGATGACTGACGATCTGCGAGCCGTCGCTGCTGCAGCGGCGCGCGACTTGGCAGATGCCCCCGCCGCGCAGGTCGTGCGATGGGCCGCGGAGCGGTTCGGCGACGATTTCGTGGTGGCGGCGTCGATGCAGGACACGGTGCTGGTGCACCTGGCGTCCCAAGCGGCGCCGGGCGTCCAGGTGGTCTTCCTCGACACCGGCTACCACTTCGCGCAGACCGTGCAGACGCGAGACCGGGTCGCCGCCGAGTACGACGTTCGGGTGCTCGACGTCCGCCCGCGGCTGACCGTGGCGCAGCAGGATGCCGAGTACGGCCCGAAGCTGCATGACCGCGACCCTGATCTGTGCTGTGCCATGCGCAAGACGCATCCGCTGGACGAGGCACTGGACGGGCGCGCGGTCTGGGCCACGGGCGTCCGCCGTGCCGAATCAGCCTCACGGGCGAACACCGACGTGGTCTCCTTCGACGAGCGGCGCGATCTCATCAAGCTCGCGCCCCTGGCGGCGTGGACGGACGACGACGTCGAGAAGTACATCGCCGAACACGACGTGATCATGAATCCGCTACTGGCGCAAGGCTATCCGTCGATCGGTTGCGCGCCGTGCACGCGCAAGGTGCTCGCCGGTGAAGACCCCCGAGCCGGACGCTGGGCTGGCACCGACAAGAGCGAGTGCGGAATCCACGGTGGTGCCACCTCGCTCGGTGAGATCCGCTCGGCCTGAGTGCCGGACGCCATCGCCACCAGGAACTGTGCTGATTGGTAGCAGCCGACCGACCTGATTAGAGTGGTTGTTCCCCACTCGAGAACACAGGAGTCAGGCATGAGTTCCAGCCCGACGGATCGGCACCAACAGATCCTCGACGACCTGACCCCGGCGCTCGCGCCGCTTCAGTTGCGAGTGGAAGACCTCACCGTCACCCCGGCCGGCAAGCGCCGCGTCGTGCGCGTGCTCGTCGACACCGACCTGGCCGGTCTCGATCCGACCGACGAGACCTCCTCGGTGCCCTCGGTCGATCTGGACGCCGTCGGCGAAGCCACCCGCGTGATCAGCGACCGGCTCGACCAGACCGATGCGATGGGGGAGCAGCCCTATGTGCTGGAGGTGTCCTCCCCCGGCGTCGACCGTCCGTTGACGCAGCCGCATCACTACCGTCGCAATGTGGGGCGCCTGGTCACCGTTTGGCGCACCGAGGGCGGCGATCTGACCGGCCGTGTCATGCGGGCCGGTGCAGACGACTTCGACCTGCTGGTCACGCCCGACAAGGGCGAGCCCGCGCTGACCACCCTCCCGTACGCCGAATGCGGCAAGAGCAAGGTGAACGTGGAGTTCAACCGTCCCGAGGAAGGCGAGCACTGATGGACATCGACATGGCGGCTCTGCGCGCACTGGAGCGCGAGCGGGAAATTCCGATGGACATCATCGTGCCCGCGATCGAACAAGCGCTGCTCACCGCGTACCAGCGGGAGGAGGGCTCACTTCGCCACGCACGTGTCGAACTCGACCGCAAGAGCGGCCGTGTCGTGGTGTGGGCCCGTGAAGAGGGCGAGATCGACGACGAGGGCCTGCGCGGTGAGCCAGGGCCGGAGTTCGATGACACCCCGGACAACTTCGGCCGGGTGGCTGCTGCCACCGCTCGTCAGGTGATCGTGCAGCGGATGCGAGACGTCGAGGACGAGGCGATCCTCGGTGACTTCCGTGGCCGCGAGGGCGACATCGTGGCGGGTGTCATCCAGCAGTCGAGCGACCCGCGCAGCGTCCGGGTCGACTTCGGCACCGTCGAAGGCTTCCTGCCGTCGGCCGAGCAGGTGCCGGGGGAGAGCTACAAGCACGGTGACCGCCTGCGCTCGTATGTGGTGAGCGTCAAGCGCGGACCCAAGGGGCCGCAGATCGGCTTGTCCCGCACCCACCCCAACCTCGTACGCAAGCTCTTCGCGCTCGAGGTGCCGGAGATTGCTGACGGCAGTGTGCAGATCGCGGCGCTGGCCCGCGAGGCCGGCCACCGCACCAAGATCGCGGTGCACACCAAGGTGCCCGGGCTCAACGCCAAGGGGGCCTGCATCGGGCCGATGGGTTCACGCGTCCGGGCCGTCATGACCGAATTGCACGGCGAGAAGATCGACATCGTCGACTACTCCGACGACCCCGCTGAGTTCGTCGCCGCGGCGCTGTCACCGGCGCGCGTCTCGTCGGTCGAGATCATCGACGCCTCGGCCAAGTCGGCCCGCGTCGTCGTTCCTGACTTCCAACTCTCCCTCGCCATCGGCAAGGAGGGCCAGAACGCTCGCCTCGCGGCGAAGTTGACCGGTTGGCGCATCGACATCCGTCCCGACACCGCGCCCGCTGCCGTGGCCGGAGGGCAGTGAAGGCTGCGCTAGACTGGACGACGGACAGTTCTGCTCGTATGACCCGAAAGTCCCGAGAATCTGGCTCCGGCACGAAGCTGGGCAAGGAGTCTCACGCCCTGAAACGGACGTGTGTGGGATGCCGGACGCGAGACGAGCCGTCTGCGTTGGTGCGGGTTGTGGCGATCGCCCGGTCCGACCAGCCATCTCGGTGGCAGGTCGTGGTCGACGAACGTCGTGATCTGCCCGGTAGGGGAGCCTGGGTGCATGCGTCCGGTCAGTGCCTCGAACGCGCAATCGTGCGTCGTGCATTCGGACGGGCCCTGCGCCTGTCGGTCCCTGTGGACACCTCGCTGCTCGAGCAGTGGCGTGACCAGCAAGACCCCGAGTCACCAACCGGTGACGAGGGCCTGGAAAAGAACCGAAAGCGGGTTTGACGCTGATGAGCACCCGATGAGTACTCAGCGATGAGCATCACCCTCTACTGACGGTTCCGCTCGCGGTTCTTCCGCGCTCGGACCGTCGCAATCCTCGAAGGAGAAGTGTGGCAAAGGTCCGAGTTCACGAGCTCGCCAAAGAGCTCGGGATCGAGAGCAAAGAACTCCTTGCGTACCTGAAGGAGCAAGGAGAATTCGTCAAGACGGCGAGCTCGACCATCGAAGCTCCGGTCGTTCGCAAGATCAAGGAAAACCCGCCGCCGTCGGCCAAGAAGGCCGACGAGGCACCAGCTGCGCCCGCAGCCCCCAAGCCCGCAGCGAAGAAGGCTGCCGCTACCCCTGGCAGCGCTGGACCGCGTCCGGGCCCCAGGCCTGCCGCCGCTCCGGCTGAGCCGGCTGCGACCCCGCAGGCCGCGACACCTGCTCCGGCACCGGCGAAGGCGGCAACTCCCGCACCGGCGCCTGCCCCTGCGGCTGAGAAGCCGGCCGCTCCGGCAGCTCCCGCAGCGGACAAGCCGGCAGCGTCGGCCCGTCCGGGCTCTGCTGCTCCCAAGCCGGGTGCTCGACCGGCAGCTCCGGCTGCCCGCGAGAGCGCTCCGCGCGAAGGCGGACGTGGCGATGGTCGCGACGGTGGCCGTCCGGCCGGTCGTCCCGGCGGCGCCGGTGGCGGACGTCCGGGTGCACCGCGTCCGGGCAACAACCCGTTCGCGCCCAGCCAGGGCATGCGCTCGGGAGCTCCGGCTCGTCCGGGCAACAACCCCTTCGCGCCGAGCCAGGGCATGCCGCGTCCGGCTGCAGCGCGTGGCACCGGTGGAGCTGCCGGCCCGCGTCCGGCCGGTCCGCGTCCCGGTGGCGCTGGTGGTCCCGGTGGCCCGCGTCCCGCAGGTGGAGCTCGCCCCAGCCCCGGCATGATGCCGGAGCGTTCCGCGATCGGTCGCCCCGGTGACCGTCCGGCACGTGGTGGCGCCGGTGGCCGTGGTGGCCCCGGCGGCGGACCCGGCGCAGGTGGTCGTCCCGGTGGTTTCGCCGGTCGTCCCGGTGGCGGTGGCAACCGTCCCGGTGGCCGCGGTGGCACGCAGGGTGCATTCGGTCGAGGCGGCGGAAAGGTCCGCGGCCGTAAGTCCAAGCGCGCCAAGCGCCAGGAATTCGAGCAGATGCAGGCACCGTCGATCGGTGGTGTCACGGTTCCTCGCGGCGACGGCAGCACCGTCGTCCGCGTGCGCCGCGGTGCATCGCTGACCGACTTCGCCGACCGCATCGACGCCAACCCGGCGTCGCTGGTGACGGTGCTCTTCCACCTCGGTGAGATGGCAACGGCCACCCAGTCGCTCGACGAAGACACCTTCAAGCTGCTCGGCAGCGAGCTCGGTTACGACGTCCAGGTCGTTTCGCCCGAGGACGAGGAGAAGGAGCTGTTCAGCGCCTTCAACATCGACCTCGAAGCAGAGGCTGAGGGCGAGGGTGACGAAGACCTGCAGCCGCGTCCGCCCGTCGTGACCGTCATGGGTCACGTCGACCACGGTAAGACGCGCCTGTTGGACGCCATTCGCAACGCCGACGTCGGTGCCAGCGAAGAGGGCGGCATCACCCAGCACATCGGTGCCTACCAGGTGCACAAGGAGCACGAGGGCCAAGACCGTCCGATCACCTTCATCGACACCCCGGGTCACGAGGCGTTCACCGCCATGCGTGCACGTGGTGCGAAGGTGACCGACATCGCGATCCTCGTAGTCGCAGCCGACGACGGTGTCATGCCGCAGACGATCGAGGCGTTGAACCACGCCCAGGCGGCCGACGTGCCGATCGTGGTGGCGGTCAACAAGATCGACGTCGCGGGCGCCAACCCCGACAAGATCCGTCAGCAGCTGACCGAGTACAACCTCATCGCTGAGGAGTACGGCGGCGACACGATGTTCGTCAACGTCTCGGCCAAGCAGGGCGAGAACATCGACCAGCTGCTCGAGGCGGTGCTGCTGACCGCGGACGCCGCGCTCGACCTGCGCGCCAACCCGGACAAGGACGCCCGTGGTGTCGCGATCGAGGCCAACCTCGACCGTGGTCGCGGTGCGGTCGCGACCGTGCTGGTGCAGTCGGGCACGCTGCGGGTCGGTGACGCGATCGTTGCCGGTACGGCGCACGGTCGTGTGCGTGCCATGCTCGATGAGCACGGCAACAACCTGCAGGAGGCTGGTCCGTCGCGTCCGGTGCTCGTGATGGGTCTGGCCTCCGTGCCGCGCGCTGGTGACACCTTCATCGTGGCTCCGGACGACCGCACGGCTCGCCAGATCGCCGAGAAGCGTGAAGCTGCTGACCGTCAGGCGAGCCTGGCCAAGGCCCGCAAGCGCATCAGCCTGGAAGACCTCAACGACGCGCTCGCCGCGGGCAAGGTCGAGACCCTCAACCTCATCCTCAAGGGTGACGTGTCGGGTTCGGTCGAAGCCTTGGAGGACGCGCTCATGCAGATCGACGTGGGCGACGAGGTCGACCTGCGCATCATCGACCGCGGCGTCGGTGCGATCACGATGAACAACATCAACCTTGCGGTGGCCTCCAACGCAGTGATCATCGGCTTCAACGTGCGAGCCGAGGGTCAGAACGCGGAGTACGCCGACAAGGAAGGCGTTGAGATCCGCTACTACTCGGTGATCTACCAGGCCATCGAGGAGCTCGAGGCGGCGCTGAAGGGCATGCTCAAGCCGGAGTACGAAGAGGTCGAGCTGGGCACGGCGGAGATCCGCGAGATCTTCCGGTCGTCCAAGTTCGGCAACATCGCCGGTTCGATCGTCCGCTCGGGCGAGATCAAGCGCGGCACGAAGGCGCGGATCACCCGCGACGGCGTGGTCGTGGCCGAGAACGTCGAGATCGCCGGCCTGCGCCGGTTCAAGGACGACGTCACCGAGGTCCGCGAGCGCTTCGAGTGCGGTATCAACCTCGGGTCGTACAACGACCTGCAGTTGGGCGACCTCATCGCCACCTACGAAATGCGCGAGAAGCCCCGCAGCTGATCGCCAGATCGACGTAAGGCGCCGCCCCACCAACAGGTGGGGCGGCGCTTTGCTGTCTGAAGTTCGTGGACGGCTGCCTCACCTGCTGGTCGGCGCCGGAGGCCACAAACCGGACGCAAATCACACGTTTCTTGGACTGAAACGTGTGATTTGCGTCCGGTTTGTGAGGTGGGGCGGCCGCGAGGTCGGCTCCACCGCTGTGCAGGTCAGCTGTCGAAGGCCAACTCGAGCGCATGGATGATCTTTGGGCGTAAAGCCTCCGGGGCGATGACCTCATCGACCGATCCGACCTCGACGGCACGGTGGATGTTGTGCACGCGGTCGAACTCGGTGGCCACCTCGCCCAGCTTCTCGCTGCGCACGTCGCGGCGGGTCTGCTCCAACTCCACGGTGAGCGCGGCGCGCTCAGTGTCGTCGGTGGCTGCGGCGATGCGGGCGACCAGGTCGGCGACCCGCGGGTCGGCAGCGGTGCGGCCGTCGACGTCGCGGGTGAAGACCACGGCGGCAGCCGGCGCGCCACCGATCACCGAGGCGAAGGAACCCTCGACGGCCAGCACGGTCATGTTGGGGTTGAGTGCCTTGGAGAAGACCACGAACGCGCCACCGTGGTAGCGGGAGATCACACAGAAGACGATCGGGCCCTCGAAGTTGACGATGGCCCGGCCGATCTCAGCGCCGTACTCCAGCTGCAGATTGCGCATCGACTCCGGTGAGCCGTCGAAGCCGCTGAGGTTGGCCAGCACGACCACCGGACGCACGCCGCTGGCCGCGTTGATCGCCCGTGCCGTCTTCTTGGACGACTTGGGGAAGAGCGTGCCCGAGGTGTAGACGTCCGGGCCGTCGGTGGGCGGGAAGCCCCGGCGCGCAACGGATTTCGACTCGATACCGAGCAGGGTCACCGGGATGCCGCCGAGGTGGGCGTCCCACACCACAGAGGTGTCGGCGTCCGCCATTCCGGCCCAGCGTTCGAGCGTGTGGTGGTCCTGGTCGGCCACCGCGCGCATCACCGTACGGATGTCGAACGGCTTCTTGCGGTCGGGGTTGGTGGCACTGGAGAAGATGTCGCCGACGGTGGTGAAGTCGGAGTCTTCGGCCACGTGCGGGTAGACCGTGACATCGCGGTCGGAGGGGTCGCTGGTCTTGGCACGCCGCGGCCGCTTCTCGCCCGGAGCGATGTAGGTGTGGTCGTAGTGCGTCATCAGGATCGACAGCGCGTCGGCCAGATCGGAGGCCCAGTACTGCGCCTGACCGTTCGGGCCCATCACGCGGTCGTACCCGCCGATGCCGAAGTTGTCCTCGGCCGAAACACCCCCGGAGAAGTCGAGTGACTGCTTACCGGTCAGCACCATGGCGCTCTCCGGGGTCATCACCAGAATGCCCTTGGTGTGCATGAGCATGGTGGCCTCGGCATTCCAGTACGGCTGCGCGCCGACGTTGATGCCCGCCACGACGATGTTGATCTCACCGCCGCCTTGGGTGAACTCCACGATCCGCTTGAGCGCCTTGGCCACCCAGTCCATGTTCTCGGTGCCCGACTCCATCGAGATGCGGGCGCCGGCGGAGATGGCGAACCACTCGACCGGCAGCCCGAGGGATTCGGCGAGGTCGAGCGCGGCGATCACTCGCACACATTCTTGCTCACTCAGTGCGCCGAGCGAACGGAGCGGATCGCCGCACAGCAGTACACGACGGATGCCTTCGGGGTAGCGATCGGTCGGTGTGGTGATGACACCGACGATCATTCCGGAGGTGTTGTGCCCGTACGGGCGGGCAACCGGGGTCAACACCCCGTCGTCATCGAGGTCGTACTCCACCGCGGAGCCACCGGCGCCAGCGATCATCGCCTGCAGTTCGTAGGGGTAGACCACCCCACGCCGACGGGCCTGGACGACCTTCTGCGCGTAGTCGTCCAGCGGACGTAGTTCCTCGGTGGGAGCCGGCTCGAGGTTGGCCACCACTCCGGATCCGGGCTGATAGGCGAACCGGGCCACCAGTGGTCCGACGCTGTCGTCGCCGAAACGCACCGTGCCGCCGACCGACACCTCGGACACTCCTGCGCCCGCGGTCATCGGGGCGATCTTGTCCTTCAGCGGGGTGAGTTGGGTGATGTCGGCGTCGATCTCCGGCCAGATCTGCACCCACACCTCGTTGAGGTCGAGCCGGGCGGAGCCGGAGCTTGCCGCGGTGCGGGCGCGCCGGATCGCCTCCATGCAGTTGGCGATCGCGCGCTCGACGTGGGGCAGGCCCGTCACTTCGCCGGCGTCGTCGCGCAGCACTGCGAGCTGGCGCACCTGGGCCAGAGCAATCAAGCGCTGATCGGACGGATTGCGTTCTGCGACAGCGCGATACAGCAGGACGTCTTCGGGGGCCTCCAGGCGGGTGATGGCGAACTGTCGCAGTCGCCACAGGTTGAGGCGACGCCCCACCATCGGGTGCATGCCGCGCACGAGGTCGTCCTCGATCACCGAACCGTCCGGCCGGGCGCGGAAGGTGAAGTATCCGATCGGACGACCACTACCGGCCGAGACTGCGATGGCGATGCGACGCACCTGGTGGGTGAGCGGTAGTTGGTTGAGCAGACGCAGCAGTTCCGCGCTGGCATCCCCAGCTGATTGCGGCATCTGCGGCCACGCCAGGTAGAGGTCGAGCACGCCCTGGTGAACTTCCGGAGCGGCGGCGAGTTCGCCGCTGATCTGCTCGACCAAGGGGCTGTCTGCGACGAGTTCGCAGACCCGGCCGATCGTGCTGACCAGGTGCGTCCGACGATCGTCCAGGGTGTACCCCGCGGTGGCGAAAGGCCTTGCGGCAGTGCCTGATCCGACGATCTTCTCGGTGAAGTTGCGCAGATCGTATTCGCGGTAGTGACGCTTGACCAGCACCCCGAGCATCGGCTCGTCGGTGGGCAATTGCTCGCCCTGCAGCCGAGCGCCGAGGAACTGCACGAGCTGCTCCGGGATCGCAGCGAGCGTGTCAGTGCGCTCCTCGCGGTCGGCGCCCGGCGGCATGCCCTCGATCGCAGCCACCTCTTCGCCGACTCCGTCGAGCACGCTGCGTCGTTCGGCATCGACCAGCGGCTGGTCGAACCAGCGGAACTGGACGCTGCGGGCCAGTTCACCCACGTGGGGGAAACGCAGCTGGGTGGCACGCACGAGGTGGTCCAGCGACTCGCGAACCCGCGTCGCCAACGGCTCGGCCGGGGCCGGCTCGGCCAGCCAGCGTCGCAGCAGAGCCGAGATCGCCTCGGCCTCCGGGCCGGAGCGCTGCTGGGCCAGGAAGATCCGGAACACCGCGGCTTCCAGTTCCGGGGTGCGGTCGAGTTCGGTGACACCGTAGTGCCCCAGCACCCGCTGCAGCTTCTGCCGGAAGTCGGTGGGTAGCGCGGCTCGATCGGCGTCCAGACTCTGCAGGTAGGTGTGGAAGTGCTCGCGCGGGCTGTGCACGCGATTCTCCACGTGCAGGTCGTCGCCGCGCGGGCGGTTGCGCGAGAGTTCCGCGAGATCGGCGAAGGTCTCGATGAGGTCGAGTTCGGCCTCGACCGGCGAACTGCCCTGCGCCACCAACGCATCGCGCTGCTGGAGATAGCCCGCAAGGGTGCCGGTGTCGACGCGGGGGTCAATGTCGAAGCCGAGCAGGATCGCCTGGAGATCACCGCGCAACTGGTCGGCGCGCACTCGCGGGTCGGACGGCTCGGTGAGGCTCGGTAGTTCGAGATCGATCCCGGAGTTCGCTGCCTCCTGCGGCAGTTCCTCCTCGTCGCCGATCGGCTCCAGGCGGATGAGCGGTGCGCCGGTCTCCACCTGGCTGCCGACTGACACCAGCATTTCCTTGATGCGTGCCTTGAAAGGAGCCAGCAGACGGCTTTCCATCTTCATCGATTCCAGGACGATGACCGGCGCCCCCGCGGCGACCTCGGCGCCGACCAAGGCCGGGGTGGCCACCACGAGTGCCGGCGCTGGGGAGCGCACCACGCCACCCTCGTCGAGGCTGACGCGGTGGGTGATGCCGTCGACCTCCACCAATTGCACCGGGCCGTGCGTGGCGGTCACGAGCCGATAGGTGCGACCGCCCGCGCTGAGGCGGCTGTGATGCTCGTCGATGCGGTCGAGCCGCACCTCGACCTCGGAGTCGGTGCCGTCGCCGGTGACCAGCACCCGGAAGAGGTCGGACCCGATGCGGGTCACGCTCACCTTGTACGAGGCGCCGCGGAGCTTGACGTCGACCGCCCGCCCGGAATGCTGCACCTGCGGACGTCCGCCGTGCGCGGTCTCGATCAGGCGCGTCTGCTCGACCGCCTCCTCGATGAGGTAGGCCTCGATGCCTGCGGCGACGAGCGCGATGCCGCTGCCGCGATGGGTGACCAGGCCGCCCTGCGCGCGCACCCGATCGATCCAACCGGTGTCGGCCGAACCATCGATCACTTCCGGTGCGTCGAGCAGGTCGAGCACGAAACTCTTGTTGGTGGCGCCGCCGTCGATCACGACCGTGGTCTCGGCCATCGCTCGGCGCAGCCGGGCGAGTGCTTCATCACGGTCGCGGCCTCGGGCGATGATCTTGGCGATCATCGAGTCGAAGTCAGCCGGAATCGAATCGCCCTCTGCCACACCGGTGTCGACACGGATTCCAGGGCCGTTGGGGAACTCCAGGCGGGAGATGCGGCCCGGCGCCGGAGCGAAATCGCGGTCTGGGTCCTCGGCATTGAGGCGGGCCTCGACGGCATGGCCGAGCTCTTGCGGTTTCGGGCCTTCCAGACGTCCACCC
Organism: Yimella sp. cx-51; assembly: GCF_017654605.1. GTDB lineage: Bacteria > Actinomycetota > Actinomycetes > Actinomycetales > Dermatophilaceae > Yimella. Next base: position 1,156,474 of record NZ_CP072113.1, read on the forward strand.
GAGGCTACGAGCAGCTGCAGCTTCACCAGGTCGGTGTCAGTGGTGACCTCGGTGATGGGGTGCTCCACCTGCAACCGGGTGTTGACCTCCAGGAAAGCGAAGAAGCGCTCGCTCGGGTGGTAGAGGAATTCCACGGTTCCGGCGCCGCAGTAGCCGACCGCCAGCGCCAGTCGTTCGGCGCTGGCCTTCAGCTCCGCGGTCTGTTCGTCATCCAGGACGGCCGAGGCCGACTCCTCGATCACCTTCTGGTTGCGTCGCTGCACGGAACAGTCGCGCACCCCGAGTGCCCACGCGGTGCCGTGCGAGTCGGCGATGAGTTGCACCTCGACGTGGCGGGCTCCGGTGACCAGGCGCTCGAGGAAGACGACGCCCGAGCCGAAGGCGCGTTGGGCTTCGTCCCGAGTGAGTTCGTATGCCTCGACGAGTTCATCCTCGCTGGTGACCTTGCGGATGCCGCGTCCGCCGCCGCCGGCCGTCGCCTTCAGCATCAGCGGGTAACCGATCTGCTCCGCAGCGGTCTTGGCGTCCTCAAGGGTGTCGACGCCTCCGCGGCTCCATGGAGCAACGGGCACGCCCGCCTCCTCGGCGATCAGCTTCGAGCCGATCTTGTCGCCGAGCTTGCGCATCGCGTCCGCGCTCGGGCCGATGAAGGTGACGCCGATGCGCTCGCACAATTGCGCGAACTGCGGGTCTTCGGCCACGAATCCCCAGCCGACCCACGCGGCGTCCGCGCCGGTCTCGGTCAGCGCCCGCTCGAGTACGGCGTAGTCGAGATAGGGCCGGGCGGATGCCGGGCCGAGGTTGTACGCATGATCGGCCTCGCGCACGAACATGGCCCGTCGCTCACCATCGGTGTGCAACGCAACGGTCTCGATGCGCAGCCCATCGGGCCCTGCTGCAGCGTTGAGGTCGCGGACGGCGTGGATGAGGCGCATGGCAGCCTCACCCCGATTGACGATGGCGATGCGCGTGAACACCCTCACACATTGGCATCCTTCGCACCCGACCGGCGAGTAGCAAAGTGCATGCGAGTGTCGCGGCCATCGCGGGGGACCGCTCGGGTCGTGATCAGCAGTGTGTCTGCGGCGTATCCCGACCCGCCGGTAGCGTGGACGGGTGAGTGAATACCTGGTGCTGCTGGCAGCATCCGCAAACCGTGTGTACGCCGATGCCGCACCGCGATTGGCCAGGGCCGAAGCGCAGGCCGTGCTCGCGGGAACTGGTGGACCGGTGCAGGTGGGTGTTGAGCAACTGGCCGGCGTCGACTACCTGCACGTCACCACCGAGTCTCCTGCGGCGATCGCGGCGTTGTCGAACCTCTCCGCGACCTTCGCCATCTTCCAGCCGGAAGGAGAGTTGCTGCGTCCGATTCCGTTGCAGCGCAGGCAGTTCTACCCCAGCGACCTGGTGACGATCCAGAAGTACCAGGGCAAGACGAACGGACAGTGGACCCGTCTTTTGCTCAATGTGACAGCAACCGCGACCAAACGTCCCGAACGCTGGTTGAGCGGCGAACTCGACGTCATGGACCCGATGTGTGGACGGGGCACCACACTCAACATCGCGCTGCTCGCCGGTTACGACACCATCGGCGTCGACCTCGACCGCAAGGACTACGACACCTACGCCGCGTTCTTGAAGACATGGGTGCAGACCCACCGGCTGAAGCACACGATGGACCGCGGCGCCAGCACGACCGGAGGTCGCGCTCGCGGCCGGGAGTTCACGCTGGAGGTCGGGCCCACGAAGGAGGCGTTCAAGGCCGGGGAGACCCATCGGGTGCGCTACCTCAACACCGACACCTGCGATCTGGACGGCCTGGTGCGTGCCGCGAGTGTCGACGTCATCGTCACCGACACCCCGTACGGCGTGCAGCACGGTTCGCACGGCGACCGGTTGTCACGTCGCCCTCTCGAACTCATCGACCGCGCGTTGCCCAGCTGGATGCGCACGCTGCGCACCGGAGGGGCGATCGGCTTGTCGTACAACCGGCACGTCGCAGCGACGGACGACCTGGCGCTGGTGCTGCAACAGCACGACCTGACCGTGCAGGACGCACTGCTCGATGAATTCCGGCACCGCGTCGACGCCTCGATCGATCGCGACCTCATCGTTGCCGTAAAGAGCTGAGTGAGAACCCCTGACCGATCGGGGAATCGGACAGGGGTTCGTCGTCGGTCGGGTCGCTCAGCGCCCGATCAGCGCCCGATCAGCGTCCGGTCACGCCGAGGCGCCGGCGGTCGCCGAGCTGCTCGCGTTCGGAGCCGGAGCATCCGGTCCCTTGTCGCCACGCGGGCCGCCGCCGGTGCGCTCGCTGATGGTCTTGAGGTCCTTGCTGACCTCGTACATCACGCGGTTGCCGGATTTGGTGGCCAGGACGTCGTAGGAGCCGTCGGGGTCTTTGCGTACTTCGGTGACGGTGATGCCGGAGTACTTCGCGGTGACGGCGTTCTTGACGTTGGTGGCTTCGGTGCCGGTCACGGCGGTGTGGGCGTGGTGGCCTTTGCCGCCGGGTCCGCCCTTGCCTCCGCGTCCACCGTGATCGCCACGCGGGCCGCCACCGGTGCGCTCGCTGATGGTCTTCAGGTCCTTGCTGACCTCGTACATCACGCGGTTGCCGGACTTGGTGGCCAGGACGTCGTAAGTGCCGTCGGGGTCTTTGCGTACTTCGGTGATGGTGATGCCGGAGTACTTCGCGGTGACGGCGTTCTTGACGTTGGTGGCTTCGGTGCCGGTCACGGCGGCGTGCTCGTGACCGCCCTTTCCGTCCTTACCGTCCTTGCCGGTCTGACCGTCCTGCGTGCTGGTCGAGTTCGTCGCCGAAGACGTCGAGCTGGTTCCGCCGGCTGCGTTGGCTGCTGCGGCACCTCCCACCCCGACGGCGCCGATCGCGGCGAGTGACACCGCCGCGAGAAGTTTGCGATGTGCCATTTCTGTTTCCCTTCCTTGGTCGGACCAGGACTGGTCCCGGTGCGTGAGTGACGCTCCGATCCTGGAAAGGGCACCTGTCAGGAAGCTGTCAACAGCCAAGCGTCCGGCTGGGCATCGTCCGAGCTGGATTCGGAAGGCTCGGAGGGCGAGCCGGATCACCCTCGGCACCTGCTGGGCACCGGTCGTGCACAGGTAGATTGGCTCCCATGGCTGATCCCGCACGCGCACGAAAGATTGCCGAACGCATCAAGTTCCTGGTGGCGCAGCACATCGAGCACCGGGTCAAGGACGAACGCCTCGGCTTCCTGACCGTCACCGACGTCCGCGTGACCGGTGACCTGCAGCACGCATCCGTTTTCTACACCGTCTTCGGCGATGACAGGGAGCGCGCTGACACCGCTGCAGCCCTAGAGGCCAACCGCGGCCGCATCCGCTCCGCCGTCGGCAAGGGCCTGGGCATTCGTCTGACGCCGTCGCTGGAGTTCATTCCGGACGCGATCCCCGAAGGCGCAGCAAACATCGAGGCGGCGCTGGCGGCGGCCCGCGAACGCGATGCCGAACTCGCCCGCACCACCGGCTCCGCGCAGTACGCCGGTGATGCCGACCCGTATCGCAAGCCGGCAGCGCAGGACGACGAAGACCAGTGACGCCCGACGGGCTACTGCTGGTCGACAAGCCCTCCGGCTGGACCAGTCATGACGTGGTGGCCCGCACCCGCCGGTTGGCCGGCACCCGACGTGTTGGCCACGCCGGCACCCTCGACCCGATGGCCACCGGGTTACTCGTGCTCGGCGTCAACCGCGCCACGAAACTCCTCACCTTCCTGGTGGGATGCGACAAGACCTACACCGCCACCGTCCGGCTGGGACAAAGCACCGTCACCGATGACGCCGAGGGCGATGTCACGACCTCCGCTCCGGCACACGAGCTCACGACCGACGCCGTGGCCGCCGCGATCACCCGGCTGACGGGAGAGATACAGCAGGTGCCGAGTTCCGTGAGCGCGATCAAGGTCGACGGACACCGGGCGTACGCGAAGGTTCGCGGGGGTGATGAGGTGAAGTTGAAGGCGCGCCCGATCACCGTGCACTCCTTCGACCTCATGTCGAGCACGCCACGACCGGACGTCGGTAAGGGCGTGCTTGACCTTGAAGTTGAAGTCGACGTCTCGTCGGGCACGTACGTCCGCGCACTTGCCCGCGATCTCGGTGCAGCTCTCGGAGTTGGCGGCCATCTGACCGCGCTTCGCCGCACCCGAGTGGGGCGCTTCGACCTGAGCGGTGTGCCGACCATGGAAGCGCTGAACGCAGCCCACGAAAGTGGCGCACCGCTGGAGGTGATCCCGATGGCGCGTGCTGCCCGCGATCAGTTCCCTGTGCGCGAACTCTCCGAGGCGGACGCTCGCACGCTGCGCTACGGGCAACGCCTCCCGGCAGGTGGTCCGAACTCCTCCGTGGTCGCCGCGGCCGCCGGCGACGACCTCGTCGCGATGCTCGACCAGAGCGGTGAGCGCCCCAAGTCGCTGGTCGTCTTCCCTGCGTCCTTCGCCCAGTGAGTTGGCGCAAGCGGTCACCGCTGCGCGGCAGGTCGGCCAGGCGCACTACAGTTGCCGCCGTGCTTGAGCTCACCCGACTGGAGGACGTGCCCGCCGACCTGGGGCCGACCGTCGTCACCATGGGCAACTTCGACGGGGTGCACCGCGGCCACCAGGCTCTGCTGGAGCGGGTGACCGACCTGGCTCGCGCTCGTGGCGCACGCTCGGTTGCGGTGACCTTCGACCCCCACCCGATCGCGGTGCTGCGACCCGATGAGGCACCCGAGCAACTGTGTGATCTGCCCACTCGTCTGGTCGGCCTGTCCGATGCGGGGCTCGATGCAACGCTGGTGCTGGAGTTCACCCTTGAACTGGCGGCGATGACCCCCGAGGAATTCGTGCGTGAAGTCTTCGTCGACACTCTCCACGCGGTGGTGGTCGCCTGCGGGAAGGACACCCGTTTCGGGGTGCGCAATTCCGGCGACGTCGACACCCTTCGCGAGCTCGGGCAGACCTACGGTTTCGAGGTCGTGGTGCTGGACGACGTGGGCGAAGGTCGTCGGTATTCCTCGACCCTCGTACGTCAGGCCCTCGCCGAGGGTGATGTCACCGAAGCCGCACAGGTGCTCGGGCGTCCGCACAGCGTCACCGGCATGGTGGTGCACGGTTTCGAGCGCGGACGTGAACTCGGTTTCCCCACGGCCAATCTTGCGCAGAACTCCACCGGCCTCGTACCGGCCGACGGTGTGTACGCCGGATACCTTCTTCGTCCGTCTGTGCCGGTCGGTCACCCCGACCGCCGGATGCCGGCTGCGATCTCGGTGGGCACCAACCCGACCTTCGACGGCACCAAGCGCACCGTCGAGGCCTATGTCATCGACCGCACCGACCTCGACCTCTACGACGAGGTGGTCACCGTCGAGTTCGTCCGACGGCTACGCGGCACGGTGAAGTTCGAGGGCATCGATGCCCTGATCGACCAGATGACCCTGGACGTCGATCACGCTCGCGAGATCTGCCCGCAGACCTCCGTCTGAACCTCGTGGCCACGACGCCGAGCTGGGCCACCGCGCGCGACCGTCGCCAGCTGTCGTGGACCCGCAGTGACTGGGGCCTGCTGCTCGCCGCTGGTGCGCTGTGCCTGATCGGCGCCCTGCTGGTCTGGTCGGCCACCCGCGCCACCAACGGCACCGGCTACCTGGTGCGGCACCTGATCAATGTCGGCGTCGGCATGGGCCTGGCCTGGCTGGTGATGCGCACCGACTTCCGTGCCATCCGGGCGCTCGCCCCGTGGGTCTACCTTGCCTCGCTCGTCGGGTTGGTGCTCGTGCTGAGCCCGCTGGGATCGACGATCAACGGCTCGCGTTCGTGGATCCAGGTGCCCGGCTTCTCCATCCAACCGGCCGAGCTGGCCAAGGTCGCCCTCTGCGTCGGTTTGGCGATGATCCTCGCTGAGCGTGGTGAGCGAGGAGCTCCACCGCCCACCCGCGACGTGTGGGTCGCCTGGCTCGTGGCGGGCGTCCCGATCCTGTTGGTGCTGGCCCAGCCCGACCTCGGATCGGCGCTGGTGCTGGTCATGCTGAGCATCAGCATGGTGGCCGTCGCCGGAGCGTCGCGCTGGTGGTTGGCCGCTGTCTTCACCGTCATGGCCGCCGGTGTGCTGGTGGCGCTCACCACGGACGTGCTCGACCCCTACCAGCGCGCGCGGCTGACCGCCTTCGCCGATCCGTCCGTCGATCCGACGGGCATCGGCTACCAGGTACGGCAGGTGAAGATCGCGATCGGCTCGGGTGGCTGGACCGGTGAGGGTCTTTTCCAGGGCCGTCAGACCCAGGGCGGATTCATCCCGTTCCAACAGACCGACTTCGTCTTCTCGGTGGCGGGGGAGGAGTTCGGTTTCATCGGGGCGGCCATCGTCGTTGCCCTGCTCGGCACCGTCGTCGTCCGAAGCATTCTCATCGCCCGTCGCGCCCAGGATTCGTTCGGACGCTTGGTGGCCGTCGGTGTCGTCGGATGGTTCCTCTTCCAGATCCTGGAGAACGTCGGCATGAACCTCGGCCTCATGCCGGTGACCGGTCTTCCACTTCCTTTCGTTTCCTACGGCGGATCAAGCATGTTCGCCTGTTGGGCAGCGATCGGGCTGCTGGAAAACGTCCATCTGGTGAGCCTGCGGCGCCTGTATTGAGACCATTTGCAGGGTTAGGCCCTCAGCCGGCGCTACGCACAAGTAATGTGGCCGAGAACACACCGGGACCCCGGCCCCGACGGAGGAGAAACAACCCATGCCCCTGATGTCCCTGCAGGACGAAAAGCCCGACTACTCAGTCATCGAGAACGCCGCACCGTCGGTTGCCGCGCTCTTTCTCGACCGAGTCGCCAAGACCCCTGACACCACTGCTTTCGAATTCCCGGATGCGCAGGAGAAGTGGCACAGCCTCACCTGGAAGCAGGTCGACGAACGGGCGCGCAACATCGCCGCCGGGCTGATGAGCCTCGGCGTGGAGATGGAAGACCGCGTCTCGATCGCCAGCGCCACCCGCGTGGAGTGGGCCATCACCGACCTCGGCATCATGCTCGCCGGTGCCGCGACCACCACGATCTACCCGACGTCCACGGTCGACGACACACTCTTCATCGTCAGCGACTCCGCCAGCAAGGTCGTCTTCACCGAGGAGGAGAAGCACAACCAGATTCTCCGCGACGGCCGTGACGCGATCCCCTCGGTCGTGAAGGTCGTGACCTTCGGCGGCAAGTCGGACGGCGACTGGGTGATCTCCCTGGACGAACTGGAAAAGCTGGGCGCTGCCTACCTGGCCGAGCACTCCGGAGCGATCGAGGAGCGCGTCGAGAAGATCAAGCCCTCCGACCTCGCCACCCTCATCTACACCTCGGGCACCACCGGTCGCCCCAAGGGTGTGCGCCTGCCGCACCGTGCCTGGACCTACGAGGCGGCCGCGGTCGACTCCACCAACCTGCTCGGCCCCGACGACAAGGCCTTCCTGTGGCTGCCCTTGGCGCACGTCTTCGGCAAGGTGCTCCTCACGCTCCCGCTGCAGATCGGTTTCACCACTGCGATCGATGGTCGGGTCGACAAGATCGTCGAGAACCTCCCGATCGTGAAGCCGGTGTGGATGGGCGCGGCTCCGCGCATCTTCGAGAAGGTCTACGGACGCATCTCGATGATGATGCGCGACGAGGGCGGCGTGAAGGCCAAGCTGTTCGACTGGCACTCCGGCACCGCCGACCGCGTCTCGACGGCGAACGCCGAGGGCAAGAAGCTGGGCCTGGCCACCTCGATGCAGCACAAGATCGGTGACGCGATCATCGCCAAGAAGATCCGTCAGCGTTTCGGTGGCAACATCAAGTTCTTCATCTCCGGTTCGGCGGCGCTCAACCACGACGTCGCCAAGTGGTTCGACGGCATGGGCATCCCGATCCTCGAGGGTTACGGCCTTACCGAGACCAGCGCGGCGACCTTCGTCAACCGTCCCTACTCCAACGTTCCCGGCACGGTCGGCTGGCCGCTGCCCGGCACCGAGGTCAAGATCGCCGAAGACGGCGAGATCCTCGTCAAGGGCCCCGGCGTGATGCAGGGCTACCGCGGTCTGGACGACGTCACGGCCGAGGTGCTGACGGCCGACGGTTGGTTCCACACCGGCGACATCGGTGAGCTCACCCCGCGTGGCCACCTGCGGATCACCGACCGCAAGAAGGACCTCTTCAAGACCTCCAACGGCAAGTACGTCGCGCCGAGCCAGATCGAGGCGACCTTCAAGGGCATCTGCCCCTTCGCCTCACAACTGGTGGTCGAGGGTGACGGTCGGAAGTTCGTCTCTGCCTTGATCACCTTGGACGAGGACTCCATCAAGGAATGGGCCCAGGCTCACTCCAAGGAACTCAAGGACGCCGATTACCGGACGATCGTCACCTCCGACGAGGTGCGCACGATGGTCCAGGGTTACGTCGACGAACTCAACTCCGGCCTGTCCCGTTGGGAGCAGATCAAGCGGTTCATCATCCTGCCGCGTGATCTGTCGATCGAGGATGGCGAGATCACTCCGAGCCTGAAGCTCAAGCGCAAAGTTGTGGTGCAGAAGTACAAGGACGACCTGGACGGTCTCTACCAAGACTGATCTGCGCTCGCGAAGGGTCCGTGCCGCTCCCCGGCGGCACGGGCCCTTCGTCACTTCCACGGTTCCCGCAGCTACCGCTCGACCCCATGGATGCCTGCAGACGCCCTGAGATGTTCGACGTGGTCCGCCGACTGACCTACTCTGGAGTTCATGTCTGGCGAGTCTTTCTTCCACGATCTCGAGCCGTTGCTGGAGAAGGTGTCCAAACCGATCCAGTACGTCGGTGGCGAGTTGAACAGCCAGAGCAAGGATTGGCACTGCGGGGGTCATGGCCCCGGCGGTGAGGAGCTCACCGTGCGTTGGGCACTGATGTACCCCGACGCCTACGAGGTCGGGCTTCCCAACCAGGGCGTCATGATCCTCTACGAAGTGCTCAACGAGCAGCCGAACGCGCTGGCCGAACGCACGTACGCGATGTGGCCCGACATGGAAGCGCAGTTGCGCGAGCACGGCTTGCCGCAGTTCACCGTCGACGCCCACCGCAACGTCCGCGAGTTCGACGTCTTCGGGTTGTCCTTCTCCACCGAGCTCGGCTACACCAACATGCTCACGGCGCTCGACCTTGCCGGCATTCCGCTGCACGCTGCCGACCGCTGCGATGACGACCCGATCGTTCTCAGCGGCGGTCACGCGTCGTTCAACCCAGAGCCCATTGCCGACTTCATCGACGCCGCCGTGGTCGGCGACGGCGAGGAGGCGGTGCTCGCGATCACCAAGCACATCGCCCAGTGGAAGGCCGAGGGCCGTCCCGGTGGCCGCCGCGAGATCCTGCTGCGACTGGCTCGCACCGGCGGGGTGTACGTGCCGGCCTTCTACGAGGTCGACTACCTGCCCGACGGCCGCATCAAGCGCGTCGCTCCGTCGCCCGATGCCCCGGGCGTCCCGTGGCGGGTGTCGAAGCACACCGTCATGGAACTCGACGAGTGGCCCTATCCCAAGCAGCCGTTGGTGCCTCTGGCAGAAACGGTCCACGAGCGCATGTCGGTGGAGATCTTCCGCGGCTGCACGCGCGGTTGCCGTTTTTGCCAGGCGGGCATGATCACCCGTCCGGTGCGGGAGCGCTCCATCACCGGTATCGGCGACATGGTCGAAAAGGGTTTGGCCGCAACGGGATTCGAGGAGGTTGGTCTGCTTTCGCTCAGCTCGGCCGATCACACCGAGATCGCTGATCTCACCAAGGGGCTCGCTGATCGTTACGAAGGCACCCAGACCGGCCTCTCGCTGCCGTCGACCCGTGTCGACGCCTTCAACATCGACCTGGCCAACGAACTCACCCGTAACGGACGTCGTTCGGGACTGACCTTCGCTCCCGAGGGCGGCTCCGAGCGCATCCGCAAGGTGATCAACAAGATGGTCACCGAGGACGACCTGATCAACACCGTCGCGGCCGCGTACGGCGCAGGCTGGCGCCAGGTGAAGCTCTATTTCATGTGCGGGCTGCCGACCGAGACCGACGAGGACGTCCTGCAGATCGCCGAGCTCGCCAAGCGGGTCATCGAGACCGGACGTCAGGTCAGCGGGCGACGCGACATCCGCTGCACCGTGTCGATCGGTGGCTTCGTGCCCAAGCCGCACACCCCGTTCCAATGGTGTGGGCAGTTGGGTGCGCAGGAGACCGATGCACGCCTGACCAAGTTGCGCGAGGCGATCCGCGCCGACAAACGGTACGGCTCCTCGATCGGCATGCGCTACCACGACGGTCAGCCCGGCATCGTGGAAGGCCTGCTGTCGCGCGGTGACCGCCGCGTCGGCCGCATCATCGAGGCCGTGTGGCGCGATGGTGGCCGGTTCGACGGATGGAGCGAGCACTTCTCCTACGAGCGCTGGATGCGTTGTGCCGAGCAGGCGCTGGAGGCATACCCGGTCGACGTCGCGTGGTACACCACCCGCGAGCGGGGCGAGACCGAAGTGTTGCCCTGGGACCACCTCGACTCCGGCCTCGACAAGGAATGGCTGTGGGACGACTGGCAGGACGCTCTGGACGAGACCGAGGTCGACGACTGCCGCTGGACGCCATGCTTCGACTGCGGTGTCTGCCCGCAGATGGGCACCGAGATCCAGATCGGCCCGACCGGGAAGAAGCTGCTGCCGCTGTCGGTGGTCTGACCCGGCCCGAGCAGTGGTTTGATTCGGCCTGTGTCGACAACCATTCCGCGCCCCGTGATGCAGCGTGACCTGCGGGTCGACGTCCTTCGATTCGTAGCGCTGGTATCGATGTTCGTCGCGCACTGTGCCCCGGCCTCACCGATTCAGAAGGTGACGCAGCTGTCCGAATTTCTCACCGCTGCGCTCTTCGCGATGCTGGTCGGCATGGGCAGTGCGCTGGCGTGGTCACGGCGCCGTTCGGTGGCCTCGTTCGTGACGGCGTCCGCGATCCGAGGAGCCGTCCTGATCGGAATCGCCGCGTACATCGACGACTGGGGCGCCCACATCGTCATCGTGCTCGCCTTCCTCGGCGTGCTGACCTGGGTGTGTGCGCTCACCGTCGCGCTGCCCTCGGTGGTGCTCGCGACGGCCGCGGCCGCGCTGGCCCTGTCAGCACCCTGGTTGCAGGACCACTTCCGCGCCGATTGGATACGGCAGGCAATGACCGGACATCACACCCGCGCATGGATGTACGAACTCACGGTCACGGGCCCGTATTACCGTGTCGCAGCGATGCTGGTGTGGGCCTTCGCCGGCATGCTGCTGGTGCGGTACTTCGTGCTGCGCAGTGATCGGCAGCGCTGGCTGATGCCGCTCGCCCTCGGGGCCGGACTGGCAATGGCTGCCATGTTCGTGCTCAACCAGGCAGGACTCTTCGCGCTGGAGCCGTACGACGGCCGGACGGCGAGCCTGATCTTCAACGGCGTGCTGGCGGCGCTGGCCAGTGCGGTGGTGCTGCGTTGGTCGCCCTCCCTACCGGGTGCCCTCGAGCGGGTACTGGCCACGACGGGTGCGATGACCCTGACGATGTACGTGCTGCAGATCGCCTGGTTGGCCTACTACGTCCGGGTGCTCCACCCTGGCAAGAGCGACGACACCTGGCTGAACGTTGTCGGGATGTCACTGGGCGCCATGGTGCTCGCGGCGGTCTGGCACGCGGTCGTGCGATGGCAGCCGTGGCGACGCGGACCGTTGGAAGGACCGGTCGACTTCGTCGTGCGCGCGGTGCAACGCGTCCTGCCCTGAACCAGCAGCTGATGCCAGGTGTGGGCCGAACGAGGAAGGGTCTCAGACCTGCAGCTCACCGACGGTGCTGTGCACTTCTTCGGTGTCACGGTCGGTGAGCTTGGTGCGCTTGGCCACGATGGTCGGACACACGGCGGCGGCCATGATGCACAGTGCCCCTGCGATGTAGAAAGCCATGTCGTAGGTGCCGCGGTCGTCCCGGATCCATCCCGCGAAGGACGCGGTGACGGCAGCGCCGAGTTGGTGGCTGGCGAACACCCAACCGAAGACGATCGGTGCCCGGTCACCGAAATGCTGTCGGCACAACGCCATCGTCGGCGGCACCGTGGCCACCCAGTCCAGTCCGTAGAAGAGGATGAACGCGAACATGTTCAGCTGCACCGAATCGGCGAAGAGCGACGGCAGCGCAAAGAGTGAGAGCCCGCGTCCGAAGTAGTAGAGCCCCAGCAACAGCCGCGGGTCGAAGCGGTCGGTGAGCCAGCCGGAGGCGATGGTGCCGATGATGTCGAAGATTCCGACCAGGGCCAAGAGGCCAGCAGCAGCCTGTTCGCCCATCCCGTGATCCATCGCGGCCGGGATGAAGTGGGTGCCGACCAGGCCGTTGGTGCTGGCACCGCAGATCGCGAAAGTGGCGGCGAGAAGCCAGAAAGCCCTGTGCCGCAGCGCATCTCGCAGGGTCGTCACTGCCAGTTTGGCGGCGTTGCCGACCGGCTTGGACGCCGGCGGAGCATCCTTGGCTGCGCCGTAGGCCTGCACCCCCAGGTCTTCGGGGCGGTTGCGCATGAAGAGCAGCACCAGCGGCACGGCACACCACGACGCGATACCGATCGTGGTCGAGGCCGAACGCCACCCCTGGTTGGTCGACAGCCACGCCATCACCGGCAGGAAGGCGAGTTGCCCGGTGGCGTTGGCGGCGCTGAGCACCCCGGAGACCAGTCCGCGGCGCTCGACGAACCAGCGTCCGGTGATGGTGGCCACCAATGACATCGAGATGGCTCCGGTGCCCAAGCCGATCAGGACTCCCCAACACGCGATGAGTTGCCACGGCTGCGTCATCCAGCGCGGCAGCACCGATCCCAGGCCGATGAGCACGAGTGCGAACACCATGACCGGGCGCACCCCGAACCGCTCCATGAGAGCCGCGGAGAAGGGGGCGACGAGGCCGAAGAGGATGAGGTTGATCGAGACGGCCGTGCCCATCAGGCCCATCGACCAGCCGAACTCGTCGTGCAAGGGGTTCATCAGCACGCCGGGAGCGGCCCGGAAGCCCGCCGAGCCCATCATCGTCAGCAGTGTGACGGCGGCGATGATCCAGGCAGGGTGGATCCGGGACGTGCGCAGCATCGCCGAAGTATCGAGCCAGCGAGGTCGCTGCGCAAAGGCCGTCTCACCGGCCCCGGTCGAGACTCAGCGTCGCGGGCAGACCACCAGGTCTTCGACGATGGTGGGCAGGCTGCGCGTGCAGTCGTAGTGCTGGCGCAGGGCCGACTGCAGTGCGGTCGGGGCGTGGTCCAGATCCATCCAGTCCGACTGCACGATCAACCAGCGCGGACGCGGATCGCTCACGCAGTCGAAGTTGTCGCTGTAACTGTCCATGGTCGTCACGAACGGGTGCCTACTGGCCCGCTGCAACCACTGCGGAGATGGATACGCACAGGTCGCGGGGAACGGCAGCAGCGCGGTGCGCCCGCCATAGGTGAGATAGAGCACCGGGACGTCAGGACCCCCGAGGCGGGAAGTCAGCCGGTCGACAGCCGCGCTGCGCGAGCGCAGCAGTGTAGCGAGCGCGTCCGCGTGATAGGGCGCTCGCGCGGTCGAGGTGGCGTTGACCGCACCTGAATAGGCCAGCGTGCTGGCCGGCAGAGTGCCCGCGAGCCCGAGGAGGCAGGCGACGGTAGGAGCCGCCCAGAGCAGCACGGGTCGCACCGGCTGATCACGACGGGACGACGCGCTGCCCGATTCTCTCCAGCGCACGGCAAGCACCGCCATGCCGAGGGCACTCACCCAGACGCCGATCGTCACCCAGGTGTTGGCTGCGTCCGCTGCCAGCGGAGGTTGGGTCATCACAGCCGCCGCGACCACGGCAACGGCTGCCGGACCGATGAGCAGCACAGCCCGCACCCGAGAATTCGCTCGAACCAACTGCACCGCCCACAGACCGGTGACCAGAATCGGCAGATTGGCGAAGTGATAGAGAAACCACTCGCCCTGCGCGTAGCCGCTCGCCAACGCGGTCACCACCAGCAATGCGCTCACGAGCGCGCGTTCACGTCGTTGCGCGCGTGTGGTCGCGGCGCTCATGTAGAGGGCGATCACCGCTGGGCCAGCCACCAGCACAGGGCTCACCACCGACTTGTTGGTCAGCGCGAAGAGCAGATCGCCCAGGTCCGAGAGCCGGGGCATGCGGTGGATGGGGGAGTCGTGCACAAGCGCTGCCTGGTCGCCGAACCACATCCACTCGATCGGCTGGACGATTCGGTACAGGACGAACCACACACCCGAGACGAAGGTGCCGACCAAAGCCGCGCCCACTGCCCGGCGACGATCGACCAACCACAGCAGCACCACGACGGTCGCGGCGAACGCAGCGGTGGAGAGTTTCATCGTCGCAGTGAGGCACAGCAGGGTGCCGCCGAGGATCCACCCGAGTCGTTCGGCACGGGGGAGTAGAGCCGCCGCGAAGGCGCAGACCGCAACGACGGCAGCCACCCAGTCGGGCTCCAAGACATCCCATTTCGGCGCGAACGCCAGTGCCGCAGAGACGGCGCTGGCGACGACCGCGGCGGACCTGGTGGAGGACCACCGACGAAGGGCGACGAAGAGCAGCAGCGTCACCAGGAGCAGTGCGAGCAGGCTGAGCAGCAGGATGCGTCGGTGGGTGGCGTAGTCGATCGCCGCTGAATCAGCCGGTGCGCTGAGGTGCAACAGGCCCATCACGAGCTTGTACGTGTACGGGCGGGCGATGAAGATCTCATCGAATGGCACCCCGCCGGCGAGTGCGTGTCGCAGCCCGCCGAGCGCGTAGAGCACGTCGCCGTTCAGCAGCTCATTGCGACGCAGCAGACCCGCCAGTGCAGTGGGAAGCAGAAGCAGCAGCCCGACCAGCGAACCGTCACCGCGCAGCATCCTCACTGCACGGACCCTAAGCCCCAGGCCGGTGGAGTGCCCGACGGCTCGTCGCAGCAGGCACCTCGTCGTCCGGCGGCGTCGGCTGCCAGGGCCTACAGTTGTCGACCATGGCCAAGCGCGTTCCTGAGGGTCCTCCACCAGCACCGGTGGTGCAGCGACTCCGTCTGCAGTACGCCAAGCGCGGCCGGCTGCGCTTCACCTCCTCCCGTGATTTCCAGCGTGCGCTGGAGCGGGCGATCCGCCGAGCTCAGATCCCGATTGCCTTCTCGGCCGGATTCCACCCGCACCCACGGATCAGTTACGCCAACGCGGCGGCTACCGGCACCGCAAGCGAGGCGGAGTTCTTCGAGCTCGCACTGCAGCGTGAGTGTGATCCCGAGCAGGTGCGGGTCGCGCTGGACGAAGCCCTCCCGGAAGGACTCGACATCGTCCGGGTTGTCGTCGCCGGCGCGGGTTCGCTCGCGGACGGCCTGCAGGCCAGCTCCTGGAAGCTTGAGTTCGAGGGCGTGGCCTCCGGCGAACTTGCACGTGCTGTGTTGAGGCTGATGCAGCAGGAACGCGTCGAGGTGACCCGCATGATGAAGTCGGGGCCGCGCACCTTCGACGTTCGGTCTGCGATCCGCCACGCCGACGTGCAGGGTGCGCAACTGCTGATGACCCTGGAGCACACGACCCCGGCTGTCAGGCCCGACGACGTCCTCACCGCGTTGCGGCAAGCTGCTGCGTTCGAACCACAGCGTTCGCCGCTGGTCACCCGGCTCGAGCAAGGCGTGCTCGACCAGGACGCCCAACTGCTCGACCCGCTCGCTGCCCGCGACTGAATCGCGCGACCCGCACGTGAGGTGCTGTGCACCGTTGATCAGATAGAGGGTGTGCGATACTCGTTCACGGTCACGCTGTCCGCCACACCGGCGCCGTGCCCCATCGAGAGCACGAGACGATGTGCCCCGCGAGAGCGCGCATCAGCCCGTTCCACCGATGGCATCGTGGGCAGTGCCGCGCAAAGCGCGAGCTGTTCGCCGATGTAACAGTCGACTTCCGAGTCGCGCCTCCGGGCGACGACGGCCGAACCGCGAGATGCGGGGCGTCGAGGTGAATACCTCCGCGGTGTGGGTCGCTTCGCACCCATAACTCCAAAGGAGGGCCATGGGCCCCCAGCACGACGAACCCGGCAATCTTTTCTCCGAACCGGTCATCGAACAGCAACCGGCCGCGCAGGATGGCGCCGACGCAGCATCACCCGCGCCGGCACTCCAAGCACCGATGTCCTTCGGGCTGCTTTTCCAGACCCCTGATCTCCAGGTGCGGGCGCCCCGGCGTTCAAGCGTGGAGGAACAGCGTGCGCAGTTGGACGACAACACCGACGACGCATCGCAGGAGTCGGACGACAGCAGCGACCAGGGCGACGACAACGACGAGCAGAGCAGTGGCAACCGCTCCCGTCGCCGCGGCGGCCGCGGCCGCCGCACCCGCAACGACAACGCAGACAGTTCGGACAGCTCGGGCAACTCGGACAACTCGGGCAAGGCCGGTGACTCCGGTGCCGACCGGCAGACGGCCGACGGCGGCAAGACCGAGACCGGTGACGCTGACGATGCCTCGAAGTCCGGTGAGTCCGACCGCTCAGGCGATGACGACTCCGACGACGACGGCGACTCCGGCGATGCAGGGAGCCGCCGCCGCACCCGCCGCCGTCGGCGCAGCGGAAGCGGTCCCGACAGCGACGACCCGCCCGGCACCGTCACCAAGGTGCGCGAACCGCGTCCGCAGCGTGACGAGGTCACCGCCATCAAGGGCTCCACCCGTCTGGAAGCCAAGAAGCAGCGACGCCGGGAGGGCCGCGAGGCCGGACGCCGTCGCACCTCGATCACCGAGGCCGAGTTCCTCGCCCGCCGCGAGAGCGTTGATCGCGTCATGGTGGTGCGTGAGCGTGACGGCCGCACCCAGATCGGTGTGCTCGAGGACGGCATCCTCGTCGAGCACTACGTTTCCCGCGAGACCCAGCAGGCCTCAATGGCGGGCAATGTGTACCTCGGTCGGGTGCAGAACGTCCTGCCGAGCATGGAAGCCGCCTTCGTCGACATCGGTCGCGGACGCAACGCCGTGCTCTACGCCGGTGAGGTCAACTGGGACGCCGCGGGCCTGGACAACCAGCCCAAGCGCATCGAGCACGCTCTGTCCTCGGGCGAGAGTGTGCTGGTGCAGGTGACCAAGGACCCCATCGGTCACAAGGGCGCCCGCCTCACCTCGCAGATCTCGCTGCCGGGTCGATTCCTGGTCTACGTGCCGGGCAACGCCATGACGGGAATCTCCCGCAAGCTGCCTGACAACGAGCGTGCGCGACTGAAGAAGATCCTCAAGGAGATCGTGCCGGCCGACGCCGGTGTGATCGTCCGCACCGCCGCGGAGGGCGCCAGCGAGGAAGACCTCAAGGCTGACATCGAGCGCCTGCAGAAGACGTGGGAGCAGATCCAGAAGAAGAGCAAGACCGCCTCGGCGCCCTCGCTGCTGCACGGCGAGCCCGACCTCACGCTGCGGGTGATCCGCGATGTCTTCAACGAAGACTTCAGCAAACTGGTCGTCGCCGGTGACAAGGCATGGGACGACGTCTCGGGCTACATCGGAAGCATCGCGCCCGACCTGGAGCCGCGGCTGGAGAAGTGGACCGGCGAGACCGACCTGTTCACCGTGCACCGCGTCGACGAGCAGCTGGCCAAAGCCCTCGACCGCAAGGTCTGGCTGCCCTCCGGCGGTTCGCTGGTCATCGACCGCACCGAGGCGATGACGGTCATCGACGTCAACACCGGCAAGTTCGTCGGCTCCGGCGGCAACCTCGAGGAAACCGTCACCCGCAACAACCTGGAAGCAGCCGAGGAGATCGTCCGGCAGCTGCGCCTGCGCGACATCGGCGGCATCGTTGTCGTCGACTTCATCGACATGGTGTTGGAGTCGAACCGCGACCTGGTCGTCCGCCGACTGTTGGAGTGCCTGGGCCGCGACCGCACCAAGCACCAGGTCGCCGAGGTCACCTCGCTCGGGTTGGTGCAGATGACCCGTAAGCGGGTCGGCAGCGGACTGTTGGAGATCTTCTCCGAGCCCTGCGTGCACTGCGACGGGCGAGGCGTGATCGTGCACGGTGCACCGGTCGAGAAGTCCGGCGGCAACAACGGTGGCGGGTCGTCCCAGCAGAGCAACAGCGGCAACAGCAGCGGTCAGAATGGCGGCTCGGGCAACCGTAAGAGCCGGCGTGGACGCCGCGGTGACGACGCCGCTGAGCAACAGCATCAGCCGTCCGGTCCGACCGCCGCTCAGATCGCCGCCGCCGCCCACGCGGCAGCCAACAAGAAGGCCGAAGCGGCAGCTGAGTCCGAGTCCGACGAGGAGTCGGCTGCCGGGGCGGATGTCTCGGCAGATCAGGCTCCGGCGGCAGTGACCGAGTCGGTCGTCGCCGATGCGCCCGAGCAGAAGTCGCACCAGCCGGCGAGCACGAAAGCCGAGCCGCCGGCCGAAGTCACCGTCGAGCCCGAGGTCGTCGCACCGGCGATCCCGGTCGTCGAACCGCCCGCCCCCAGGCGTCGTGGTTCGCGTCGTGCGGGTTCGCCCTCGGTCGCACCCACCAGTGCGCCTGAGCCCGTCGAGGTGCCCAAGACGGTCGTCGCGGGTGAGGTCAAGGCAGCCGAAGCCGCCGACTCCACCGCGGCCAGTGCATCGCCGTCTCCGCAGGGGCCTGCAGCCGCGGCGCCCACGCGCCGTCGTCCCCGGCGGGCCCGTGTGGTCTCGCCGGCCGGCCCTCCGGCGAATTTGGACGAGCCCACACCCGACCGGTAAAGTTGACCCTCGGTGTGCCCACCGAGCCGACGTCCCGCAAGGGGTAGCTGTTGGCCGGTTCAGACAGAGCGAGTGCGCCAAGACGTGAAAGAGAGTTCCGACGTGTACGCGATTGTTCGCGCAGGCGGTCGCCAGGAGAAGGTCTCCGTGGGCGACGTGCTGATCATTGACAAGGTGGCCGTGAAGGCCGGCGAGTCCATCGAACTGGCGGCTCTGCTGCTGGTCGACGGCGACAAGGTGACCTCCGACGCCGAGAAGCTGGCGAAGGTTTCGGTCAAGGCCGAGGTCGTCGAGGCCGCCAAGGGTCCGAAGATCACCATCATGAAGTACAAGAACAAGACCGGTTACAAGAAGCGTCAGGGCCACCGTCAGCCGCTGACCCGCGTGAAGGTCACCGCGATCGAGGCCTGAGCCTCGTCATTCGCGTCCAACAAGGATCAGGTAGGTATCAGACATGGCACACAAGAAGGGTGCGTCTTCGACCCGCAACGGTCGCGACTCCAACGCCCAGCGTCTTGGCGTGAAGCGTTTCGGCGGCCAGCTCGTCGGCGCCGGTGAAATCATCGTGCGTCAGCGCGGCACGCACTTCCACCCGGGTGAGGGTGTCGGTCGCGGTGGCGACGACACGCTGTTCGCCCTGGTGCCGGGTGCGGTGCAGTTCGGCACCAAGCGCGGACGCAAGACCGTCAACATCGTCCAGTCCGAGGCCTGAATCAGGCTTCGCACCGACATTCGTCCAGGGTGGGTCCGACCGGTTCGGGCCCGCCCTGTTCGTTTCATATCCAGGTAGTGAGGAAGGCAGCGATGGCCACGAATTTCGTCGACCGTGTCGTGCTGAGTGTGAGCGCGGGCAAGGGCGGCCACGGTGTCGCGTCGGTCCACCGTGAGAAGTTCAAGCCGCTGGGAGGCCCGGACGGCGGTAACGGCGGGCGTGGCGGCGATGTCGTCCTTGAGGTCGACCCGCAGGTCACCACGCTGCTGGAGTACCACCACACGCCACACCGCAAGGCGACCAACGGCAAGCCGGGCGCCGGCGACGAACGCAACGGCGCCGACGGCCAGGACCTCGTGCTGACCGTGCCCGAAGGCACCGTGGTGAAGAGCCGCGACGGTGAGACCCTTGCTGACCTCGTCGGCGCAGGCACGCGGTTCGTCGCGGCCCGCGGCGGACGCGGCGGTCTGGGTAACAAGGCGCTGGCCTCGCCGCGCCGCAAGGCCCCCGGGTTCGCGCTGTTGGGGGAGCCGGGTGAGGAGATCGATCTCGTCCTCGAACTCAAGACGCTGGCCGATGTCGCGCTGGTCGGTTATCCCTCCGCCGGCAAGTCGTCGCTGGTGTCGGTGATGTCTGCCGCGAAGCCGAAGATCGCCGATTACCCCTTCACCACGCTCGTGCCGAACCTCGGTGTCGTCACTGCAGGCTCCGAGCGGTACACCATCGCCGACGTCCCCGGCCTGATCCCGGGAGCCAGCCAGGGCAAGGGCCTTGGCCTGGAGTTCCTGCGCCACGTCGAGCGCTGCACCGTGTTGGTGCACGTGATCGACTGCGCCACCCTCGAATCCGACCGCGACCCGATGAGTGACCTCGACGTCATCGAGCACGAGTTGTCCGAGTACGTGCCCGACGCCACCCTCGGTGGCAAGCCGCTCTCCGAGCGCACCCGCATCGTGGTGCTGAACAAGGCGGACGTGCCCGACGCCCTCGAACTCGCCGAATTCGTCAAGCCCGACCTCGAAGCACGCGGCCTCGAAGTGCACATCGTCTCGGCCGTGGCTCACAAGGGACTCAAGGAGTTGTCCTTCTCCTTGGCCAAGCACGTGGCCCAGGCTAGTGCAGAGATCGAGGCGAACGTCGAGGAAACGCGAATCGTCCTGCGCCCCAAGGCTGTTGACGACGCAGGCTTCCGGATCAAGAAGGAAGGGCCCGCTGGCGACCCGGTCTTCCGGGTGGTGGGGGAGCGGCCCACCCGCTGGGTGCGGCAGACCGACTTCACCAATGACGAGGCCGTGGGCTACCTCGCCGACCGGCTGGCCCGGCTCGGCGTCGAGGAGGAGTTGTTCAAGGCCGGCGCCGTGCCTGGCTCGACCGTCCTGATCGGCCCGTCGGAAAACGCCGTCGTCTTCGACTGGGAGCCCACGCTGCAGGCAGGTGCCGAACTGCTCGGCGCGCGTGGCACCGACCTGCGGCTGGAGGAGCAGTCACGGCCCACCCGTGCGGAGAAACGCGAAGACTTCCATGCGCGCAAGGACGCGCAGCGCGAAGCCCGTGAAGAGCTCTGGACCGAGCGGGACGCCGGAGTCTGGACTGAGCAGGAGTGACTTCGCAACAGGGCACGAAGTGGTGGCTGCTCGCGGCCTTGGCCTTCGCCAGTGAAATCGCGCTGCTGATTGCGGCAGGCGTAGCGGCGAAGCGACTGTCCGAGCCGCGCTCCTGGGCACTCGCCGCAGCCTGGGGAGCAGTTGTGATCGTCGGTGCGATCTGGATGCGCTGGATGTCGCCCAACTCCGCCCATCGGCTCCCCGAAGCCGGACGAGTGTTGCTGGGCTGCGCGCTGTTCATCACGGTCGGGTTGACCCTTGGGTACACCGGTGGACCGTGGGGTCCATTGCTGGCGATTGCCGGCTGTGCGGTGACCGTCGTCGCCCAGCCCGCCCTCGGTCAGCAACGCCTAGGCTTCACCTCGTGAGTTCCGACCTCCGCCAGGCCGTCCGTACGGCACACCGGGTCGTTGTGAAGGTCGGCTCCAGCTCGCTGACCCATGGCGGTGGCGGACTCGACGCAGAGGCCGTAGCCGGTCTGTCCGACGTCCTGGCGCAGCGTCGGCTCGCGGGATCGGACGTCGTGCTGGTCTCCTCCGGTGCGATCGCTGCCGGCCTCGCGCCGCTCGGGCTGGCCTCGCGTCCGCGCGACCTCGCCACCCAGCAGGCAGCGGCGAGTGTGGGCCAGGGTGCGTTGGTCGCGGCCTATTCCGCCGCGTTCGCCCGGCACGCCCTGGTGGTGGGTCAAGTGCTGTTGACCAGCGACGACGTGACCCGCCGCGGGCACTACACCAATGCCAAGCGCACCTTTGAGCGGCTCTTCGCGATGGGCGCCGTTCCGGTCGTCAACGAGAACGACACCGTGGCCACCCACGAGATCCGTTTCGGTGACAACGACCGGCTTGCGGCCCTGGTCGCGCATCTGATCAATGCGGATGCGCTCGTGCTGCTCTCCGACGTCGACGCCCTCTACGACGGCCCGCCCAGCCGGGAAGGCACGCGACGTATTGGCGAAGTGCTGGATGACAAGCAACTCGACGAGATCGAGATCGGCGGCACCGGCTCGGGCGTGGGCACCGGTGGCATGGCCACCAAGGTGGAGGCTGCGCGGATCGCCACCGGTGCAGGCATCACCACCGTCCTCACCAGCGCCCCCAACGCCGCCGCAGCCCTGGCCGGAGACGCAGTCGGCACGGTCTTCGCGCCGCACCGGCGGACTCGCCGAGCCCGCCACCTGTGGCTCGCCCACGCCACCACGCCACGCGGACGACTGGTGCTCGACGACGGCGCGGTGGCAGCTGTCACCCAGCGCGGGAAGTCGCTCCTGCCGGCCGGGATCCGCTCCGTCGCAGGCAAGTTCGACACCGGCGATGCAGTCGACCTGTGCGACCTTGAGGGCAACGTGGTCGCGCGCGGCCTCGTGAACTACGACTTCCACGACCTGCCGCTGCTGCTCGGGCGGGGCACCAAGGAGCTCGCGGCGACGTTGGGCCCCGAGTACGAACGTGAAGTGATCCATCGCGACGACCTGGTCGTGCTGCGAAAGGCAACCCGATGACCGATCCGGATTCCCGGACGTCCGACAACATTCCGCCGGTGCACGGCTCCACGGCCGTCCCGACCGGCGCCGACGCCGAACCAACTGCGGCTGAGGAAGCTGCAGCAGAGGCAGAGGTCGACCCGCCACACAAGGAATGGTGGGAGGACCAACGCCTGCCGTGGCAGGGTGCTCCACGCAAGGTCGACAAGCAGTGTTGGGCGGCCATCGCGCTGCTCGGCGTCTACGGCATGGTGCTCCTGCCGCTGCGGCCGATCCTGCTCGGACTCGACTCCTACGTCCTGGCGACGGTCACCGGGTCCAACATCGCGATGGCCGACATCGGCGCGAAGGCGGCCACCGGGCCCGAACCCTGGTGGTGGGTGGCCCTGCTGGTGGCTGCGGCGACCTCGGTGAAATTCGACTGGATCTTCTGGTGGGCCGGCAAGCTCTGGGGTCGCGGCATCATCGAGGTGATGGCCGGACGCTCCAAGTGGGCTGCTCGCACCGGCGCTGCGGCTGAACGCCTGGCGCGCAAGTTCGGCGGACCGGCCATCTTCCTCGCGTGGTTCATCCCGTTCCTGCCGGGTGCCATCGTCGCTGCGTTCGTCGGTGACGTCGGCATGCGGCTACGTCGGTACATGCTCATCGACTTCTTCGCCGCCCTCTGTTACCGGGGCCTGTGGATGTACCTCGGCTATCAGATTGGGGAGCCTGCCAAGGATCTCGTCAAGGTGATCGCCAAGTACGCCAACTACTTCGCCATCGCGATGCTGGTCTTCATCGTGGTCGGCACCTTCATCCGCACGCGCCGGGAACAGCAGGCGAAGGCAAGCTGAGATAAGAGTTGCTGACCACGCGGTTTCGCGGCGCCCGTGAGTTCCTTCCTGACCGCCTCGCTGGCTGAGCCTGCTGGTCAAACGCCCGTCGCGGGGGTGCTGCGGCGGATCGAACGCGCACAGGCCAGCAAGGTCGGGCCGACATCCCTGGACGCGCTGACGAGGGCGTTCGGCTCGGATCTACTCTCATTCCATGAGTACGACCGCGCCCTCGCACGCCCAGAGTTCGACCGAACGCGTCCACGCCGCCGGGCTTCGCGCCCGTGAGGCGAGCAAGCAGCTCGCGCTGCTCACCCGCGCGCAGAAGGACGCCACGCTCGTCGCGCTCGCCGATGCGTTGCGTGCCGCCAACGATCGCATCGTCGACGCCAACGCAGACGACATCGCTCGCGGCCGGGACGGCGGGATGACCGAAAGCCTGCAGGACCGGCTACGGCTCACGCCGGAGCGGGTCGCCTCGATCGCGCAGGCGCTGCAGGACGTCGCCGCGCTGCCCGACCCGGTGGGTGAGGTCGTGCGTGGTTCGACGCTGGCCAACGGCCTGCAGATCCGGCAGGTGCGGGTGCCGATGGGCGTCGTGGGAATGGTCTACGAGGCACGTCCCAATGTCACCGTCGACGCCGCTGGACTCGGTCTGAAGAGCGGCAACGCGATGATCCTGCGCGGTGGCTCGGCGGCCGCGTCGAGCAACGCCGTGATCGTCGAGGTGCTGCGTAGCGCCCTGGCGGAGCGTGGGCTACCGGCCGACGCCGTCCAGCTGCTCGACGGCGGACACGAGGATGTCGAAGCGCTCATCACCGCGCGCGGCCTGGTCGACCTCGTCATCCCGCGCGGTGGCGCCCAACTCATCCAGACCGTCGTGCTCGGCGCGACGGTGCCGGTCATCGAGACCGGCATCGGCAATGTGCATGTCTACGTCGATGCCGCGGCCGACCTCGACATCGCCCGCGCCATCACCGTCAACTCCAAGACCCACCGGCCCAGCGTGTGCAACGCCGCCGAAACTCTGCTGGTGCACCGCGCGGTCGCGCCCGCCTTCCTGCCCAGCGCGCTCGCCGAACTCAGTCGGGCCGGGGTGCGCCTCTACCTGGACGAGCAGGCCCGGGTCGTGGCCGGCGAGGTGCCTTTCGAGGCGGCGACCGACGAACACTTCGCCACCGAGTTCCACGGACTGGAGATGAGCGTCGGTGTCGTCGATTCGGTGGGCACCGCGATCGCGCACATCGATCGCTTCGGCAGTAAGCACACCGAGGTGATCGTGACCGCTGACCGGGCAGCCGCACGGGACTTCGTGGCACAGGTCGACGCCGCCGTGGTGATGGTCAACGCCTCGTCACGGTTCACCGACGGTGGAGAGTTCGGATTCGGCGCCGAGATCGGCATCTCGACCCAGAAGTTGCATGCCCGCGGGCCGATGGCGTTGGCCGAACTCACCAGCACCAAGTGGATCGTCGAGGGTGACGGTCAGGTTCGTGGCTGACGGCGACGACACCCCGACGTCCTGCACGCCGCAGGCGGTAGGGTGGCCCTCATGACGTCGCGTGTTCTGGCCTTTGCTGCCGAGGAAGTGCCACCCCTGCACCACAACGAACTTCCGATGCCGCACTGGATGTACGGTGCCATCGCTCTGGCGGTGTTCATGTTGATGTTCGGCGTGCTCTGGTCCTTCCGCAACACCGCGCCGAAGATGAGTGAGCAGCACGATGCACACGGCTCCCAGCACGCGCACGGCTCGGACGTCGAACGGCCGGGTCACTGACCATCCGCCTGGGGGTGATGGGCGGCACCTTCGACCCCATCCACCACGGCCACCTCGTGGCCGCGAGCGAAGTGCAATCGCAACTCGACCTCGACGAGGTCGTCTTCGTGCCCACCGGGCAGCCGTGGCAGAAGGCGGGTCGCGAGGTCGCGCCCGCCGAGCACCGCTACCTGATGACCGTGATCGCCACCGCGTCCAACCCGCGGTTCACCGTCAGCAGGGTCGACATCGACCGTCCTGGGCCCACCTACACCCTCGACACCCTCACCGACCTGAAGAAGCAACGGCCCGACGCCGAACTGTTCTTCATCACCGGAGCCGACGCACTGTCACAGATCGTGTCGTGGAAGGGCGTCGACCAGATGTGGGATCTCGCCCACTTCATCGGCGTCACGCGTCCCGGCCACGAACTGTCGGACAAAGGGCTCCCCAAGGACAAGGTGACGCTCAAGGAGGTGCCCGCCATGGCGATCAGCTCGACCGATTGCCGCGAGCGGGTGCGTGACGGCGACCCTGTCTGGTATCTCGTGCCGGACGGCGTCGTCCAGTACATCGGCAAATATCAGCTGTACCAGCCCGACGGGCCACAGCTGCAGGAGGATTAGTGACCGCCACACCCGAGGCGATCGAACTCGCACAGCTGGCTGCACGAGCAGCCGATGAGTTGCAGGCATCGTCGATCATCGCGATGGATGTCAGCGACCAGCTCGCTCTGACCGACGTGTTCGTCGTGGCTGCGGCCGACAACGAACGCCAGGTCGACGCCATCGTTGATGCGGTCGAGGATGCGCTGCTGGAGCGCCAGGTGAAGCCGGTGCGCCGTGAAGGCCGCGGCCAAGGACGCTGGGTGTTGCTCGACTTCGGCGACATCGTCGTGCACGTGCAGCACGAGGAGGAGCGTGAGTTCTACGCGCTCGAGCGGTTGTGGCGTGACTGCCCGACCATCGACCTCGCCCTGCCGGCTGCTGCCGAACCCGAAGCAACCGAAGGCGCATGAGCACCCCGACGCCGGGTGCCTCCGAACGCATGATGCGCGCAGCGCAGCCCAAACGGCTGATCGTCCTGCGGCACGGTCAGACCACCCACAACGCCGGTGGCATCTGGCAGGGGCAACTCGACACCGAGCTCTCGCCGACCGGAGTCGAGCAAGCACAAAAGGCTGCGGCGGCTCTGGCCACCAGGCAGCCCCAACTCATCTGGTCCAGCGACCTTCGTCGCGCCGCCGCGACCGCCGACGCGCTCGCGCGGACGACCGGCGTGGACGTGCAGCACGACCGACGGCTGCGTGAGATCAACGTCGGCACCTGGCAGGGGTTGTCCTCGCAGGAGGTACGCGAGCGATACGGCGACGAGCTCGACGCCATCGCCGGTGGACAGGACGTGCGCCGCGGCGAGACCGGAGAGACGCTCGGCGAAGTGCGCGATCGCATGCTCGAGGCGACCCACGAACTCATCCAGCTCCTCGCCCCAGGCGCCCTCGGTGTCATCTCCACGCACGGCGCCGCGGGTCGCGCCCTGGCCGCTGGGCTGGCCGGAATCGACCCGCAGCAGGCGTGGCTGGGACTCGCCGGGCTGCACAACTGCCATTGGGTCGAACTCGTCGAGGGGGAGCACGGCTGGCGTATCGAGAGGTGGAACGCACACGCATGAGCAAGCCCGACAAGACCTCCCGCCACGGCGAGCGTCGCCGCTTCAGCCCGAGCATGTTGCGGCGGGGCATGAACCTCTACCCGCCGTTCCTCGGCATGGGCCTACGCGTCAAGGAGTTCAGCGACGACTGGACCGTCTGCCGCGTCGAACTGAAGCTGACACGTTTCAACCGCAATCAACAGGGCACAGCCTTCGGTGGCTCGATCGGCGCGATGTCCGACGCCTTTCACGCACTGCTGCTCATGCACCAGCTCGGCACCGACTACCACGTCTGGGACAAAGCCGCTGAGATCGAGTACGTCAGCCCCGGCATCGGCACGGTCTACGGACGCTTCGAAGTATCGCCGGAGATGGCCGAGGCGATTCGCGCCGAGGCAGCCGGCGGAGACAAGGTGCTTCCGTGGTTCGAGACCGAGCTGACGCGGGCCGACGGCACCGTTGTCGCACGCGTCCGTAGGCAGTTGTACGTGCGCAAGAAGAAGTCGGTCACCGAGCGCGAACGCGCCGACTTCACCGGCTGAGCGGCCCTCCTCATCGCCCGAATCGGCAACAGCCCGACTCGATTTGGTCTCTTGGCCCGGTGATGGCTAAGCTAACGCAGTCGTCCGATGGGCGGCACACCCAAATACGGGGCTATGGCGCAGTTGGTAGCGCGCTTCCATGGCATGGAAGAGGTCAGGGGTTCGAATCCCCTTAGCTCCACCAGAAGGTCGTTGTTCAACCGCCGACATCAGCGGTTTGAGGTCCAGATTCCGCCGTCCGCTCCTTGTAGTGGACGGCGCGGGTCTGCCACTCGGGGTTGAAGAACGCGTTGAACGGTTCCCCTGGCTCTCCGGCCACGTGCCCCAGCTCGCCGAGGATGCGCAACGGACGATCGGCCTCGTCTCCCTGCAGGAACACCACGTTGATCCACCGCGACGGCATCGCTTCCTCGACGGCGGGTTCGGGATGCCACGCGATCCGCCCCGCCGCGACGAACCCTTCCGCGAGCCGGTCGTAGGCCTGATCCACCAGACGCGCCGACTACCGCAGCTCCTCCGCCGTGGCGAGAGAGTCGCGGACTCCGGCTGCGTGGTCGCCGTCGTCGTGGAACGCGTGCGCGGCCTTCCGCTCGTGAAGGTCAGCGAGCTGCTCCAGCACCTGGCGCAGCGAGCGTATCCCCGAGGACAGGTCACCGATCACCCCGTACATCTGCGCGGGCTGGTCGAACGTGCGGCTCCCGTGCGCGAGCCCCCGCAGCGCCTCGGACGCCTCAGCGGCGGAATCGAAGAACGTGGGCATGGCGTGCCTCCTGACAATGGTGGTGTCAGTGAGGTACGCGACCGCCCGCCGGAATCTTCGGCGTGCGTCGTCGCTCAGTTGGGTCGTTCGACCCTAGACCGAGGACCACCCGCTCAGGTGGAGTCGCTCGAATCCGTCGAGCATGAGGTCGAGGGCGAAGGCGAACTCTGCGTCGTCGTCGCAGTTGCTGCCGGTGTGGGGGGCGGTGGATGCCATCCTCATGATGGACGGGTACGAGCTGGTGAATGCGGCGACGGCCTTTGCGCGTTCATCTGGATCGTCCGGCGCTACCGGGGTTGGCAGGACGTCGCGGGTGAAGCCCCACATTCGCGTGCTGAGGGTGTGCATCGCATGATGGACGAGGTCGGCGCTGAGTCCACCGTCGAACATGATCGACATCAGGCCATCCATGTAGGCAAGCACCGGGGGGCTCGCCAAGGTGCGGGTCTCGATGGCCTCTTGAGCCCAGGCGTGGGTGCTCATCGCCTGCCGCGCAGCAAGGATTCGTGCCCTCAGCCGGTCTGTCCAGTGGCTCCCGTCGGGGGTGGTGCCACCGACCTGCTCGACGAGGTGGTCCACCATCAGGTCGAGGAGTTGGTCGCGTCCTGCCACGTGCTTGTAGAGCGCCATCGCGGTGACCCCGAGCGAGTCTGCAAGGCGGCGCATGCTCAGACCCGAGAGGCCCGACTCGTCGGCAATGGCGAAGGCGGCTCGCACGATGCCCTCCCGGTCGAGGCGTTGCCGATTGCTCGCTCTTGACATGTATACAGCGTACACCTACGCTCGATGTCAAGTATACGCCGTATACCGTTTGGCTGATCGGAGCTCACATGGACACGACGAACCTGCGCCATGCGCGCCTCGCCGGCATCCTCTACCTCGTCACCCACGTCACCTCCGTGGGTGCCGTAGCGGTATACGGACTCTCTCTGTCGTCTCTGGGCATCCGGATGGGTGTGCTGCTGGAGTTCGTGCTCGCGCTCGGTTGCGTCGGTACCGGGCTCCTGCTTCTGCCGCTCTTGCGGCGGTATGGCGAGGTCCGCGCCTACGGCTTCGTCTTCCTTCGCGCTGTCGAGGCAGCGGTCATCCTGGCTGGAGCTCTCCCGATGCTGGTGCTCGCGTGGACGTGGGAGGGCGGCGACGCAGACGCCACGCTGGTCGGGCTCCATTCGGCGTCGTTCCTGGTCGGCCAGGGACTCATCATTGCCGTCAATACCCTCATCCTGGCGTCGCTGCTCCATGCATCGGGCGTGGTTCCCCGTGCCCTCGCGTATCTGGGCTTCGCTGGTGGCGGGATCGTGCTGGTCAGCGACATCGGTCAGCTCCTGGGAGCGATTCCCCTAAACGGCCCTGTCGCTGCTCTCTGCGCAGTCCCCATCTTCGTGTTCGAGATTTGGTTCGCCATCACCCTCATCATCGCCAGACGCTTCGCAATCGCAGGACCTCTCGCCACCACGAAGAGCATGGATGTGCTTCCGGCATGACCGATCACGCGGCACTGAATCTGTAGCTGCGTTCGGGCCGTCGCTCGATGGAGTCACACCCGACGGCAGAGCGGCACCCCAGCAGCCGTGAACGCAGCGGCGTGGACATGTCGGTCTCCTTCTACTGGTGGCCGCGTCGCTGGGGAGGACAGCAGCCCGCGGACGTTCTCGATGGCGACCCATTCGGGTTGGAGTGCGTCGATGGCTTCGGCCATGTGCGCCCAGAGGCCCGAGCGGGTGCCGGGTGCGGGGCCTGCGCGTTTGCCGACGGTGGATACGTCTTGGCATGGGAATCCGCCGATGAGGATGTCCACGGGCTCGATCTCGTGCCAGTTGATGATGGTGATGTCGCCGAGGTTCGGGACGCCGGGCCAGTGGCAGGGAGAAGACGCAGGCGACGGGTTCGTTGAGTTCAGAGAACCACACGGTTTCGGCGTTGAAGACGTGTTCGACGGCGAGGTCGAGGCCGCCGTAGCCGCTGAACAGCGACCCGATCTTGAGTCGTAGCGGCTGGTCTTCCTGGTCGTGCATGAGCCACGACCGATGTGAGGGCTTGCTCGGCGCGGCGGTGGCGCTCCAGCAGCCAGCCGGGGAACATGCTGCCCTCACGTAGCTTCGGGATCGCGACTTCCAGGGTCCCGACCCGGGTGTCAAGGTCGCGGTGTCGGTACCCGTTGCGGGAGTTCGTACGGTCGGTGTCCACGGGTGCCGTACTCGGCACCACAGACACTGTCGGCTTGGGAAGACAGCAACACGTTGATGAACGTGGACAGCATGTCCCGCATCAGATCCGGCGATGCCTGGGAGAGCTGTTCCTGCAGAAACCGTGCCGGGTCAATATCGTGGGGGTAGGCGGTCATCGTGTGCTCCTTCTTCGAGGTGGTTGTGGAAGATCTCTCGAAGAATCACCGGTGACCGCCGCTCACGTCATGAACGACACGGTCACCAACTCGTACACCACTCTGCTGGACTCAACTTCGCCGCGCTCGAGGAGATCCTCGACCTCGCGCCGGGCAGTCTGCTCGACCGGCTCGGGCCCTCGCGCCGTCCGGGGCCGGCGCTGGACGAGGTGAGCCTGTCGGCGCTCATCGACCTGCACCGACCCCTCATGGTCGGGGAGATGGCGGTGGTGGAGTACGAACTCAGCGTGCCGGACGCGCGCGGCCTCGACCACTACGGGCAGTACCTCCTGCGTCGGGTCAGCGAGGCGCTGGTGTGGGTGCGTTTCCACCCGGACGCGGCGCCGCCCCACTGCGAGGTCTTCCAGGACGCCGGATCCGGGGAGCAGGTCACGCGGGTCCACCTGGCGGGCACCCACGAGGCACACCACCGCCTCAGCGGGTTCGGGCCAGGATTCGTCGGTGTTCGCTGGTCGTGGTGAGGGTCTGTCCTCAGCGCTCGCGTGGGTAGCGTCGTCGGATCGCTCGCACGCCCTCTCGGGCCGACTCTCCCGGAAGACGCCAACCGCGGGCCTTGGCGACAACCACCATCGGCGCGCCGATCGCGGTCGCCGCGAGGATGCCGACCTCCGGGGTGACCAGACCGTTGAGCAGGATCGCCACGCCGCTGGCGATGATCGCGCAGGTCGCGTAGAGGGTGTTTCCGCCGAGGAATGCCGGACGTCTGGCGAGGACGATGTCCCGCACCATCCCGCCGCCGACTGCGGTGACCGTGCCCAGCAGGAGTGCAGGGAGCACGCCGAGGCCGAAGCCGAGCGATTTCTGGGTGCCGACCGCGGCCCAAGTGCCGAGGGCCAGTCCGTCGAACCAGGGGTAGATGCGGTTCCACAGGTCGCCCTCGAAACGCAGGACGAAGGCAACGGCCGCCGCGGCGATCGCCACGACGAGGTAGTACGGGTCGGTGAGAGCGACCGGCGTGCCCTTCTGCAGCAGGGTGTCGCGGATCAGACCTCCGCCGAGCCCGGAGAGGATCGCCAGCACCGCGAAGCCGACGGGGTCCAGACGCTCGCGACGGGCGATCTCACCGCCCAACAGGCCGTTCACTGCCACGCCGACCAGATCGACGACGCGAATGATGTCGCCGAGACTGTTGTCCACACCTGCTCCGTTCCGGGGCGTCCGTCGCCCGGGACGAGTGTGCCGTATTGGTCAGCGGGACCGCTGCACCCGGCCCTCGTCCCAGACCGGCTCAGGTGTCTCGTAGACCCGGCCGTCGGCGCCGAAGACGAGGTAGCGGTCGAAGCCGCGGGCGAACCAACGGTCGTGGGTCACGGCGATCACCGTGCCCTCGAACTGTGAGAGGCCGTCCTCGAGGGCTTCCGCCGAGTGCAGGTCGAGGTTGTCGGTCGGTTCGTCCAGCAGCAGCAGGGTTGCGCCGCTGAGCTCGAGCAGCAGGATCTGGAAGCGCGCCTGCTGACCGCCGGACAGTGATGTGAAGGTCTGTTCGCCGCTGCGCGCCAACTCGTACCGGTCGAGCACCCTGGACGCCTGCTCGCGCGGCATGCCTTCGCGGTGGTCGTCCCCGCGGTGGAGGATGTCGAGCAGCGTTCGTTCGTTGAGCGACTCGTGCTGGTGGGTCTGGGCAAACCAGCCGGGCCGGACGCGTGCCCCGAGACGGGCGTTGCCGGTGTGTTCGACCGGGGAGGGCGCTACATCGCCGACCGGTCGGTGCTCGACATCGGGATCGGAGCCGCCTCCGGCCAGCAGGCGCAGGAAGTGCGACTTGCCGGAACCGTTCGAACCCAGCACGGCGACCCGCTCGCCGTACCAGATCTCACAGTCGAAAGGCTTCATCAGACCGGTCAGTTCGAGGCGCTCACACACCACGGCTCGCTTGGCCGTGCGACCACCCCGCAGCCGCATCGTCACCTTCTGGTCGAAGGGCAGTGCCTCCGGCGGGCCGGCCTCCTCGAACTTGCTCAGGCGGGTCTGCGCGGCGTGGTAGCGCGGGGCCATCCCGTCGTTGTAGGCCGCCTTGATCTTCAGCGTCTGCACCAGCGTCTTCAGCTTGAGGTGCTCCTCGTCCCAGCGGCGACGCAGCTCCTCCAGGCGGGCGTTTCGATCGAGCCGGGCCTGGTGATAGGTCGTGAACGATCCGGGATGGATCCAACATGTGGCGCCTGCAGCCTGTGGTTCGAGTGTGGCGATGCGGGTTGCGACGGTGCTGAGCAGTTCCCGGTCGTGGCTGATGAAAAGCACCGTCTTGGGCGAACTCAGCAATTGCTGCTCGAGCCATCGTTTGGTGGGCACGTCGAGGTAGTTGTCCGGCTCGTCGAGCAGCAGCACCTCATCCGGACCGCGGAGCAGCGACTCCAGGACGAGCCGTTTCTGCTCGCCGCCGCTGAGGGTGTTGACGTCGCGCCATTGTGCCTTTTCGAAAGGCACCGACAGCGCTGCGATCGTGCAGACGTCTGCGGCCGTCTCCCATTCGTAACCACCGACTTCTGCCCAGTCGGCCAGCGCCTGGGCATAGGCCATCTGGTCAGCCTCGGTGTCGTGCTCCATGATCGCCAACTCGGTGCGATCGACCTCGGCGGCTGCCGATCGGATTGCCGGGGGAGCGACGGTGAGCAGTAGGTCTCGCACCGTCACCTGTGACCCGGCTCGGCCCACCTTGCCGATGAACTGCGGCATCACCCCGATGCGCCCGCTGCGGGTGATCGCCCCGTCGTGCGCGTCGAGCTCACCGGAAATGATGCGGAGCAGGGTCGTCTTGCCCGTGCCGTTCGGACCGACCAGGGCGACCTTTGCTCCTTCGCCCACGCGCAGATTCACGCCGCCCAGCAGCGGTCGTCCGTCCGGGAGGAAGTAGTCGATCCCGTTTGCTTCGATGTGTCCCACGAGAGCACAGCTTGGCCGATCACGGGAGCCGCGTCACATCGTTTTCGTACCGTGTCGGTCGTCTGTGAGTTCGCTCACGAAGGGCGCTCAGGATTTGTTCAGACCAGCCGCGAAGGCGTATTCTTTCGATGTCGAAAAGTTCACCACGGAACATCGAAGCACAACCCAACACCCTGGATCAGGCAAAGGAGCCTACCCACAATGACCTCGCTCGCTCAGTCGATCAAGCACCACCGCGAGAACGCCCGTGCCCGTCGCGCCTTCGCCAAGGCCGTCGAGAATGCTGGCACCCCCGCGTCGCGTGACGACCTGATCATGGCGTGGCAGCGCTCGGGCAGCCGCATCTGACGCAAACGAATTCAGTGCCTCCGACTCCTGTCGGGGGCACTTTTGCGTTTTCCGACAGCATTCCATGTCGGCTTTTCGCCAAGATCGGGATTGACCGGCTGAAATTCGCAGGTTGGTTGAAAATGAACCCGTGATCACAATTGACAGGGAGAGCCACCAGGCTACGTATGAGCAGATCTGTTCGCAGGTGGCCGAAGGAGTGCGGGATGGTTCTTTCGCCGTCGGCAGCAAGCTCCCCACTGTGCGGGGCCTCGCCGCGACCCTGGGCATCGCACCTGGAACGGTCGCCAAGGCGTACACAGAACTCGAACGCTGTGGGCTCATCGTGACGCGTGGCCGAGCCGGCACCTTCATCGCCGCGGGGCAGGATTCGGCAGCTCAGGAGCTGCAGTTGGCGGCCCGCGAACTCGTTCAGCGCGTGCGTCGCTGGAACCCCAGCCGGGCCGAAGTGCTCGCGGCTGTGACGGTCGCCCTGGCTCACGAAAACATTGTGTGACGGATCTGTACTAACGACAAAGCCCGCCGACGCGCATCCGGCGCGCGTGGGCGGGCTTTGTTTTGTCTTGGTGTACTAACGCAATTGGGTCGAACTCAACTGCAGCAGTCTGCGCGCCACGACCAAGAGCTGAATCTGTTGGGTGCCTTCGAAGATGTCCAGAATCTTCGAATCGCGGGCCCATTTCTCCAGCAGCTGCGTCTCGGCGTATCCGGAGGCACCGCAGAGTTCGACGCAGCCAAGAGCGACGTCGACGCAGGTGCGTCCGGCCTTCGCCTTCGCCATGGATGCCTCCATGGAGTTGGGCTTGCCGTTGTCGGCCATCCACGCGGCCCGCAGGGTGAGCAGGTAGGCAGCCTGGAACTCCGCTTCGAACTGCAGCAGGCGCGCGGCTGCATTGCTCTGCACGTGCAGTGGTCGATCGGGGTCGACCACGACCCCCTCGGCCCTGAGCAACTCGGACGCGGTGTCGAGGCAGGCGCGGGTGAGGCCGACCGCCATCGCCGCGACCAACGGGCGGGTGTTGTCGAAGGTCTGCATCGCGCCTCCGAAGCCACCTTCGATCCGGATCTCGGGGTCACCGAGCAGATCCTGTGCCGGCACACGGCATTCCTGCAGGCTGAACGCCGCGGTGTCGGAGGCCCGGATGCCCAGCTTGTGCTCCAACCGCACGAGCTTCATACCGGGATTGGACCGCTCGACCACGAACGACTTGATCGCCTGCTTGCCCAGGGAGCGATCCAGGGTCGCCCACACCACGACGAGCTCCGCTCGCTCGCCGGCGGTGACGAAGATCTTCTCGCCGTTGAGCACGTACTCGTCGCCGTCCTTGGTAGCCGTGGTACGGATCGCGCCGGAGTCGGAACCGGTGTCGGGTTCGGTGATCGCCATGGCGGCCCACCGGTTGCCGTAACGCGCCTTCTGCTCCTCATTGGCGACCGCCGCGATCGCGGCATTGCCGAGCCCCTGACGGGGGATCGAGAGGGTGAGGCCGACGTCCCCTCGGCAGGTCTCCATGATCGACAGCACCGACGACAGATTGGTGCCGTTGCGGTTGGACTTGCCGGTGTTCCGTCCTGAGCCGACGCCCTTGGGTTCGGCGTCTTCTCGCGCAGAAGTCTGGGCCTTGGCCGAGCCCGAGGCGCCGGCGCCCTGACTCGCGCCCGAATCGCCCATGCCGTCGATGAGAGCCGACAGCAGGTCGAGTTCGCGCGGGTACTCGTGCTCTGCTCGGTCGTACTTACGGCTGATCGGGCGGAACACCTCGTCGGCGAGTGCACCCGCCTGCTTCAGCAGTGGCTTGAACTTACGGGGAACTTCGAGATCGATCATCGCTCTCCTCAGACCAGCAGCGTGCCCTCGAGCACGCCGGTAGCGCGCAGGTCGCGGAACCAGCGCTCGTTGTCGAATTCCTTGACGAAGCCGTGCCCGCCGAGCATCTGGACGCCATCACTGCCCACCTGGGTCGCGTGGCGCGCAGCCAGGGCGCGCGCCTGACCGATGAGATCGGCGGCGGCCGCATCGTTGCCCTCGTCCAGTTGGGCGGCCGCCCGCCAGACGACCAGACGCAGGGCCTCCACCTCGATCGCGATATTGGCCACCGTGAAGGCGACGGCCTGCCGATGCGCGATGGGTTCGCCGAAGGCCTTGCGTTCGACGGTGTAGGTCTTGAGCTGATCCAACACGGCTTGTCCCGTGCCGACGGCAGCCGCTGCCCAGGCCAGTCGGGCTCGTCGCACAGCGTCCATGTGGTCCTGCGCGGTGCCGAGCAGGTTCGCCGCCGGAACCCGCACCTGCTCCAGGTGGAGCACCCCGGTGTGTGCCGCACGGATGCCCATGGCGGGGTCGTCGGAGGTCGACAGGCCATCGGTGCCCGGCTCGACGATGATCATCCGTGCCTCACCGTCGAGCATCGCCGAGACGATGAAGAGGTCGGCTGTTGTGGCGCCGACCACCAACGACTTCGCCCCGTTGACGACCAGCTCGTCGCCTTCGCGGGTGGCCGTCGTCCGCGGGGCCAGCGGGTCGAAGAGTGGCTGCGCTTCCTGCAGCGCGATCGCCCCGGTGGCCGGCTCCTTCTCGTCGGTGAACGCCGGCAGGAAGGTGGCCTGCTGGCTCGAATCTCCGTAGTTCGCAAGCGCGTTCGCGACGGCTGCGCTCGACATGATCGCCACGGCCACACCCATGTCACCGCGCGCGAGCTCTTCGAGCACGAGGGCGCTGGTCACCGCTGAGCGCTCTTCGGCGACGCCGCCGAGGTCAGCGGGTACGCCCAGCAGGGTCATGCCCATGGCAGCGGCCTGTTCGAATACCTGCACGGGCACGGTACGTTCGGCGTCGGCGCCCGCAGCAGCTGGGCCAAGCACCTGGTCGGCCAACTCGCGCGCCGCCTCCTGGATCATCTGCTGATCGTCGGTGGGGGTGAGGTCGAACTCGCGGCGCGGCTTGGTCGGCCGTGGCCGCGAGGCATCGGCGCCGCCGGGTTTTTTGGTGAACGCGCGTCCGGCGACCGTCTGTGCCTTGAAGCCGGTCTTCGCACTGCGGTAGAGCACTTTCTCCACCTTGCCGCGCAGCACCGGGTTCTTCAGTGCGTCGAGTCCACCGGCCCGGGTGATCAGGCGCATACCGAACGCCTGTCCTCGGTCGGCGATGGACGGCTTGCTCTGCAGCGTCATCTCTGCCCTTCGGATCTGCGGGGAACGGGCTCCGCGAGCGGCGGAGCCCTCTTGGACAGCAGACTAACTGAAACTGATACCCCAAGTATCGGAAACGAGCCGTACCGGATACCTGGTCAGGGACGAGGCAGTTCGTCGAAAGCGCGAGCCACCGCCTCGAAGCGCTCGCGGTCGAGCACGGCGCCTTCGCGACGCACGAAGGCGCCGTCCACCCGAAGGACGCGGTCGAGGCGCACCTCGCTGGATCGGCCGCGCGAATCCCACGGACCACTGCCGAGGTCGAACCAGTGCCGACCGGCTGCACGTTCCTGCTCGGCGTCCCGGTCGTGATCCTTGCTGGTCATGGGCAGTCCAAGCAGCCAGGTGTCGTCTCGGCCCACCAGGAGGACGGGCCGGTCCTTTCCCTGGGTGTGGTCTTCCTCGTAGGGCACCCAGGTCCAGACCACTTCGCCCGGGTCAGGTAGTCCGTCGGGCACCGGGCGGTACTCGAAATCGGGCCGTCCGTGGTGGTCGCCGGGGTAAGCACCCGCACCGCTGCGGAGCCGAGTCGGCGGCGTGGTGGGGCGGGACTGTTGGCCAGCTGCGGAGCGAGGTGGGGAAGAAGGGCCGAGAATTCTTCGCGCGAGCGTGCGCACGCGGGCGAGGTCAAGACGCATGTCTCTACTTCAGCAGGTCTCCCGCTGGTTGTGCGCGCAAGGAGTGATCGAGCACGGTGGCGATATGAGCGGTGCCGATCCGCCCACCTGCCCGCTCCACACCGAGTGCGATCTGCATGATGCAGCCGGGGTTGGCGGTGACCAGCAGCGCGGCGCCGGTGTCGATGACATTGCGGGCCTTGGCATCGCCCAGTTCCTTGGCGGGCTCGGGGTTGAGCACGTTGTAGATGCCGGCTGAGCCGCAGCAGATGGAGGCGTCGCGGATCTCCTTGACGTCCAGGCCGGGGATCGCCTTGAGCAAGGCCCGTGGCTGCGCGCGAACTCCCTGGGCGTGCCCGAGGTGGCAGGCGTCGTGGTAGGCGACGGTGAGCGGGAGCGGGTGGTAGCTCGCCACCGAGCCGAGCTCTGCGATGAGCTCGCTGAAGTCGCGCACCTTGGCGCTGAACTCCCGGGCGCGTGGGTGCCCTGTTGATGCGCCTTGCCCGCCGTCGGCGCCGGTGAGCAGGAACTCGTACTCCTTCATCGCGCTGCCGCAACCGGCCGAGTTGACCACGATGTACTCGACCTCGTACTGGTCGAACGCGGCGATCAGTTGCTCCGCGAAGCCCGCGGCCTCATCCTCACGTCCGGAGTGCCCTGACAGTGCGCCGCAGCAGCCCTGGCCACGCGGCACGATCACCTCGCAGCCCTCGGCCGCGAGCACTCGGGCGGTCGATGCGTTGACCCCGGAGAAGAAGGCGTCCTGCACACACCCGGTGAGCAACGCGACGGTGGCACGTTTCGTGCCGACCGCGGGGATGCGTTCGCTCAGCTGCTCGGGCTTTGTCAGCGCTGGGGTCAGCTTCTGCAGCATCGCCAGTGATGGTGAAATGCGTTCCAGCAGAGTCGAATTCGCCAGGGCACGATCGAGGCCGACTCGTTGGGTCAGGCGCAGTGGTCCGCGCAGCGCCTTGAGGCGGCGGGGATAAGGGAACAGCTTGAAGACCGCAGTGCGCAAGGCCCGGTCGGCGCGTGACCGCTCGACGTGACGTTCCACCTGCGGACGCATCTGCTCCAACAAACGGTCGTACTGCACACCGCTGGGACACGAGGTGACGCAGGCCATGCATCCGAGGCAGGCGTCGATGTGTCCGCCGATCGTGCTGTCCAGCGGCGCTCCCTCGTCCACCGATTTCATCAGGTGGATCCGGCCGCGGGGAGAGTCCATCTCCTCACCCCAGAGCACGTACGTGGGGCAGGTCGGCAGGCAGAAGCCGCAGTGCACGCAATCGGCGAGCAACGCCGGGTCGGGCGGGTTGTGGTCGTCGAAACCGCCGGTCGGCACGGCTGTGCGTTCGTCCGGGCTGATGGACTCCATGGTCAGATGCCTCCCACGAATCTGCCCGCGGCCAGGGAATGGCTCGGGTCGAACTGGTCCTTCACCTGCTGCATCACGGCCACGGCGGGAATCGGTCCCCAGATGTCGACGGTTTCGCGGATCTGGCGAGGTGCGTCGAGCACGATGACGCTCCCGCCCCGGGCCGCGCGGCGCAGGCTGTCCAATGCAGCGCTCACGTCGGCGGCGCTCGCAGACTCCCGGGCGGCGTAGAGCACTCCGGCGCCTGCCGATCCCTGCACGATCCATCCCATCTGCGCTGCGGTTCGGGCGACAGCGGGCACGGCTGAGAGTTGCGCCGTGATCTTCAGGCCGGTCTGTTCTCCGACTGTCCATGGG
Organism: Yimella sp. cx-51; assembly: GCF_017654605.1. Taxonomy (GTDB): domain Bacteria; phylum Actinomycetota; class Actinomycetes; order Actinomycetales; family Dermatophilaceae; genus Yimella. The sequence continues at coordinate 1,195,695 of NZ_CP072113.1, forward strand.
TGGGTGCGGGCCCAGGCCGGCTCGTCGCCTTCGGCGCCGCCCAGATCGGTCGCCACGCGAGCAGCGCGGGCGGCGACACCCTCTTCGGTGCCTTCGAGCAACAGCGCAAGTTGAGCTGATTCGGTTGACTCGCAACGGATCTCGATTGCACTGGGGGCGTCCTGGGTGTGCAGTGCCGCCGCGAGCACCTCGCTCAACCGGTCGAGCGGGACGTCCGCCGTCACCCACCGGAACGCCGCCGGAACTGGGTGGAGGCGGAAGGTCGCCTCGGTGACGACGGCGAGGGTGCCGTACGACCCCACGAGCAGTTTGCCGAGGTCGTAACCGGCGACGTTCTTCACAACCTTGCCTCCGGCGTGGGCGATCGTGCCGTCGGCCAGCACGAGGGTGATGCCGATCAGCAGATCGCGCATCGTCCCGGCAAGCACACGTAGCGGCCCGCTCGGATTCGTGGCAATGGCGCCGCCGACCGTCGAGCCGGGCACCATCTCATCCAGCGCCAATCGCTGCTTCGCCTGCCCGCACAGTTGCTGGACGTCGGCGAGTGGGCAGCCTGCTTGTGCGCTGACGATGAGGTCGCCAGGCTGGTGCTCAAGCACTTGGTCCATCGTCGACATATCGAGCAGGACGTCGGTGGTGCCTGCCGGGCCACCCCAGGTCTGTTTGGTGCCGTGTCCGCACACGAGAACCGAAGCGCCCCGCTCGTGTGCGAGACGGAGTGCCGTCGACACCTCCTGAGTCGTGGTCGGCCGCACGGTCACCGCAACGTCGGCTCCGTCGAAGGTGTCCGACATGGCTGCAGCGTCGATTTCGTGGTCGTGCAGTGCGTCCAGCAGTTGCATCAGAAGACCTCCGCCCGGCCGGCGAAGCGGTCGGGTTCGTCTGCAGTGTGCTTTCGTGGCACCTCGCCGCACAGTCGCGGGGTTGGATAGATCTTGCCGGGGTTGGAGATGCCGGCCGGGTCGAAGGCGCAGCGCACGCGCTGCATGGTGTCGAGGTCGATCTCGGTGAACATCTTCGGCATGTGCTTGGCCTTGTCGAAGCCAACGCCGTGCTCACCGGTGATCGATCCGCCGTGTTCGAGGCAGAGGTCGAGGATTGCGCCCGACACCTCTTCGGCACGGGCCTCTTGTCCGGGCACCGCGCCGTCGAAGAGCACCAGCGGGTGCAGATTGCCGTCACCGGCATGGAAGACGTTCGCCACCCGCACGCCCTTGGTCTCGGCCAGTTCGCCCATCTGGTGCAGCACCTGCGACAGCTTCGTCCGCGGGATCACGCCGTCCTGCACGATGTAGTCGGGGGAGATGCGACCGACCGCCGCAAACGCCGACTTGCGCCCCCGCCAGATCGCGGCCCGCTCCTCAGCGTCGGCGGCGAGCCGGATCTCGAAGGCGCCGGCTTCGCGGCACAGCCGTTGGGCCTGCGCAGATTCGGTCTCGACCTCGGCCGTCGGGCCGTCCAGCTCGACGACCAGCACCGCTCCCGCCCCTCGTGGGTAGTTGCACGCCACCGCTGCTTCGGCGGCTTCGATCGCGAGCGCATCCATCATCTCGATGGCAGCCGGGACGATGCCGGCGGCGATGATCGCCGAGGTGGCTGCGCCGGCGGCATCGGTCGATTCGAATCCTGCGAGGAAGGTCTGCACAGTTTCAGGAGTGCGCAGCAGGCGCACCGTCACCTCGGTGGCGACGCCCAAGGTGCCCTCCGAGCCGACGAATGCACCGAGCAGGTCATAGCCAGGAGCATCGGGTGCCCGTTGCCCGAGCGTGACCGCCGAGCCATCGGGCAGCACCACCTCGGCGGCCAGTACGTGATTGCTGGTGAAGCCATACTTCAGACAGTGCGCGCCACCGGAGTTCTCGGCGACATTGCCGCCGATCGAGCAGATCTGCTGGCTGGAGGGGTCAGGCGCGAAGTAGTAACCCTGGGGTGAACTTGCCTGTGTCACAGACAAGTTGATGACGCCGGGGTCGACGACAGCACGCTGGTCGGGCGCCGAGACCTCGCGGATCTCGCGGAATCCGCTCATCACGACCAGGACGCCGTCGGCGTGGGGGAGGGCTCCGCCGGAGAGCCCCGTGCCGGAGCCGCGGGCGACGAAGGGCACCCGCATGTCTGCGCATGCTGCCACTGTCTGCTGCACCTGCTCGGCGTCCTGGGCGAGCACCACGACGGCCGGGCGCACCCGATGTACCAGCAGGCCGTCGCAGTCGTAGGCGTCCAACCGGGCCGGATCAGTGATCACTGCGCCCTCAGGAAATTGCGACTTCAGGCGTTGGGTGAGCGCGGCGATGGCCGATTGCGATGCGTTCATCGGATTTCCTCTCCGGCGGCCCCACGGTGGGCGCGGTCTGATTGTGACCTCGGCCACGTGCACGCTAGCAAAAGGTCCGACCAATTGGGGCATGCTCGGTGAGGTTGCTCACGATGCGATGCGCGGATTCGCGGGTAGCAGGGCTCGCGCCCCAGACTTGATAGGTGACCGAACCACTAGCGCTGCACGACATCGGCGACCACTCCCGCCTGGCCGACGAGTCGACGAAGCCGCTCGGATCGGACTCGCACTCTTCGCACTCGCTCTCGGTGGATTCGCGATCGGCACCACCGGGTTCGTCACGATGGGCTTGTTGCCCCAGATCGCCGACGGCATCGACGTGAGCATCCCGGCAGCCGGTCATGTCGTCTCCGCATACGCCTTGGGCGTGGTCGTCGGCGCACCGCTGATCGCGACCCTCGCCGCCAAGGTGCCGCGCAAGACTCAGTTGGTCGCGCTGATGGCGGCGTTCGCCGTCGCCAACATCGCCTCGGCGCTCGCCGTTTCCTACGGCTCCCTCATGGTGGCGCGGTTCCTGTCGGGTCTGCCGCACGGGACCTTCTTCGGCATCGGTTCGGTGGTGGCCGCTTCGATGGTGGCGCCGAACCGGCGTACGTGGGCGGTGTCGATGATGCTGGCCGGTCTCACGGTCGCCAATGTCATCGGTGTGCCGTTGTCGACTCTCATGGGGCAGCACCTCGGCTGGCAGTATCCCTACGCCTTCGTCGGTGCCTTGGCAATTGCCTGCGTCGCGGCGGTGATCGCTTGGATTCCGGTGCAGCCTGCCGACGAGAACGCATCGGCCACCAAGGAGCTCAAGGCGCTGACCCGACCACAGGTCTGGCTCGCGCTCGGCATCGGCACCGTCGGCTTCGGCGGCATGTTCGCCACGTTCTCCTACATCACCCCGACGATGACCGACCTGGCCGGATTCTCGGAGAGCACCGTCCCGCTGATCCTGGTGGTCTACGGCGTCGGTATGACCATCGGCGCCACGGTGGCCGGCAAGGTCTCGCAGTTCGGTCTCATGCGGGGCATCATCGGCTCACTCAGCCTCATCGCGCTGCTGCTCGCAGTGTTCGGATTCCTCGCCCAGGGCAAGGTCACCGCCGTGATCGCGGTCTTCCTGCTCGGCTTCCTGCCCACCATCCTGGTGCCGATGCTGCAGACCCGCCTGATGGACGTCGCCCAGGAGGGTCAGTCGCTCGCAGCCGCGCTCAACCACTCCACCCTCAATGCCGCCAACGCCCTGGGCGCCTGGATGGGCAGTGTCGTGCTCAGCCGCGGATACGGCTACGAATGGCCGAGCCGCCTGGGCGCTCTGCTCGCCGTCGGCGGGGTGTTCATCGCCCTGGTCTCGGTGTGGCTGGGACGCCGCGAGGCCGCCAGGTAGGCCGCTGCCGGACGTCATGGGAGACTTGAGCGGTTGACCCCCGTACGTCCAGCACCCGAGGAATCATCTGTGGCACCCATGGCACGCACCGCGCTGCAACCAGCCGCGACGCCGCCTTCGCAGATCCGCAACTTCTGCATCATCGCGCACATCGACCACGGCAAGTCGACCCTTGCCGATCGCATGCTCCAGATCACCGGAGTGGTCGACGACCGCGCCATGCGGGCGCAGTACCTCGACCGCATGGACATCGAGCGCGAACGCGGCATCACCATCAAGAGCCAGGCCGTGCGCATGCCGTGGGAGCTCGACGGAGAAACCTTCTGCCTCAACATGATCGACACCCCTGGTCACGTCGACTTCACCTATGAGGTGTCGCGATCGCTGGCCGCATGTGAAGGCGCCGTGCTGCTGGTCGATGCCGCCCAGGGCATCGAGGCCCAGACCCTCGCCAATCTCTACCTGGCGATGGAGAACGACCTCACGATCATCCCCGTGCTCAACAAGATCGACCTGCCGGCGGCGCAACCGGAGAAGTACGCCGAGGAACTCGCCGGTCTCATCGGCTGTGAGCCAGAGGATTGCCTGAAGGTCTCGGGTAAGACCGGTTTCGGCGTCGAGCCGCTGCTCGACCAGATCGTGCAGCAATTCCCTGCGCCCGTCGGTGACCCTGACGCCCCCGCCCGCGCGATGATCTTCGACTCGGTCTACGACACCTACCGTGGCGTAGTCACGTACGTACGTGTGGTCGACGGCAATCTCAACCCGCGCGAGAAGATCCAGATGATGTCGACCAAGGCGACCCATGAGTTGCTCGAGATCGGTGTCATCTCACCGGAACCCGTGCCGTCCAAGGGGCTGGGCGTCGGCGAGGTCGGTTATCTCATCACCGGTGTGAAGGACGTCCGTCAGTCACGTGTCGGTGACACCATCACCTCCGCGCGCGAGAGTGCCACCCAGGCGCTGGGTGGATATCGCGATCCGAAGCCGATGGTCTTCTCCGGCCTCTACCCGATCGACGGTTCCGACTACCCGGTGCTGCGCGACGCGCTCGACAAGCTGAAGCTGAACGACGCGGCGTTGGTCTACGAGCCGGAGACCTCCGCGGCACTCGGCTTCGGCTTCCGCATCGGCTTCCTCGGAATGCTCCACCTGGAGATCGTGCGTGAACGCCTGGAGCGCGAGTTCGATCTCGACCTCATCTCCACGCTGCCGTCGGTGGTCTACGACGTGAAGTTGGACGACGGGCGCACCGTCATCGTCACCAACCCCTCGGAGTTCCCCGAGGGCAAGGTCGACTCGATCACCGAGCCGGTCGTGCGGGCCACGATCCTGGCGCCGGCAGAGTTCATCGGCGCGATCATGGAGCTGTGTCAGTCACGACGCGGCTCGCTGCGGGGTATGGACTACCTGTCCGAGGACCGCGTCGAAATGCGCTACACCCTGCCCCTGGCCGAGATCGTCTTCGACTTCTTCGACTCCCTCAAGTCACGCACCCGCGGCTACGCATCGCTGGATTACGAGCCCGACGGTGAGCAGCAGGCCGACCTGGTCAAGGTCGACATCCTGTTGCAGGGTGACAAGGTCGACGCCTTCAGCACGGTGGTGCACCGTGAAAAGGCCTACGCCTACGGGGTGATGATGGCCGGCAAGTTGAAAGACCTCATTCCCCGGCAGCAGTTCGAGGTGCCGATCCAGGCCGCGATCGGCGCTCGGGTCATCGCGCGCGAAAACATCCGCGCCATCCGTAAGGACGTGCTTGCCAAGTGCTACGGCGGTGACATCAGTCGTAAGCGCAAGCTGCTTGAGAAGCAGAAGGAGGGCAAGAAGCGCATGAAGATGGTCGGCTCCGTCGAAGTGCCGCAGGAAGCCTTCATCGCCGCACTCTCCCAGGACGGCTCCGACGCCAAGGCCAAGAAGTAAGTGGCCGGGCAGGATTCACCGTTGTCGGCGGATACACCCAGTTCGGATCGTCCGCTCGCCCGCACTCGGTCTTTCACCCGGCGAGGCGGACGCATGCCTGACCGGCATGAACGTGCGATGGATCAGCACGGCCAGACCTATGTGCTCGATCTGCCGCTCAACGGCACCGACACCACGCTCGACAGCGGATACCGCTTCGATGCCGCATCGACCTTCGGGCGTACGGCCCCGCTCGTGGTCGAGATCGGTTCCGGCGCGGGTGACTGTGTGGTGCACGCGGCTGCCGAACGTCCCGATCTCGACTTCCTGGCCTTCGAGGTGTGGCTGCCCGGGGTTGCCCACACCGTCACCAAAGCCGTCGCCGCGGGCGTTACCAACCTGCGGATCGCTGTTGCCGATGCCGCGTGGTCGTTGCCGGTGATGTGCGCGCCGGGCTCCTTGCGCGAGGTCTGGACCTTCTTCCCAGACCCGTGGCCCAAAACCAAACACCACAAACGGCGCATGGTGCAGCAGAAGTTCGCGCTCGACATCGCCGAACTCCTCGAGCCCGGTGGCTCGTGGCGGCTGGCCACCGACTGGGCCGACTACGCCTGGCAGATGCGCGATGTCGTGGAGGACTGCCCGGCCTTGCTGAACCCGCATGCGGGTCGTCTCGCCGATCCCGGTGACCCGCAGGTCGATCCGGAGGGGGAGCGCGGCGGGTTCGCGCCACGGTTCGAGTTGCGTCCGATCACCCGCTTCGAACGCAAGGGCTTGAAGGTCGACCGGGTGGTGCGTGACCTGCACGTCGTCCGCACGCGCTGACGCGCTGGACGTACCGACACTCTTGTTCGTCGTTCGGTGCACCTGAAGTTACTGTCGGGTAATATCGATCACATGTCATCGACGCACGACATGTTCCGAAGGTTCGACGCCAAACCGCTCGGTAAGAAGGCCTTTTCTGTCGCCTTCATGCTGAAGGCGCCCTATTTCGCCACCGTGCGCCCGCAGGTTCAGGTGATGGAGCCGCACCACGGGGTGGTGAAGATCCGAAAGCGTCGGGGCGTTCAGAACCACATCGGCACGGTCCACGCCATTGCTGTTGCCAACGGCATGGAAGCGGCGATGGGCCTCCTCTGTGAGGCGACCACGCCGAAGGGAATGCGCTGGATTCCCAAGGGGATTGCGCTCGACTACTCGGCGAAGGTGACGACGGACGTCCGCTGCGAGGCACGCACGGAGCCGGCAGATTGGGAGAAGGAGCCGCCGTTCCAGGTGGACGTGCGGTGCACCGCCTTCATTGATGACGGCACCGAGGTTGTTTCGGGCATCATTCCGGTGTGGGTCACCGCAAAGAGTTGAGTCCTCCGGCGACGGACGACACCGTTCCCGATGCAGTGCGGTCAGCTCTCGCCGACGAGGAGAAGGGCGATCTGGCCAAAGCGCGTCTTCGCCTCGGTAGCTACCTGGCTCACGACCCCGACCACGCCGTGGCCCGCACCTTGTTGGTGCGGCTGTGCCGCGCGGCCGGCGACCCCGCTGCGGCTGGTCGGTGGGGCTATCTGACCGACGACGCGACAGATGCAGAGAGGGACGCCTTCGACGCGCAGTTCGGTGGAGACCGCGAGCGGGTGCATCGTGAATTGAACGACAGTACACGCGTATCGAGGCCCTCGGTCGCCTCCCAGACACGCATTAGTCGACTACCTGTTCGGACCGCGAAAGAGACTGATTCGCAACGACCTTCGGCTGAAAGTAGCCGTTGGCCGGACCGCCTCTTCGGCCTTGGGTGCCTGCTGTGTCTGCTGTGGTCTGTAGTGCTCATGCTGCTCGGGTCATGGCAGGTGGCGCAGTACGTGCTGCACTGACTCCCGCTTCGTCCGCTCTGCCTGCGTCGGTGACAATGGATCAATGCCCAGTGCGCTGCCTGACGGCGAACCCATCTCCTCCGACGGTCTCATGGACGGTCTTTGTCGGTCGAGGCACACCGACGATGCTCGACCCGCATGAGTGACTCCGGGCAGCCTGTCCGCGCGTCGCGCCGCATCACACCGATCGGGCTGGCCGGGCTGGTAATAACCCTTTCGGTGGCCGGCGTTGCGATGCCGCTGGGAAGCCGACTACCGCTGGTCGGTGGCCCTGTCTTCGCGGTGCTCATCGGCTGCGCGATCGCAACGCTGGTCCCGGCATCCAGATCTGGCGCGCTCACCGCCGGCTATACAATCGCAGCCCGCACGGTGCTCCAAGCATCGGTCGTCCTACTGGGCACCGGACTATCCCTCAGTGCTGTCGTTGAGGTCGGCGTGTCATCTGTGCCAGTGATGCTGGGCACGCTTGTCGTCGCACTGCTGGGCGCGCGATGGATCGGTCGCTGGCTGGGCGTCGACCCGCAGGTGCGGACGCTGATCGGCGTCGGTACCGGGATCTGTGGCGCATCCGCAATCGCAGCAGTTGCCTCGGTGTGCAAACCGAAGAATTCCGACGTCGCCTACGCCCTCGGCACGATCTTCACCTTCAACGTTGCCGCGGTGCTCACCTTCCCCATGCTCGGTCATGTCATCGGGATGTCGGGGGAGTCCTTCGGCCTCTGGAGCGGTACTGCCATCAACGACACGTCCTCGGTCGTGGCTGCGGCCTACAGCTTCGGTGGCGGAGCGGGCGAGCACGCGATCGTGGTGAAGCTGACCAGAGCGCTGATGATCATTCCGGTCACGGTCGCGCTCGCGGTGCTCCTTGCACGGCGAGGCGGAAGCGCGGGCACGGCTCTGCCTTGGCGTCGAGCCGTTCCCGGGTTCCTCATCGGATTTCTGGTTGCCGCCGCTCTCAACACGATCGGGGCAGTTCCGTCCGGCTGGCATGGTGCGCTCTCGCTGCTGGCCAGTTTCCTGATCTGCGTCGCGATGGGCGGAATCGGGCTGCTCATCCGTCCGGCCGAGCTGCGCGCGACCGGCCACCGACCGATTCTGCTCGGAGGCGTCTTGTGGGTGCTCGTCGCGTTGAGCAGCCTCGTCTTCCAGGCGATGACCGGCACGTTGCGCTGAGCCTTGTCGTCGGGCCGGTCACCGCTGCTGATCGGCGCAGGGCGTCCAGTGTTACGGCGTCGGACCAGTCGGTGACAATGGATCAATGCCCAGTGCGCTGCCGGACGGCGAACCCGTCCCCTCCGACGGTCTCCTACCCGACGCGGCGCTGGAATCCCTGCCGCACAAACACTTCGGCGTCTACCTGCACGTTCCGTTCTGCCGTGCGCGCTGTGGCTACTGCGACTTCAACACCTACACGCTGACCGAGCTCGGCCCCGGCGCAGGAGTGACCTCGTATGCCGACACCGCGCTGCGCGAGATCGAGTTCGCAGCCAAGGTGCTCGGCGAGCGTCGGCCGTCGATTTCGACGGTCTTTGTCGGTGGAGGCACACCGACGATGCTCGACCCGCGTGACCTGGTGCGGATGGTCGATGGCTTGCGCAAGCACTTCGGCTTCGCCTCCGATGTCGAGATCACGACGGAGGCAAACCCCGACTCGGTGACGCCACAGTCGTTGGCGGTACTGGCCGAGGGCGGGTTCACTCGGGTGTCGTTCGGGATGCAGTCGGCCGTGCCGCATGTGTTGCAGACCCTTGAGCGCACCCACGACCCGGCAAATGTCGGTCGCGCCATCAAGGCAGCTCGATCGGTCGGGCTCGACACGAGCCTCGATCTGATCTACGGCACGCCGGGGGAGTCGCTGGACGACTGGCGCACATCGCTCGAGGCTGCTGTCTCCCTCGAGCCTGGGCACATCAGCGCCTACGCGCTCGTCGTAGAGGAAGGCACCAAGCTCGCCGCGCAGGTGCGTCGCGGACAGGTGCAGATGCCGGACGACGACGACGAGGCCGACAAGTACGAGCTCGCCGACAACCTGCTGGCGAGGGCGGGTTACCAGTGGTACGAGGTGTCCAACTGGGCCACAGACGCATCACTGCGCTGTCGCCACAACGAGCTCTACTGGGCGGACGCCAACTGGTGGGGAATCGGGCCAGGGGCGCACAGTCACGTCGGCGGCGTGCGGTGGTGGAACGTGAAGCATCCGAGTGCATATGCCCAGCGACTTGTCGCCGGCAACTCTCCCGGTGCGGGTCGCGAGATTCTCACTGACGATCAGCGTTACGAGGAGCGGGTGCTGCTCGGTATCCGCCGGTCAGCGGGCCTGTCGATCGACACTCTCGAGGCGGACGGCCGGCTCGCCATCGCCGGACTCATCGCTGATCAGCTGGTCGACGGGCCGAGTGCCCTGCGTGGGCAGCTCGTGCTCACGCTGCGTGGGCGGCTGCTCGCAGACACCGTCGTACGTCGACTGCTCGGCTTCTAGTTCAGAGATCCAGTCCGAAGTCGAGACAGGTCACGCTGTGGGTCAGCGCACCGATCGAGATGATCTGGGCACCTGCCTCGGCGAGTGGGCGCACAGATGCCTCGGTGACGCCGCCGGAGACCTCAAGTACCAGTGGCGCCGGGTGCTTTGCGATCCGCGCTGCACCGTTGCGGATCTGCTCTGGCCGCATGTTGTCCAGGAGGACCGCATGCACCACGGCGGAGTGACCCCGCTCGATGCGCTCACGATCGAAGATCAGCACGGTGTCGAGCTGGTCGAGCGTGTCGACCTCGATCTCCACGCGCACCAGGTGGCCGCTGCGCTCGGCGAGTCGACTCAGCACGACTTCGAGCCCACCGCCTAGGCCGATGTGGTTGTCCTTCACCAGGATTGCGTCATGCAGACCGAAGCGGTGATTGACTCCGCCGCCGTCGAGAACGGCACGCTTCTCCAGCGCTCGAAGACCAGGTGTGGTCTTGCGGGTATCCGCGATCTGTGCGCCCGTGCCTTCGACGAGCTGCACGATGGAGGCGGTGCGACTCGCGATTCCGCTGAGGTGGCCCAGCAGGTTCAACGCGGTGCGTTCGGCGGTGAGGATCGATGCGGCCGATCCTGTGATGGTCGCGACACGATCGCCCGGGCGAAGGCGGTCGGCGTCCCGGTGGAACCACTCGACCGCGAGTGACGGATCGACCGCGGCAAAGGCACGCGAGGCGGCTGCGCTACCTGACAGCACCCCGTCCTCCCGGCAGACGATGTGTGCAGTCCCGGCTCGTTCCGGGTCGATCGTGACGGCCGTGGTCAGATCGCCGGCCAGACCCAGGTCTTCGGCCAGCGCGGTCCGGACGATGCGGTCGATCTCGATGTCGATCATGCGAATACCCCTTGCGCTGAACACTTTTCGGCAGCGGTGCGGTCGTCGGAGCGTCGATGGGCGCCGACGCTGAACGGGTGCAACAGCGCGGAGCGGGCGATCAGCCAGGCGACGTACCCCGCGTCGTCCGAACGCATCGTCGACAACTCGTCAACGGCGTCTTCCAGAGTCGATCCGTCACGCACCACGCCGCACGCTCGGCTCAGGATCTGCCTCACACGAGGCAGATGTGCACTGACCGTGAGGCTGCGGCCGACGACCGTCGCCGGATCTGCGCGCAGCAGGTCGGGGTGCCAGCCACCGCTTGAGCAGTCGCGAACATCAGCGGCCGCGGCGCGTGCGGTCACCACGGCCTCCAGCAGTGAATTGGAGGCCAAGCGATTCGCACCGTGCAGACCTGTGCGCGAGACCTCACCGACCGCCCACAGGCCGGGCACGGTGGTGCGGGCATGTTCGTCCACGCTGACGCCGCCCATCGCGTAGTGCAGGGCCGGACGCACGGGCAGCAGGTCGCGGGTGATGTCGAGCCCATGGGCGGCGCAACTCGCGCAGACGCCGGCGAAGCGTGTTTCGACCGATGGGATCGCGCGAGCGTCGAGGTGCACGCGGCGTCCAGCGTCCAGTTGCTCCCATACTGCTGCGGCGACGACATCGCGTGGCTGCAGTTCATGCACGAAGCGTTCGCCGTCGGCGAGCAGCAGTGCCCCAGCGCCTCGGAGGGCTTCGGTCAGCAGCGGGTTCGGATCGGCAGGTACGTCGAGCGCAGTCGGGTGGAACTGCACCAGGTGCAGATCGTCAATGCGGGCGCCGACGCGCGCAGCCACCGCCACACCTTGGCCCAGCGCGGTCGAGGGGTTCGTCGTGTGTGACCAGAGGCCGCCCATTCCTCCGGTTGCGAGCACTACCCGATTTGTCTGCAGCACAACGGATTCACCGTTTGGGCTGGTCAACTCCACGCCGCTGATCGCACCGTCGGTGGTGAGCAGTCGGCGGAGGCTGAACCCTGCGAGCGTCGTGACATGTGGCATGCGGCGCACGATGCCGGCCAGTGTGGACGTGATGGTCGCACCGGAGGAGTCGCCGCAGTGGGCCACCCGTGAGCGGCTGTGGCCACCCTCGAGCGCGAGGTCGAACACACCCTCCGTGGTGCGGTCGAAGGGCACGCCCAAATCGGCGAGGAGTCGGACGACATCGGGTGCGGCATCGGTGATTCGCCGAATGGTTCTGGTGTCACCGATCTGCGCACCGGCTCGTCGCGTGTCGGCGGCGTGCAACGAGGTCGAGTCATCGCCTGAGAGAGCAGCGGCGATGCCTCCTTGCGCCCACATGCTCGCGGCTGCCTGGGTGAGCTCGCCCGCGGTGACCAGGACGCAGTCGTGCGGTGCGAGAGCCCACGCGGTGGTGAGGCCGGCGAGGCCGGAGCCGATGACGACCGGGAGGCCGGAAAGGTGTCGCAGATCGTCGCTCATGAGTGATCCTTGGCTTCGGGTCGGGTCTTCACAGCGAGCATCCGTTCGATGGCGCGACGGGCCGGCACTTCGAGCGCGGGGTCGACGGTGATCTCGTTGCGGCCGGTCTCCAGAGCACGCCGGATGGCCGTCAAGGTGTTGCGCTTCATGTGCGGGCAGAGATTGCACGGTCGCACGAACTCGACGTCGGGATGGTCGGCTGCGACGTTGTCGCTCATCGAACACTCGGTGATCAGCGCGACCTTCAACGGCTTGCGTTCGGTGACGAAGTCGATCATCTGCGCCGTCGATCCGGCGAAATCGGATACCGCCACCACCTCGGGCGGGCACTCGGGGTGGGCAATGACCGTCACGCCGGGGTGGCCGTCCCGGATGTCGTCGATGTCCTTGGGGGAGAAGCGCTCATGCACCTCACATGCGCCGGGGTGGGTGATGACCTCCACTCCGGTGCGGGCGGCGATGTTCCGGGCGAGGTACTGGTCGGGGATCATGATCACCTTCTGCGTGCCGAGCGACTCGATCACCTCGACGGCGTTGCCGGAGGTGCAGCAGATGTCACTGGCTGCCTTGACCGCCGCGCTGGTGTTCACATAGGTCACGACCGGCACACCTGGGTGAGCCCGACGAAGGGCGGCGATGTCGTCCGGCGTAATGCTTTCGGCCAGAGAGCAACCCGAGCGCAGGTCGGGCAGCAGCACTCGTTTGCCGGGATTGAGCAGCTTGGCCGTCTCCGCCATGAAGTGCACGCCGGCCAGCACGATCGTGCCGGCCTCGACATGCTGCGCCTCACGGGCCAGGGCCAGGGAGTCGCCGACGATGTCGGCCACGCCGTGGAAGACCTCAGGCGTCATGTAGTTGTGCGCGAGGATCACGGCGTCCTGCTCGCGCTTGAGTCGCTGGATGGCTTCGATCTCCGGCTCGAACAGTGCCCACTCGACCTCGGGGATCACGTGTCGGACCTGGTCGTACGTCGCTGCACTCACGGCTGCTCCTTCCATATTGCTCAGGATGAGCAAATGCTTGATGTGAGCATAACACTGCAGCGGAGGATCAACGTCGAGTGGCCGGGTTATGAGCGGGTGGCTGCGCTATACCCCGGCCGCTGGTTCATAACCCGGCCACTCGGCGGGTGGTGGGCGCTCAGCGAGGACGGGGGAGGGGCAGCTTGGTGCCCACCTGCTGCCGCTCGCTGAAGACCTCGCGGCGGAAGCGGTACAGCCGTGCCGGGCGCCCGCCGGTGCTGTGGTCGATCTCGTCAGTGGGTTCGACCAGTTGGTGCTGTTGCTCGACGACGCGGCGGAAGTTCTGCTTGTGCATGGGCTGCCCGGCCAGTGACTCAACAACCGCCTGCAGATGGCCGAGGGTGAACATCGGCGGCATGAGCTCGAAGACCACCGGACGATATTGCAGCGTCGTCCGCAGGCGCGAGAGTCCGGTGGCGACGATGCGGCGGTGGTCGACGTCCATCGCTTCGCCCGTGAGCGACTCAACCTCCGAACATGTTTCAGCAGAGGCGGATTCAGCGACGAGACCGGCTTCCCAGAGCAACTCGTAGCGCTGCAGCGCAAGCTCCGGACGCCAGGGTTGTGAGCCCGCTCCGAAGAGGTGATCTGCGCGGGCAGTGCGGGCCGACTTCTCGCCGCGAGGCGCCTGCTGCGCCCACTCACTGAGGCGGCGCCGCAGGGTCTGGGCCAGGGCAGACGCTGCGGGATCTCGGTGGTCCTCCCAGGGCAGCAGTGTGTAGAGCGGCAACCACCCGGAGTCGTCCGAGGGGCGGGTGAGGCCGAGATAGGAGATGGAGATCGTGCGGGACGCCTCGTGGGTGCGTCCCAGGTCGGCGAAGGTGTAGAGCTGCTCCACATGGCCGAGCTGTTGGCCGGTCTGTTCCTTGGCGAAGTCGCGGACGCCGTTCTGCAGGCTTGGTTGGTCTGATCGCAAGGGCCCGGCCGGCAACCGGATCGGGCTGCCGGACGCCAGCACCATCGGTTCGTCGCGCACCGAGATCACCAGGGCGACCAACTCGGCATGCACGGCTGCAGAGGCAGGCGCAGCCGAATCTGTCTCCAGAGACCTCCTCGCCTGAGAGGGCTCGACCGGTTTGCTACGCACCATGCCCGGAGCCTACTGAGACGACCCGCCGGCCGGGCTTGACGTCATCAGTTGGGTGCGGTGACGAAATCGATGAGTTCCTCGACGCGGCCGAGGAGTTCGGGCTGCAGGTCGGCGTAATTGCTGATGCTGCCGAGGATGCGTTTCCAGCCGTGCGCGACGTCTGCCTGCGTGCGATGCGGCCACCCGAGTTCAGCCAAGATGCCGTGCTTCCAGGAGGTGCCGCGCGGAATGACCGGCCACTTGGTCCAGCCGAGCTTCTCGGGGCGAACGCTTTGCCACACGTCCACATACGGGTGGCCGACGATGAGCACGTGGTCGCGCGCCTCCGGGATGGCACGCGCGGCCTCAACGATGCGTTGTTCCTTCGTTCCGGGCACCAGGTGGTCGACGAGAATGCCCATCCGTCGTCCGGGCCCGGGGGAGAAGTCGCGGATCACCGCCGACAGGTCGTCGACGCCGTCGAGCATCTCCACGACGACTCCCTCGACCCGTAGGTCGTGTCCCCAGACCTTCTCCACGAGTTCGGCGTCGTGGCGTCCTTCGACGAAGATCCGGGAGCCCAGCGCGACGCGCGCCTTCTGATCGGCCACTGCCACCGATCCGCTGGCCGTGCGGGCGCTCGCCTGACGGGCAGCCGCCAGCGCCGCTGCATCCGCGGGCTTGGGCGGGGTGAGCTCGACCGGTGAGCCGTCGATCAGGAATCCGGGCCCGAGCGGGAACGCGCGCACCTTGCCGCGGCGATCCTCCAGGTGCACCACCTGCATGCCTCCGACCTTCTCCACTCGTACCACCGCGCCGACGAATCCGGTGTCGACCTCCTCGACGACGAGGTCGAGTTCGGCGGGCACCGGGGCGGAGCGTCCGCGTTTGGGGGCGCGCCAGTCGCCGGAGAGAACGTCGGAGCCATATCGGTCGGTCACGGGCGACAACCGTAGGCGAGGCCGGTGTCACGACGGAGCCGACACGCGCGGCGTCGGCGAGCGCGTAGAATTGGCACTCGTATGCCCTGAGTGCCAACGGAGAGGAGGGTCACCCCGTGAGTGAAGAACGTCGACTCGACGTGCTGCGCGCGATCGTGCAGGACTACGTGGCCACCTCGGAGCCGGTGGGTTCCAAGGCTCTGCTCGACCGGCACCAGCTCGGGGTGAGCGCCGCCACCATCCGCAACGACATGGCCGCGTTGGAGGAGGAGGGCTTGATCAGCGCCCCGCACACCTCCGCGGGCCGCGTGCCCACCGATGCCGGCTACCGCCGGTTCGTTGACCGTCTCGGTCACATGAAACCGCTGTCGAAGTCGGAACGGTCGGCGATCGAGACCTTCCTGCAGCAGGCGGTCGATCTCGACGACGTCGTCGACCGCACGGTACGACTCCTGTCGTCACTGACCAACCAGGTGGCGGTCATGCAATACCCCACGATCGGTCGCGCCACGGTGCGTCACCTCGAACTCGTCAGCCTGGCCGAAGCCAGGGTCATGGCGGTGATGATCCTGTCGACCGGCCGGGTGGAGGAACGCATCCTCAACCTCGAACACACCGAGGACGACCTTGCCGGGCTGAAGGCCGCCTTCAACGAGTTGGTTGTGGGTCGCACACGGGCCGATGCGGCCGACGCCGTCGTCGCGTGGGCCGATGCGCGCCCTGTGCCACCTGCCGACAACTCCACGTCCGCGCAGGCCGCCCACTTGGTGGCCGATCTGCTGGCCGAGGAGCGCGAAGATCGTCTCGCCCTGGCCGGACGCGCGCACCTGGCCCGCTCGGTGCATGACTTCCCCGGGTCGATCGGTCCGGTTCTGGATGCGCTGGAAGAACATGTCGTGTTGCTGCGTTTGATCCAACAGATGCAGGCCGAAGGTGAGGATGCCGTCTTCGTCCGGATCGGTGGCGAGAACTCCGTCCAGGGGCTGCGCAACACCTCGATCGTCAGCACCGGCTACGGCGCGGGCGGTATCGGTGTGCTCGGCCCGACCAGGATGGACTACGCCACGTCGATGGCGGCCGTACGCGCCGTCGCCCGCTACGTCTCCGACCTACTCGAGCAGTAAAGGAAACTCGTGACCGACTACTACGCCGTCCTCGGCGTGTCCAAGGACGCCTCCGCCGAGGAGATCAAGCGGGCCTACCGCAAGCAGGCTCGCAAACTGCACCCGGACGTCAACCCCAGCGCCGACGCGGAGGCGGAGTTCAAGAAGGTATCCCAGGCCTACGAGGTGTTGTCCGACCCGGGCACCCGCCAGCAGTACGACATGGGCGGCGACCCGTTCGGCGGGGCCCAGGGCTTCGGCGGCAACTTCAGCTTCACCGACATCATGGACGCCTTCTTCGGTGGCGGTGCCGCCGGTGGCCAGCAAGGTCCGCGCTCGCGGGTGCAGCGCGGCCAGGACGCTCTCGTGCCGTTGCAGGTCGATCTGTCGACAGCAGTCTTCGGAGCCAACGAGCAGCTCGTCTTCGACACCGCCATCCGATGTGAGACCTGCACCGGCACCGGTGCGCGGCAGGGCACCGGTCGCCGCACCTGCGATGTGTGCCACGGGTCGGGTCATGTGCAGCAGGTGCAGCGGTCCTTCCTCGGCCAGGTGATGACCACCCGTCCGTGCGGCAACTGCAGCGGCTTCGGCGAGGTCGTGGAGTCTCCCTGTTACGACTGCTCCGGCGAAGGACGTCGCCGCGACCGCCGCACGCTGACGATCAAGGTGCCGGCGGGCGTCGACACCGGCACCCGCATCCAACTCGCAGGTGAAGGTGAGGTCGGCCCCGGGGGCGGCCCCAACGGCGACCTTTACGTCGAGGTGCGTGTGCGCAAGCACCAGACCTTCCAGCGTCAGGGAGACGACCTGCACTGCTCGGTCGAATTGCCCATGACCGCAGCGGCTCTGGGCGCAAAGCTTCCGCTCGAAACTCTCGACGGCGTGCGCGAGGTCGAGATCAAGCCAGGCACGCAGCCCGGCGATGTCATCAAGCTCAGCGGCCTGGGCGTCACTCACCTGCGCACCGACATCCGCGGTGATCTGCTGGTGCACGCCAATGTGCGCACGCCCACCAAACTGGACGGCACGCAGCAGGACCTCCTGCGTCAGTTCGCGTCCGCACGCGGTGAAGAACGCCCAGAGGGACACTTCGAGCGCGCCGACAAGGGCCTCTTCGGCAAGATCCGGGACGCCTGGGCGGGCAAGTGACCGCACCGCTGTTCCTGCTGGCGGCCGGGACACTGGCTGACCCGGCGGTCGGCGGTGTCATCGAACTCGACGGCCCCGAAGGAAGACACGCAGCGACGGTCAAGCGCCTGGCCGTCGGGGAGCAGGTGTTGCTCGCCGATGGAAGCGGCGTCGTCGTGCACGGTGTGGTCAGTTCCGTGGCCAAGGACCGGCTCGACGTCGTCGTCGAAAGCCTTGAGCATGCTCCACCGGCGATCCCGCGGGTCACCTTGGTGCAGGCGCTGGCCAAGGCGGACCGTGACGACCAGGCGATCGAAGCAGCCACCGAACTCGGCGTTGACGTCGTCGTGCCGTGGCAGGCCGAGCGCAGCATCGTGCAGTGGAAGGGCGAGCGGGGAGCGAAGTCGCTGCGTAAATGGGAGCAGGTGGTGCGCGCTGCCGCCAAACAGTCGAGGCGCGCGACGGTGCCGGTGGTCGAGCCGCTGGTCGACCGCAGAGCACTCGTGTCGTTGATCGAGGGACGTCGCACCCTGGTGCTGCACGAGGACGCCGACCAGACGCTCAGTGCAGTCGAGCTGGATGTCGAAGAAGTCGTCCTCGTCGTCGGCCCCGAAGGGGGCATCGCCCCGGCTGAACTGGACGCATTCGCGGCGGCCGGCGCCACGACGGTGCGCCTGGGCCCCCATGTGTTGCGCTCCTCCAGTGCGGGTCCGGCCGCGATCGCCGTGATCATGGCGGCCACCCGCTGGCGCTGACCAGAGGCGCCATCCGGCCCTGAACCGGCCACGAAACCAAGTCGAGTACCTCCCATCCAGGTCCTAGAGTGGAGTTCTCATGACCGACAATCCCGTTGATCCCAGCCAGTCCCACCCGCCGGCCGTGCAGACCTCACACATCGTGGAGATCCCGCCGGACGTGCCGATGCTCAACCTGCTCGGCCCGCGCGACGAGTTGCTCACGACGATCGAGCGGTCCTTCCCGAAACTCGTGATCGCCGTGCGCGGCAACTCCTTCCACCTGCAGGGCGATCCGGGCGACATGGCGTTGATCGAGGAGTTGCTCGACGAACTTGTGGCGATCGTCGACGCCGGACATCCGCTGAACCGCGACGCGGTGGAGCGCTCCGTCGGAATGCTGCGCAGCAAGACCCGCGAGCGTCCGGCAGACGTGTTGACCACCAACATCGTCAGCAGTCGTGGGCGCACCGTGCGGCCCAAGACGCTCGGGCAGAAGGAATACGTCGACGCGATCGACAAGAACACGATCGTTTTCGGTATTGGCCCGGCCGGTACGGGCAAGACCTATCTGGCGATGGCGAAGGCGGTCGCTGCGCTGCAGGCCAAGCAGGTCGACCGCATCATTCTGACCCGCCCGGCGGTTGAGGCCGGTGAGCGATTGGGATTCCTGCCCGGTTCGCTGAACGACAAGATCGACCCCTACCTTCGGCCGCTGTACGACGCGCTGCACGACATGGTCGATCCCGATTCGATTCCGCGGCTCATGGCCTCTGGCACGGTGGAGGTGGCTCCGCTGGCCTACATGCGTGGCCGCACCCTCAACGGAGCCTTCATCATTCTCGACGAGGCGCAGAACACCTCGGCCGAGCAGATGAAGATGTTCCTCACCCGGCTCGGGTTCGGTTCCAAGATGGTCGTCACCGGCGATGTCACGCAGGTCGACCTACCCGGCGGCACCACCTCCGGTCTGAAGATCGTCCAAGACATCCTCGACGGTGTGGACGACGTGCACTTCGCCCACTTGTCCGCGCAGGACGTCGTGCGTCACCGGCTGGTCAGCGAGATCGTGGAGGCCTATGGCGTGTGGGACGCCCGCAAACGGTCGGGCGGGCCGCGACGCGCCAACTCGGCACGGGGGCACGCGCGATGAGCATCGATCTGGCCAACGAGACCGATGTCGAGGTCGACCTCGACGAACTGCACGAGTGTGCCGCCTGGGTGATGCAGGAAATGCGCGTGCACCCCGAGGCTGATCTCACGGTCACGATCATCGACGAAGCAGCGATGGAAGTGCTCCACGTGAAGTGGATGGACCTTCCCGGGCCGACCGATGTCATGAGCTTCCCGATGGACGAACTGCGCCCCGGACGCGACGACGTCGAGCCCGAGGAAGGCATTCTCGGCGACATCGTGCTGTGCCCCACGGTCGCCGCGCGACAGGCCAGCGAGGCTGGTCACACCACCGCCGAGGAACTTCTGCTGCTCACCGTGCACGGCATTCTGCACCTGTTGGGCTTCGACCACGCCGAACCGGACGAGCGCAAGGAGATGTTCGACCTGCAGCGCACCCTGCTGCTCACCTTCCTCGCCCGACGTTCGTCGAAGGTGCGCATCACCCCGCCCAGCGGGGAATGAACTCTCGATGATCGTGTTGCTGATCGCGGCTCTCCTCGCGGTGCTCTTCGGGGCGACGATGGCCGCTGTCGAGAGTGCGCTCGGCAGGATCAGCCGCCACCAGGTAGAGGAGTACCTCACTGCCGGGCGTCGTGGAGCGCAGGCGCTGCGCACCCTGGTCGACGACAGTAGCGCGTCGCTGATGGTGCTCAACTTCGGTCGTGTTGCCGGCGAGATGACCGCCGCCGTCCTGGTGACACTCGCGGTCGATCGCTGGTTGCAGGGCTTCTGGTCCGTGCTGGGTGTGTCGATCGCTGTGATGGCGATCGTGAGCTTCGTCCTGGTCGGAGTGTCTCCGCGCACTATGGGTCGGCAGCACTCGGGCACGTTGGCGTTGGTGAGCGCTCCCTTCGTGCGGTGGATGACCAATCTGTTCGGTCCGTTCGCGCACGTGCTGGTGACCCTCGGTAACGCCTTCACCCCGGGTCGGGGATACCGGGACGGCCCGTTCGACTCCGAGGCGGAGCTGCGCGAATTCGTCGATATGGCAGGTGAATCCGAGCTCATCGAGGCTGAAGAGCGCAAGATGATCCACTCGGTCTTCGAACTCGGCGACACGATCGCGCGGGAGCTCATGGTGCCGCGCACCGACATGCTCTGCATCGATCGCAGCAAGACGCTGCGCCAGGCAATGTCGCTGTTCACCAGGTCGGGCTACTCCCGCATGCCCGTCATCGACGGCAACCCCGACGAGGTCGAGGGCATCCTCTATTTCAAGGACGTCGCCGGGCGGCTGATCAGCAACCGGGACGACTACAGCGAGCACCCGGTCACCGAACTCATGCGCGAGGTCGCCTTCGTGCCCGAGAGCAAGCCGGTCGATGATCTCCTGCGCGAGATGCAGTCGCAGCGTCGGCATTTCGCGATCGTCATCGACGAGTACGGCGGCACCGCCGGGTTGGTGACCCTTGAGGACATCCTGGAAGAAGTGGTGGGGGAGATCGATGACGAATTCGATCGGGTCACCCCCGGTGTGCAGCCGCTGGACGACGGCAGTGTGCGCGTGCCGGCGCGGATGTCGATCGACGATTTCGCGCAGGAGTTCGGCATCACCGTCGACGAGGACGACATCGACACCGTCGGCGGACTACTCACCAAGTTGCTCGGCCGCGTGCCGCTCGTTGGAGCGCACGCCCGGATCGACGACCTCCTCCTGACGGCGGAACGAATGGCCGGGCGACGCCACCAGATCGCGACCGTCACGGTGAGCAGGGTTCCGGAAACTGACCACGACGACGCCGAGGCAGGCCTGTCGGAGATACTGCGCAGGCGAGAAGAACAGCACGCGGCGCGCAACGCGTCATCCGTCGACGCAAGGAGCAACGATGACTGACTACCGAGCAGGCTTTGCCTGCTTGATCGGACGTCCTAACGCCGGCAAGTCGACGCTCACCAACGCGCTGGTCGGGCAGAAGGTGGCGATCACCTCCAACAAGCCCCAGACGACCCGACACACGATTCGCGGCATCCGCACCACGGACGAGTCGCAACTGGTGTTGGTCGACACTCCCGGCCTGCACAAACCACGCACGCTGCTCGGCCAACGGCTCAACGATGTCGTGCGCGAGACGCTCATGGACGTCGACGTCATCGGGTTCTGTCTGCCCGCCGATCAGAAGATCGGTCCGGGCGATCAGTTCATCGCCGCCGAACTCGCCGAGTTGCGCCGGGGCCGCAAGAAGCCGGTGGTGGCCATCGCCACCAAGCTCGACACCGTCAGTCGTGACCGGCTGGCCGAGCACCTCATCGCGATCGACCAGTTGGGCGACTGGAACGAGATCGTCCCGTGCTCGGCGGTCAAGGGCACCCAGGTCGACACCCTTGCCGAGGTGCTCGTCTCCTACCTGCCGACCTCACCGAAGCTGTACCCCGACGACGTGCTGACCGACGAGCCGCAGATGGTCATGATCGCTGAGTTGGTGCGTGAGGCGGCGCTGGAAGGTGTGCGTGACGAACTGCCGCACAGCCTGGCTGTGGTCGTGGAGGAGATGACCGCCCGAGAGGACCGTCCGGCCGACAAGCCGCTGATGGACGTTCGGGTGAATGTGTATGTGGAGCGGCCCTCGCAGAAGGCGATCATCATCGGTCGTGGAGGTGCACGGCTGCGCGAAGTGGGAACGACCGCCCGCGCCGGTATCGAGCAGTTGCTGGGCCAACGGGTGTACCTCGACCTGCACGTGAAGGTCGCCAAGGACTGGCAGACCGACCCCAATCAACTGTCGAAACTCGGATTCTGAGAGGACGCGATGACCGACGAGAGCTTGGCGTGGGCCGAGTTCGGCGACACCCTGCGGTTGCCGATCAACAAGAAGGACTACCTGCTGGACATTCCGTGGGAGGAAGCAGCCTTCGTACCGCAGCACCCGCTCATCGACATCGGGTCAGGTAGCGGTCTGAGCACAGTGACGCTGGGGGAGCGGTTTCCCGACTCGGAGATCCTGTCGGTCGAACCCGACCCGCTGATGCGCTCGTTGCTGATGGTCCGTATCGCCGAGCGTGAGCACCTGCGTGAGCGCACTACGGTGCTGCCCGACACCATCAACGCCACCTGGTTGCCCGACCAGTGCGGTGGGGCGTTGTTGTTCAACGTCATCTACTTCCTGGGTGGTCGGGCGCGCGACCGGTTCTGGCAACGGATGGCTGAGGTGCTCGTGCCGGGTGCGCCGATCCTGCTGAGCCGCTCCTACGGTGGCGTGCCCGAGCGGACGGTCGAGCGCAAACTCACCGGCACCGCGACCATGGGCCGCCACGAGTACCAGCGCTACTTCGAGGCCACCCCTGCGTTCGACAACCGCATGGAGATCACCAACACCTATGTCGTCCTGCGTGACGGGGAGAAGGTGCGCGAGGAGGTCACCAAGCTCGAGGCATGGGGGCTGGACGAGGAACTGGTGCTCGACGAGATCCCGATCGGCAAGTTCGGCATCGAGGAGATCAACGACCGCTACTTCGCCATTCGGCGCTTGCCGGACATCCGCCGCTGAGTCGAGGTTCGGACGGGTGACGCCCGCGAGGTCCTTCCGATCAGCCGCCGACCTTCACGGACGGGATGGTCCCAGCGGTGACGCCCGCGAGGTCCTTCTGATCAGAGCACTTTCACGGTCTTCCAGGCTTCTTCCACGGCCTGTTGCTGGGCCGACCGCACCCCGTAGCGGGTGCCCGCCGCTCGCAACGTAGCCGCCGCGAATGCGGCGAAGTCGGCATCCTTGGGCAGCCGGCCAACAGTGATGGTGTCGTACCAAATGGGCCCGATACTTTCCCAGGAGTGACCTCCGATTGCCGTCGCCGCCAGGTAGAAGGCGTGGTTGGGGATGCCGGAGTTGATGTGCACGCCACCGTTGTCGCCGGAATCGTCGTGGGGGAGGTGCCGGTAGTCGTCCATGGTGGCCGGTTGCGGATCTTTGCCGAGGTGCGGATCGTCGTAGGCGGTGCCCGGCGCCTTCATCGAACGAAGCGCCACGCCCTGCACCCTGTCAGTGAACAGGCCTTCACCGATGAGCCAATCAGCTTGCGCGGCAGTCTGTTTCAGCTGTCGCTGCTTCACCATCGCACCGATCACGTCGGACACCGATTCGTTGAGGGCGCCGGACTGGCCGACGTACACCAGACCGGCGGTGTACTGGATGAGCCCGTGCGCCAACTCGTGCCCGATCACGTCGACGCTGTCGGTGAAGGAGCTGAAGTAGACGCCGTCGCCGTCGCCGAAGACCATCTGCTCGCCGTCCCAGTAGGCGTTGTCGAAGTCTTGGTCGTAGTGCACGGACGCGATCAGCGCGAGTCCGTTGTCGTCGAGTGAGTCACGACCGAAGGATTCGTGCAGCAGCGCCCAGGTTGCACCCAGACCGTCGTAGGCCTCGTTGACCGATTCGTCCGCGCTGGCCGGGTCGCCTTCACCGCGAGCCAGCACTCCGGGCAACTGGGTCTTGCGCTGCGCGTCGTAGACCGTGCGATGTGGACTGGTTTGCTCGGTCGGCAATGCCGGCTGCGCATCGGGGCGGGCGCTCGGCCGACGCGTGCGTTCCTGCAGGGACGGTGGGATGAGCCCGCCGGCGGTTGGTCCGCCGGGACGTGGTGCGCGAGCACGCACCTCGCGTTTGCCGATGATGGTGGAGCGCACAGTGAGTGTGCGATGGGCCGCTTGCGCGACCCGTTCATCGGAGGACCGGGCCAGCCGGTGCAGTATCTGCGGCGGCACGATCGAGCAGAACTGTGGGGCTGTCTCGGTGTCCATGCCTTCCATGGTGCGCCCGAGCACCGACAACCGGGATGGCGACGAGGTCAAGGATTGGTCAACGATCCTGCCCCCGGCAGTGGCCGGAGGCAGGATCAGGTGGCATCAGGCCTCGATCCGCAGAGCCTCGACCGGGGTGATGCGCACGGCGCGCCGGGCCGGCGGCCGGGCCGCGACGAGCACGAGGATCACCGCACAGACGGCTATGGCTGCCAGAGCTGGCCCCGGTACGCCCCAGACGAAGCCCTCGTTCACCGACCCTATGAGCGCCTGAGCACCCACGGAGCCATAGAGCAGTCCGAGCATGATGCCGACGACGCTCGCCGTGGTGCCGAGGGCGATCGACTCCTTGGTGATCATCGTGCGCACCTGGCGACTGGTGAAGCCCAGCGAACGCAACAGGCCGATCTCACGGCGCCGTTGGATGACGGTGAGCGACATGGTGCTCACGAAACCGACGGCCGCCATGATGCACGAGATCACCACGATGCAGATGAGCACGGTGGAGGCGGTGGCAAGCACCTGATCGGCCTGGCGGCGCTGTGCCGCATCGAGATCCCACCCGGCGACCGACTGCCGCAGTGCGGCGAATCCAGAAGCGAACGTCGTCACCAAAGTCACACCGACAATAAGCCCAAGGGTTGAGCGGGTGGTTCGCATCGGGTCAGCCACTGCGTTGCGGCGGGCGATCCGTGTGGTGGCGTCCGAGCCGAGGAGTCGACTCAGCGTTCGGACGACCGTCGGCACCAGGAAGACAGCACCGATCAGGAGCCCGGCCGCAGACAAGGCGGAGCCGGCGAACGCGGCGAAGAATCCGGAGGCCGAGCCCTCCTCGCCCAAGATCATTGCGAAGGGCAGCAGCGCGCCCCCGGCGAGGCAGAGCAGCAACGAGGTAGCAGCCCTTACCCGGGATGCGGCACGCGTCGGCACGTCCACAGCGGAGTTGGTCATCGCCGCAGCAGGGCTGACCTGCAACACATTGCGCGATCCGAGCAGGCCGGCCACCCAGGCGGACGCAGCAACCGGCAGCACGACGAGGGGTACGAGAGGCTCGACCAAGGCATAGTCCAGGGCGGGAAGCGTGCCGTGCGCCACCAGGCCCACTCGTGTCATCGACGTGGCGATCACGCCCACCAAGGCGCCGGCAGCGCCACCGACCGCACCGGCGAAGGCGCAACTCGTGCAGACCGACCGGCGCAACGAACGGGCGTCCGCCCCGAGCAGGCGCAGCGTGGCGATCTGGCGCAGCCGGCCTGCGATCACGGTCGACACACAGCCGGTCATGACCACGGCCGACACGTAGAGGGCGATGGCGATGAAGACGGTCGAGACGACTCCGAGCAGCATCCCGATGCTGTTGTCCTGCTCCTCGCCCATGGTGGCGAGCAGCCCGGAGGTCATGATGAGGGTCGCGGCGTAGAAGCCGGCCAACCCGGCCACGGCCAGCACGGTGCCGCTTTCCCGTATTCCGCCCAGCACGAGGTCACGGCGCCTCATGCCACACCCGCCTCGGCACCGATGAGCAGCTCGGAGATCTGCTCGGCGTTGAGCCGGCCGCGGTCGGCCACGATGCGTCCGTCGGCGATCACGAGCACACGGTCGGCGTACGAGGCAGCCACCGGATCGTGGCTCACCATCGCGATCGTCTGGCCGTACTCGGCAGCAGCGGTGCGCAAAAGGGTCAGCACTTCACGGGACGTGCGGGAGTCGAGATTGCCGGTCGGCTCGTCGGCGAAGATGATCGCCGGACGCGAAGCCAGTGCCCGCGCGATGGCCACTCTCTGCTGCTGGCCACCCGAGAGCTGGGACGGCCTGTGGCGCAGGCGATTCGTGAGCCCGAGGGTGGCGACGACGGTGTCGATCCACGCACGCTGCGCGGCATCGATGTGACGCCCGGACAACTCGAACGGGAGGTCGATATTCTCGGCCGCGGTGAGGGTAGGAACGAGATTGAATGACTGGAAGATGAAGCCAACATGGTTGCGCCGCAGCAGGGTTCGTCCCCGATCGTCCATGCGGTGCACCGGCTCACCTGCCACGTACACCTCCCCGGAGGTGACATCGTCCAGGCCGGCGGCGAGGTTCATGAAGGTTGACTTGCCTGATCCCGACGGACCCATGATCGCGGTGAAGTCACCGGGGTGGATGTCGACCGTCACGCCGTTGAGCGCGCGCACGGGGTTGTCGGCGCTGCCGTACAGCTTGTGCACGTCGCGGAAGGCGACGATGGGCGCTGGTGGTTGGTTGATCTGTCTGACATTGCTCATGCCATCCAGGTTCGCCGGACGACAGGCTCGGGCACATCGGGCTGCAGATCGATTCGGTGTACATCCAGCGATGTACACGACCTGGCTCAGATCAGCCCGTGCTCGTAGGCGTAGACCACCAGTTGCACCCGATCGCGCAGCCCGAGCTTGGTCAGGATGCGGGAGATGTGCGTCTTGACAGTGGCCTCGGAGAGATACTCGGCCGCGGCGATTTCGTTGTTGGACAGTCCTTTTGCGGCTTGCAGGAGGATCTCTCGTTCCCGCGCGGTGAGGCGTCCGAACTCATCGCCGGGGGCGTCCGTGCGACGACTGCGGAATCGTTCGAACAATGCCTTGGTCGCACCTGCAGCCACGACCTGGGTGCCCTGGGCCACCGCACGGATCGTGGCCAGCAGGAGTTCGGGCTGGGTGTCCTTCAGGATGAACCCGCTGGCGCCGGCGTCGATGGCGTCGGCTGCTGCTTCGTCCAGATCGAAGGTGGTCAGGATCAGCACCTTGGGTGCTCGGTCACCGAGCGCTGTCACCAACTCACGAGTGGCAGCCACGCCGTCCAGGCGCGGCATCCGGACGTCCATCAACACGAGGTCGGGGTTGTGCTCGCGCACGACGCTGACGGCGTCCGCGCCGTCGTCGGCCTGCCCGACCACCTCCAGGTCGGGCTGGCTCGAGACGACCATGGCGATGCCGGCCCGGAAGAGCTCTTGGTCGTCGATCAATGCGATGCGGATGGTCATTCTTGGCCCTCACGGTTGGGGACGGTGGCTTCCACGACCCAGGTGTCACCCAACGGTCGGGCAGTGAGCCGGCCACCGACCACGTCGGCGCGTTCGATCATGCCGGCGATGCCATGACCGGTGCCCATCGCGTCGCTGGGCCGGTCGCCGCGAATCGCGTTGCACACCCGAAGACGGTAACCCTCGCGCCAGTCCTGTTCGACCACGACTGGCTGCGCGAGATCGCCGTGCTTGAGTGCGTTCGTGAGCGACTCCCCGAGCAGGCGGGAGGCAGTGAGGGCCAGCAGCGTGTCGTCCTTCATGTCGCCTTCGCTGGTTACCTGGAGGTTCATGCCGGATGCACGCACTCGGGCGAACAGCACTTCTTGCTGCGCGTATCCCGGCTGCCCGCCGTCCGGCTCCTGATACTTCAGCTGCTGCAGGATCGTGCGCAGGTCGGCGATCGTGGAGCGGGCGGTGTCGCCGATCACCTCCAGTGCCTTCTCGGCCTGGTCCGGTGAACGACGCAACAGGTATCGAGCGCCGTCGGCCTGCGCCGCAACGACCGCCCAGGCGTGAGCCACCACATCATGCATGTCAGCGGCGATGCGGCTTCTTTCTTGTTCCTGCTGGTAGGCGAAGGCCAGACGCCTGCGTTCGGCATCCTCCAACTGGCGATCGACCTCAGCTTGTACTGCCGTCCGCGTCTGCAGGCGCAGGTAGCCAGCTACCCAGCCGCCCAACGCCACGACAGCGCTGACCGCCGCGAACGCCACGGCGACGAACGGTTCGAAACCCGATGAGGGATCGACCGCGGACGGTTTGACGATGCCGGCCCACAGGCCACCGCTGATGACGGCGAGGACCGAGAGCGCGAGGCCGGTGGTCCGCACGCGCTGGTCGCGGTGTCCGCCGAGCACGAAGCAGATTGCGGCGTATCCGAGGTCAGCGAGGGGGATCAGCGGGCTGATTCCGCTCAGTTGCAACACACCCGCTGTCACCGCGAGTGATACCGCCGGCCAGAGCCACAACCGCCGGATCACCACGGCGACGACGATGCAGAGCGTTGCCAGCCACGACCCGGCGGCCAGCGATCCGGTGGCCGGCAGGGCCAGCACGCCGAAAATGCCGGTGCCGAGCAGGTCGAGCGCCAGTCGTCGGCCGGAGGGACGGTCGGTGCCCGCCCAGACGTCGCTCATGCGGATCAGTCTGGCAAACATCTCTTCTGGACGACGGTCCCGCCATCCGGACATTGCGGTGGGCCGGGGAATAGCAGGAGAGGGGTCAGGTTTAAGCTGGCTCCGTGCGGATGAGCCTCCTCCTTGGCTGCCGCGGCGAGGCCTCGTAATCGGCCTTCCTCGCCGCGGAGGTTGTCGTGCCCGGGCCGTCCCCAGTTTCGACACCGAGTGAGAGTCAAATGATCTTCCCGCAACAGCCTTCCGGAATGCCCGCCGCGAAGTACCAGCCCTTCGACCAGCAGATCAAGGTCGACCTGCCCGACCGCACCTGGCCCGACAAGGTCATCACCAAGGCTCCGCGTTGGTGCGCGGTCGATCTGCGTGACGGCAACCAGGCCCTCATCGACCCGATGAACTCCGAGCGCAAGATGCGTATGTTCAAGCTCCTGGTCGACATGGGCTACAAGGAGATCGAGGTCGGCTTTCCCTCGGCGAGCCAGACCGATTTCGATTTCTGTCGTGAGCTCATCGACGGTGGGCACATCCCGGACGACGTGACCATCCAGGTGTTGACGCAGTGTCGCGACCACCTCATCGAGCGCACCTTCGACGCCATCAAGGGTGCCAAGACCGCGATCGTCCACTTCTACAACTCCACGTCGGTGCTGCAGCGCCGCGTGGTCTTCGGTCTTGATCGGGACGGCATCGTCGACATCGCGCTGCAGGGCGCGCGGCTGTGCAAGAAGCTGGAAGAGACAGTGCCGGAGACGAAGGTCTTCTACGAGTACTCGCCCGAGTCGTACACCGGCACCGAACTGGAATTCGCAGTGCGGGTCTGCAACGAGGTCATCGATGTCATCGATCCGACCCCGGACCACAAGATGATCATCAACCTGCCGGCCACGGTCGAGATGGCCATCCCGAACGTCTACGCCGACTCCATCGAATGGATGGTGCGGCACCTCGACCGGCGCGAATCGATCGTGGTGTCGCTGCACCCGCACAACGACCGCGGTGAAGGCGTCGCGGCAGCCGAGCTGGGTTACCTCGCCGGCGCCGACCGGATCGAGGGCTGCCTGTTCGGCAACGGTGAGCGCACCGGAAATGTCTGCCTGGTGACCCTCGGCATGAACCTCTTCAGCCAGGGCGTCGACCCCGAGATCGACTTCTCCGACATGGACGAGATCCGCCGCACGGTCGAGCACTGCAACCAGTTGAAGGTGCCCGAGCGTCATCCGTGGGGCGGCGACTTGGTCTACACGGCCTTCTCCGGCTCCCACCAGGACGCCATCAAGAAGGGTTTCGAGGACATGGACCGCCAGGTGGCGGAGTCCGGCAAGGCACTCAACGAGCTGGTGTGGGGCGTGCCCTACCTGCCGATCGACCCGCATGACATCGGCCGCTCCTACGAGGCGGTCGTCCGGGTGAATTCGCAGTCGGGCAAGGGCGGTTCGGCATACATCCTCAAGTCGGAGTACGGCCTCGACCTGCCCAAGCGCCTGCAGATCGAGTTCAGCGGCGTGGTGCAGAAGCGCACCGACACCGCCGGGGGAGAGGTCACCCCGGCTCAGCTGTGGGAACTGTTCTCCGACGAGTACCTCCCCTCGACCGATGCCGAGTCGAAGGGCTGGGGACGTTTCCGGCCGATCGGTCACACCGTCGACTCCACCTCCGAGGGTCGCGACCACTTGGTGGCGCAGCTGCTCGACCACGGCCAGGAGATCACGCTCGAGGGTTGGGGCAACGGCCCGATCGCCGCGTTCGTCGACGCGTTGTCGACGATCGGGATCGATGTGCGGGTGCTCGACTACGCCGAGCACGCGATGTCCGCCGGTGGCGACGCAAAGGCGGCTTCCTTCGTGGAGGTGGCGATCGGTGACCGCGTGCTGTGGGGCGTCGGGGTGCACAGCTCGATCGTGAAGGCATCGCTCACCGCGATCCTGTCGGCGGTCAATCGCGCACAGCGCGACCAGCAGGACTGATTTCGTCCGCGGGCCGTCGACCGACCGCTGATACCTCATTCATGGAGCGCACCGGCTCGTCCGGTGCGCTCCGCGCGTGCTCCGTCGTGCAGGTGTGCAACCTCCCTCGTGAGCACCAGTGGAGGCCGCGCTGCCGCGGTGATGGCGGTCACTAGGCTGGCCCTCGTCCGGCATATCAAGCAGCAGGAGGTGCGCCGTGGGCGCGTTGTGGCATCCGTTCTCCGACATGGGAGCAGTGGAGAAGAGCGGCGAGTTCGTGATCGCGCGAGGTAAGGGCGTCCACGTCTGGGACGAGCGCGGCAACAAGTACCTCGATGCGACGGCCGGGCTGTGGTTCGCCAACATCGGCCACGGACGTGAGGAGATCGCGCGCGCCGCTGCAGAGCAGTGCGAAGTGCTCGCTGCCTACAGCACCTTCGGTGACTTCTCCAACCCGCCGGCCACGCGGCTGGCCGAACGCCTCGCCGGCATTGCACCCGTCCCGGGGTCGAAGGTCTTCCTGACCTCCGGCGGATCCGACTCCATCGAGACCGCTGCCAAGATCGCGCGCCGCTACTGGTTCGAGATGGGGCAGCCGAACAAGCGCTACATCGTCGGACGCAGCAAGGCCTACCACGGAATGCATTACGCGGGAACGGCATTGGGCGGCATCCCCGGCAACACCGAGGGCTACGGGGTGTTGGTCGACGACCAGGCCCACGTGGCCTGGGACGACCCCGAAGACCTGCGCGCAACGATCGAGCGCATCGGCGCCGAGAACATCGCGGCGTTCTTTTGCGAGCCGGTGATGGGCGCCGGTGGGGTCTATCCGCCGCCGGAGGACTACCTGATGTCGGTGCGCAAGATCTGCACCGAACACGACATCCTCTTCGTGGCCGACGAGGTCGTCACCGGTTTCGGCCGCATCGGCGGGGCCTGGTTCGCCTCGGCGAAGTTCGGCCTGGAGCCCGACTTCGTCACCACCGCCAAGGGACTGACCTCGGGCTACATGCCGATGGGCGCGGTGCTGATCGCCCCGCGCGTCGCCGAGCCCTTCTTCGAGCCGGACGCCGGACGTTGGTTGCGGCACGGCTACACCTACTCCGGCCATGCCGTGGCCGCCGCGGTCGCCATGGCCAACCTCGACATCATCGAGCAGGAGAACCTCATCGACGAGGCGGCTCGGCTCGAGGGCAGCCTTGCCAACGCACTCAGCCCGCTGGCCGAGCACGCCGCCGTCGCCGAAGTACGTTGCGGCACAGGGGCGGTCGCGGCCGTGCAACTCCACGAGATCACCAAGGCGCCCGCGGTTGCGCTGAGGATGCGCGAGCTCGGAGTCGCGACCCGCGCCGTTGGTGCCGGAGGCATCCAGTTCTCCCCGGCGTTCGTCATGACCGATGACGAAGTGGCCCAGCTTGCGCATGTCACCCGCGAGGCGTTGGACGTCGCACTGTGACCCAGCTTCCGGGGCAGCCAGGTCAGCCGGGCAGGGGTGAGTGGCAGCAGCAGGGCGGTCAGCCGCCGAGCCAACCGGCTCAGCAGGGCAGTTGGCAGCAAGGCGGTCAGCAGTTGCCTCCGCCGGGCTATTTGCACCTCACCATCCAGGGAAGTGCAATGACCTCCAATCTCACCGCACCCAACGTGGTGATCGACGGCTACCACGTGCCCTCGTCGTACGGCTCCAACACCTATCCATTGGTGCCGGGTCAGCACCAGGTGCACGTGTATGCCCAATGGATGCGTCAGTACGGGCAGGCCGACATCGCGGTGAACATCATGGAGGGACAACAGGCTCCGGTGTTCTACCGGGCACCTCTGCATCAGTTCACCACCGGCAGCATCGGCTTCGAGAAGCAGAAAGCGAAGGGCAAGGGCTGCATGGTCACCTTCGCGGTGGTCATGGTGCTGATCATCCTCGTCCCGATCATCCTCGGAGTGCTGGCATCGTCCTGAACCACGCACCGATGGACATTCCCCACACCCAGCAGCGGGTGGTCCGCACGCTCATGACCGCCCAGGTGCTCGGTGGCGTGGGGATGGCCTCGGGCATCGCGGTCGGTGCACTGCTGGCCGAAGATCTTTCCGGCACCGAGTCGTTGGCCGGTGTCGGCACCACCTTCCAGGTGCTCGGCGGCGCACTCCTGGCCATCCCTGTGGCGCGCATCATGGCGCGCGGCGGCTGGCGTCCGGGGCTGCAATTCGCCTTGCTTGCTGCGCTTGTGGGGACAGTGCTGATCGTCACCGCTGCTGTCGTCAGGTCGTTCCCGTTGTTGCTCGCAGGCATGTTCCTGTTCGGTGGCGGAACGACTGCGAACAGCCAATCACGCTATGCCGCAGCCGATCTGGCGCCGACCGAGCGGCGTGGTCGCGACCTTTCACTGGTCGTGTGGGCCACCACCATCGGGTCGGTGCTCGGGCCCAACCTCGTGGGGCCGGGCAAGGCGATCGCGCGTGTGCTGCATCTGCCGGCGCTGGTGGGCGTCTTCGTCTTCTCGATCGCGGGCTTCGTGCTTGCGTTGCTGGTGATCCGGCACTGGTTGCGTCCTGACCCGTTGCTCACCGCGCGGGCTCTGCAGCGTGACGTGGCCGAACCCGGCAGTGTGGCCGATGACGACGGATCGCTCGGTCGCGGTCTGCGAGTGCTCCGTGGCGATCTCTACGCGACGCTCGGCACCGCGATCACGGCACTCGGCCACTTCGTCATGGTGAGCGTGATGGTGATGACGCCGATCCACATGAAGCACGGTCATGCCGAACTCGAAGTGATCGGATTCGTCATCTCGATCCACATTGCCGGGATGTTCGCGCTGTCGCCGGTGGTCGGCTGGGCCGTCGATCGATTCGGTGCGTCCGTCGTCGCCGTCGTTGGCGGTGCGATCCTGCTGAGCGCCTCCGTCGCTGCGGCCGCCACCCACACCGGGTGGTCTCCGCTACTGCTGGCAGCGCTCTTCGCACTCGGTCTCGGGTGGTCGTGCACCTTCGTGGCCGGCTCGACGATGCTCGCCGCAGCGGTCACCCCTGATCAGCGCCCGGCCACGCAGGGGCTGGCCGATCTGATCATGGGCCTGATGGGTGCATCCGGTGGTGTCGTCGCCGGGGTGGTGGTCGACCAGTTCGGCTACAACCGGCTCGCAGCGGTGTCAGCCGGCATTTCAGTGCTCGTCCTGGTGCTAGGAGGGACCGGAGTCGCTGCCCGTCGCACCACGTAGCGCTCAGCGCACGCCGTGCGGCCGGAATTGCAGACTGATCCGCGGGCCTACCGGGCGGCTGGTCTTCGGGATGGCGTGCTCCCAGGTTCTTTGGTGAGAGCCGCCCATCACACAGAGATCGCCATGCCCGAGAGTGAACCGGATCGACTCGCCGCCACCGGATGGGCGCATCATCAACGTCCGCGGTGCGCCGATCGAGACGATCGCCACCATGGTGTCGTGCGTCGATGCCCGTCCTTCCCGGTCGCCATGCCACGCCACCGAGTCGCGTCCATCGCGGTAGAGGCACATACCGAGCGTGGTGAACGGCTCGCCGAGCTCTTGCCGGTAATGCTCGGAAAGCTGCGAACGAGCCTGTTGCAGAACAGGATCGGGCCAATGCTCAGTGGCCGAGTAGAACCGCAAGAGCCTGGGTGTGGCCACCTCGCGGTCGTACATCTGACGCACTTCGGCTCGCCAGTCGACATGCGCCGGACCACCGAGCGCCAGTCGGGTGAAGAGTTCGTCGGCGCCGGTCAGCCAGCCCGGACGCAGGTCGACCCAGGCGCCGCGGGTGAGCTCGGTGCGTCGCACCGTGTCGCCCAAAGCGCGCGTTCCGACCGCTTCGGTCTGGTCGAGGAGCGAACCCTGCAATCCATAGAACATATGTTCGATAGTAGGTCGGTCAGCAGTCGTCTCGCAAGAGGTGCTCGACGTGGTTGAACTTCCGCGCCGCGAGCCGTGTGATCGATCGACACCGGCGGTTGTGCCCGATCCGCGAGGGCAACAGGTCAGGCAGGAAGAGCCCCCTCGTCGATGTGATCAGTCGTCAAGCAGTGCGCGGGCCGCGGCGTATCCGCCCAGGCCGCTGACGCCACCTCCACGTTGCGAACCAGCGCCCGCGAGCAGCACCCCGTCGTAAGGGGTGTCGACGCCCCAACGCTGCGCGGCGGTCTCCAACGGCGCACCGTCCGGAGCCCATGGCCACGTGAGGGGTGCGTGGAAGATGTTGCCCCCCGGCATCGCCAACTCGTGCTGCAGGTCGCGGGTGGTCTTCGTCTCCACGCAGGGGTTGCCGTGGTGGTCTTGCAGAATGAGCTCGTCGATGGGCTCGGCCAAGACCGAGCTCAACGAGTCGAGCACTTGTCGTTGCAAGTGCTCGCGCATCTGGGCGGAGTCCTTCCCCTCCAGCACGCGGTCGGGTGTCTGCAGCGCGAACACCGTCATCGTCTGGGCGCTGTGGCGCGAGAGTGCGGGCGACAAAATGCTCGGATCGGTGATCGTGTGACAGTAGATCTCGGCCGGCATCGGCGTCGGTATGCCGCCGGATTCAGCTGTGCGATAAGCAGATTCGAGCTGGCTGTAGAGCTCGTTGATGTGGAACGTGCCACCGAAGGCTGCTTCCGGCGAGATCGCAGAAGCACGCAACCGCGGCAATCTGGAGAGCAACAGGTTGACCTTCACCTGAGCGCCTTCGACGCGTTCACTGTGCTCACCGGCCAGCTCGTCGAGAACGCCCGGAGCCGCCGCCCACAGCACGTCGCAGGCGCTCGCGCGGTGTTCGGTGCCCTCGGCATCGGTCCAGGTGACAGCTCCCTGGTCGACACCGGTCACCGTCGCACCGGTGCGCAGTTCGGCGCCTGCAGTGCGCGCGACATCCGCCAATTGGGTTGCCACCTGGCCCATTCCGCCGATCGGCACGTCCCAGTCGCCGGTGCCGCCGCCGATCACGTGGTAAAGGAAGCACACGTTCTGACGCAGGTCTGCCTGGTGGGCGGAGGCGAAGGTGGAGATCAGCCCGTCGGTGAGCACGACGCCGCGCACGAGGTCGTTGCTGAAGGACGACTCGATCACCTCACCGAGCGGCCTGTCCAAGAAGTCGCGGACGAGGGCTCGATCGCCGATTCGCGCGTCAACGTCGGCACGCCGCATGAGTGGCTCGGTCATCGTCGGCCAGATCGCGCGCGCGAGTTGCCCGGTCCGCTCGTAGAAGCGCACCCAAGGCTCGTGGTCGGATACTGCGCCGATGGACGCGAACGAGTGACGGGTCGCGTTCGCGTCACTCTGGTCGATGAGCAACCCTGCATCGCTGCCCGGCAGGGGGGTGTAGGAGGAGTAGCGGCGACGGGCCAGGCGCAGGTCGAGGCCCAGTTCGTTGACGATACGGGTCGGCATGAGGCTCACCAGGTAGGAATAGCGGGAGAGCCGCGCGCCCATGCCACCGAAGGCGTCCGCCGACACCGTGGCACCACCCAGATTGCCCTGGCGCTCCAGCAGCAGCACCGACTTTCCGGCCTTGGCGAGATAGGCGGCGGCGGTGAGCCCGTTGTGACCACCGCCGACGATCACGACGTCATGGGAGCTGGTGCGCATGGCCACAGTGTGGCACCGCAGCGCTGTGGGCTGCTTGGGAGACAATGGAAGTCACATGCCTACCTACACCGACGTCGCGATCGTGCTGCGCACCCACAAATTGGGCGAGCACGACCGCATCGTCACCCTCCTCATGCGGGGTCGGGGCAAGGTGCGAGCGGTGGCCAAGGGTGTGCGCCGCACGAAGTCGAAGTTCGGCGCTCGGCTTGAGCCCGCGATGATCGTCCAGGTGCAGTGCTACGAGGGACGCAACCTCGACACCGTCACCCAGGCCGAACTCATCGCGCCGTACGGCGAACAGATCGCCCAGGACTACAGCGCGTACACCTCCGCGGCCGCCATGCTCGAGACTGCCGAACGGCTCTGCGAGGACAACGAGCCACAACTCCAACAGTTCAACCTGCTCGCGGGCGGCCTTGCCGCGCTTGCGAATTGCTCGCACGACCCTGGGCTGGTGCTCGACAGCTACCTGTTGCGTTCGGTCGCGATCGCCGGCTGGGCACCCACCTTCGATCGTTGCGCCGGGTGCGGTGATCCAGGGCCGCATCGAGCCTTCAATCTGGCCAGCGGGGGAGCGGTCTGTTCCTCCTGCCGCGCGCCCGGTTCGGGCGCACCACGACCGGAGACCTTCATCCTGCTCGGCGCGTTGTTGTCGGCTGACTGGTCGATTGCCGACGCCAGCCAGCAGCACGTGAGGGCGGAGGCGACCGGACTCGTCGCGGCATATGTGCAGTGGCACCTCGAACGTGCCGTGAGATCGTTGCGCCTGGTCGATCGCACCCCGACCATCACCGCCGAAGGAGTCCGTCCGTGACCATTCCCGACGTCCCGCCGCTGCACATCGACGGGCTCGAACCGCCGTCGATCCCGCCGGCATTGGTGCCGCAGCACGTCGCGATGGTGATGGACGGCAACGGGCGCTGGGCCAACCAGCGAGGTCTGCCGCGCACCAAGGGTCACGAGGCCGGCGAAGCGCAGCTGATCGACGTCATCGCCGGCTGTATCGAGCTGGGCATCCCCAACCTGTCGGCCTACATGTTCTCCACCGAGAACTGGCGCCGCTCACCCGATGAGGTGAAGTTCCTGATGGGCTTCAACCGCGATGTCATCCGCCGTCGGGTCGACCTGCTGCACTCCTGGAACGTCCGCTGCCGTTGGTCGGGCCAACGTCCGCGGTTGTGGCTGTCGGTGCTGAAGGAACTGCGCCGAGCCGAAGAGATCACCGCCGGGAACACTGGCATGACATTGCAGATGTGCGTCAACTACGGCGGACGCGCGGAGATCGCCCAGGCCTGCCAGCGCATCGCCGAGCAGGTGAAGGCTGGCAAGATCAAGCCTTCATCGATCGACGAGAAGATGATTGCGCGCAACCTCACCTGGCCGGACATGCCTGAGGTCGACCTGTTCGTCCGATCGTCCGGTGAGCAGCGCACCAGCAACTTCCTGCTCTGGCAGTCGGCCTACGCCGAGATGGTCTTCCTCGACACGCTCTGGCCCGACTTCACCCGGCAGGACCTCTGGCGCGCCGTGCAGATCTACGCCGATCGTGACCGGCGCTTCGGCGGGGCAGTGGACGCCTCGACGTCCAGCTGATCCTCGGTCGCGCACGAGACCGTCCTCAGTGCGCCGAGCACACCCCGAAGATCTCCAGCGTGTGCTCGACATCGCGAAAACCGTGTTCGGCGCTGACCTTGTCGGCCCAGCGTTCGACGGCCGGGCCGTCGACCTCGACCGTGCGACCGCACTGGCGACAGACGAGGTGGTGGTGATGGGTCTCGGTCTCGCAGCGGCGGTAGATGGTCTCGCCGTCGGGGGTGAGCAGCGCATCGATCTCTCCGTCGTTCGCGAGCGTCTGCAGCGTGCGGTAGACCGTGGCAAGGCCGACGGACTGGCCGCTGCTGATCAGGGCGGCGTGGAGTTCCTGGGCGGACGCGAAGTCGCTGCGCCGTGCGAGTTCGCCGGCCACGGCGGTCTGCTGGCGGGTGAGCTTGCGGGTCATCGGATTCCCTCCTCATGACGGGTGGGCGCGTGGTGGTCGTCGCCGTGTTCGTCCCAGTGGTCGTGGTGCGCAGCGTGCCGGTGCCCGTCGTGCAGGTAGTCGACGTGATCGGCGTGCAGGACGGCGGGGTGTCCGCAGCCGTCGTAGTGCTCGTGCGGGTGGCCGCTGCGACGGGCGCGGCGGATCGCTGCCGTGCGCGCAATGGCCGACGCGATCGAGACCGCCAGGAAGAGCGCGACTGCGGTGAGGACGACGGTTCCACCGGACGGAGTGTCGAACTGGTAGGAGGCCATCACGCCACCTGCCCCGCAGAAGATGCCGATGACGACGGCCCACAGGGTGGCTCCGCGGAAGCTGCGCCCCAGCAGTTGCCCGGTGGCGTTCGGCAGGATCATCAACGCGCTGATGAGCAGCAGACCGATCACCCGCATCGACATCACCACGGTCACCGAGGTGAGCACCGACAGCAGCAGGTTGGTGCGCATCACCGGCAAACCGACGGCACGGGCGAAGTCTTCGTCGTTGGCCACGGCGAAGAGCCGCTTGCGCAGCACGGTGGTGGTGCCGACAGCGATGACCGCGAGCACCGCGAACTGCCACAGCTCGTCGGCCTGCGTGGTGAGGATGGAACCGAACAGATAGCTGTTGAGCGAAACCCCTTGTTCCACAGGCGCTTTGGCGAGCAGGACGACACCGAGGGCGATGCCGCCGTAGAACATCACGGCAAGTGCGACATCGGCGTTGGTGTTGCCGCGCACGCGGATCACTTCGATCACGCACGCGGCGAGCACTGCTGCGACGAGCGCCGTCCAGACCGGAGAGGTGCCGGTGAGTGCACCCACGGCGACGCCGGCGAGGGCGACATGGCCCAGCCCGTCGCCGATCAGGGACAGCCGCCGCTGCACGAGGAAGACCCCGACGGCGGGCGCGGCCGCGCCGACGAGCAGTGCCGCGACGAACGCGTGCCGCATGGCCTCGAGCTGGAACATCTCAAGCACGGTGTCCTCCGGAATGGCGGGCGGGACGCGGGGAGATGCCCACGTCATCGAGCGGGCCGACGGCGTAGGTCGAGCGCTCTTGGGGTTCATCCGGAGGACAATGCCCGGCGTGTGATGCGCTGGCGAGAATGCGCTCGTGCTCCTGGTCGGCCCACGCCTCGGGGGTGCCGTCAAAGCTCAGTGCACCCTGCGAGATCTCCACGATGCGGTCGATGATGCCGCGCAACGCGACGAGTTCATGGGTGACGATCATCATCGTCGTGCCCTGGCCGGCCAACCGCTGGAGCACATCGGCCAACACGTCCTGGCTGGCGGAATCGACCCCGGCGGTGGGTTCGTCCATGATCAACAGATCGGGCTCACCGGCGAGCGCTCGAGCGATGAGCACGCGGCGCTGCTGACCGCCCGACAGATCGGCCACCGACGACGCGGCTCGGTCGAAGAGGCCCACCTGCGACAGCGCATTGTCGACCGCGCACCGATCGGCGGGGCTGGCCGGCCGGTACCACGGTCGCTGCGCGAGCCGTCCGGTTTCGACGACCTCGCGCACGGTCGCCCGCACCGAGGTGCTCAGGGTATGGCGCTGCGGCACGTAACCGATGTGCTTGCGGGCAGCAGGTGTGCCCGGCTCTTCTCCGTACACCGTGAACTTCCCGGCCAACTGCTCAGAGAGTCCGAGGATGCCCTTGACGAGCGTCGACTTGCCCGACCCATTGGGGCCGAGCACCGCAACCACTTGTCCAGGGGGCACCTGCAGCGACAGATCTTCGATCACCGCGCGAGCGCCGTATCCGAACGATGCGGCGCTCAGGGCGAGTGCTGGTTCGGTCATCGGCAGGTTTGTCCTTGTTTCAAGGTGCCGAGGTTGGCGCGCATCACCGACAGGTAATCACGGCCCGCCGATTTGTCGGTCAGACCTTCGAGCGGGTCGAGCACGGCCACCTTCGCGCCGGTCTGCCGGGCCACGGTCTGTGCGACAGCCGGGGAGGCGAGGGTCTCGGTGTAGATGGTGGTCACCTTGTTCTTCTTGACGAAGTCAGCCACCGACTTCAGGCGTCCGGGGGTCGGCTCCTGGTCGGGGGAGATGCTCGACACCCCGACCTGTTTGAAGCCGTATCGAGCGGTCAGGTAACCGAAGGCGGTGTGTCCGGTGACGAGGTCCTTGCTCTGGCAGGTCTTCAAGGTGGTGGTGAAATCGGTGTCGAGAGTGCCGAGTTCGCCCATGAACTTCTTGGCAGCTGCGCGGTAGCCCGCCGCGTGCTTGGGGTCCTTGCCGGCCAGCTGTTCGGCCAGTGCGCCCACCACCTTGCTGTAGCGCACCGGATCGAGCCAGAAGTGGGGGTCGGCCGACCCGTGGTCGTGGCCCTCGTGATCGTGCCCCTCGTGGTCGTGACTGTCGTGCCCGTCGACCGATGCCGAGTCGTCAGCCTTCAACGACAGGTCGGCCTCCGGGCTCACGTCGAAAGCACCCTTGGACGACTTCGCCGCCGCGTCGACCGACGGCTGAAAGCCCTTGAGGTAGACCATCAACTGTGCGTCCTGCACCTGCGCGGCCTGCTTGGGGCTGAGTTCGAGATCGTGCGGCTCGGCGCCGGGGGAGGTCAGTGACGAGACCTCGACGTGGTCGCCGCCCACGCGCTGCGCTGCGTACTGCAACGGGTAGAAGGAGGTCACGACCTTGAGCTTGGTGGTGCCGTCGGCCGCCGTTTTCGAGGAGCCGTCAGACGATCCGCATCCGGTGAGTAGGGCGCCGGCGACAAGAAGGGAAAAGGGGGCAGCTCGGTTCATGAGAACCATTCTCAAACTAGATGAGAACGATTGTCAAACGAGCAGTTGGTGTGACACTCCGGCGACCAGGGCGACCGCAAGCAGCAGGGCGATGGGTGCCAGTCGCATGAGGCGCTCGGGCGTCTCCAGGCGGGGCCAGGCCAGGTAGGCGAGCCATCCGGCGAATCCAGCGACCACGAGGATCATCAGGGCGCCGAGAACGCCGCCGAGCACCGCCCCGGCGATGACGAGCACCAGGACGATGGCCACCATGGCAGCCACCGGGAAGCGCGAAAGTCGTTGCAGCGCAGGGTCGCTCGCATGTTGGATCTTGGCGCGAAGAGGTGAGACCGAAACCTCGGGACGGGATGACACGGTGGTCAGCCTACGGGCTGGGCCAGCGCAGCCGCGCCGCGGCCACTCGCGTCGTCCCGCCGATTTGCGTGCGCCTGCGACCATGGAGAGACCATGACCACTACCGCAGCCGCTCCCGTCCTGGCACCGTTGCAGATCGGCCCGCACACGATCGACACCCCGGTCGTGCTCGCGCCGATGGCCGGCATCACCAATCGTGCCTTCCGT
Organism: Yimella sp. cx-51; assembly: GCF_017654605.1. Taxonomy (GTDB): domain Bacteria; phylum Actinomycetota; class Actinomycetes; order Actinomycetales; family Dermatophilaceae; genus Yimella. Next base: position 1,236,928 of record NZ_CP072113.1, read on the forward strand.
CGGCTCTGTCGGCAGTACGGCGCGGCGGGCTCGGACGCCGGTGGGGCCAGCGGGTCGACCAGTCTCTACGTCAGCGAGATGATCACCTCGCGGGCGCTGGTGGAGCGCACGCCGATCACGATGCGGTTGATCGAACACGACCCCGACGAATCGCCGCGATCGATCCAGCTCTACAGCGTCGATCCGGTGACCACGGCGGCGGCTGTGCGGATGCTCGTGGAAGAAGACCGATGCGATCACATCGATCTCAATTTCGGGTGCCCCGTCCCGAAGGTGACGCGCAAGGGCGGCGGCTCGGCGTTGCCGTGGAAGACCGAGCTCTTCCGTGGCATCGTCCACAACGCGGTGCGCGAGGCGTCAGTGCGTGGCATCCCCGTCACGGTGAAGATGCGCAAGGGCATCGACGACGATCACCTGACCTTCCTGGAAGCCGGTCGCATCGCTGAGGGTGAGGGCGCTGCCGCAGTGGCCCTGCATGCTCGGACGGCCGCACAGGCCTACTCCGGCACCGCAGACTGGGCGGCCATCGCGCAGCTGAAGCAGACCGTCACCAGCGTCCCGGTGCTCGGCAACGGCGACATCTGGTCGGCCGAGGACGCTCTGCGCATGGTGGCGGAGACCGGCTGCGACGGCGTCGTGGTTGGTCGAGGGTGCCTCGGGCGTCCGTGGTTGTTCACCGACCTGGCTGCGGCCTTTGCCGGTTCCGATCACCGGGTGCGTCCCTCGATGGCGCAGGTGGCTCACACGCTGCGGCTGCACACCGAGTACCTCGTGGAGTTCTACGAGTCGGAGCAGAAGGCCTGCCGCGACATCCGCAAGCACATCGCTTGGTACCTCAAGGGCTTCCGGGCGGGCTCACACATCCGTTCGCACCTCGCACTCGTCGACAGCCTGGCGTCGCTGGACGACCTGCTCGCCACCATGGACCTCGACCAGCCCTGGCCGGGTGAGGCCGCAGAGGGTCAGCGCGGCCGTGCCGGGTCGGAGCGACGGGTCATCCTGCCCGAGGGCTGGCTGGACAGCCAGGAACTCTCCGACCAGCAGCGCCGCACGATCGCCGCGGCCGAGTTGGACGTCTCCGGGGGCTGAGCGCGCTCACAGCCCAGCTGTGACTCCTTCGGAGCCGGTGCTCACCGGTCGTTCCGGGTCGGTGATCCAGTGCGACCATGAGCCGATGTAGACCCCGGTGCGCGTCTGCAGGCCGCTGTCTTCAAGAGCGAGCGCCAGATGCGTGGCCTGCACGCCGGAACCGCAGTAGACCCCCACCTCGGAGTCGGGACGGATGCCGGCGGCGGTGAAGCGCATCGCCAGATCGTCCGAGGGCAAAAAGCGGCCGTCGGCACGGACGTTGACCAAGGCGGGCATCGATACCGCACCGGGGATGTGTCCGGCGACGGGATCGATCACTTCGTTCTCGCCGCGGAAGCGATCGGCCGGGCGGGCGTCGAGCAGCACGGAGCGGTAGGCGACGTCGGCGGCCTCCTCGGCGAGCAGGAGCGAGGTGCATCCCGGGGTGGCCACGAAATTGCCGGGCGCGATGTCGTTGACCACATCGGTGAGTTCCTGGCCGGCGCGCACCCAGGCGTCCAGACCGCCGTCGAGCACGTGGACGTCGTTGTGGCCGAAGTACTTCAGCAACCACCAAGCGCGGCTGGCGGCGAGCGAGTTGGCCTGGTCGTAGATCACGACCGGGTGGTCTTCATCGACGCCTGCCGCCTGCATCGCAGCCTCGAAGACCATGCGATCCGGCATCGGATGGCGGCCGCCTTCGCCCGGTGCGCCGCTGAGCACGTCCTCGAACTCGATCCATTGGGCTCCGGGCAGGTGAGCGCGGTCGTACTCCGCACGTTGCGAGGGTTCGCCCAGTTTCCAGCGAGCGTCCAACAGCACCGGAGGGCGCCCATTCTCGGCCATGACCTGGGCCAGGCGCCCGGCACTCACCAACGGACGTGTCCTGCGTGTGGGGCTCATGACCGAATCGTAGGTGGGCGGCTGCGTCGACGGGCGGCCGCGCAGGGTGCTGATGTGACAACCTTGGAGGCATGTGCCGCAACATCCGCCCGCTGAACAACTTCGAGCCGCCGGCCACCGACGACGAGGTGTACGCCGCCGCGCTGCAGTACGTGCGCAAGATTGCCGGCACGACCAAGCCGTCGTCGGCCAACCAGCAGGCCTTCGACGAGGCCGTCGACCAGATCGCGCACATCAGCCGTCACCTCATCGACGCACTGGTGACCACCGCGCCGCCGAAGAACCGTGACGTGGAGGCGGCCAAGGCGCGTGCTCGTGCACAGGCCCGATACGGAGCATGAACGCTGACGCGCCGCGGGTCGAGGAACTCGACACCCGCTCGCGGATCACGCTGCGGGAGTGGCTCGGGGACGCCACCCGGCTCGGCATCGACCTCGATTCGCCCGATTCGATCGAGCGCGCCTACGAGCGCTATGTCGACGAGGTGCTGGCCACGCCGGAGGAGGAGCGCGTCGATCCGACGCCGACGCTGACCGCCATTGCCATCGCGATGGGTGAATACATCCGGCGCAACAGTGACGCGGAGTGGCGCATCGTCACTGACGAGCAAGGCCGCGATCTCTCCCTCAGCATGGCGCACGAGACACAGATCCTCTTCCCGATCGATCCCGTCGCCGACAGTTGGGCGGCGCAGGCCCGCGGCTGGTTGGTCGAGTTCGTCCGGGCTGCCATCCAGATGTTCAAGGACGGCCGATGACGCACAGCCTCCTCGATGACCCGCTGGTGCAGCCTGCGACGCCTGCGCGGATCGCCCGCAAGAACAAGCTCAATGCACTCAACGGATCGACCGCCTTCGGGCTCTTCGTCGCCCGTCTGGGAGGGTGCCGCATCACGCAAGGGCCGCGCGGCATGTGGCTGGCCGACAACTACCGATACAACTTCCCGGTCGCGGGAGCCTTCACGATCGGCAGCGTCGCCATCACCCGTCAGGAATGGCCCGACATCCTCGACAACAGGTCGTGGCTGTTCCACCACGAGGAATGGCACTCCTTCCAGTACGCAGCCTGCGGCGGTCTGCCGTTCATCCCGCTGTACGTTGCCGCGATGGGTTGGTCGATGCTGCTCACGGGTGACTTCTGGTCCCGAAATCCTTTCGAGCGCCGCGCCGGCCTGGCGATCGGCGGGTACGTCGAGCACCACCTGCGGAGGCCGCTGCGACTGGTTGGCCGGGGGCGACGATCCGAATGAGTGCGCACGAGCTGAACGACTACGGCGCGCCCGACCGGCAGCGATTCGTCAGTGAAGATCCCGCCCAGAAGAGTGCCGACCGCGACGACTTCGCCCGAGACCGGGCGCGCGTACTGCACTCGGCGGCCCTTCGGCGACTGGCAGCCAAAACGCAAGTGCTGCAGCCGGATTCGGACGACTTCATCCGCAACCGGTTGACCCACTCGCTCGAGGTGGCCCAGATCGGGCGCGAGATCGCGTCGGCCCTCGGGTGCAGTGCCGATGTGGTCGACACCGCGTGCCTCGCACACGATCTCGGCCATCCGCCGTACGGACACAACGGCGAGCGGGCGCTCGATGCCGTCGCCGAACACATCGGTGGTTTCGAAGGCAACGCCCAGACGTTCCGGCTACTGACCCGCATCGAAGCCAAACGCTCCACCCCACAGGGCCGTTCAGTCGGACTCAACCTCACGCGAGCCAGTCTCGACGCCGCCTCGAAATACCCGTGGACGAGGTCGGCGGGGCCGTACCCGACGCCGAAGTTCGGTTGTTATGCCGACGATCTCGACATCTTCGAGTGGGTGCGGTCGTCCGCGCCCACCGGTGGTGGTCGACGCTGCTTGGAGGCGCAGGTCATGGACTGGGCCGACGACGTCGCCTATTCCGTGCACGACGTCGAGGACGGTGTCACCTCCGGCCTCATCGATCTGCGGGTGCTCGGGTCGCCGAAGGAGATCGACGACCTCGCCGGTCTGGCCCGTGAGCTGTACGCCCCGCACCTACCGCACGAGTTGTTGGTGAACGCAGCCTCCGAACTCCGCGACAGCGGGGCGGTGCCCCTGGAGCGTCACGCCGGACGAGCATCCGTCTCGGCGCTGAAGGACATGACCAGCCGGTTGATCGGCTGGTTCGTCCGGGAAGCGGTGCGCGCCACGCGCGTCCAGTACGGCGCGGGACGCCTGCTGCGTTACGACGCCGATCTGGTGGTGCCGGACGCCGTGCTCGCCGAGTGCGTCCTGCTGAAGGCCACGGCTGCTCGCTACGTGATGCTGACCGACGAGCGCGGACTGCTCATGGCGCGGCAGCGCGACGAACTCACCGCTCTGGTTGAACTCGTCGCGGGTCGTCCCGATCTACTCGATCCGGTGTTTGCCGAGGACCATCACGCGGCGGCTGATGACGGCGCGAGGTTGCGGGTGGTCATCGACCAGGTGGCCTCCATGACCGACCTACGCGCTCGGGCGATGACGCTGGCCCACCTGTGAATAACTCCGGCCGGTCTGCGACCTAAACTGACAAGCTGCAGCGACGACGGACGACGATTGCTGCGACAACGACAGGTGATGGAGGCGGGTAGCGATGGCGGGTCTGATCAAGACCGACGACATCGCTGTGGTCAAGGAGCGCGCCTCGCTGGAAGAGGTCGTGCGTGAGCACGTGACGCTGCGTTCGGCCGGTCCCGGATCGCTCAAGGGGCTGTGCCCCTTCCACGACGAGAAGACGCCGTCGTTCACGGTGCGTCCCTCCGTCGGCGCCTATCACTGCTTCGGATGCGGCAAGTCCGGCGATGTCATCTCCTTCGTCATGGAGATCGAGCACCTTACCTTCGCCGAGACGGTCGAACGCCTCGCCGGCAAGTACGGCGTCGAGCTGCACTACGAGGAGGGACGCGGACCGCGGCCTGAGTCGATCGGTCGCCGCACCCGGTTGTTGGAGGCCCACCGCGTCGCCGATGAGTTCTACCAGGAAGCTCTCATCAAGCACGGCGAAGGACGCACCGCCCGCGACTTCCTGCGAGCCCGAGGATTCAACAGCGCCTCGTGCAAACCGTTCGGCGTCGGATACGCACCCCGCGGTGGTGAGGTGCTGGTAGATGTGTTGCAGCGCAAGGGTTTCACCGAGGACGAAATGGTGCTCGCGGGGCTGGTCGGACGCGGCCGCCGCGGCCTGTACGACCGGTTCCGCGGACGCCTGGTCTGGCCGATTCGCGACATCACCGGCGACACGATCGGGTTCGGCGCTCGCCGCATCTTCGACGACGACCGCATCGAAGCGAAGTACCTCAACACCACCGAAACGCCGATCTACAAGAAGACCCAGGTGCTCTACGGCCTTGACCTGGCGAAGAAGTCGATCTCGGGAGAACGACGCGCAGTGATCGTCGAGGGCTACACCGACGTCATGGCCTGTCATCTCTCCGGCGTCACCCAGGCGGTCGCCACCTGTGGCACAGCCTTCGGCGCTGATCACATCAAGGCACTGCGCCGGCTCATCCGGGACGAAGCCGGACAAGCACCGGGCCAGGTGGTGTTCACCTTCGACGGCGATGCCGCGGGTCAGAAGGCAGCGATGAAGGCCTTCGAGATGGATCAGCAATGGGCCGCGCAGTCATATGTCGCTGTTGCCCCGGACGGCATGGATCCCTGCGAACTGCTTCTGGCGCAGGGTGAGCCGGCCGTCGCCGCGCTGGTCGACTCGGCCATCCCGATGTTCGAGTTCGCGGTACGCACCACGCTCGCGCGGTTCGACCTGGCGACGGTCGAGGGACGCGTCCAGGGCATGCGGGCGGTTGCCCCGATCCTCAAGGGGATTCGCGACACCGCGCTGCGTCCGGCATACACCCGGGAAGTTGCTGGTTGGCTGGGCGTGCCGCTCGACCAGTTGGACGCAGAAGTGCGCAGGGCGACCGTCACCTCGGTCGTCGAGCGCCGCACCCCGGAGCCCGAAGCAGACGAGCCGAGCGAACCTGCAGGCATTCCGCTGCCCAACTTCCGTGACCCGATCGTCGTCGCCGAGATGCAGTTGCTCACCTGCATCCTGCAGTTCCCCGGGGCCGTGCCGGGCCCGCAGCTGATGGCGTTGACCGCCGACGACTTCGTGGCACCTGCCCACCGCGCGATCTTCGAGGCGGTGATGCGCGTCGGCGACCCGTCGACCCAGTCGCTTCGTGCCTGGAGTGACGCCGTCCGCGAGCAAGCGCCCACCGAACTCGGTGGCTACGTGGCACGCCTGTCGGTCGATCAGCTACCGACCCGGATCGACCGCAACACCGGCCTTCCCGAGACCCGTTTCGCGGCCTCGCTGATCCTGCGCGTGCGGGACGCCGCGATGCGTCGGCGCATCGACGACGTGATGGCGCAACTGCGTCAGCAATCGACCGACCTCGCGCGTTCGCGCTCACTGTCTGCGCAGCTGCTGCAGCTGCAGGCAGCCCACGCCCGACTGGCCACCGACTGAGGAGAACGATGCGCATTCTTGGACGCGACCCCAAGCCGCCCGCAGATCTGGTGCGGACGCTCGATCTGCCGCGCGGGGAGAAGGTGCTGGCCTTCGCGGTCGACGACAACACCGGCTCCACCGTGGCTGCGACCACGACCGAACTGGTCACGGTCGCGGGCAGCCAGGTGCTCACCCGCCGACCGTGGTTCGAGGTCGACACCGGCGGTTGGAGCCCGGACACCTGGACCCTCAGCATCACCTGGGTCGACGGCGGTCGGGGTAGTCAGTACACCTTCAAGGAAGTCGAGACCCGGATACCCGAGGTGTTCCACGAGCGGGTGCGGGCATCGGTGGTGATTTCTGGCGCTCTGCCGACCACAGGTCGCGGACAGTCGGGGCACGTGGCGATCCGCAAGGACCTGCGCACCGGTGAGATGTTCGACCAGGTGGTGCTGGGACGACGCACGAACGCGGCTGACCCGCAGGTCGCTGCGGAGGTCGACCGGCTTCGCATCGAATTGCGCGACCAGGTAGGCCTGGCACCGGTCGCGGAGTGAGCTAGCTGGCCGATTCGGTCGAACGGGCGGGTCTTTGCTACAGTTTCCGCTGCGCCTCACGGGGACACATTCCCCTGTAGCTCAATTGGCAGAGCAGCCGGCTGTTAACCGGCAGGTTGTTGGTTCGAGTCCAACCGGGGGAGCGCACATAAGGCCTCTGACCTGCGGAAACGTAGGAGTCAGAGGCCTTTGTCGTGAGTGCGAGCGGCTCATGGCCAGAGGTCGGCCACGATGGTGGCCACCTTTCCTGACCGGATGTCGCGCCAGCCTGTGCCTGCCCACAGATGCACGAATTGTGCGTCGCCGGCCTCGGCAGCCGCTCGCCGCAACGGCCCGGTGAGATGGTGAACGGCCGGGTAGGCAGCCGGAGCGCATGCTCCGAACCGATCGATGAACTTGTTGTGCAGTGACCGAGCCGGACGCCCGGTGAAGCTGCGCGTCACCGTCGTGGTGGTGAACGCCGGGTCTTGAAGAGCTCGGCGGTGGGTGGCGGAGGTGCCGGCCTCGTCCGCCAGTAGGAAAGTGGTGCCGAGTTGTACGGCCACGGCGTGCTCGAGCGCTGCAGTGATGGCGGCGTGGTCGGTCAACCCGCCCGCAGCGATGAGGGGCAGATCGACCGCCTGTGCGACAGCAGGGAGAAGCTCGGTCAGGGCGAGTGCGCCGGGTTCGGTCAGGGTGCTGTGAGTCCCACGATGGCCGCCCGCCTCCGGGCCTTGGACCACGAGTGCGTCGTAACCGACAGATCGCGCAGCTTCAGCCTCGTCCACGCTCGTGACGGTAGCGATGACGCAACTGCCGACGGTCTGCAGCGACCGGACGACGTCGGCGCCGGGCAGCCCGAAGGTGAACGACACCATCGGCACTGGATCTGATTGCAGGACAGCGATTTTCGCGTCCCAATCATCGGTGTCAGGGGAGTCTGCGGTTGGGAGTGCGAGGTCGGTCAGCCCGTATTCGGCGGCAGTGGCGGCAAGAGCCTGCCGGTAGTCGCCAATGGCCGAGTCGTCGACGGGGTCGTCGTTGGGAACGAAGAGATTGACCCCGAACGGCGCATCGGTGAGTGCGCGCGTCGATTTGATCTGGTCATGCATCTGACCGGCTGTGCGATACCCGGCGGCCAGAAATCCTGATCCGCCGATTGCAGCCACGGCAGCGACGAGCTCCGGGGTACTCGGACCGCCCGCCATCGGCGCAGCGATGATCGGCAGGGCCAGCGTGGGCAGGTTTGGCATGGCCACCATGGTGGCACCTCGGTGGTTGTCGTTCCGCGCAGGAGTGCAGGCAGCGCATGGCCGGACAGACGTTCTTGACGTAACGCTTACCCGACGTTCACCAAGGTGTTACTCGCGCAGCGGAGCGTACTTCTACCTTCGAACAGGGCCAGCTGCGCACCGCCGCCGGTGCCCCCGGTTGTTGCCATCAGACCGACCAACCTCAGATCTGCAGTTCACCTGTGTGGAAGGACCCCCGCTTTGACCCCCACCCCGGAACACCGCTCGCTGCTGCCGCTTGCTGCGCGCCCGCACAACGGCAGCCGCTCCCTCATGACCTGCCACTACCGCTGCGCAGACTCCTGCTTCCAGCCGGTGGCCAACACCACCGACAACGAATACTTCGGTGACATCGTCCGTGGCACGAAGCGCCGGACGCTGCTCAAGGCGATCGGCGCCAGCGCTGCAGCTGTTGGGGTCGGGATGGCGACGGCCGGACAGGCTGCTGCCGCCGGCTCGGGCCATGGTCTGGGCCGCCCCGTGTTCGAGTTCGAGGGCACCCCGCCGGTGCCGTTCGAGACCGACAAGGTCGTCACCCCCGAGGGCTTCACCTGGAAGCCGTTGGTCAAGTGGGGCGACCCGATCGTTGCCGGAGCGCCGAAGTTCGACTTCAACAATCAGAGCGCCGCTGCACAGGAGAAGCAGTTCGGTTACAACTGCGACTACGTCGGTCTGGTGCGCAACGGACGCTCCAGCCGTGGCTTGCTCGTGGTCAACAACGAGTACACCAACGAAGAGCTGATGTTCCGTGGCTACAGCGGGCCGAAGTCGCTCAGCACCGAGCAGGTCAAGATTGTCATGGCGGCGCACGGCCTCTCGGTCGTCGAGGTTTCGCGCAAGGGCGTGGAGTGGCAGGCACACATGGGCGCCCGCAAGAACCGCCGCATCACAGCCACCACGCCGTTTGCGCTGACCGGCCCCGCCGCCGGTTCCAAGCTCGTGCGTACCAAGACCGACCCCACTGGTCGCCGGGTGCTTGGCACCTTCGGCAACTGTTCCGGTGGCACCACTCCGTGGGGCACGGTGTTGTCGGGTGAGGAGAACTTCAACGGCTACTTCTCCTCGGCCGCGGACGCCCCCGGTCAGGAAGCCGCGTACAAGCGGTACGGAGTTTCCGGCAGCAAGGGCCGCGGTTGGGAGTCGGTCGACCCGCGCTTCGACACCACCAAGGAGCCGAACGAGGTCAACCGCTTCGGCTACATCATCGAGGTCGACCCGACCGACCCCACGTCCACTCCGCGCAAGCACACCGCGCTCGGACGACTGAAGCACGAAGGCGCGAACGTCTGCATCGCTGCAGACGGCCGGGTCGTCGCTTACACCGGCGACGACGAGCGCTTCGACTATCTCTACAAGTTCGTGTCGCGCCGTAAGTACAAGCCGGGCGACCGCCGACACAACATGACCTTGCTGGAGGAGGGCGACCTCTACGTCGCCAAGTTCACCGGTGACGGCCAGCAGGACGGCATCTGCGACGGCACCGGCACGTGGCTGCCGCTGGTGCAGGGTGGCAAGTCGAAGATCGCCGGCATGTCGGTCGAGGAGGTGCTGGTCTGGACGCGTCTGGCTGCCGACAAGGCCGGTGCGACCAAGATGGACCGTCCCGAGGACGTCGAGCCCAGCCCGGTCACGGGCAAGGTTTATGTTGCGCTGACCAACAACTCCAAGCGCACCGCCGACCAGGTCGACGAGGTCAACCCGCGGGCGAGCAACAAGCACGGCCAGGTCTTGGAGATCACCGAGCGCCGCGGGGATCAGACCGCCACCGAGTTCACTTGGAAGCTCGTGCTGATCTGTGGTGACCCGAGTGATCCGTCCACCTACTTCGACGGCTACGACAAGAGCGAGGTCAGCCCGATCTCGTGCCCGGACAACGTCGCCTTCGACTCCAAGGGCAACCTGTGGATCTCGACGGACGGCAACGCCCTGGGCAACGCGGACGCGTTCTTCATGATGCCGCTGGAGGGCAAGCACGCTGGCCATCTCCAGCAGTTCCACACCGTCCCTCACGGCGCGGAGTCGGCCGGCCCGCTGATCGTCGACGACAAGACGGTGTTCTGCGCAGTTCAGCACCCGGGTGAGGTCGACGGGGCGAGCCCGTCGGCGCCCGCGAGCCTGTTCCCGTACGACGGCACCGGTCAGCCGCGTCCGTCGGTGATCCAGGTGTTCCGTGACAAGGCGGGCAAGCCGGGCAAGCCGAGACGTCACTGAGGCCGACATTCGGCCCCGTTCACCGTCGTGGTGAGCGGGGCCGAACGCATGTGGTGCAGGGGCTAGCGAGTGTTCGCTGCGGCGGCCAGATGGGGCACCAGCCGTGCCCGCACGATCGGAAGCATCGAGTCGGCGAACAGCTTGGACACGTGCTTGTCGTCGCGATAGACCAGCACGTTCCCGATCACCGGGGGACAGTTCTCGGTGGGGCACGCCTTCGCGGGGTCGGTCGTGGTCGCATGGATCGACCAGGCGAGCGACGGGACGATGACGCACAGCAGGGCCATGCCGATGGCGAGCCGGCGTCGGTGAACAGCACCGCGGGTCGCCAGGACGACCAGGCCGATCAGCAATGGCCAGACCAGGTAGTACTGCTCTTCGACTGCGAGCGACCAGAAGTGCTGGACAGGTGAGGGCTCGGTGCCGGCGAAGTAGTCGACCGACTGGGACGCCAAGCGCCAGTTGATGACGTAGGTAGCCGAGGCCAGGATGTCGCCACAGATCTGACGCCAAGTCGACGCTGGCATGGCCCACCAGGTGAGCAACATCGATGCCCAGGACGATCGATGCCGCCGGGAGCAGACGCTTGGCTCGTCGGGCCCAGAAGTCGGCGAACGAGATTCGACCGGTGCGGTCGACTTCGCGCAGCGGCAGTCCGGTGATCAGGAACCCGGAGATCACGAAGAAAACGTCGACTCCGATGAACCCTCCGTGCAGCCCCGGCACACCAGCATGGGCGAGCAGGACGAACCACACGGCGATCGCACGAAGTCCTTCGATGTCCGCCCGGAACTTGGCGTGAGCCAGAGCGCTTGCCGTGGCGGCGGCTTCGGTCGGTCCTTCGTGATGCGACGTGTGCGCGGCCGCCGTTTTCGACGTGTCCTGCATGGATGACGCCTTCGATACGTCGGGTCAGGATGACGTAGATCACACCCGGCGCGCATCACGGCGCGCCCAAGCAGCCGGCTTTCGGCCGGCGCCGGTAGTCGGAAGAGCCCGCTGGTGCCGTGTTTTGTTCAGGCGTGGTCGGCGCGTTCGGCCAGTAGAGCCAGGCGGCGGAGAGTCTCCCTGTTGCGGGCGGCGATGCCCACCTGCCGTGCGGGCTTGGGCGTGTGCGCGAGCGGCCCGGAGACCGCGTCCTCCTCCATGCTGATCACGGTTCCACCGTCCGGAGTGGCGATGAGGCAGATGGCGACGATGGCGGTGCCGAACGGACGGGTCTTCGCCTCCAGCCGCAAGGACTTGCCCGGTTCGCAGTCCCGTACCGCGGTCTCGTCATCCAGCAGCAACGGCCAGCTGCCGACACTGTGATGCAATTTTGTTCCGGGTGAAGGGAATCCGGCCTCCACGGCGCGCATGCGCGAGGCTCCCACCACCCACGACGGATAGGCCCACCCGTCGGCGAGCACCGACCAGACGGCTTCCGGCGAAGCGGGCGTGGTGTGTTCGACCGAGATGGTGCGCATGGAGTCTCCTGTGGTTCAGCGTGGTTTAGCTGGGGGTTCAGAATCGGGGCAGCGTGGTGTCGATGGAGCGGCGCACACGGCGTTCGAGTGCGCCTCGAACTTTGCCGGCGAGAGCGCTGTCGGCCAACGCGGCGCGTGCCGCCATGTGGCCGGCCCCGCCGTGCACGCCGCCGCCGGGATGGATCGCGGCGCTGCCGAGGTAGAGCCCGGGCAAAAATGTGCGGGGTCCACCCAGTCCGGTGGCGGGTCGCCAGAACGCCTGCTGGAACAACTGCATGGTGCCTCCGCCGACTGCACCCTCACCCAGGTTGGCGTTCGAGTCCTCTAGTGATCGCGGTGTCTGGTCCCAGCGTTCGACCACCAGATCACGCCACCCCGGCGCGAACTCCTCGAGCATGCGCTCGCAGTTGCGGATCAAGTGTTCGGTGCCGTCGTCGTCGGTGACGCCGCGCGGGAGGTGGCTGTATACCCACATCGACTCTGTGCCGGCGGGGGAGCGCAGTGGATCGGTCGACGTCATCTGTCCGACCAGGGCGAACGGGTGCTCAGGGATACGTCCGGAGCCCAGATCGGCACTCCAGCGCACGAGGTCGCGATGACCACCGCCGACGTGGACCACCGAGGTTGACCGCCCGGCTTCCGCGGTCCACGGCATCGCACCCGACAGACCGAGGTTGATCTTGATGGTGGGCAGATCCCAGGTGAAGCGCTCCATCCGTGCCCGGAGTCCGGCCGGTACGTCCTCGAGCAACGTGCCGTACAGCATCGGTGCGCTGGTGTCGGCGATGACTACCGGTGCCTTGATGAACTCTCCGGACGCGAGGTCGACGCCCGAGGCGCGTGCGTGCTCGGCTCTGATCCGGACGACAGGCGTACCGGTTCTGATCTCGACGCCGGCTGCTTCAGCACGGGAACGCAGTGAGCGGGCCAGGGCGCCGGCGCCCCCAACCGGGGTCGGGAAACCGACGTCCTGGGCGAGCATCGTCATGATCCAGCCGTACACGCCACTGCCGGGCGCTTCAGGTGGGATGTCGGCGTGCATCGCGTTGCCGGACAGCAGATCTCGCGCCGCTCGACCACGGAATCGTTCGACGGACAGTTGCTCGACGGGTAGCAGCGCGAAGCGCACGAAGTCGAGCAGATTTGTCGCGCCGACGGCCTTCGCCAGTTTGGGTGCGTGGCGAACCGGCGGCCAGGACAGCAGGAGGGCGTCGAGCAGCGGATCCTTGAGCGAGGCGAAGCTGTCGACCAGTTCGAGCCATGCTGCTCCGTCACCCGGAGCGTCCGCGTCCAGACGGGCCGCCGTGTGGGTGGGATCGGCGTGCAGCAAGGCACCTGAGGTGTCGTCGGGCCGGCCGAGATGGGCGACGACCCGCTCGCTGCGCGCCCACTGCAGCCCGTGCTTGTCGAGGCCGAGCCCCTGGATGACGGGTGATGCCGCAGCCAGTGGGTGGAAGGCACTGAACTCGTCCACGACGAAGTCGCCGATCGTCCGGTCGGCAACAGCGCCGCCCACCTCCGGCCGGCTCTCGCACAGCAGAACCTGACGGCCGTGGTCGGCCAGTTCGATGGCGGCGACCAGGCCATGATGGCCACCGCCGACCACGACTGCGTCGTATGCATTCATGCGGAACGAACTCTCATCGGGTCGGCGGTGGACGGCCGCGAGTGCGACCGGTGATCCAGATGGTTCTCAGACGTGATCAGCCGTGCTCAGACCTTGCGGGTCTTTGCGGCAGCGTCCTTCTCGGTGGTCGTACCGGCGTCCTTGAGCTCTCCGGCGAACGACTCGAGGTGAGCGCGCACGAACCACTGGAACTTCTCGAGTTCGCCGGTATGTCCGATGATGAGGTCCTGCGTGACGAGGTCGAGGTCGTCGAGTTGCTCGATCGCCTTGCGGTTGGAGGTGATGACTCCGTCGTACACCTTGTCGAGGGCGCCCAAGTGTGCACCGACGGTGTCACGTTCGATGGCGTAGTCGTCCCACGTGCGGTCGCGCTCGATGTCGCTGACGCGGCCGCCGGGGGAGGCGCCCATTGCGGCAATGCGCTCGGCCACTTCGTCGGCGTACCCGCGTACCAGCTCCACCTGCGGGTCGATCATTTCGTGGACGCCGATGAAGTGCGGACCCACGACGTTCCAGTGCACATGCTTCAGGGTGAGGTGCAGGTCGTTGTAGGCCGACAGGCGCACCTGCAGGATCTTCACGATCTTGTCGGACTTCGCCTGGGTCAGGCCGGGCAGGGTGAAGGTCGACTTCTCAGCCACGGGGCGTCCTTTCGTTGATGGTCGCGCCGATGCGGCACGCCGTTTCATCAAATCACCTCTGTAGTGCGCATGGTGATAATCGTGAGTGGTCCCTTGGGGTGGGATCGCTCGCTGTCGCCCGCCTGCCCGCCTTCATTGCCGGGAAATGTGCGGCGCTGCTAGTCGTTGCGTTGGGCCTGCGGGTGGGGTTGGAGTGCGACGAGAATGCTCAGGACTTGTTCCGGGTCGTCCAGACGCTCGCCGAACAGGTCACGGATCTGGGTCATCCGGTAGCGGACAGTCTGCGGGTGAATGTGCAACTGCGTGGCGACCGCGTCCCGTCGGCCATGGTGCAACAGCCACGAACGAAGGGTCTCACCAAGGCGTTCGGCCGTGGCGGGCGGCAGATCTGCGAGTGGGGCAAGAGCGCGGATCCGCAAGTCCTGCAGCGCATCCGCGTCCGACCCGAGGACGATCTGCGCGAGGTGCTGTTCGGTGTCGAGTGGCACACGCGTCGTTGCGAGACCTAGTTCGTGGGCTCGCATCGCCCTGCGCCATGACCTGGCCACCTGCGTCCACGGGGTGGCCGGGCCGATGATCGCGGAGGCCTCGTGAAGTGTGGTGATCAATCGTCGTCGCGACGGGCCGTGCGCGTCCGGCACCAGGAGCGTGGCGAGCTCCGACTCGGCCGAATCGTCCGTGGTGCGAAGGCAGTTGGCGCCCAGTTGGGCTGTGGCGAAGGACGCGGAATCCACGGGCAGGGCCACCGCTGTCAGCGTGCGCGGCAGCGGCCACTCAGCCCGTTCTGCCAGGGCGACCAGCGCCTCTTCGTCTCGTCCGGCGAGCAGCTCGACCGCCAGTCGTTCCCTGCGGCGTTCACGGATGCGACCCTCGGAAGCCAGTTCGTCTGAGTGCCCGGCGACGCTGGCTGCGGAAAGTTCGTCGATGTAGGCGAAGACGAGTTCGGCGAAGCGGGCGATCTTGGCGGCGTCGATACCGATGGCGACGGCACTGGCCGATAACTCCCGCCAGGAGACGCGTGCTCCCACCCGGTATGCCGCCAGGAGTGCGTCCATCGACCGACCCGCGCGGGCCTCGCCCTGGCCGAGGGCGTACGCGCCGTCGAGCGCGGGGCGCATCGGGGTGGACGGATCGCTGCCTTGCGGTCCTCCGGCCAGCCGGAGGAAGCCCGCCAGGGCGACCTGCACGGCGCCTTCGATGCGCGGGCCGAGTTCGCCGGTCAGGGCATTCGTGTATCCGGGCACTTCGTCGGTGATTGCCTCGACGCAGCGCGCAGCCACGGCGGGGAGGTGCTCGGCCAGCCCGGCGACCGCGGTCTGCGGCAGGCGGGGCGCCGAATCTGTGGGCTGAGTCACGACCAAGGTCCATTCTTGTTCGCGTTGAACAATCTGAGCGAGGATGTTCACGTGCTGTGGTCAAGAGATTAGCGCTCGGAGTAAGCACACTGGTTTCATGCCAATCACCTCGGACGCAGCCACACCCTCGGTCTGGCGTTCGCGCGCGTTCAAGCTGGCCAAGGCGGTCACCACGCCGCTGCTGCCGGAGGACTACGTCGACCTGTTCGACCCGCTGCGCACCAGCACCGTGCTGCGCGGACGCGTCGAGTCGCTGCAAGCCGAGACCGACGATGCCCTGACCGTCACGATCCGTCCAGGTCGTCGCTGGCGGGGACACGTGCCCGGCCAGTACATGCGCATCGGCGTCGACACCGATGGCGTGCGTATGTGGCGCGCCTACTCCATCACCTCGGGGCCTCGAACCGACGGCTGCATCTCGATCACCGTCAAGGCGATCTCCGGCGGCGCGGTCAGCACCTACCTGGTGCAGCATCTGCGGGTCGGCCAGATCGTGCAGATGGAGCAAGCTGATGGCGCGTTCGTCCTGCCTGAGGTCTTGCCACAGAAGATCTTGCTGCTCACCGGCGGCAGCGGCATCACGCCGGTGATGGGCATCCTGCGGCACGCCGTCGACGAACTTGACGACGTGGTGTTGCTGCATTCGGCGCCGCGGCCGGAGGACGTCATCTTCGCCGAGGAGCTTCGCCTGCTTGCTGCCGAGGGCCGAATCAGCTTGCAGGAGCGGCACACCGACGTCCACGGCATGCTCGACACCGCCGAACTCGAAGCGCTCGTGCCCGACTGGCGCGAGCGGGAGACCTGGGCCTGCGGATCGGCAGGCATGCTGGAAATGCTTGAATCCCATTGGGCGACAACCGGTCACGAGCACATGCTGCACACCGAACGGTTCCGTCCCGCGCTGGTGGAGCCGGGGGAGGGTGGCACCGTCTACTTCACGCAACTTGATCGCGAACTCGAATGTGACGGCGCCCGGCCGATCCTCGACCAGGGCGAAGAAGCCGGCGTCCTCATGCCGTCCGGTTGCCGCATGGGCATCTGTTACGGGTGCGTGCTGCCCCTGCGCGAAGGAGCAGTGCGCGACCTGCGCACCGGTGAAGTGACCATGGCCAGCCCTGGCGACGGTGTGCTCGTCCAGACCTGCATCTCGGCTGCCGCCGGGCGCTGCGACATCGACCTCTAGACCAAGCCGAACAAGTCGTTCGCGCACAGACCTCTCGAACTGAACGAAATCGATCAGGAGACCAAGCACATGACTGCACTGCAGAAGAAGGAAACCAACCCGATCGCGCACCTCACGCGCTACGACATCGAGTGCCTGGGCAAAGAACTCGACGCAATCCGGGACGAGGTGATCAGCGAGCGCGGTTCGAGCGACGCCGCCTACATCCGCCGAGTCATCGATGTGCAGCGCAAACTCGAACTTAGTAGCCGTGCAGTGCTGCTCTTCGCGAAGTACAAGCCGGCGTTCGTGCTCGGCACGGTGGGCCTGACCGTCTCCAAGATCTTGGAGAACATGGAGATCGGGCACAACGTCATGCACGGCCAGTGGGACTGGATGCGCGACCCGAAGATCCACTCCACCACCTGGGAGTGGGACAACGCCTCGCCTGCAGACCTGTGGAAGCACAGCCACAACGAGTTGCACCACACGTACACCAATGTGCTCGGGCGCGACAACGATCTCGGCTACGGCATCATGCGCGTCGACGAGGACCAGAAGTGGTCGCCCTTCTACCTGGGGCAGCCGGCCTGGAACTTCCTCAACGCCTGCTTCTTCGAGTACGGCATCGCCGCGTACGACCTCGAGCTGGGCAAGTACTTCGCCGGCCGCAAGGACAAGGAGCGCTTCAAGACCGACTCCCGCAAGGTACTCAACAAGATCCGTCAGCAGATGACCAAGGACTACGTCATCCACCCGGCGCTTGCTGTGCCTTTCGGCTCCGCGAAGCGGACGCTGTTCGCGAACTACCTCGCCAACCTCGGCCGTAACCTGTGGACGCACTCGGTCATCATGTGCGGCCACTTCCCGGAGGGTGTCGAGACGTTCACCAAGACCTCCATCGACGGTGAGACCCGCGGAGACTGGTACCTGCGCCAGATGATCGGTTCGGCCAATATCGACGGCTCGCGCGCGATGCACATCGCCACCGGCAACCTCAGCTACCAGATCGAGCACCACCTCTTCCCCGACCTGCCGAGCAACCGCTACCAGGAGATCTCGCCGAAGATCCGCGACATCTGTGAGCGCTACGGCCTGCAGTACGTGACGGGTCCCTTGCACAAGCAGGTCGCCTCGGCGTGGGGGAAGGTCTTCCGACTGTCGTTGCCCAACCACCTGGCTGCGAAGTTCGCGCCGAAGCCGCGTCGCCGCGTCGTGGCTCCCACTGCGCTGCCGAGTCAGCTGCGCGAGCGTGAAAGCGCCACTGTCGCAGCCTGATTCGGCTGCCGGGCCGACGTCGGTGGGTAGGCGTCGCTGAACTCGCAGGCATCTGAGCTGGCGGAATGTGGGCCCTCGACATGGTGATTCTCGCTTGAGTCGAGCAGCAGATTCAGCGTCGAAAGGGGTTGTCGGTGGTCACGCATAGCTTGTTTCATGCAACTCGAACAGCGCGCAGATTTCGCCGATCGCCACAGTGCGATCGACGTGGCGCGCGCTGCGCTGAACGGGCTGAACGACGGGCTCTTCCAAGCGCCCGGCACTGTGCTGACGCAGTTCATGACGGAAGTCGACGACCTCGTCAGGCTCGCAGCCGCGGCACGCGTTGCCATCACCGCGGAGGCCGTGCAGCGCGGTGAGGTGTTGACCTCCACCTCACGGCGCACGCTGGCGTGGGTGCGCTCGTAGGCTCCAACCACAGTCGAGGCAGGCGCCTCCGACATCGCGTCATGTTCCGCAGCGGTCAACTCGCGCGGCGATGCAGCTCCGGTCGGAGCGGCAGTCGTTGATGCGCAGATCTCGCCGCGCACGGGCGCGACCGTGTTGCGTGAGATGGAGAAGCTGCGCGCGGAGGTCGAGCCCGAAGCCATGTTGGCGGTCATCGACGCGCTGCTGCAGATGGGTAGACGACACGGCCCTGCCGGGGTGCGCATGGTGCGTCCCGAACTGCTGGCGCGCTTCGGTTCGAGCGCGTTCCAGGAGGATCAGGAACGTCGCGCCCAACGCGTCGAGCTCAGCCGAGGCATCGAGGACGACGGCCTGCACCGGTACGACCTCACGCTCGACAACGAGAGCCGTGCGATCCTGGAGGGAGCGATCGGCCCGTTGTCCAAGCCGGTGCCTGGCCCGAACGGCGAGCGCGACAAGCGCACGTTCGCGCAGCGGCGCGGGCAGGCGCTCGTCGAAGCACTCCGTCGCGGGATGTCCTCATCGGTGCTACCTGGCGCCTCCACCAAGTCGACCGTCGTGGTCACCATCGACCACGAAAAGCTACGTGCCGCGTCCGCCGCCGGCAGCGTCGTGGGTGGAGTGGACGATGGCACGCTCCTTGGCAGCGAAACGATTCGCAAGTTGGCGTGTGACGGCGTCGTCCTCCCGGTGCTGGTCGACAAACATGGGGGAGTGCTGGACGCCGGCCGCGCCGAGCGCTACATCACCCGCGAGATGTTGCGCGCACTGTGGCTCCGCGACCGGCACTGCACCTTCCCGGGTTGTACTGCACCTGCCTTCTGGTGCGACGGCCACCACCTGATCCACTGGGCCGACGGCGGACCAACTCGTCTCGATCTGTCCGCGCTGTTATGCGGAGGGCATCACACGATCGTCCATCGAGATCGCCTGGCGGGCCGGGTGATCGATGAAGAAGTTGTGTGGGACCTCCTGGCGGGGTCTTACGACAAGTACCTATTGGAGTGGCGGGCGGAACAAGCCCCACCTGACGAACACCCCTCGATCCAAGACCGTCCAGCGGACCTTCATCGTCCCTCCGGCGAGGCGCACCTGGCGTTCTCGGAGTTCTTCAAGCTCATCGGAGCGTCTTTCTCGACCGGGCCCGCCGGGCAGGTCAAGCTGTCCTGGGCACAGGTGCACTGATCACCGAACTGATCGAGCCCTTTGACGAGATCTCGGTAGGGCGGCTGGGGCTTGAACCCAGGACCGACGGATTATGAGTCCGCTGCTCTAACCGGCTGAGCTACCGCCCCATGCTCCGGACGACCATGGAGACGTGCGAAGCGCTCGTGAGCGTACCTGCCGCCGGGCATCCTGCGCGCGCCGGTCGCGCGTGTTGAGCATTGGTGAGGCATCCTTGAGGGGGCCTCGATCGGGGAGGGACGGCCATGGACGTGAGTCAGACGCTGGGCGGTCGCTATGTGATGCAATCACGCATCGCCGGCGGGGGCATGGGCGAGGTATGGACGGCTCACGATGAGGTGCTCGACCGAACGGTTGCCATCAAGGTGATCCGCCGCGAACTCGCCGACGATCCTGACTTCGCGGCCCGCTTCCACCATGAGGCCCGCACCGCCGCTCGATTGAGTCACGCAAACATTGCGCAGGTGCATGACTTCGGTCGCGAGGGCGACACCGACTACCTCGTGATGGAGTTCGTCCGGGGCACCTCTTTGGCCGATCTGCTCGACAGGCAGGGTGGCCTGCCTGCAGAGCAGGTGGTCTCGATCATCACGCAGGCGGCGGCCGGTCTGGAGGCAGCGCACGAAGCCGGTGTCATCCACCGCGACGTGAAGCCGGCGAACATCCTGCTGACCGAGAAGGGCACGGTGAAGCTGACCGACTTCGGCATCGCACGGGCGCTCGGTGCAGCGAAGATGACCCGCACCGGTGAGGTGATGGGCACGGCTCAATACCTGCCGCCGGAATCGGCGCTCGGCCGTGACGTCACCGGCCAGGCCGACCTGTACTCCCTCGCAGTCGTCGCCTACGAAGCCCTCGTCGGTCGACGACCCTTTGTGGCCGACTCCGCGGTCGCACTCGCGATGAAGCACATCAATGAGCAGCCGCCACCCCTGCCGGGGACGATCGTTGGCGGCGTGCGGGACGCGGTGCATCGCGGTCTGGCCAAGAATCCCGACCAACGTCAGCGAGGCGTCGGCAACTTCGCGCGTGAGCTGCGTGCTGGGCTCGCGTCCACCCCGGCCCGGGTCGCGGTGCCTCCAGCCGCACCATACGGCGGCCAGGGCCCATACGTTGGCCCCCGCTCCGGGCCGCACTACGCACCGGCGGCAATGACCCAGGCCGCCGCGCCTCAGCCAGGTTTTGGCCCACCGGCGTATGCGTCGTATCCCATCCGCCGTGGTTCGCAGCCGGCAGACGCAGCCGCTCGTGGCCTGGGGTGGACGTGGATCCTCCTGTCGCTGGGCGTCGTACTCAGCTTCTTCCTCCCATGGGCTTCCCTCGACGGACAGAGTTGGTCGGCGTTCGCTCTCGCGCAGGCGGAGGAGAGCTACACCAGCAGCCCTGAATCGGGAGGAGTGGCCGCGGTCATGGCGGTCTTCACCGTGATCGTGGGCGCGTTGGGCTTGCCTCAAGCATTGGGCAAGGGCCACATCGCATTCAGCATCGTGGCGCTCGTCCTGTGTTTCATCCCAGGCATGCTCTGGTTCGCGGCCTTCAGCTACATCGACGGCACGACCGAGCAGCCCTCGCCCCTCGGCACGGGAGCGGGGGCATGGCTCTGCCTCGCGCTCGGCTTCCTCCACCTTCCGGTCATCTTCACAACGCTGTTCAAGCGGCGCTGAAACCCTGCAGCGGTGCCGATACCGCCACCAGGAGTTGCCTCGCCGGATTGTTCTGTGTGACCAGTGGTGCACTTGTGACCCGGATGAGGCACAATGGGCGCACAAGTTCATCTCCGCTGATGCGGGCACCCGTACGAGGTCGTTGGGGAAGACGTCCCTCGCACACCAAGGAGGCCCGGATGTCTGCGGTTAATTCGCGTGTCACGCGCGGGGTCGTGTTCATTCACTCGACTCCGACGGCGTTGTGCCCGCACCTGAGCTGGGCGTTGGAGAACGTCCTCGGCTCTGCCGTGCGCACTGAATGGACCTCTCAGCCGATGGCCCCTGGGCTGGTGCGCACCGAGCTGTCGTGGATGGGCGAACCCGGCACTGGCGCCAAACTGGCAAGCGCACTGCGCGGGTCGGAACATGTGCGCTTCGAGATCACCGAAGAGCCCAGCCCCGGCTGCGATGGTTCGCGCTGGTCGCACACGCCCTCGCTGGGCATCCACCACACCTGGACCTCCGCCAACGGCGACTCCGTCGTCAACGAAGACCGCTTGCGGTCGGCGCTGGCCGCCAGCAAGGGTGACCCCGAACAGTTCCGCACCGAGATGGCCGAGTTGCTCGGCACGGCATGGGACCAAGAACTGGAGCCGTTCCGTTACGCCGGAGACGGCGCCACCGTCCGCTGGCTCCACCGAGTCAGCTGACACCGGCCACAGCCAAGAAGCTCCCCACGCCAGTAGGTGCGGGGAGCTTCTTGGACTACGGAACTGGCTCGAGGAGCGGTCAGACGCTCTTCACCATGAGGGCGATGTTGTGCCCACCGAAGCCGAACGAGTTGTTCAGCGCAGAGATGTCGCCGTCCGGCAGCTTGCGGGCTTCGCCGGTGACGACGTCGAGGTGGATCTCCGGGTCAGGGTCGTCGAGGTTGATCGTCGCGGGCACCAACCGGTGGTGCACGCTCAGGATCGTGAAGACGCCCTCGAGCGCGCCGGCGGCACCGAGCAGGTGCCCGGTCATCGATTTGGTCGCCGTGACCGGAATGGAATCGGTGGCATCTCCGAAGGTGCGTCGAATGGCATTCGACTCGGCGATGTCGCCCACCGGGGTCGAGGTGGCATGCGCATTGATGTGGTGAACCTCGTTGAGCGACAGGCCGGCTCGCTCGACAGCTTCGGTCATCGCGCGGCTCGCGCCGGCGCCTTCCGGCTCCGGGGCGGTGATGTGGTGCGCGTCGGCGGACATGCCGATCGATGCCAACTCCGCGTAGATTTTGGCTCCGCGCGCCTTGGCGTGCTCGTACGACTCCAGCACGATCACGCCCGCGCCTTCGCCCATGACGAAGCCGTCACGGCCGGTGTCGTACGGACGCGAGGCAGCCGCCGGGTCGTCGTTGCGCCGTGACAGTGCCTGCATGGCGTTGAACCCGGCGATCGTCAGCGGATGGATCGCTGCCTCGGTGCCGCCGGCGACCATGACATCGGCGCGGCCCGAGCGGATCATCTCCGCGGCGTAGCCCATCGACTCAGCACCTGAAGCGCACGCCGAGACGGTGGTGTGTGCACCGGCGCGGGCGCCGAGTTCGAGCGACACATTGCCGGAGGCGGTGTTGGGCATCAGCATCGGCACGGTCAACGGGTAGATCCGGCGAGGGCCCTTTTCCTTCAGCACGTCGTACTGGTCGAGCAGGGTGTGCACGCCACCGATGCCGGTGCCGATCGCGACACCGAGACGCTCCGGCTCCACCTCGGGAGCACCGGCGTCCGCCCATGCCTCACGGGTGGCGATCAGGGCGTACTGCCCGGACGGATCCATCCGACGGGTTTCGACGCGCGCGAGCACGTCGGCGGGGTTCTGGAAGATGGTGGCGGCGAAGTGGGTGGGCAGGTCGTACTGCTGCACCCAGTCGGCCTCGATGGTGCGGGCGCCGGACCGTCCGGCCAGCAGGGCGTCCCAGGTCTCGGTCGCGGTACCACCGATCGGTGTGGTGGCACCGATTCCGGTGACGACGATGCGCTTGTCTGCGCTCATGAGGTGCGAACTCCTTGTTTCGGGGCGCGCCCGGTGGCGCGAGGGTGGCGACAACGGGTGGGCCAGCGGATCGCGCCGGCCCACCCGAGGGGTCAGCCCTGGGCGTTCTTGATGTACGTGACGGCGTCGCCGACGGTCGTGAGGTTCTTGACCTCGTCGTCGGGGATGCGGACGCCGAACTTCTCCTCGGCGTTGACCACGATGGTCATCATCGACAGCGAGTCGATGTCGAGGTCTTCGGTGAAGGACTTCTCCGACTGCACCTCGCTGACGTCGAGGCCGGTCTCCTCGTTGACGATCTCAGCGAGGCCTTCGAGGATCTCCTGGTCGCTCTGTGCCATGTGTCGAACTCCTTGGTTTCTTGTGTTGCGTTGTGATCCCTTGTGGTGCAACGGATCTCGGGCTGACCCGGATTGCCCGCCGAGTCGCGGGTGGATTCAGGGAAGGACGACGACCTGTGCGGCGTAGGCCAAGCCTGCGCCGAAACCGATCTGTAGGGCAAGACCTCCCGAGGGTGCTTCACCCTCGCGCAGCATCCGTTCGGTGGCCAGCGGAATCGATGCCGCGGAGGTGTTGCCCTGGTCGGCGATGTCGCGTGCCACCGGGATGTCGGCGGGCAGTTTGAGCTGCTTGACCATGGCGTCGACGATCCGCATGTTCGCCTGGTGCGGGATGAATGCGTCCAGGTCGTTCGCGGTGATCCCGGCGGCGTCCATTGCCTTCTGCGCGACCGGGGCCATGCCCCACACGGCCCAACGGAAGACTGATTGTCCGACCATGCCGATGGTGGGCCAGATGCGGTCGTCGCCATCGGTTTCCTCCCACGACTTGCGGATCTCGATCCACGACTCGCGCTGGGAAATGGTTGTCCACTGCTCACCGTCGGAGCCCCAGACCGTGGGGCCGATGCCAGGAGTTTCGGAGCGTCCGATGATCGCCGCACCGGCGCCGTCGGCGAAGATGAACGCCGTGCCGCGGTCGTACTTGTCGGTGAAGTCCGACAGCTTCTCGACGCCGATCACCAGGACGTTGGTCGCGCTGCCGCTGCGCACCATGTCGTTGGCCAGGCTGATGCCGTAGCAATAGCCAGCGCACGCGGCGGAGATGTCGAAAGCCGGAATCCCGTTGCGGCCCAAGTTGGTTGCGATCAGCGGTGCAACAGCTGGCGTTTGGTACGGGTGCGAAACGGTGGCGACCAGGACGGCGTCGATCTGCTCGATGGCGACCCCGGAGTTTTGCAGGGCATCCCGCGCGGCGGCTTCGGCCATCGTGGTCACCGTCTCGTGGTCACCAGCGATGCGCCGGGTGACGATGCCCGAGCGTTCGCGGATCCACTCGTCCGAGGAGTCGATGAACTCGCACACTTCCTCGTTGGTGACCACACGCTCGGGGCGGTACGCACCGACTCCGAGGATGCGCGTGTGCTGTGAGCCCTCGGAGGAACGAAGGCTGCCGGTGTTCTTGGGGGAGACCATTCAGTCCTCCGTCGGGTTGTTGACTGAATCGTGCTGGCCGGAACGGCCGTGTTCGCTGATCATGCGCCGCGCTGCGTCGAGATCGTCCGGGGTCTTCAGCGCGAGAGTTTCCACGCCCCGCATGCCGCGCTTTGCCAGACCGACCAGCGTGCCGGCCGGCGGAAGCTCGATCAGGCCGGTGACGCCCATCGCGAGCATCGTCTCCATGGTGCGATCCCAGCGCACCGGGCTGCTCACCTGGGAGACCAGACGGCGAAGCACCTCAGTGCCGTCCTCGACGCGCTGACCGTCCTTGTTCGACAGCAGCGCGACCGATGGGTCACTCGTGCTGAACGACATTGCGAGCTGCGCCAACTCCTGGGCGGCGGGTGCCATGTGTTCGGTGTGGAACGCACCAGCCATCTGCAGCGGAATGACCCGGGCCTTCGCCGGCGGAGCTTGCTTGAGGGCGTCGATCTGCTCAAGGGTGCCGGCCGCGACGATCTGCCCGGCGCCGTTGCGGTTGGCGGGGGTCAGCCCAATCTGTTCGAGCGTGGCAACGACCTCGGCCTCGTCGCCGCCGAGCACGGCCGCCATGCCGGTGGGGCGCACTGCGCTGGCAGCTGCCATGCCGTTCCCGCGGTCGCGGACGAAGACCGTCGCGTCCTGGGGCGTCAGCACTCCAGCGGCGACCGCGGCGGTGATCTCACCGACCGAGTGGCCGGCGACGACGTCAACGGCATCAAGCGTCACGCCGGCCCCGGTGTGCGTCTTGGAGTCGTCGGCGAACAGGGCCTGCAGACCGGCGAGACCGGCCGCGACGATGAGCGGCTGGGCGACAGCGGTGTCCTTGATGGTGTCGGCGTCCGACACGGTGCCGTGCTCCACCAGGTCGAGTTGCGCGACTGACCCCAACTGCTCCAGCTGGTCGCGAAGACCAGGAAGTTCAAGCCATGGTGCGAGGAATCCGGGGGTCTGTGAGCCCTGTCCAGGGCAGACGATTGCGAGCACGAGACCAACTCTCTCGCGAGATCGGGCCCCGCTTCGGCACTGAAACCGACGAGGATGAACCTCAGACTTTGTAGGAATCATCAAATCTGTCGCGGTGACTCCGGCAGCTTCCTATCGCCTCTCCGCCACTTCCGGCAGCTGTTCGTACATCATCGCCAGCCGCACTGAGAAGGCATCCCGTGCGTCGGTGAGATCGAATCCGCTGTCGTCGGCGAACCGCCCCAGCCGGTATCGCACGGTGTTCGGGTGGACGAACAGGGCACGTGCGGTGCCCTCGAGGCTGAGGTGGTCAAGGTAGGAGGTGACCGTGTCCCGGGTGGCTGCTCGGACGTCCAGAGCGTGCGACACCCGTGCCGACAACTGCCGTCGCGCCCGCTGGTCTCCGGCAAGTGCCCGTTCGGCCAGCAGTTCATCTGCGTGGCACGGTCGCGGCGCCCCCGGCCAGGCCGACGCGGCGACGTAACCCGATTGGGCGGCGCGAGCACTGCGACCGGCGGCGTACAGGTGGGGCACCAGCGGGCCGACGACCACGGGACCGTCAGCCCAGAGTTCGGCCAGGTCGGCCGCCACCGACAGTGGGTCGGCGACGTTGCCCAGGATGGCGATGAGGCGGCGTCCCTGTACTGCGGCCAGGGCGTCGGCGCCTATGCGCGCCGCCGAACGGCGCAAGGCGTCCACGGTCTCGGTGCCGCTGCCTTGCGGCGCTGTGCCGGCAATGACGACGATGTCCTTGACCTCGTCCCAGCCGAGCGCCGTCACCCGTGAACGCAGGGCTTCATCGCCCTCGGCACGCAGCACGGCGTCGACCACCAGTGATTCCAGGCGGGCGTCCCAGGCGCCGCGTGTTTCGGCTGCTTGGGCGTACACCTGCGCACACGCGAAAGCCACTTCGCGGGCATAGGTCAGCACCGCGGCCCGCATCTCGACGCGATCCTGGGGAGCGGCGATCTGGGGCACCGCACGCTCCACGACGTCGATCGTCGTGCGCACCAGGTCGAGAGTCTGCTGCAGCGTGATTGAGCGGGTCAGTTCTCGAGGCGCAGTGCCGAAGACATCGGCCGCGATCGGGGGGAGAGTGTTCTGGTCGGCGTGCCAGGCAATGAATGCCGCGATGCCTGCGTGCGCCACCATGCCCACCCAGGAGCGGTCTTCAGCAGGCAGCGCGCGGTACCACGGCAGCGTCTCGTCCATCTGCTGCACCGCCTCGGTGGCGAGCGCCCCGGCCGCCGTTTCAAGGCGCTTGCGGGAGGTGGGCGTGCGGGACATGGCCAGAGCCTAATTTGTAGGAGGTGGACGAAGAAGCGTCCGTTCGGCATTTCGTCACCTCTTATCCACCCACCGCACCGGCAGACGCGATGCGATGGAGAGATGAATCGACGAACATTCGCAGGGATCCTCGCTTCATCCGCCGCCACCGCAGTCGTTGCACCCGCCGTGGCCACCTCCGCCGCCGCTGATCCGGGACGTCGGCGTGGGCCACGTCGCGGTCCGATCGTGGTCGGTCACCGAGGCGCATCGGGTTACCGACCCGAGCACACCCTCGCGGCCTATCGGTTGGCGGCCCACTTGGGAGCCGACTTCATCGAGCCCGACCTGGTGATCACCAAGGACGGCGTGCTCGTCTGCCGCCACGAGCCGGAGATCGGCGGCACCACCGACGTCAGCAAGCGTCCGGAGTTCGCCTCGCGCAGGACCACCAAGCAGTTGGACGGCGTGCCGGTGACCGGGTGGTTCGCCGAGGACTTCACCCTCACCGAACTTCGCACGCTGCGCGCTGTTGAGCGTCTGCCGAAGGAGCGCCAGCAGAACACCGTCTACGACGGCCTCTGGCAGGTGCCGACCTTCGAGGAGGTGCTCAAGCTGCGCGAGCAACTCACCCGCGAGCTCGGACGACCGATCGGCGTGTACCCCGAGACCAAGCACCCCACCTATTTCCGACAGATGGGCAAGCCGCTGGAGGAGAAGCTGGTGCCGCTGATCCGCCGCTACCGGCTTGACTCCCCGAAGGCGCCGATCTTCATCCAGTCCTTCGAGCTCAACAACCTGCTCGACCTGCGCACGAAGTTCGGGGTGAAGGCGCCGCTGGTCTTCCTGGCAACGGCGTCCGGCAAGCCCTACGGCGACACCCGCAGCTACGACGAGTTGCTCACGCGCTCGGGCATGAAGAGTTGGGCGCAGCACATCGACGGCGTGGGCCCCGACACCAAGCGGGTGATCAGCTGGAACGCCGATCGCACGCTGGGCAAGCCCACCTCACTGGTCGCCGACGCGCACTCCAACGGTCTGACGGTCTGCCCGTGGACGGTGCGCGCCGAGAACACCTTCCTGCCGGCCGACTACCAAACCGGCACCAACCCGGCCGACTACGGCCGCGTGCTCGACTTCCTCGCGCAGTTGTGGAAGACGGGTATCGACGGGATCTTCAGCGACAACCCTGACCTCGCGGTCTTGTCGCGCAGTCTGACGCTCGGAGTCTGACCACCCAGGCGAGGGGAGCCCGTCAGTCGTCCTGGCGGCGCAACCATTCGTCGTAGAACTGCGGCATCCGGGATGTCGCGCTGCTGAACTGCGCGGCGCGGCGTTCCCGGAACGCAGCCACACCTTCGCCGCCGTCGGCGATGCTCGTCTCGAACATCGCCAGGGAATCGATCCGGTGCGCTTCGCGCGGGTGGGGTTCGGCGGAGTTTCGGTACATCATCTGCCGCATCAGTGCGACTGACACCGGCGAGCGTTCCTTGGTCCAGCGGTCAGCCAAATCCCTTGCGGCAGTGATCAATCGCTCGGCATCCTCGACGGAGTTGGCGAGTCCGACGTCCTTCGTCTGAGCAGCGTCGAGGATCGACGCGGAATAGACCAGGTCAAGCGCCGTCGCCATGCCCACGATGCGTGGCAGGAACCACGTCGATGCGGCCTCCGGGGTGATGCCGAGCTTGCCGAAGACCAGCCCGAAGCGAGCCTCGCGGCTGACGATGCGGGCGTCCATCGCCAGGGTCATGGAGGCTCCGATGCCCACCGCGGCACCGTTGATCGCTGCGATGACCGGCTTGCGGCAGTCGTAGATCGCCAGCGTCACCCGGCCACCCGTGTCGCGCACCCGCTGCAGCGCAGGGTCGTCGAGATCGGCCATCGCATCGAGCGTCGGTTGCTGCGTCTCGTCCAGACCGAATGCGTTCCCTTCTGCCGCCAGATCCATGCCTGCACAGAATGCGCGTCCACGACCGGTGACGATCACG
The DNA here is from genome assembly GCF_017654605.1 of Yimella sp. cx-51. Lineage (GTDB taxonomy): Bacteria > Actinomycetota > Actinomycetes > Actinomycetales > Dermatophilaceae > Yimella. The sequence goes on from NZ_CP072113.1 coordinate 1,265,887, forward strand.
GCACGCACCTCGTCGCGCTCGTTGACCTCACGGAAGGTCTGTTCGAGTTCGTCGGCCATGGTGACGGTGAACGCGTTGAGATTGTCGGGGCGGTCGAGTGTGACGGTCAGGATGCCGTCCTCGACGTCGTGGGCGATCGTGCTGAAGGCCATGTCAGCCCTTCCCGAAGATGCGCGAGAGAAAGCTCTTGCGCTCGACGTACGGCGACTCGCCGGAGAGGCTCGGCTCGCCTCCCCAGCTCGACGTGCCACCACCCTGCGGCGCGTTCTGTCGAGGCGTGTCCTGTTGTTCCCCAACGGTGCTGCCGGTAAAGGGAGCAACGCCGGCACATTGCTGCGCGAGTTGATCGATGAACTCATCGACCTCCGTCGCCGCATAGCCGCGCCTACCGAACCCCTGTGCCTTCGGGAAGGTCTGCGCGCGGAGGAAGTCAGCTGCCAGCGTGTCGGTGTGCACCCGCCTGACCACCTCGTCGAAGAAGTCGTCGACGGCGATCTCGTCATACCCCGCAGCGCCGCGCGAGGGCGGATTGAATTCCTTCTTAACGATGTCCTGCCAGCTGATGTCCATGTCGCGACATTAACCGGCCGAGCGCGGCCGCGGGAAGGTTGCGACGAAGCCCCGCCTCCCGGAGCGGGAGGCGGGGCTTCGAACGGCTTGCGTAGCGTCTCAGGCGTCTCCGCCCGCGTTGCCGGAGGTGCCGGCCCGCACGTCCAGCAGGTTGTACTTCTCCGCAGCCTTCTTGGGGTAGCTCGCGTCGAGCTCGCCGCGCTCGACCAACATCTGCAACGCGCGCACCGCCATCGACGGGCCGTCGATGTGGAAGAAGCGACGCGCGGCCGGACGGGTGTCGGAGAATCCGAAACCGTCGGCGCCGAGCGACACGAACTCCTGCGGCACCCACTGGCGCACCTGGTCCTGCACCGAACGCATCCAGTCGGACGTGGCGATCACCGGTCCGGGGGCACCCTGCAGCTTCTGGGTGATGTACGGAATCCGCGGCTCTTGCTCCTGGTGCAGGAAGTTGTGCTCGTCGGCAGCGAGGCCGTCGCGGCGCAGTTCGCCCCACGAGGTCACCGACCAGACGTCGGCCACGACGCCCCAGTCGTCCTTCAACAACTGCTGGGCTTCCAGCGCCCACGGCACACCGACGCCGGAGGCGAGCAACTGCACGCGGCGAGCGTCGTCGCCCAGGCCCTCACTGCTGCCCTCGGACAGCTTGTAGATGCCCTTGAGGATGCCGTCGACGTCGACCTTCTCCGGCTCCTTCGGCTGCTGCATCGGCTCGTTGTAGACGGTCAGGTAGTAGATGAGGTTCTCGGGGTCGTCCCCGTACATCCGCTGCAGACCGTCCTGCATGATGTGCGCGATCTCGTAGGCGTACGCCGGGTCGTAGGCCGCAACCGCCGGGTTGGTCGAAGCCAGGAGCAGGCTGTGACCGTCGGCGTGCTGCAGACCCTCACCGGTCAACGTCGTACGACCGGCAGTGGCCCCGATCATGAAACCGCGGCTCATCTGGTCGGCGGCCGCCCAGATGCTGTCGCCCGTGCGCTGGAACCCGAACATCGAGTAGAAGATGTAGATGGGGATCATCGGCTCATCGTGCGTCGCGTACGAAGAACCGACCGCGGTGAAGGCCGCGAGCGATCCGGCCTCGTTGATGCCGGTGTGCAGGATCTGACCCTGCTCCGACTCCTTGTAGGCCAGCATCAGTTCGGCGTCGACCGATTTGTAGTTCTGGCCGTGCGGGTTGTAGATCTTCAGCGTCGGGAAGAAGGCGTCCATACCGAAGGTGCGCGCCTCGTCCGGGATGATCGGCACGATCCGGCTGCCGAACTCCTTGTCGCGCATCATGTCCTTCAGGATGCGGACGAA